>JAGATP010000016.1 GCA_017621155.1 Clostridia bacterium
AAAACTTTTAACACTTATGAAAAGGAGGACAGGAAAAACGGATGAAAATTTGATTCCCTCCAACGAACGGCAGACGGAGGTTAAATAAGTTCGTAAAAGTTTTACAGAAAAGAGAAATGGGGGATTAGAAGAGCATTTTACAGGAGAACTTCTGTTTTTCTTTTAGGAAGTACGGGAAGGGGAAATTCTTTTTGTGCTTTGAAGCCACATATTAGGAGCAAATGAAAAAAATATGTTTCGAAAAAAATTATGGAGAGGAATAACGTCAGTTCTTTCTTTTCTTTTGGTTTTGTTGATCGGGGGAACTGCCATAGCCATGGAATGGGCTGCGGTCATCAACGAATATTTAAATGTTTCCACAAGTAAAATTATTCCCGCCGAGGGAGATACGACGGATACGCAGTACTTTAAGAGCGAGTTCGGCGAATTTACCGAGGCGAATCAGAAAAAATTAATCGAAGCGTCCTGGGAACAGAACGTAAACGAGATCGCGGAAGGCGCGGTGCTCATGAGAAACGAGCATAACGCATTGCCTTTGGCAAAAAATTCAAGGGTATCCCTTTTCGGTCATGCGACCGTTGATCCCATGTATCGCGGCGTCTCCGCGGGAAGCCGTGAGATTGCAGGGTACATGCCTACGCTGTTCGACGCAATGCGCGATGACGGATTCGGCGTAAACGAAAAGCTTTACAATACCTTAAAAGCTTCCGGAACGGTGCGCGGCGCTCCCGACCCTTGGGGCGTATGGACGTACGGAAGTGCCCTTCATTCGGAAGATCCCATTTCCGTCTATACCGACGAAGTGAGAAAGTCCTGGGCTGAAGATTATCAGGACGCCGCGATTCTTTCTCTCGTTCGTATGGGCGGCGAGCACGAAGATATGAATATCTACGATATGCTCGAGTATACTGATCAGGAAAGGGATTACATTCATCGTAACGAGACCAAAGAGGGAAGAGTGAGCGCACTCTCGCTTATCCCCGAAGAGAAGGATCTTCTCGAAATGCTCAAGGAAGAGAAGAAAGCCGGAAGACTCAAGAAAATCATCGTCGTTTTGAATACTTCGAGCCAGATGGAAGTCAATTGGCTTGATGAGTACGACGTAGACGCATGCATCTTCACCGGTGCGTACGGCGCACAGGGAACGAGGGGACTTTCGAAGATTTTGTCGGGCGAAGTCAATCCTTCCGGACACTTGGTCGATACATATGCAAAGAGCTCTGTTTCCGCTCCTTCCGTCGTGAACTTTGGCGAAAACACCTCGATTTACGAAAACTATCAGCAGATCGAAGAAATCAATCAGGAAGGTCTCACGGGAGAATCTTCGGGATTGAGCACGGGAAGCTATTTCACCTTCCAGGCTGAGAGCATTTATATCGGTTACAAGTATTACGAGACCAGATATGAAGATTACATTCTCGGCAACGGCAAGGCGAACAGCGCAAAGGGCGCGTCCTTCGGCGCTTCGGAATGGAAGTACGAAAATGAAATTACCTATCCTATCGGACACGGACTTTCTTACACGAACTTCACGCAGAAGCTCAACGGCGTTACTTACGACGCGAAGAATGACGTTTACGTCGCCGAAGTCACCGTAAAGAACACCGGAAACGTAGCCGGAAAGAGCGTTGCGCAGATCTATGCACAGACGCCTTACGGCGAATATGAAAAGAAGAACAAGGTCGAAAAATCCTCCGTCCAGCTCGTCGGATTCGGAAAAACGGATCTCCTCAATCCCGGACAGGAACAGACCTTGACCATCGAAGCAGAGCGTTATCTCATGGCGTCCTACGATTACGTCAACGCCAAGGGATACATTCTCAGCGACGGCGACTATTACCTCGCACTCGGCGACAATGCGCACGACGCATTGAACAACATCATCGCCGCGAAGAAACCCGGCGTCAGCGGACTCGTCAATTTCGACGGAACTTCCGCTTCGGGAGATACCGCTAAAGTTTACAAATTCACGCAGACCTTCGATAAGGATGCATATAAGCTCTCCTCGAACGGCGTGGTTGTCACCAACCGTTTCGACGATTGCGATTTGAATTACTGGGTAGACGGCGCGGGAACGTACCTTTCGAGAAGCGATTGGGATGCAACCTATCCCGTATCGACCCCGAAGGTCACAGCCAATATGGAGATGATCAAACTCCTGAAGGGCGATTATTACGAGAAGCCCGCCGACGCTCCTACCGTAGCGGAAGCGACGAAGGACTTCGGAAAGGATCAAGGCATCAAGTTTATCGATATGAAGGACGTTACTTGGGAAGACGACGTCATGTGGACGAAGTTCCTGAAGCAGATGACCTTGGATGAACTTCTCACCACCGTACAGTGCCGTGGCGGCAGACAGCCCGTTGAATCGGTTGCTCTGCCTCAGACGAAAGTCGGCGACGGCTGCGACGGTATCGGCGCGAGATTCCCGTTTGCTTACGAAGATACGACCGGCAAATGGGGCAGCGGAAAGATCGAAGCGGGCAAAATGCCCACGACGCGTTATGCAAGCAAGACAACCCTTACTTGCACCTTCAACAGAGACCTGTATGCACGCCGCGGCGCGCTCATGGGTGAAGATGGACTGTGGACGGGATGCACCGAAGTCTGGGGCGTAGGCGGCGACCTTCACCGCAACGCATTCGGCGGAAGAGCGTTCGAGTACATGTCCGAAGATGCGAATATGGCTTATATGGCGGCAATTCCCGAAGTTCTTGCAATGGAAGCAAAGGGTATGCTTGCGGGCATCAAGCACTTTGCAGGAAACGATCAGGAATGGCAGCGTGCAGGTATTTCTACCTTCTTCAACGAGCAGGCGTTCCGTGAGGGCTCTTTGAGAGCATTCGAGGGAGCGATCAGAGTTGCGAAGTGTAAGTCCTTAATGCAGGCGTTCAACCGCATCGGCTTGAGATACGCGGCTTCCTGCCCCGCTCTGAACGTCGACGTTTGCGACAACGAATGGGGATTCCGCGGTCATAAGGAAACGGACTCCACCGGTAACTCCGCAGTCGGATATCTGTCCCATTACGTCACGCAGCTCTCTTCCGGTACGGATACCTTCTGCTACAACCAGAATACGGCAAAGCCCAAGATTCTCGATTACCTCAACAGCTCGGACGATGGAAGCTACGTGCAGTACATTCTCGGCGCTGCAAAGCACTTCTATTATGCGATGAGCCGCAGCAATGCCATTAACGGTCTCAGCTCGAACAGCGTCGTCATTCAGGTAACGCCTTGGTGGCAGACTGCACTCTACGTATCTATCGCGGTCGCTTCGCTGCTTACGCTCGGCGGAGCTGCCATGATCGTGGTATCGAGTCGGAAAGAAAACGCGGAAAGCGCGAAATAAACGGAGGAAATGAATATGAATATAAAAGAAAAATCCGTAGGTTTTTATCTTGGCGCATTTTCTGCTCTCGTCATGGCGGTGATGACCGTTGTTTATCTGGTCTTTTCCATCGGATCGAACAGCTTCAACGGCGGAATCCTTGCCTGCCTGCTCATCGGAATCGTTTGCTTCGTAGCCTTGTTCTTCTACAAGGGCTTTGGGGCTGATTTCCTCGGAATTGTCGCAGTTGGTTGCTTTACGGGCGCTCTGGTCATGTTCCTCGGCGACTCCGTATGCGACTTTGCGGACTTCATCGTCAAGATTCAGCTCTTTGGCAATATGGACAACGCGATTCCCCGCTTTACGATCGCTGTCTTTATGTTGATCAGCGTTCTTACGGGCATCGTGAGCTGTTTCTTAAAGCAGGAAAAGAACAACTAAAAAAGTCTTATCCGCTGAAATGCGGAGAAAGCGTACGGTCGGGCGATCAGCCCGACCGTATTTTTTGTGCGAAAGAGCTCTCGAACTCTCATTCGGCGGGAGGGGAGAAAGGCACTGAACTGTGAAAATAAGAGCGGAATCGACAAAGCGCGATAAAAATTTCAGCCTCGGGCATGGTATGATTTTGCCGAGGTGTTATATTATGAGTGATATGCTTTTATTGGACAGACGCACACAGACGATTGTAGAGGAATCCGTTCCCGAAGAGGAAATTCTCGATCGCCTGGTGCGCTTTTTCTCTGTCTTTTCGGATTCTACCAGACTGAAAATTTTGTCCGCACTCTCCATCTCGGAGCTCTGCGTGACCGATCTTTCCCGCGTATTGAACATGAACCAGACGACCGTCTCCCATCAGCTTCGCTTCTTGAAGGGGAACGGAATCGTCAAGACGGAGCGGCACGGAAAAATCATCTTTTACCGCCTTTCGAGCGACATCGTCAACGAGGTGCTCTTAAGCGCCATCGATTTTTTGGGATATTGAGGAAATTCTTGTAATCTCCTTGCAAAAACCGACGCTTTGCGGTATAATAAAGCCGTATGAACGTCATTCGGGAAAAACTGAAGCTCCTGCCCGACACGCCGGGCGTCTACATCATGCTCGATCATGAGGGGACGGTCATTTACGTCGGGAAAGCGAGAGTACTCAAAAACAGGGTACGGCAATACTTTCATTCCTCGGCAAAGCCCGAAAAGGTTGCGGCAATGGTCTCCAATATTGCCGACTTTTACTACATCATCACCAAGACGGAGATCGACGCGCTCGCGCTGGAAAACAACCTCATCAAAAAGTACAAGCCGAAGTACAACATTCTCTTAAAAGACGACAAGACGTATCCCTACATCAAAGTTTATACCAAAGAGGACTTTCCTCACTTTGCGATTACGAGAAAGATCACCAAGGACGGGAAGTATTTCGGGCCGTTTATGGGGGGGATCAGCTGCAAAGACCTCTTGGAAATTGTATCCATGACGTACAACGTGCGCCTCTGTCAGACGGCGATTACATCCACCCCCAAAAAGCCCTGCCTCAACTTTCACATTCATCGCTGTCCCGCTCCCTGCGCCCTTCTCATTTCCAAGGAGGACTACGCAAAGTCCGTACAGAGCGCCATGCGCTTTTTAAGCGGCGACTATGAGGAAGTAGAGGAGCTCTTAACGCAGAAGATGCGCTATTTTGCCGAGCGGGAGGAGTTCGAGCTTGCGCTCTCCTATCGGGACAAGCTCGCCATGCTTTCCAAGCTCAAGCTCAAGCGAATCACTTCCATCAATCGCGACATCAACGCCGACGTCATCGCCTATGCGGGCAATCACCTTTACTCGGCGGTCAACGTGCTCATCGTGCGGGGCGGAATCATGCAGGGCGGGGCGCATTTCGCCTTAGAGGACGCCTCCTTTTCCGAAGCGGACGCCCTTTCCGCCTTTCTCATTCAGTACTACTCCCACCACGAAATTCCCGAGGAGATCATCGTCGAGGACTATTGCGAGACGGAGCTCGTGCAGGCATTTTTCAAGGAACACCGCAAAAAGAACGCGACGATTACGATCGCCAAGCAGGGCGTCAAAAGGGAACTTCTCAATATGGCACAGCGGAATGCCGAGGACTATCTCGGCAAATCCGTCGAAAAGATTCGCCATAAGGACGACATGACCAAGAAGGCTTGCGAGCGGTTAAAAGAACTTCTCGGACTTCGGAAGTATCCCAAGCGCATGGAGTGCTACGATATTTCCAACATCAGCGGCGTGGACAAGGTCGGCTCGATGGTCGTCTTTACGGACGGAGAGGCGGACAAGGTCGAATACAGACGGTTCAAAATCAAGACGGTAGAAGGGGCGAACGACTTTGCTTCCCTGCAAGAAGTGCTCTCCCGTCGCCTTTCCAAGCTCGGCACGGAGGAAGAGGAACGCTTTATGAGGCCCGATCTTATCGTCATCGACGGCGGCAAAGGGCAGCTCTCCGCCGTGAAGGAAAGCTTCGATCGGCTGGGGATTACGGACATCGACCTTATCTCTCTCGCAAAGCAGGAAGAGGAGGTCTTCGTCCTGCATTCCGACGAGCCCATTCGCCTCGAACGGAGGGACTATGCCCTTCGGCTCTTGCAGCGCATTCGCGACGAGTCCCACCGCTTTGCCATCACCTATTTCCGCAACCTGCATTCCAAGCGCAACCTCGAATCGATTTTAAACGAAGTCGACGGAATCGGCAAGAAGAAGAGAATCGCCCTTTTAAATTCCTTCGGCACGATTGACAAGATCATGAAGGCTTCCAAGGAAGAGCTCATGAAGACGGAGGGAATCGGGGAAGAGCTTGCCGAAAAAATAGCAAAATACTTTAAGGAAAACTTATGAATTACGATCTGATTGTCTCCGATTTTGACGGGACGCTTCGCCGCGACGACGGCTCGGTCGGAGAGCGCACGCAAAGGGCGATTGCAAACTTTACGGCAAAAGGGGGAATTTTCACCGTCTGCACGGGTCGCATGACTTCCTCCGTGTTGCCCATCGCCAGGAAGCTCGGCTTAAAAGGCCCTGTCGTCTCCTTTCAGGGGAGCACCATTGCCGATATCGAAACGGGAAAAATCCTGTTTGAACATGCCTTTCCGTTTGAGGACGCCCTCTTCGTCCTGGAAACGATGGAGTCCCTCGGCTATCGCGTGCATTTTTACTCCCCGACGGAGTTCTACACCAATTACGAAGGGGAAGAGCTTTCTTGGTACGAATCCGTCGTCGGTGTCAAGGGCAAGCGCATTTCCCACCTTTCTTCCTTTTTGCGGGAGCACCCCATGCCGATCATCAAAATTCTGACGATGGTCAGGGCGGAGGATAAGCTCCATGTCTTTGAAACGCTGAAGGAAAAGCTCGGGGCGAAATATTATGTGACTTACAGTGCGGCGTGCCTTGTCGAGGTGGCGCTTTCGGGTTGCGACAAGGGGACGGCTGTCAAGTTTTTGGCTGATTACTATCACATTCCCCTCGAAAAGACGATGTCCTTCGGGGACAATTTCAACGACGTGCCGATGATTTTAGCGGCGGGGTTGGGCGTTGCGGTTGCCAACGCGGCGGATTCCCTCAAGGAAGTCGCGCCCCTCGTGTCCGAGTATACGAACAACGAGGACGCGGTGGGAAGGACGATTGAGGAGTATGTACGGGAGGAAACACGATGAACGAACAAAACAGCGTGACGATCGAGGCGGAGGCCTTCGCTTCGGAATTGAATTTTGAAATTGTCTATGCGGGGCGGGGAAGCTTTCAGGTCTCGGATATGAGCGTCTATCGTCCCGGCTTGCAGCTTGCGGGCTTTTACAATTTTTTCGACCCCGAGCGGATTATCCTCATCGGGCTTGCGGAATACGAGTATTTAAGAAGCTTCTCCTCTGAGGAACGCTCGGAAAAGCTCCAAAAGCTCTGTTCTTTCGGAGAAATCCCGGCAATCGTCATCTGCCGCGATTTGCCCGTCATGCACGAGCTTGTCGAACAGGTGCGCGCTTTTCGGATTCCCGTCTTTCGCAGTTCGCGGGCGACGATGGCGGTCTCCACGGAGCTTACCCTCTATCTCAATAAATTGCTTGCGCTGAGTTCCACCCTGCACGGCACGCTTATGGAAGTGTTCGGCGTCGGCGTCTTGCTGACGGGGCACAACGGAATCGGCAAGAGCGAGACTGCCATGGAGCTCGTCAAGCGAGGGCATCGGTTGGTTGCAGACGATAACGTCTTGGTCAAGAGCGTTTCTAATCAGCTCATCGGCTCTTCTCCCGATCCCATTCGCTATTTTTTGGAGATTCGAGGCATCGGCATCATCAACGTCCGAAGCATGTACGGCTCGGGCTCCGTCTTGCGGGAAAAGAGCGTCGATCTCGTCATCGAGCTTGCAGAATGGTCGGATCGGGAAGAATACGACAGGCTCGGCACCGATCGCAAGTGCGAGGAAATTCTCGGCACGCGGGTCGATAAGTACGTCGTTCCGGTCAGACCGGGGCGGAATCTCGCCATCATCGTCGAGATCGCCGCAAGGGAGCACCTTCTCAAGGAAATGGGCTACGATGCGGCGCAGGAACTCATTTCCAAGACAACGGGAAAATAATCGAAGCGGAACGATTCTGTCGTTCCGTTTTTCTTGCTTAATCGTGCTTTTTGTGTTAAAATAGAATTATGAGAGAAATTTTGGCTCCCGCAGGGGAAAAGCAAACCGCCATTGCGGCAATCAATCAAGGAGCGGACGCGATTTATCTCGGGTACAGCTCCTATTCTGCGCGCGCCTCCGCCGTCAACTTCGGCGAAGAGGAACTTGCGGAAGTCATATCTTACGCTCATTTTTTCGGGGCGAAGGTCTACGTCGCCATGAATACCCTCGTCAAGGACAGCGAGCTTGACGACTTTTTGCAAACCCTCCTCAAAGTCTATGCCTTAAAGGCGGATGCGATCATCCTCCAAGATCCCTTTTTGGGGAAGTACGTTCACGAGCGCTATCCCGACATCTGCCTGCACCTTTCCACGCAGGCGGGCGTCAACAACGTGGGCGGGGCTAAGCTTGCAAAGGAATTTGGCTTTTCGCGGGTCATTCTCGCACGCGAGACGCCGCTTGCCGAAATTCGGGAAGTGGCAAAGCTCATCGAAACGGAAGTCTTCGTGCAGGGTGCGCTCTGTACCTGTTATTCGGGGCAGTGTTATCTTTCGGGCTTTGTCGGGGACAACAGCGGAAACAGGGGCAGATGCAAACAGCCTTGTAGGAAGCGGTATACCTACCTCGATCAGGAGGGCGACTATCGGGGTTATCCGCTATCGCTCGCCGATCTCTCGGTCGGAGAGGACATTCAAAAGCTCATCGAGGCAGGGGTCTCTTCCTTTAAAATCGAGGGGAGAATGCGCCGCACGGAGTACGTCGTCGCGGCGGTGCGCTACTATCGCGATCTTCTCGACCAAAGGGACGCGACTGCCGATTTAAAGGCGTTAAAGCGCGCTTACAACCGCGGCAATTACACCAAAGGGCTCGCTTTCGGACAAGATCAAAATTTCATTTCGGACAAGATTCAGGGGCACATCGGCGAACAGATCGGCGTCCTCGCTTTCCGCAAGGGAAAGTGGCTCTGTAAGAGCTCGGAAAGGGGAGAAGTCGGCGATTGCTATAAAATTGTTCGGAGCGGAAGAGAGGTTTCGGGCGGGGTCTTTGCGGAAAATTGCAAGGAGGGTTTTTACCTTTCGGGAAGCAAGGGCTGGATGGAAGGAGACCTCGTTTATATTACGACGGACGTTTCCGATTCCTTCGATCCGTCGCAAAAGAGGACGAAGCCCGTGCAGGTTGCTCTTTCCTTCGAAGTCGGAAAGCCTCCCAAGGCAATTTCGTCCGGAATGCAGATCGAAGGGGATTTTTCCCTTCTTCCCGCTCGCAATCGGGGGCTGACCGAGGAGGAAGTCGAAGCGAGCTTTCGCAGGACGGACGGCTATCCCTTCGACGTTTTTCTGAAAATAGACCTGAATGAGGGTTGTTTTTTGCCCAAATCCGAGCTCAACGCCTTTCGGCGCAAGGTCTTTTCCGTTCTTTACGAGCGTGAAACAAAGAGGGAGACGACGCCTTACGTCTTTGAGCCGCTTTGCCTTCCGAAGCGCACCGAAACGGAGAAAATCGTCGCCGTGATGGGAAGCGAGTTCAATTTTCAAAGCAAGGTCGATCTCCTCATCTTTAAGCCTTACGACTATGCGGACGGGGCGGAGCGCGATCGCTTTTTGAAGTTCGCCCGTCGCCATGCGCGGCGCACGGCGCTCTATGTGCCCGGCTTTTTGAACGGTGCAGATCGGGAAATCGTCAAGACGGCAGCTTCTTCCTTCGATCTTCTCTACGTCGAGGGGTTGGAAGGATTGGCGCTCGCAAACGAGCTTTCCATGGAATGCATTCCGGGGACGGGGTTCAATCTCACCAATTCTCTGCAATGCGCTTACTTTTCGGGACAAAAAATACTTTCCAAGGAGCTCGATTGGCGGGAACAGCGCGCGCTTGGCGGAATGACCTTGACGGCGGGAAGCTTGAAGGTCATGGATCTTCTCTATTGCCCCTTCCGAAAAAATTGCGCCTCGTGCAATCAAAAGCACTTTTATAGGCTCAAGGACGAAGAGGGGAGAGTCTTTCAGGTTCGGCGCTATCGCCTCTCTTCCTGTCGGTTTGAACTCTTCAATTGCGCCGATCTTGCCACAGTGCAGGACTTTGCGGGCGCTCTTTATGACTTTACCACCATCAGAGAACAGCAGGCAATTCTCGACTGTCGGGATTTGCCTTCGCTCAAAAAAATATTGCCTTCCCATACGGCAGGGCACTTTACACATTCGGTATTCTAGCTATGAACAGACATTTCGAAAAATTGGAACTTCATAAAATTTTAGCGGCGGCGAGCGCGTATGCCTCGCTACAAGAGGGTAAAGCCTATCTCGCCGCGCTTCAACCCGAAACGGAGCTTTCCAAGGTGCAGACCCTTCTTTCCTTGACGGAGGAGTCTACCAAGCTCCTGTTTCTCTACGGCGTCGGCAGAATCGAGGCGTTCGAGCCCTTTGACGACGAACTGCAACGGGCTGCCAAGCGCGCAACTCTCTCCTGCGGGGAGCTTTTAAAGGTCGGGCGGCTTCTTCGTTCCGTCCGCGTCCTCGTCAGCGGAATCGAATCGGTGAACGACGATTCCATCGTCCTCATTCGGGAAAAAATCGCCTCGCTCGTCTTTGATCCTCGCCTCGAAGAGGACATTCACTCTAAAATCGTGAGCGACGAGGAAGTCAGCGATTTTGCGAGCGAAAAGCTCTATTCCATTCGGCGCGAAATTAGCCTCCTCAACGAGAGGATTCGCGCAAAGCTTTCCGAATATCTTTCGGGGGAGAATGCGAAATACCTCCAGGAGGGAATCGTCACCATGCGCGGGGACAGATACGTCCTTCCCGTAAAGGCGGAGTACAAGCGCAGCATCAAGGGCTTTGTGCACGACCGTTCCCAGAGCGGTGCAACCGTATTCATTGAACCCGAATACATTTTGGAGCTCAACAACGAGCTGATTACCCTTGCCATCGACGAAAAGGAGGAAATCGACCGCATTTTGGGAGAGCTTTCCAGGCGGGTCGGTCAGATTTCCGAATCGCTCGTCAAGGACATCTCCCTGATGGCGGAGCTGGACGCCCTGTTTGCAAAGGCGGAGTATTGCTATCACCTTCACGCGGTAAGACCGCTCATGAACAACAAGGGCTTTCTTCGCATTCAAAGCGGAAGACACCCCTTAATCGACAAGGAAACCGTCGTTCCCGTCTCCGTGGAACTTGGCAAGGACTACGATTTTCTGCTCGTCTCGGGCCCGAATACGGGCGGTAAGACGGTTACGCTGAAAATGGTGGGACTCTTCTGCCTGATGGCGGCTTGCGGATTTTTCATTCCCGCAGGAGAGGACACCGCTCTTTCCGTGTTCCGTTCCGTCTTTTGCGACATCGGCGATGCGCAGAGCATCGAAGAGAGCCTTTCCACCTTTTCCTCTCACGTCACCAACCTCATTTCCATCGTCGATTGCGTGGACGAGCATTCCCTCGTCCTCGTGGACGAGCTGGGCGGAGGGACAGACCCCGAAGAGGGACAGGCGCTTGCGAGGGCGGTCATTTCCTACCTGATGAAGAGCGGCTGCAAGGGCATCGTCACCACGCACTACATGGCGCTCAAGGAGTTTGCCTTCCGCGAAAAGGGCATCGAAAATGCCAGCATGACCTTTGACGCCGAGTCGTTAAAGCCTCTCTATCAGATCAAAATCGGCTTGCCGGGATCGAGCAACGCCCTCTCCATTTCCAAGCGTTTAGGCTTAAAGGAAGAAATTCTGCAAGAGGCGTATGAGAATCTTTCGGACGATGCGAAGGCTCTGACGAATATCTTAAAAAGTGCGGAGGAGAGCAGGCTAAAGGCACAGGCCTCTTTGGAGCATACGGCTTCCTTGGAAAAAGAGTGGCAGGAAAAGATCGACAAGCTCGACGAAGAGCGCGAAGCGCTCCGCAAGGAGAAGGAAAAGCTCTTCTTGACGGCAAAGACCGAAGCAAAGCGCATCGTGCGCGAAAAGGTGGAAGAGGCGGAAGAACTCGTCTCCGAGATCGAAGAGATCTTTGCCAAGGAGACGCTGACGGAAGCCGATCTCATTCAGGCGAGAACGCTCAAAAACAAGGTCGTGTCCGCCTCTTATCGGCGCGAGGAAGAGAAGCCTCTTCCCAAATACGTCCCTTACGAAGGGGGCAAAATCGGCGAGACGGTCTACGTCAAGAGCGTGGCGGGGGAAGGAACCCTCCTTTCCGTCAACGAAAAGAAGAAGGAAGCAGAGGTGCAGGTCGGGGACTTGAAGCTTCGCGTCAAGCTCTCCGAGCTCATGTCTGTCACAAAAACCTCTTCCACGCAAGCAAAGAAACAAAAGCAAAAGCCCAAAAGCCCTGTCACGGTGGTGAGAAAGGGGGAAATCAAGCCTCCCGTTCTCTCCGTCAACGTCATCGGCATGACGGTGATGGAGGCGATTCCCGAGGTGGACGCCTTTATCGATCAGGCGGTCTTGTCCAATTTGGAAGAGATCAAAATCATCCACGGCATGGGGACGGGCAAGCTCAAGGCAGGCATTCACGACTTTTTGCGCAAGCACAAAGCGGTCGCCGAATTTCGCCTCGGCGTTTACGGCGAAGGGGAAACGGGCGTGACTTTTGTCAAGCTGAAATAGCATGAATCCGAACTCCCGGAATATAATGGAAGCAGATCGTGTGAACACGCTCTAGCTTATTTCGGGAGAATCGCATTGAAAAAACAAATTATCAGGGCGCTCTTTTGCAATCTCGCCCTTGTGTTGATTGCAGTCATGATCGGAGGCGTGTGCTTTTTTAATCTGGAAACCACCCCCGTTTCTACGGAAGAAAACGTCTATCGGAGCGGCAACGCCGAGCATTCCGTTTCCCTCATGTTCAACGTCTATTGGGGAACGGAAGAAGTCTACGAGATTCTCGATCTTCTGGATAAATACGGCGCAAAATCCACATTCTTTATCGGGGGATCGTGGGCGGACGATAACATTTCCTGCGTGAAGGAAATTTTAAAGCGCGGGCATGAAATCGGCAGTCACGGCTACTTTCATAAAGACGGGGATAAGCTTTCTCTTTCGGAGAACAAAGAGGAAATTGCCCTCTGCCACAAGCTCATTCTCCTGGCGACGGGATACGAGATGCGGCTCTTTGCCCCTCCCTCCGGCGCATACGGCGACGATACGCTCAAAGCCGCGGAGGAGCTTGGCTATAAGGTCATTCTCTGGTCGAAGGACACCGTCGATTGGCGGGATCGGGACGCAAGCGTTATCTATGCAAGGGCAAAGGATGCGCGGGGCGGCGATTTTGTCCTGATGCACCCCACGAAGGAGACGGTTGTCGCTCTCGAAGGGGTCTTGAAATACTACAAAAAAGAGGGGTTGTCCGCCGTCACGGTGTCGGAGAACCTCGGATACGGAGGTTAAGCATTGGCTCAATTAAAACGGTATGAAAACGGACTTAAGCTCGTCGTCAAGCGAATCGACGGACTGTTGTCCGTCACGATGGGCATTTTGGTAGGCGCGGGCGCTTGCCTGGAAAGGGATCGGGAAGACGGAATTTCCCATTTTATCGAACATATGTCCTTTAAGGGGACGAAGACGCTCAACGAGGAAGAGATTTCCAACGCCTTTGACGAGATCGGGGCGCAGCAAAACGCCTTTACGGGGAAGGATTTGACCTGTTACTATGCAAAGGCAACTTCCGAACACACCGAGCGGGCTTTTTCCCTGCTTGCCGATCTCTTTTTGAACAGCGTCTATCCCGAAGACGGGCTCGAACGCGAAAGAGGGGTCATTCTCGAGGAGATCGCTATGAACGAGGATACGCCCGAGGACTATTGCAGCGATCTTTTGGCGGAAGCGTACTATGGCAAGGACAATTACGGCAGAAATATCTTAGGCCCGATGGACAACGTAAGGCGGTTTACGGCGGAGGACATCCGTTCCTATCGCAACGCCTTTTATACGGCGGACAATATCGTCGTCTCCTTTGCGGGAAATATTACCCTTTCCGAGGCGGAGGAGCTCGTTGAAAAGTACTTCGTCGGGGCATTGCCGCTCAAAAAAGAGAGGAGAGAGAAAAAGATTGTCTTGCAGGGAAAGCATCTCTTCCGCAAAAAGGACATCGAGCAGGTGCACCTTTCCATTGCCTACCCCTCTTTTCATCGGTACGACCGGATGATTAACCCCTCATCCATCATCAACAGTGCGCTTGGCGGAAGCATGAGTTCCCGCCTCTTTCAATCCGTTCGCGAAAAACAGGGACTTGCCTATAACGTCTATTCCTATCAGAATCTCTACGAGGAGACGGGAACGTTCGTCATCTATGCGGGGGTCAACGGGAAAAACGTGGATAGGGCAAGGGACGCTATTTTGTCCGTCATTTCCGATCTCAAGAAGAAGGGGATTACCAAAGAAGAGCTCCTTCGCGGAAAGGAGCAGATGAAAGCGTCCACGATCTTTGCGCAGGAGAGTACTTCTTCGCAGATGCTTTTATATGGAAAATACCTTCTCTATCGGGACGAGCTCTTCGATATGAACGAAAAGATGGAGGAGATGGGAAGGGTGACGATGGACGACGTCATGGCTTGCCTTGCAGAGAGTTTTTCCGAAAAGAACATGGCTTCTGCCTTGGTCGGGAAGGTCGATCGGCCTTTATTCTAAATACTATGTCAGACATAAATGAGATAAAATACGGGTTTGAACCCGTTTATGACAGACATAGTACTGTCTTGATTTTGGGGAGCTTTCCCTCTGTCAAGAGCAGAGAGATCAAGTTTTACTACGGAAACAGGCAAAATCGCTTTTGGAACATGATGTTTTCCTATTTCGGTGAGCCTTATCGCGAGGAAACCGAGAAAAAGAAGGAGTTTTTGCTCGAAAAGGGCATTGCCCTTTGGGACATCGTTATGGCTTGTCGGATTGTCGGCTCGAAGGACGATACGTTAGAGGCCGTCGAGCTTGCCGATCTCACGAAGGTCTTTGATGAAGCGCCCATTCGCGCCGTCCTCTTAAACGGCAGCAAGGCGTTTTCTCTCTACGAAAAGCAGTACGGAAATCTTCCGATTCCGCACTATAAAATGCCTTCGACCAGCCCTGCGAATCCCCGCTTCCGAAAAGAAATCTGGTGGAGTACCTTCGATGAATTATTCTGACTTTTTATCCGAACTCAAAGGGGGTTCCGAGCCCTCTTATGCGGCGTTTCACAGCCGCCTTTTGAACGATCCCTCCATTCGCGTTTTAGGGGTGCGCGTGCCCACGCTTCGGAAGATTGCCAAAGCGCACAGGGGCGAGCTTTCCGACGTTTTGTCCTTTCCGAACGACTATTACGAGGTGGTCTTTGTTAAGCTTTCTATGGTCGCTTCTTTGCCTTATGAGGAATTTCTGACCCACCTTTTCGATATGGTGAGCCTCATCGACAATTGGGCGTGCTGTGACTGCTTTGCCCCGAAGTGCATCGCAAAGCACAAAGAGGACTTTCTTCCTATTTTGGAAGAGGTTTTTTCTCACGGCGGAGAATTTTTCGAGCGATTTGCGCTCGTCACGCTGCTTCAAAATTACATTTCGAAGGAGTATTTGTCCCTGATTTTTTCCTATTGCAACCGTGCGGATACCTCTCTTTATTACGTACATATGGCGGTTGCATGGCTCGTTGCCGAAGTTCTCGTCCAT
Organism: Clostridia bacterium; assembly: GCA_017621155.1. GTDB lineage: Bacteria > Bacillota > Clostridia > Christensenellales > Borkfalkiaceae > RGIG8762. The sequence goes on from JAGATP010000016.1 coordinate 15,559, forward strand.
TTCCCTGAGGAGGGCGAGGCGTTCTTGCGCGAGGGAACGCTTGCCATCAAAACGCACAATAAGGCGATTCAAAAGGCAAGGGAGAGCGATCGATTGACAGATGAGCGGAAATGTATGCTGAAATCTTTAAAAAGGTAGTGTTTGGGTTTGACTTTTTCCCAAAAATGGAATATAATTGTTTCATAAGATTATATGCACCATGTGCAGCGGAGGATCCATATGTTTGAAAAAGTTAGCGAAATGCTTGCATCACAGCTCGGCGTTTCGGTTGCAAAAATTACCCCGGAAAGTGAAATTGTGAAAGATTTGGGAGCGGATTCCCTTGACGTCGTTGAGCTCTTGATGACGTTGGAAGAGGAGACCGGCATCACTGTTCCCGATGATGAAGTGGAGTCCATCAAGACCGTTCAGGACATCGTCAACATGATCGAAAAATTGCAGTAAGGAAAAGAGCAGTCCGTGCGTTTGTTTGGACTGCTTTTTTTGAACGACTATGCCGAAGTATGCAGACACGTCGCTTTATACCTGCGAAGAAAACGCCCTTTGGGCGTTGTTGATCAAAAACCAAGGAAAAATCTTTTACACGGCAAAGGGCTTGCCCTTTGGGTATCAAATTGTCGGCAATGAAATGTTTGTCGATCGCAAGGAAAAGAGCATTACGCGCTCGTCCGTCAACGCCTCTTACCGCAAGGCAAAGACGCTTATGGCGACCTTTGGTCGGGTAGCCGGCCCGAAGGAGTTGGGCACGTTCGGTGCAAGCTATCTCTTTCCCGTTTTTTTGGAATTGTCTTTGATTCAGGCTTAACAAGAGTTCGGATTTGGAATGCTCCGGTTAAACGAATCGGGAGGACTTTTTCCGCAAACAGACTTTGAACAACTCCCCGCCATCTTGCGGAGAGTTTTTTCTTGACCGTGCAAGATAAAAAATGCGCCCCATCCGTTTTGTTCAAACGGATGGGGCGCGTTTTGTCGCAATCAGTTTTTATACGATTAAGTTGACGAGTCGTCCTCTGACGATGATGCACTTTTTCACGGGGTTGGAACCGATTGCGTCCGCAACGGCGGGAATGCCTTTGACCAGCGCTTCGATCTCTTCGTCGGAAGCGGTTGTAGGGATCATCACCTTACACTTCGTCTTTGCCCTGACCTGAACGGCGTATTCGATTTCATCTTTGATGAGTGCGCTTTCGTCGCAGACGGGATAGCGCTCGTTAAAGATGGAGAACTTGCCGCCGAGCATCTCCCAGAACTCTTCGCACATGTGCGGCGTGAAGGGAGCGAGGAGGAGGACGAGCGTCTTGACGCATTCCTTGAGGAAGCCGCGGTCGGCTGTTTCCGTGTTGTACTTATAGAGCGCGTTGACAAATTCCATCAAACGGGCAACTGCCGTGTTGAAGGAGAAATTCTCGAGATCTCTCGTGATCTGCTTGATCGAAGAGTGCATGACGAAGGAGAGCTCTTTTTCCGCCGCGCCAAGCGCCTTGGGCTGCTCGGTAACGTCTTTGACCTGCTGTACCAACCGTTCGATGCGGTCGGTGAATTTGGCAATCGACTTGATTCCGTCGTCGTTCCAGGGCCCGCCCTCCGTATAGCTGAAGCCGAACATCAGATAGAGGCGGAAGACGTCCGAGCCGTACGTTTCCACATAGGTATCGGGAGAAATGACGTTGCCCTTGGACTTGGACATGCGGTTGCCGTCCGGGCCTAAAATGACGCCCTGATGAACGAGGCGGCGGAAGGGCTCGTCAAAGCTCAGATAGCCCATATCCCGAAGCGCCTTGGTGAAGAATCTCGCATACAGAAGGTGCATGCAGGCGTGTTCCGCGCCGCCCACGTAGGTATCGACGGGAAGCATCTTGTTGACGATTTCAGGGTCGAAGGGCATTCTGTCGTTCTTCGAATCGGGGTATCTCAGATAGTACCAGCTCGAGCAGACAAAGGTGTCCAGGGTATCCGGATCGCGCAGAGCGGGCTTGCCGCATCTCGGACACTTCGTGTGCATGAATCCGTCGTGCTTTGCAAGCGGAGACTTTCCGTCCGGTTTAAATTCTACATCATAGGGGAGCTTTACGGGAAGTTCCTTTTCGGATACGGGCACTGCGCCGCATTCGGGGCAATGGACGACGGGAATGGGTGCGCCCCAATAGCGCTGACGGGAAACGAGCCAATCGCGCAGGCGGTAGTTGACCTTTTTGCTTCCCTTGCCGATTTTGGTGAGGTACGAAGCGATGGCTTCTCTCGCCTCTTCGCCGTACAAGCCGTCGAACTGAAGGCTGTTGATGAGGATACCGTCTTCGCAGTAGGGAAGAACCGTTTCCTCTCCGTTTTTCTTGGTGATGACCTGCGTGACGGGAAGTCCGAGCTTCATGGAGAAGGCATAGTCCCTCTCGTCATGCGCGGCGACCGCCATGACGGCGCCCGTTCCGTAGGAATAGAGCACGTAGTCTCCGATGTAGACGGGAATTTTTTTGCCGTTGACGGGGTTGGTGCAGTATGCGCCGATGAAGACGCCCGTCTTTTCCCGCGTGGTGGAAAGGCGTTCAATTTCGTTGGATTTGGAAGCGTTTAAAACGTAGGCGTCGACCGCTTCCTTGCATTCGGGGGCCGTGAGTTTTTCGACGAGGGGATGTTCGGGAGCGAGGACGACGTAATCCACGCCGAACACCGTGTCGCAGCGGGTCGTAAAGACCATGATCTCGTCTCCGCTTTCGCAGTCGAAGACGATTTCGCAGCCTGTGGATTTGCCGATCCAGTTTCTTTGCATCGACTTCGTCTTTTCGGGCCAATCCAAAGTATCGAGTCCGCTCAAAAGCTCCTCGGCGTACTCGGTGATTTTAAAGAACCATTGGGTCAGATTCTTCCGAAGCACGGTCGTTCCGCAGCGCTCGCACGCGCCGTCAACCACCTGTTCGTTGGCAAGGACGGTCTGGCACGAAGGACACCAGTTGACGGGGGCTTCCTTTCGGTAGGCGAGTCCCTTTTCGTAAAGCTTTAAGAACATCCACTGCGTCCACTTGTAGTAGTCCTCTTCGCAGGTTTTGATTTCCGCATTCCAATCGAACATGGCGCCCATCGCCTTGAGCTGACCTTCCATGGTCGCGATGTTTTTCTCGGTGGAATCCTTGGGATGAATGCCCGATTTGATGGCAAAGTTCTCGGCGGGAAGACCGAATGCGTCAAAGCCCATTGGCTGGAAGACGTTTTTGCCCTGCATCTTCTTGAATCTGGCATAAGAGTCGGTAGGGCCGTAATTATACCAGTGTCCGACGTGCAGTTTTGCGCCGGAGGGATAGGAAAACATTTCGAGAACGTACAGCTTGTTGTCCGGATCTTTTTTATTGAAATTGTTGAGCTTGGCTTTTTCCCATTTGGTTTGCCACTTTTTCTCAACCGATTTCATATCCATAGTCAATACCTCCACAAAGGGCATCACCCTTCACAATGCTTCTATTTTAACTCTTTCCCTCTTTTAAGTCAAGCAAAAAAGGCGAAAAGTAAATAAATAGGAAGAAGACGCATAAAATAGGATTATGCAAAAAATATTTATTTCGGAGAAAGGGGAGTGCAGTCGCAACGTGTTGTACATTTTGGGGGAAATGATGCCGAAGCTGACTTTTTGCGGCGCTTCCTCGGGATTGCGCTACTGCAAGGACAGAACCCTGCTCGTCATCGAGACGGACGAAAAATACGAGCCGTATCTGCGGGATTTTGTGGTGGAAAAGATCGCCGAAGTCATCTGCATTGCCTATAAATACGATATATTAAATGAATCGGTCGTCACGGCAAGCCTGACGCCGTCCGAGCGGGAAATTTTGCTTGCGGAGCTCATCGCCGCCGATCTTCCCGACGACATTGCCTACGTTTCGGAACTTCTTTCCAAAGACGAGATCTATCAGTTCGACGGATTTTTTTCCTTTCGGCTCAATCCTTTGAAGGAAAAGTGGAAGCGGATTTCGGACAGCATTCCCGTCACCTTCCGAAACGATCAGCTCTTCGACTTCATCGAATTTATCATCGAGGACAATCGGGGGACGCTCTATTTGAAGGGAGGAGAGGTATTCAACGACTCGTACCAAAAGCTGCACCGTGCGGGGCTGATCGCCAACGACGAGTTCGCGCTCATTCGCGAAATTATCTTAAGCGGCGCGCGCGACGTCCTTTGCCTTTCCGATCTTCCCGAAACGGAGAGCGCGTTTTTGCAAAAATATTATGGAGAGCGGGTAATTTTTGCTTGATTTTCCTTGACAATCGGGCGAAATAATACTAAAATAAAGGAGTAGAAAAGACAAGTAGCGCTTTGGCTTGTTTGCAGAGAGTGAATCGTTTGCTGAAAGATTCATATTCGGCTGAAGAGGTGAAACCACTTTTTGAATAGTTTCATAGCTGAAAGTGGCTGTAATTTTTTGCAGCAATTAAGGTGGAACCACGCATTGGAATTTGCGTCCTTAAACGATCGTTTAAGGACTTTTTCTTTTGGAGGAAATAATCATGAACATTCGGTTGAAAAACGGAGATGTGCTCGCAGTAGCGGAAGGGGCAACCTGCCTCGATGCGGCGCGCGCAATCAGCGAAGGGCTTGCGAGAAATGCCGTTGCGGCTAAGATCAACGGCGAGCTGTCCGATTTGAGCGAAGTCCTTTCCGAAGGGGACGCTTTGGAAATCGTGACGATGAAAGATCCCGAGGGTCTGCACGTCTATCGCCACACCTGCGCGCACGTCCTTGCGCAGGCGCTCAAGACCATTTATCCCACTTGCAATCTGTCTATCGGCCCCGTCATCGACAACGGCTTCTATTACGACGTCGATTTTAAGACGCCCATCGCGCAGGAAGACTTTGCCAAGATCGAAACGGAGATGAAAAAGATCATCAAGAGCGATCTGCCCATTTCGAGATTTACCCTTCCGAGGGACGAGGCAATCAAGCTCATGGACGGCTTTGACGAAAAGTACAAGGTCGAGCTCATCAACGACCTTCCCGAGGGGGAGACGATTTCCTTCTATAAACAGGGAAATTTCATCGACCTTTGCAAAGGGCCTCACCTTCCTTCGACGGGCAAGATCAAGGCGTTTAAGCTCACGAGCATCGCGGGCGCTTATTGGAGAGGAAGCGAAAAGAACAAAATGCTTACCCGTATTTACGGCACGGCGTTTGCGAAAAAGGACGAGATGGAAGCGTACTTTACCATGCTCGAAGAGGCGAAAAAGAGAGATCACATCAAGCTCGGAAAGGAGCTTCAGCTCTTTGCGCTCATGAACGAAGGCAAGGGTTTTCCCTTCTATCTTCCCAAGGGCATGACGTTGAAAAATATTCTCATCGATTATTGGCGGGAAATTCACCGCAAAGAGGGCTACGTCGAGATCTCCACGCCCATCATTCTGAACCGTTCCCTTTGGGAGACGTCGGGGCATTGGGATCACTACAAGGAGAATATGTACACGACCAAGATTGACGACGAAGACTGCGCCATCAAGCCCATGAATTGTCCCGGAAGCTTGCTCGTCTATAAATTGCAGCCGCACAGCTATAAGGATTTCCCCATCCGCATGGGAGAATTAGGACTTGTACACCGTCATGAAAAGAGCGGACAGCTCCACGGACTCATGCGCGTGCGCTGCTTTACGCAGGACGACGCCCACATCTTCATGCTTCCCGATCAGATTACCTCCGAAATCAAGGGCGTTGCCCGCCTCATCGACAGCGTGTATCATCTTTTCGGATTCAAATACTTCGTCGAGCTCTCCACGAGGCCCGAAAACAGCATGGGCAGCGACGAGGATTGGGAAAACGCTACCAACGCGCTCAAAGCTGCGCTCGATGAATTGGGGCTCGATTACAAGATCAACGAGGGCGACGGCGCCTTCTACGGGCCGAAGATCGACTTCCACCTTCAGGACAGCATCGGCAGAACGTGGCAGTGCGGCACCATTCAGCTCGACTTCCAGCTCCCGCAGCGCTTTGAAATCGAGTACGTGGGCGAGGACGGCTTGAAGCACCGTCCCATCATGATTCACCGCGTCTGCTTCGGCTCGATCGAGCGCTTCATCGCCATCCTCATCGAGCACTATGCGGGCAAATTCCCCGTTTGGCTCTCGCCCGTGCAGGCAAAGCTCCTCACGCTGACCGACCGTTCGGAGGAATACGCAAAGGAGTTCGAGCGTCAGCTCTTCGATGCGGGCGTGCGCGTCGAGACAGACTACAGGAACGAGAAGATCGGCTATAAGATCAGAGAAGCCCGCATGGATAAAGTTCCTTATATCCTTGTCGTCGGCGACAAAGAGGCGGCAGAGGGCACTGTTTCCGTCAGAAGAAGGGGCTCGGAAGAGAGCGTCGTCATGACGAAAGAAGCGTTCCTCGCTCAGATTCTCGAAGAAAACGAAAAGAAGTCAACATTTTGATAGAAAAATAGTTGACATTTAGAGGAAAATGGGGTATACTGTCTAGGCAAAGCAGAGGTCAACCCTTCTCACCGACGGCAACGGTCGTTCGGTTCAAGAACAAATCGAAGTGTTTTCGGGTTGTACTTTGCGTGCAACCCGATATTTTTTTGCAGAGGTAAACGATTATCAAAAACCAGCATCAGTTAAACAACGAAATCAGAGATGCGGAAGTCCGCGTGGTTTCCGAAACGGGCGAAATGCTCGGCATTATGTCTTCCTCCCAGGCGTTGCGGCTTGCGGAAGAGGCAAACCTCGATCTCGTTAAAATTTCCCCCAATGCCGTTCCTCCCGTATGCAAGATCATGAACTACGGAAAGTTCAAGTTCGAAAATGCAAAGAAGGAGAAGGAAAACAGAAAGAATCAAAAGATGGTTGAGCTCAAAGAAGTATGGCTTTCCATGACCATCGACGTGGGCGATTTAAACGTCAAGGCAAAGCAGGCGGTCAAGTTTTTGGAGGCAGGCAACAAAGTGAAGCCTTCCATTCGTATGCGCGGCAGACAGCAGGCGCACGCGTCGCTCGGAATCGACGTCATGCACAGATTCTTCGATCTGATGGAGGGTAAGGCCGTGATGGAAAAGAAGCCTACCACCGAGGGCAGAAGCATTTATATGATTCTCGCTCCTGCAAAGTAAATTTTCAAGGAAATTCGTTTTAGTCACAAGAAAATCTTGAGACAAAGCAATTCGATAAAAAATTCGGAGGACTAAAATATGCCTAAACAGAAATCTCATAGCAGCACGAAAAAGCGTTTCTGGCTTACTGCTAGCGGCAAAGTGAAGAGAGCTCAGTCCGGTAAGAACCATAAGGCTGAGACCAAGAACAGAAAGAGAAAGAGAAACCTTCGCAAGATCGCGTACGTTTCCACAACGCAGGAATCTACCGTCAAGAGCATGATTCCTTACAAGGGTTAATAAGGAGAAGAAGAAATGCGTATTAAAAGAGCAGTAAACGCTGTCAAGAAGCGTAGAAAGATTTTAAAACTCGCAAAGGGCTATCGCGGCAATAAGAGCAAGTCTTACAGAATCGCGCGCGAAGCGGTGATGAAGTCCCTCAATTATGCTTATATCGGCAGAAAGAACAGAAAGCGCGATTTCCGTCAGCTTTGGATTGCGCGTATCAATGCCGGTGCGAGGGCAAACGGCATTTCCTACAGCCAGATGATGCACGGTCTGAAGGTTGCAGGGATCAACCTCAACAGGAAGGTACTTGCCGATCTCGCTGTTTCCGATCCCGCAGCATTCGCAGAAGTCGTAGCAAAAGCAAAGGCTGCACTCTGATTCCAATGAAAAAAGCCTTCTTTCAAGCAGAGGGCTTTTCTTTCTCTTTATGATGATTACTTCCAAGGCAAATCCGCTCGTCAAGCACGTGCGCAGCTTAAAAGAAAAGAAGTTTCGAAAAGACTTCGGCGAGTTTATCGTGGAAGGCGAAAAAATGGTGAGAGAGAGCCTCTCTTCCTCGTTGGAGCGAATGGTGACGATCGTCTCCGCTTCCTATCGGGGCGGGACGTTTTCCCTTCCCGTTCTTGTCGTTTCCGATGAGGTGTTCGCCTTTCTTTCCGATGAAAAGACGCCGCAAGGCATTCTTTCTGTGTTGAAAATTCCTTCTCTTGCGCCATTGCCCTGTGACGAGCCCTGCCTTCTCTTGGACGGGATTTCCGATCCCGGGAATATGGGGACGATTCTTCGGACGGCGAATGCCGCAGGGTATAAGAGGATTTACCTTGCCGATTGCACCGATCCCTTTTCTCCCAAAAGCGTCCGCGCTTCCATGAGCGGGATTTTCTTCGTTGAGCTTTGCGTCGGCACGCGGGAGGAAATCGTCAAAACGGTGAATTTGCCGATCATCGCCGCCGATATGGGCGGAGAGGACGTATTCTCTTTTTGTCCGCCGAAGGCATATATCCTTGCCATCGGCAACGAGGCGAATGGGCTTTCTTCGTTTGTCAGGGAACAAGCTTCGCACGTCGTTGCGATTCCCATGGAATCCACGCAGGAGAGCCTGAATGCCGCAGTATCGGCAGGAATTTTAATGTATACCTTAAAACACAATTACCAAAGGAGATAATATCATGTCAGGTCATAGCAAATGGCATAACATTGCCGCGAAAAAGGGCAAGGCTGACGCCGCAAGGGGACGTATCTTTACCAAAATCGGTCGTGAACTTGCAGTTGCCGCTAAGGGAAATCCCAATCCCGCAACGAACAGCAAGCTTGCAGACGTCATTGCAAAGGCGAAAGCCGCCAATATGCCCAACGATAACATCGAGCGTTCCATCAAGAAGGCTGCGGGCGAGCTCGGCGACAAGGATTACAAGGAGCTCGTCTACGAGGGTTACGGCGTCGGCGGTTCGGCGGTCATCATCAACACGCTTACCGACAACAACAACCGCACGGCGGGCGACGTTCGCTCTACGATGTCCAAGTGCGGCGGACAGATGGGAAATACGGGATGCGTCTCCTATATGTTCGATCAGAAGGGCTATATCGTCGTGGAAAGGACGATCGAATTAGACGAGGATACCATGATGGAATACGCGCTCGACGCAGGTGCGGACGACGTGGTCGTCGGGGATGACGCCTATGAAGTGTATACCTCTCCCGCAGATTTCTCTTCCGTGCGTTCCGCGTTGGAGGGAAAGGGGCTTTCCTTCTTGCAGGCGGAGGTCTCCATGATTCCTCAAAACAAAGTCGTCTTGGAAGGGGACAAGCTCGAAACCTTCAAAAAGATGCTCGAAAAGCTCGAAGACCTCGACGACGTGCAGGAAGTCTATCACAACGTCGAGCTTCCCGAAGAGGAAGACGAGGATTAATTTCGCTTTATGACAGTCAAAGAGATTTGCAGCAAAGCGAAAGAAAATGCTTCCGTTATTTCCCTTGCCTCTGTCAAAACGATGAACAAGATGTTGCAGGCTGCGGCAGACGCCCTTCGAACCAATCTCTACTATCTGATTGACGAGAACAGCCGCGACGTCGAAGCCTGCACGCGCGGGCCGCAGTTTGTCGATCGGCTTCGTCTGAACCGCTTGCGCATCGAAGGCATCGCCATGGGGCTCGAAAAGCTCATCGATCTGCCCACGCCCGTCGGGGAAGTCATGGAATCGTATTTAGCGCCCAACGGCATGGAAATTTCCCGCGTCAGAGTGCCGATCGGCGTGGTGGGCATCATCTACGAAGCGCGTCCCAACGTGACGGCAGACGCAATCGGGCTTTGCATTAAGAGCGGGAACGCCATCGTGCTGCGCGGCAGTAAAGAGGCGATCTATTCCAATCGGGCGATCGTCCGCGTCATCAAAGAGGCGATCGCGGGACTTGGCATTTCTCCCGAATTTATTCAGCTCATCGAGGAGACCGACCGCTCTTCCGCCCTTGAATTTATGAAAATGAACGGGTTGGTCGATGTCATCATTCCTCGCGGCAGCGCCTCTCTCATTCAGAGCGCAGTGCAGAACGCCACCGTTCCGATCATCGAGACGGGCGTCGGAAACTGCCACGTCTACGTCGAAAGCTCGGCAAACATTCTCATGGCGACGAATATTCTCGTCAACGCAAAGACGCAGAGAATGTCCGTCTGCAACGCCTGTGAAAGCCTCGTCGTCGACGAAGTCATCTCGAGAAGCTTTCTTCCCTTTGCGCTCGGCATTTTACGGGAAAAGGGGATTGAAATCCGAGGGGATGAAAAGACGAGGGAGCTCGTTCCCGACGTCATCCCAGCGACCGAAGAGGACTATTCCACCGAATTTTTAGGCCCCGTGATCTCCGTCAAGGTGGTGCGGGACGTTACGGAGGCAATAGCCTTCATCAATGCGCACAGTACTCATCACAGCGACGCAATTATTACAAAAAATACCGCTTTTGCGGAAAAATTCCTCAACGAAATCGATTCGGCGGTCGTCTACGTCAATGCGAGTACGCGCTTTACAGACGGCTTTGAATTCGGTTTCGGAGCAGAAATGGGCATTTCCACGCAAAAGCTCCACGCAAGAGGTCCTATGGGGCTTCGCGAACTGACCTCTTATAAGTATAAAATCCGAGGAAACGGCCAGGTGCGTACATAGACGCATAAAACAAAACATTCCGTTGATACTAACCGTACAGCGGAATTTTTTTCGCTTTACGATAGATTGGAAGGAGCATCGTTTGATGATTCTTCCTTTTTTCGTTCTATTCGGGAAGAGGGCTTCATAGAGTATCTTGTGAAATGGCATCGTGTTCTCCTGGGGATTTTTTGTATTCTTCTCTCCGTTTTCCCGTTTGTTCCCAAGCGGGAGGAGGAAAAATCCCCGGAGCGAAAGATTATAACGATTTGGAATGTAGATACCTTTGAAGGGGGACGTGGGTCGAGGACTTCTTTCTTGGAATCGGTCGCGCACACGCTCGAAAAAAAGGGCAACGTCTATTTTATGGTGACTTCGCACACCAAGGAAAGCGCCGAACGACAGCTGAAAGAGGGAATCTATCCGGATATGCTCTCTTCGGGAATGGGGATCGAGGGCTTGCCCGACGTGTCGCGAGAGGCGGTGCCCTGGTGTCACGGATATTACTTCTTTTTTTGCAAGGAAGACAACTTCAGCGCCATCAGTTCGGAAAATACCGTTCTTTCGGTACAGGAGAACGTTTCTTCCGAGGTGGCGGCAAGGCTTTGGGGGCTCGACGGCGAGCTGAAATCAGAGCCTTCTCTCACGGCATACGTTTCCTTTTTAAACGGGAAAGCGCGCTATCTCCTGGGGACGCAGCGCGATTATTTCCGCCTCAAATCGAGGGAGGAAGTCTTCTTTTTCAAGCCCGTCGAGGTTTATTCCGACCTCATTCAATGGTTTTCCATCCTGACGGACGATGAAAGGATTTTGCCGACTTGCCGCGCTTATCTTGAGGAGCTCCTGTCCGAGCAGACGCAAAAAAGGCTCTCATCCATCGGAATGTTTGGAGAGGGCACGGAATATGAGGATGAAATCGCTCTGTCGCCCTTAAAGGGGTTAAAAGTTCGCTATACGCTTCCATATTATGTTTCAAATGAGACCATACGGGAATTAAAGGACTTGGCAAGAAAAAACGGCGATGAGAATTTCTTGAAAAACTATCTGAAAGGGGTTGATTCTTGACCCGAAAAAGGGTATAATAGAGAGGAGTAAAGTGGAGAAGAATGCGATTCATCTGGAAAACATACCGCTGAGCGAACTTACGACGATCGGAATCGGCGGTCTGGCAAAGAGGGTGTCTTACCCCATGCGAACGGAAACGCTGATCGAGGAAATTCAGACATGCCGAAAAAGGGGAGAAAAATACGTTCTCCTCGGAAACGGATCGAACGTTTTGGCGTCCGATCACGGATTTCAAGGGACGGTCTTTGTCACAAAACACCTGCGCGATATTAATTTTCAAGGGGAGTCTCTGACGGTCGGGGCGGGCGTCACGGTTGGACAGCTCATGCGCTTTTGTCTCGAGTATTCCCTTTCCGGTTGGGAGTTTATGGCGGGAATTCCCGCGACAATGGGCGGGCTTACCGCCATGAATGCAGGGGCATGCGGCTGTACTATGTCAGACATAGTACAATGCGTGACAATTGTTGAGCAAGGTGTTCCGACGGAAATCCCCCGCGAAGGGTGTGATTTCGGGCAAAAAACGAGTCGTTTCCTGCAAAATAGAGAGGTTATTCTCTCCGTCAGGCTCAATTTACATAGGGCGGAGAGAAAAGAGATCGAAGACAATCTCATGCGCTGTATGCAGAGAAGGAGTCATCTTCCCAAGGGCAGGAGCATGGGCTGCGTGTTTCAAAACACGGCGGGACGATCGGCAGGGTCTCTTATCTCCTGTCTGGGACTTTGCGGATTTCGCATCGGCGACGCCCTAATTGCGCATACGCACGGGAATTTTATTTTGAACGTCGCCCACGCCACCGAGCGGGACGTATGTGCCTTGATCGATGTGATGAGAAACACCGTCTTAAGGGAATTCGGGATTGAATTGAAAGAAGAAATACGCTATTTGAGATAGAGATATGTTGAATTTTACGATGGAAATCAAGCGGGAAATCATGGCAAAGTCGCCTTCGAAGAAGTGTTGCAAGGACGCCTTTTTGACGGCTTTTTTGCTGACGAACGGCTCGCCCGTGCAAAAGGAAGGTCGGCGAGGCTTTGAAATCGTGACGGAAACGGAGCTTTCCGCGGAGTATTTTCTATCCCTCCTGGAGGATACGCACGGCGTAACCATGCAGATTAAGAGCATCGACACGTCCAGATTGCGCGGACGGGGCAGATTTGTCTTCGAATCCGTGGGGGAAGATGCCGAGCGATGTTTGCGCGATCTGGGTTTTCTCGATGGAAGAAGAGCGGATTTCGAGAAAATCCGAACTTATGACGAATGTTGCAGACTTTCCTTTCTCAAGGGACTTTTTTTGGGGGCGGGCAGCTGTACTCTTCCTTCGGGAGAGAGCGGGAAAAAGACGGGCTATCACCTCGAATTTGCCTTTTCGGATCGTGCGCTCTCGGAGGTGTGCCTCGAATTTTTGGAGGGCTTTTTCATTCCCTTCAAGCGCATTTCGAGAAAGGGCGTCGAGGTTCTCTACATTCAGATTCGGGAAGGGATTGCCGACTTTCTCAACCTCGTTTCGGCAAAGCGCTGTCTTGCAAAGCTGAATGCCTTGGTGGAGGAGCGGGAGCTTGTCAATCTGGATACGCGGGCGAATAACTGTTTCCTCTACAATGTAGACAGGACAGCCGCGATTTCGGCGCAGCAGTGCAGGCTCATCGAAATCATCGACGAGAAAATCGGGCTGGAAGAGCTTAGTCGCGACTTGCGCGATACTGCCAACATGCGGCTCGCCTATCCGATGGACAACTATCAAGCCCTTGCGGACAGGCTTGGCATTACGAAAAGCAGCTTATCGAGGCGGCTAAAACACCTCGTGAATTTGGGGAAAAAATTAACGGAAGACAGAACATGACGGATTTTGTACACTTACATTTACACACGGAATACTCTCTTTTGGACGGCGCGGTCAAGTGCGGCGAGCTGATGGATCACTGCGCCAAAAACGGAATCAAGGCGGTTGCCATCACCGATCACGGCAACATGTACGCAACCTTGAAATTTGCCGAAGAGGCGAAGAAAAAGGGGATTAAGTACATCATCGGCTGCGAGTTTTATTGCTGCAAGGATATTTACGGAAAAAAAGCGGACAACAACGAATTCGAGCATCTCATTCTCCTCGCAAAGAACAAAAAGGGGTATAAAAACCTCGTTCAGCTCGATTCGATTGCCTTCACGGATGGCTTTTACTATAAGCCGAGAATCGATTATCGGATTTTAAAGGAGCATTCCGAGGGATTGATTTGCCTTTCGGCATGTCTTGCGGGAAGGCTTCCTCGCCTCATTTTAAAGGGCAATCTCGACGGCGCAAAAAAATTTGCGGCGGAAATGAAGGAACTCTTTGGGGAAGATTTTTACATCGAAATCCAAGACCACGGTATTCCCGAACAGAAGATGAGCAATCCCTATCTCGTGCAGATTGCAAATGAGCTCGGCATCGAGATCGTCGCCACCAACGACGTGCATTATCTGAGACAGGAAGATGCGGAAATGCAGGACGTGCTTCTCTGCATTCAGACCAAAAAGACGCTCGACGACCCGAAACGCATGAAGTTCTCTACGCAGGAGTTCTATTTAAAGACGGGCGATCAGATGGCGGAGCTCTTCCCGCAGTGGCCGAAGGCGATTTCCAATACCGTCGCCATTGCCGACAAGGTGACGGAAGAGGTCTTCCCCCTCGATAAAAAGGGCTATCCCATCCGAGATATGTCTTTAATTCCCATGTACACGACGTACGATCCGGATCATCCTGAAACGCCCGAGTCCACTTTGGCAAAGCGCAAGGACCTGACGCCTCTTAAGAAGTTTTTGAACGAGGCGTCCACCAAAGGGCTTTCCATTCGAGAATACTTCCGCATTCTCGAGGATATGACGACCTATCTGGGTGTGGACGATACCAAAAACTCTGAATTTTACGTCAAAATGCTCCGCCATATGGGCAATTATTTTGCCATTCCCTGCGAAAAGGGGGCTTCCTTTGCGGAGATTGCGGCCGCACTTCGCTCTAATCTCACAGCCGTGGAGGAGGACTTCCAAGGGGACGTTTCGGAGGAGACGACCTTTTATCTTTCCCGTTTGCGGGAATTGCCCGCCCGCCTCGAGGAGGGACTCGCTTCGGACGCGGACTACCTCATCGACCGCTTTCGGGAGTTTCACGTTTATCTTTCGAGGTGCGTCGCCCTTGCCGAGCTCTTCGGCATCGAGCAGACAGACCCGACCGTCTTCGACTCCAAAAACTACTTGCGCAAGCTCTCCTGCAAGGGACTCTTGCGCCGCTATAAGGAGATTACGGAGGTCATCAAAAAGAGGGCGAAATACGAGCTCGGTATCATCTGCGGCATGGGCTATGCCGATTATTATCTCATCGTGTGGGATTATATCAACTGGTCGAAAGACCACGGTATCCCCATCGGCCCGGGCCGAGGTTCGGGCGTCAGCTCCATCGTCGCCTATGCGATCGGCATCACGGACGTCGAGCCCCTTCAATACAACCTTCTCTTCGAGCGTTTTCTAAACCCTGACCGTGTCTCCATGCCCGATTTCGACGTCGATTTCTGTACGGACAGGCGGCAGGAATCCATCGAGTACGTCAGGAGAAAATACGGCTCTCCCCGCGTCGCGCAGATCGTCACTTTCGGTACGATGGCTTCCCGTCAGGCAATCAAGGATACGGGGCGCGTCATGCGCGTTCCGTACAGCGAGACGGACAAGGTCGCAAAATTGATGGACGGAAAGACGACCATTCGCGATCTCTTGGGACTCAACATTCCCGGACTCGAAAAAAAGATCGAGAGCACCGACGATGAAGAAAAGAGGGCGGAGCTTCAAAAGAATCTCGAGGAACTGAAGGGAAAGGTCAATCAGGAATTCATCGAGCAATACGAAGGGGATCAGACCCTTCACGACGTCATCGATATGGCGATGCGCATCGAGGGAATGCCGAGAAATACCTCGATGCACGCGGCAGGCGTCGTCATCTGTCAGCAGGTCATTGCGGACAACGTCCCGCTTTCCAGAAATGGCGAGGACGAGGTGACGGGCGAGCCGATCGTCACGACGCAGTTCAACATGAAGGAAATCGAGGCGCTCGGCATGCTCAAAATGGACTTTTTGGCACTCACGACGCTGACCGACATCAAAAAAACGTGCGACTATATTCTCGAGGACTACGGCATCCTCATTGATTTCGATCAGATCGGCTACGACGATGCGGGAACTTACGAGCTCATCTCCAACGGCGAGACGGACGGCGTGTTCCAACTCGAACAAGGGGGCATGAAAAAGTTCATGCGCGATCTGAAGCCGGACAGGCTCGAGGATCTCATCGCAGGCATTTCCCTCTATCGTCCCGGCCCTATGAAGGATATTCCGCGCTATTGCGAGAACAAGAATCATCCCGAAAAGATCACCTACGACACCCCCCTTCTCGAGCACATTTTAAACGTCACCTATGGCGTGCCCATCTATCAGGAGCAGGTCATGAACATCTTCCAGGATCTTGCCGGCTTCTCTCTGGGACAGGCAGACCTTGTGCGAAGAGCCATGGGTAAAAAGGATAAAAAGACCTTGATGGCGCAAAAGGATAAGTTTATCCACGGCGACATCTCGTCGGGAGGAAACATCAAGGGGTGCGTGGCAAACGGCGTTCCCGAAGAGGTTGCGGCGAAGATCTTCGAAAACATGGAAAGCTTCGCTTCCTACGCCTTCAACAAGTCGCATGCCGCCGCCTATGCCGTCGTCTCCTATCAGACCGCCTATTTAAAGAAATACTACATCAAGGAATTTTTGGCGGGGCTTCTCAACAACCGCATCACCAAGAGCGACGAAATCACCAAATATACCGTCTTCATGAAGGAGCAGAACATTCCCGTTCTTCCTCCCGACATCAATCTTTCCAAGGCGGAATTTTCCGTACAGGGGGACGGCGTGCGCTTTGGGCTCTGCGCTTTGAAGGGCGTGGGCAGGGCTGCCATCGACGCCGTAGTCGAGAACAGAACGCAAAAGGGGAAATTCACTTCCTTTGCAGACTTCTTGATGCGCTGTACTAGGTACGTCAATAAGCGTATCGTCGAAGGACTCATTTACGGTGGCGCGTTCGACGCGTTCGGCAAGACGCGCTCGCAGCTGATCGCCGTCTACGACGACGCGATGAACCGCATTGCCGCCATCAACAAGCAGCAGGACAGCGCGCAGATGTCCTTCTTCGGCGACATCATCGAGGAGAAGGAAATCGAGCTCGTCTACCCCAATATCCCCGAATTTGAGCTCAACGAAAAGCTCGCCAAGGAGAAGCTCGTCCTCGGCGTGTACGTCTCGGGGCATCCCTTCGAAAAGTACAAGGACGCCTTTTCGGACATGAACTTCAATTGCAGTTACCTTCAGGATTATCAGGAAGAGGTCACGGAAGACGGGGAAGAGACGAAAATTTACGAAAACGTGCAGGACGGTCAGCTTATCACCATGGGCGGCATGATTTCCGCTTATCGGAAATTGGTGACGAAATCGGGGACGTATATGGCGTTCGTCACCGTCGAGGACATGTACGGTTCCGTCGAGTGCGTCGCCTTCCCCAAGGTGTACGAAAAGATCAAGCATTTTCTCGCTTCAGACGTCGTCGTCACGCTGAAGGGGAAAATTGATCTCGCGCAGGGCAAAGCGCCTTCGGTCATTCTCGATTCGATGACGGAGTACCAAAAGCAGGAAGAGGAGAAAAAGCCTTCGAGTGAGGAAACCGAAGTGAGACACCCCGTGCTCTGGCTGAATGCGTCGGGATTCGACGAGGAAGATCTGGAGGACTTGATCGCCACGGTCAAGGATTATCCGGAAGGGGACACCATCGTCAAAATCGTCGTCGATCGAAAGGTTTGCTTCAAATCTTACGTCAATCTGGACAAGAAATTCAAGGTGATTCTTCTCCCTTATTTCGACGATGAAAAGCGCATTGTGCTCAAGGCGTAATATGAGAGCGTGTTTCCACAAACGTTCAACGCGCATCTTTCGGATTGTGTGAACACGCTTTAGCAATTTGTTCGAATTTTTGCCTCGAAAAGGGATAAAACGTCATTTCTTTTTGTGAGTTTTCCTTATTTTCGAAAAAACCCGAAAAGGAAATAAAAAACGCTTTGTGTTTTTTTCGACAGCTTCTACAATTACGCGTAAAAATATTTTTGCTGTCGATTCATGAAAACTATAAGTATATCGAATGTAAAATGTATTTTTTCTTCGATTAAAATTCAATACTATAAAAATTACTAATACCTATTCTGTAATAAAAAATTATAGAATAGGTCTTTTTTTATGTTTTTTATTGTTTTTCATTATTTTTTGGGACAAATTTGAGACAAGAGAAATAATCAGATATTCGCTTTTGTTCCAAAATTAATTGATATCAAATACGAGAAGGCATAAAACAAATAAAAGCAGAAACGTTGAAACAGTATGCGATCGAGAGCAGGAGTGTCGTATGCCGAACGGCATGCACGGTGGTGCGGGAGGAGAAATTAATTAAATCTCCCTAGCCGATTTCGTTCTATAAGAGGAGGGGTAAACATTACCGTTTGTAGACGAAAAGTCTCCTTTTGTATTTTCCGTTTGGTATTTGTAGCACCGTTTGTGTCGTTTGACACAACACTATTGAAATATAAAAAATAACTGTTATAATGCCCGATAGAGACAAAAATTTGTCTAAACAATCAGTTTGGAGGTATATGATGACTGAATCCGCTCAGAAACAACTTGCTATGATGAAAAAGATCGGCAAAGCGTTGAGAATTGTATCCTTGGTATTATCTCTTCTTGCAGTCGTTCTTTTGGTTATGTACTTGTTGACGCCTGCCGCGAATTTGCATTTGAACTTTGGTGACTCGAAGTATGCGAGAGAAGGTGGCTATAACTACTACGGTTGGCAGCTTTCGATTTTCGGCTGTGGCTATCCCCCGGTACCCATACTTGCAATGTTTGAAACCACTCAGCTTGCAGGTGACTACATTCCTACGGCATACGATTTCAATACCAATATGACGATGATCTATGCACTTGTCCTTCCTATTCTTACGCTCATCGTTTGCGGTATCGTCGCAGGCAAGATGAAGAACAGAGGTAAGGCGGTCTGTGAATTTATCGTTGCTGCCGTATTTATCTATTCTGCAATTATTTTGGTGAACTGCGTCAGCCTTTCAATCCCGATGGCAAACAATACGGGAACGACGCCGTTTGCAAATAACTTCCTTCAGCCCGCACTTGCAGGGCAGGGAAGTTTTACCACTTGCTTCTATCCGATTTTTAACTGCGTAATGTTGATCCTTTTTGCAGTTGTCAAGGCAGGAAGAGGTGCATTCCTCATTTATCAAAGAAGCTTTGCTTTGAAGAACAAATAAGGTCGATCCGAAAGTCAAAAAGATTTTCGATAAGATAAAAAATTAGAAGGAGAATAAATGTGAACAAGTCTCAGACAAAAGTTATTGCAGTTCTTTCGTCCGTAGCGGCGGGATTACTCGCATTGACGGCAGTAACTTCTAGCGTTATGTATTCCATGAAAAACGACATGGATGCGTTGCTCGGTAGAGGTGAGAAGGTAACTGTAAGTGCCGGCAACCTTGACGGTAACTACTACAACGTAAAAGCGAAATCTGAAGAAGAAGCTTTGAAGATTGCTCAGGAAGTTACCCAAAAGACGGCAGAAGAAGGTATGGTTCTTTTGAAGAATGAAAAGAACGCACTTCCTTTGCAGGGCGAAGCAAGAAAAGTAACTCTTTTAGGCTACTATGGATGGCACAACAATATGTCCGGTGGTGAAGATCCCGCAACGACCGCAGGCGCGATCTCCCTTTACAAAGGACTTGAAAACGATAAGGATATTCAGGTTAACCCTGCTCTTACCGACGAATCTCTGGGTGCAAAGGTTGAAAAGCAGAGCGAATCTTCCGGTCAAATCGTAACGAATATTTCTTACACCGATTACGGTGCAGCGGCAGTTGCTCAGGCTTTGGACAAACATAAGGATACCTATGCTGAATACAGCACGGCAATCATCACCCTTAAGAGAAATTCCGGTGAAGGTAACGATCAGGTAACGAACGTTGCTACTTCTTCCGTGGTAGATGCAGACGGTGCCTCTTATCAGGAAAACGAATATAATCGTACCGGTCTTTCCCTCACCTTGAGAGAAATGGCACTCATTGATTATGCAAACAAGAACTTTAAAGAAGTCATCATCATCGTCAACGCTGCAAATACGATGGAGCTTGGATTCTTGGATGATAACGATCCAAATATGAAGAACGGCGTTTATACCGATCCTTACGGCTCCGGTATGACGATGGATTGTTCCAAGATCGTCGGTGCAGTTTGGGCAGGATGCTGCGGATCTCAGGGTGGTACTGCTCTTGCAAATCTCCTTAAGGGTTCCGTCAACTTCTCCGGACACCTTTCCGACATTCACGCAAGAACGCTTCGTAACGATCCTTCTTACGTCAACTTCGGTTCCTTCTCTTACACCAACAGTGCAGATCTCGGCTCTTATGCAGATACCACTTGGTTCCTTGATTACGAAGAAAATATTTATATCGGCTATCGTTATCACGAGACCGCCGCTGCAGAAGCTGCAAAAGGCAACTACGCGGGCTACAACTACAATACGGAAGTCGTATATCCCTTCGGTTACGGACTTTCCTACACCACGTTCGATCGTGAGTACGTAGGTACGCCTTCCTATGATAGCGCCACCGAAACTTATACCTTCAAAGTAAAAGTAACCAACACCGGTTCTGTTGCAGGTAAGGGTGTCGCTCAGATCTACGTCAGCGCTCCTTGGGAAAAGGGACAGGTCGAGAAGGCTCAGGTCGTTCTCGGCGGATTCGCTAAGACCGAAGAGCTGAAAGCAGGCGACAGCGAGACCGTTGAAATCCAGATCAAGAGAGATTACTTCGAGTCCTACGACTATGTCAACGAAAAGGCTTACCTTCTTGATAAGGGCGACTACAAGTTCTACCTTGCAAGCGACGAATACGGCAGCCATAGCTGGGCAGAGATTAACGCGATGAACGGCGTAGATCAGAGCAAGGTTCTCTACACCGAGCACATTGGTTCTAAGATTGTTTACGACACCAATAAGCGCGCTTCCGATTTGGTGCTTGCAACCAACGCTTTGGACGAAGAAACCAACTGGAAGTTCAAGCAGTGGACTTCTAGCGCAACGGTTGGCGACGGATATGCTTACGACTTCACGCGTGCTGACTTTAAGGCATCCTTCCCTACCGCTCCTACCGGAAAAGACCTCGAGGTATGGAACGATTATCAGAAGAAGTACCTTGCTAAGTACGTCGTTGCAAACGATACCGAAAACGTATACGACGAAGACGGTAACAAGATTACCGAAGCTCCCGCGATCAATACCGACGAGACCAACTACAAGCTTTCCGATATGCGCGGTGTTGATCTCAACGATCCGAAATGGGACGATTATATTAACCAGTTCACCGCTGTATCTATGGCAAATATGTATGTAAACGGCGGTTGGGGACAACCCGGCGATGAAGAAAACGGCGTTCCTTCCACCTTCGATACCGACTCCCCTTACGGTTACTACGACCACAACGGCGTTGCCGCAAACAACAACAGATGGTACTGCGGTGGGCCTATGGTAGCTGCAACCTTCAACGTGAAGCTCGCGAAAGAAATCGGTGAAGCATTTGGTGAAGAGGCTATGAACTTGAAAGCTGAAGGCGTTACCGACCGTATCAACGGTGTCTATGGTTACGGTATGAACCAGCATCGTTCCGCATTCGGCGGACGAAACTACGAGTACTACTCCGAAGATCCCGTCCTCTGTGGTAAGATGGGCGCTTCCGAGGCTGAGGGCGTTGCTTCCTACGGTCTTGTCGTTTACATGAAGCACTACGTTTTGAACGATCAGGAATCTCATCGTCAGGATAACGGTTACTGCTCCTTTGTTAACGAGCAGGCATTCCGTGAGGTTTACACTCGTGCTTGGGAAATCTATATGAAGGAAGCTCAGACCGAGATGAATTACTGGGCACTCGTTGACGGCGAATTCGTAAAGAGCACTAAGACGATCAGCGCTGCAAACGGTATCATGACCTCTTACAACCGTATTGGCGGTACCTACGCAGGTGCATCTCTTACGATCAACAGAATCCTTCGTAACGAGTGGGGCTTCACCGGAACCGTCCTTACCGACGCAGGAGGCGAACCTCATACCTATATGACGAGCGACCTTGCACTTCGTCGTGGTCAGCAGCTCTGTCTCTCCAACAATGGTGATCCTGCACAGGGCAAGGGACTCTACGATATCAGCAGCCCTGTAGCGCTTACTTGGCTCAAGACCTCTACTAAGTACCTCCTTTACAACATTGCAAACTCCAACGCAATGGAAGGTATGGCACCCGGTGATGCAGTTTACTACAAGACTTCTCCTTGGATCATCGCTCTCAATATCGCTTGGGTCGTTGTCGGCGTACTTGCTGTAGCTACAGTTGTTGTTGACGTTCTTATCGCTAAGGACATCATCAAGATCAAGGAAAAGGCAAAGAAGAAGGACGGCGAAGAGTATTAATCCTCTATTGAATTACAAACTCATCAACTGAAATTTTTCGATAGAGAAGGGTATTTCGCATTAGTCATTTTTGGTTGAAAGTAGCACGAAATCCATAAAAAGAGTACCGAAGCCTCTGGTTTTGGTACTCTTTTTGCATATTCCTATAAATTTTCGATCTTTTATGTGATTCAAGCGACAACCTCTTTTCATTTCGTTGAAAAAAAACTGCCGTTTGTTTGAATTTATTGCAATTTTCTCCCGATTCATATTACAATAAGACGGAAAAATTGTACAATAACCATTCAAAAAAGGAGGGACGTGACGTGAAAAAAACAATCCGAGAAATACTGTTCATTTTTTTTGTCATAATGATCCTTCCGACGGTCTTTTTCATTTCGGGTCTTTGTACCCCATCAAAATATTCGCAAACGTATTACGGCGAGCTTGCGCAAATGCTCGAGCGGTTAAAAAATTCGGAGAAGAAAAAAATCGTCATCATCGGCAATTCGTCCGTTGCTTTTGGGGTGGATAGTGCCTTGATCGAACAGGAGCTTTCCCTCGATGGACTTGATTATGACGTTTGCAATTTCGGACTTTACGGTTCGATCGGAACGAAGGCGATGCTTGATCTTTCGGAGAAGTATATCGGGGAAGGGGATGTCGTCATTTTTACGCCTGAAATGAATCAGCAATCTATGAGCCTCTATTTTTCGGGCGAGCAGATGTGGTACGCCGTCGATTCCGATTTGTCTTTGCTTTCCGATCTCAAGGATATAGAAATTATGGTCGGGTCATACCCTCAATATGTTGTCAATAAGCTTAAAACAGAACCTGTTCAGGGGAACGGCGTCTATGCAAAGGCTTCCTTTGACGATCGTGGCGATATGAAGAATGCAGAGCGCGCGTATAATATTATGCTTGACGGGGTAGACTCGAATAATCTCTTCCGCTCTGATATTGTTTGGGACGATGCGTTTACGAATTACGTCAATTCTTACTACCATCGGATCCGAGCAAAGGGCGGAACGATGGTTTATTCGTTTGCTCCGATGAACAGAAAAGCTTTCAAAGAAGGGTATGAAAAAGCACTTGATGATTATTATACGCAATTTTCGGAGAAACTCGATTTTCTTATTTTGGGCGATCCGCACACTGCCGTTATGGACTACGAATGGTTCTATGATTCAAATGTCCATTTGAATGCTTCGGGTATGCGCGTGAGAACGATTTCTCTTATCAATGACTTAAAACTCTATTTTGAAAAGATCACGCCCGTTCGCACCGAGTATCCCCAAAAGCCCGTCATTCCCGATCGGGAGGAGGAAGGCGGACAACTTGACGATACTTACTTTATATATGAGAAAAATCAGAACGGGACGCTGATTGTCGGGCTTACCGAAAAGGGAAAACTTCAAAAGTCGCTTTCGATTCCTTCATCCGTCTACGCTTTTACGGCGGAGGTCTTTCAAAACAACCAAATAATCGAGGAAATTACGCTTCCCGCGAGCATTCGCATCTTATATGACGGTAGTTTTGCGGGCGCTGATTCGCTCAAAAAACTCGTCATTTTAGGCTTGAATCCCGAACGGATCTCGGTTGGATATTCTCTGTTGGAAGGGGCAGATTCCTGCAAAATTTACGTCAAAAAAGAAGCGTTTTCGGCGTTCAGCAGTAACTATTATTGGGGGCATTATGCGGCTCAATTGGAAATCGGTTAAAAATTTCATCGTCCTTTTGTGTCTTCCCTGTCTCGTCGGGTGTTCCGCTCCTCAAGATTTAGATAAGAACGAGGTAACAGTCTGCCTTGTACAAGGGGATCCGTTCGTTGCGAGAAGATACGTTGTAAAGGGGGAGAGGGGAGACGATCTTACCTTTCAACTTTCTCTTCGGGAGGACTACACGCTTGGAGACTGTTCCTACGAGGACTACTCGTTCACACAGAAGGAGAACGACTGTACGCTCGTGCTCCATAACGTCCGCTATTCCTGTCGAATTTCGGTTTCCTGCTTCGTTCCGCGTTCTACCGTCGTTTATGACTATAACGGCGGTACTGCCGATGGTGAAACGTTTGAAAAAATCAGCTATAAAAAGTCCGTGCACCCCCGCATCAATACGCAAACGGCGGAACATCTCAAAAAAGACGGCTATGTCTTGACGGGTTGGAATACGAGCGACGACGGAAAAGGAGAGCACGTCGGGCTTGGGAGCAGAGTGACTCTGCATGAGGGCGAAGAGACGATTCTCTATGCGGAATGGAGAAAAGAGACTGATTTGTCCGCTTTTTTTTACGAGGTGATAGAAAATGAGATCACCCTTTTGAAATATTTAGGTTCGGATACGGAGGAACTTGTTCTTCCTTCGACAATCGGAGGAAGGGAGGTTACGACGGTTGCGAGCGGATTTGCTAAGGATCGGACGATCTCAACCCTCGTTTTTCCCAAGACCGTCGAGGTCATCGAAGAAAATGCCTTTTTCAATACGCAAATTCAAGACATTTACTTTTTCGATACGATGATCAGTGTGTCGGACGCAAGCTTTTCAGGGCAAGTTCCGCATACTTGGCATATTAACGCACAAATGATCCCTCGCTATCAGGGTATGAGCGATATTACGGTGTTTGCCGACAAAATGGATCTGCTGATGCAGAATGCGGACAAGCGAAAACTCATTTTTTTTGCCGGTTGCAGTATGTTTTACGGGCTCGATTCCCAAATGGTTGCAGAAGAATACCCTGACTATACCGTACTCGATATGGGCGTAGTCGGCGGAACAAACGCAAGCTTTCAATTCGACTGTATGCTCCCGTTTATCCGCGAAGGAGACGTCTTTGTTCATGCACCCGAACAAGCAAGCTCGTATCAGCTAATGGCAAATTTAGCCTGCGAAAACCGTGTCTTTATTGCGACGGAAGGAAATTTCGATCTCTTAACGCTTACCGATATGGCAAAAATGGAGGGGGCGTTCGATTGTTTCTCGGCGTTCAATTCAAATCGCAGAAAACTGGAGCCGCGTTCTTACGACGACGCATTTTCTTTCAACGAGTATGGCGACAACACATCGAACCGTCCGAATGTTCGCAACGATAAACAACTGACCGAAAATTACGGCGTTTACGATGGTTACGTAACGGAAACCTCGTTAAACGTTCTGTGCAATCTTTACGATCAAATTGAAGAAAAGGGCGGGACGGTTTATTTCTCGTATGCGCCCATCAACGAATTGTGCGTCGTGGAAGAGAATGCGATCGCCTTTACGGAAAAGATCGAGAACGGGTTGAAAGAGAGGGGATATACGGTGATTTCCGATTTAAGAGATTACGTTATGCCCGCGAAATACTTTTACGACACCGACTATCATCTGACGAATGAAGGAGCGCAAATTCGCACGAATAAGCTAATTAGCGACTTAAAACAAGTTTTATAGGAGAAAACATGGAGAGTATTCTTTTTACAACGCCGATACTGTGGATTGGGTATGCAGTTGCTCTCTTTTTGTGCGTATTTGACCTTTTGAAAAAGACTTCGGGGTTATTTTCCGCGCTATCTCTTCTCATTACCGTCTGTACTACGACTTACGCGCTCATTCTCGGGGCAAGTATAGGCGAAGCAAGCTTTGTTGTTCTGTGCTTTTTGCTCTTGAATCTGCTTCGGTATTGGGGGAAAAAAGAATGAATTTCAATTCCTTTGAATTTCTCGTATTCCTTCCCGTCGTGCTTCTTCTCTATTGGACGATCCCACACAAATTCCGTTGGATTTTGCTCCTTGTCGCTTCATATTATTTTTATATGAGTTGGAACGCCTGGCTCGTATTTGCCATTCTCGGAACGACGGTCATATCCTATCTTTCCGGTATTTTGATCGGTTCGACCAAAAAGCAAGGACGCAAAAAGCTGTACGTCATCGTGACGCTCGTCGTATGCTTGGGTACGCTCGTTTTCTTTAAATATTTCAATTTCCTTTTGAGTAGCGTCATCGACTTTTTGAACTTGTTTTCCTTGCATATCGAAAGCAGGACGCTCGACATCATTCTCCCCGTCGGTATTTCTTTTTATACCTTTCAGACGCTCTCCTACGTTATTGACGTTTACCGCGGAAAGTTCATTCCCGAAAAACATTTCGGCTATTACGCGCTGTTCGTCTCGTACTTTCCCCAACTTGTCGCCGGCCCGATCGAAAAGCCGGGCGATTTATTGCCGCAGCTGAGAGAAAAGCATTTTTTGAATCGGGAAGATATGGAAATTGGTTTTAAGACGATGGTGTGCGGATTTTTCCGCAAGTGCGTCGTTGCTGACTTCTGTGGAATATACGTCAATCGAGTCTTTTCCGATCTTCCTCACGCAACGGGACTTGCCGTGTGGATCGCGGGTGCATTCTTCTGTATTCAAATGTATTGCGATTTCGCTGGGTATTCCGAAATTGCCATCGGTTGCGCTCGAATGATGGGTGTAAAGCTTACCAAGAACTTTGACCGTCCCTACTTTTCACAGAGCTATACGGAGTTCTTCCGCCGTTGGCATATTACCTTGAACCGTTGGTTTACGGAGTATCTCTATATCCCTCTCGGCGGAAACCGGAAGGGCAAGGCAAGAAAAATCCTCAATACGGTCGTCGTTTTTTCCCTTTGCGGAATGTGGCACGGTGCGAATTGGACTTACCTGTTATGGGGACTATACGCCGCCTTTTTCGTCTGTGCGGAGAGCATTCTTCCATGGAAGCCTTCTACGACGGATATGGGTATTTTAGGTAGACGGGTCTTGATGTTTTTCATCTTCGTCCCTGCGGGTATCATCTTCCGGGCGGAGAGCGTCGCACAAATCGGACAGGCTTTTTTTCAAATCTTTTACGGAACGGAAAACTATCTCGTCGATACCCTCGCTTTCGTTGGACTTGATTTTTTCGGACTTGCCCGATTTTTCGTCAGCCTTATTTGCATGGAGCTTTTTTGCGATTTCGTGGACGATCGGAAATCTTTCAAACAAAAAAGCAGCATCTATGCGTATACGATCATTGCGGTCATGCTCTGCTGGATCGCGCTCCTTTCGACAGGCGATATTTCTGCTTTTCAATATTTTCAGTTCTAGTTTCTCGTCATTCATAGATAAAAATACTCTGTTCGTTGCAATTTGAACGGAGTATATTTTATAAAATAAAACAATTCGTTTCTGCGCTCTTGATTTGTTGACTCTTTCACTTATAATGAAAAACGAAGAGGAGGGGAAATGAATTTATTTACGGCTACAAACGTCTATATCGCGATCTTTATCGCTTGGATGATTTTTCTTACCTCTCTTATTTTGGGACGAAAGAGAAAAGCGTTTTTTTACGCGATCATTCCTTCGATCGCTGTCTTCTTTTTATGTTTGGGAGGTCTTCTCGTTCTGGGTGGAAGCTATCAGGATTGCGCTCTCGTCAGTATTTTCTTTTTTATCCCTCTTTTATTTCATAAAATCGGAGGGAAGAAGCAATGAATTTCAATTCGCTTGAATTTATCGTCTTTCTCCCGATCGTCGTTTGTCTTTACTGGCTGATCCCGACGAGATTCCGTTGGGTACTCCTTTTGATCGCTTCCTACTACTTCTATATGTGTTGGAACGTCTTGCTCGTCTTTCTGATCTTGACGACGACGGTCACGGCGTATCTTTTCGGACTTTTGATGGAACGAGAACAAAACCGAATGAAAAAAAGGGGGTATCTCTTTTTTACGCTCGGCGTATGCTTGGGGCTTCTTGTGTACTTCAAGTATGCAAATTTCCTGCTTTCTTCTTGTATTTCCGTCTTGAATTTCTTCGGGTGTTCTCTCTCGCAGATCACGCTCGATCTTCTTCTCCCCGTCGGCATTTCCTTTTATACCTTTCAAACGCTCTCCTACGTCATTGACGTATACCGTGGAAAGGTTTCTGCCGAGAAACACTTTGGTTACTTTGCGCTGTTCGTTTCCTTCTTTCCTCAACTCGTTGCAGGCCCGATCGAGCGACCGCAAGATCTGATTCCTCAGCTCAAAGCGGAAAAAAGCTTCTCGTTCGACTGTTTATCAAACGGCGTGAAGTTTCTCTTAAGCGGATTTTTACGAAAGTGCGTCATTGCGGACGTGATTGCTCTTGTCGTCAACGGCGTGTATGCCGATTTATCCTTGGTAAACGGAGTTTCGATCTTTATCGCTTCCTTTTTCTTTTTAATTCAAATGTACAACGACTTTGCAGGGTACTCGGAAATTGCACTGGGCTCAGCGCATTTGCTTGGAATTCGCCTTTCAAAAAATTTCGATTGTCCGTTGATTTCGGCAAGCTATACCGAATTTTTCCGTCGCTGGCATATTACGCTCAATCAATGGTTTACCGATTACGTCTATATCCCTCTGGGCGGAAACAGAAAGGGAAGCGTACGAAAAATCGTCAATACCCTCGTCGTCTTTCTTCTTTGCGGACTATGGCACGGCGCAAATTGGACGTTCGTGCTTTGGGGCGGCGTAGCAGGCGCGTTCGTCTGTGCGGAAGGCTTGCTCAGAAAACCCGTTCGCACTTTCTGTGAGAAACACCGTTTATCTTTACGGAAAGGGTATCTTCTATGGCTGAGACGAGCCGTGATTCTCTTTTGTTTCACGCTATCGGCAATTTTGTTTCGCTCGCAAAGCATAGAGGACGTCGTTATTGCCTTTTTACGAATATTCACGTTTTCGGACGGAATGAGTCTCTTTGAACTGAGTAAAATTACCCTGCAAGACGGCGCTTTTATACTCATCGTCTGCGCTCTTATGGCATTTCTGCCAAAGCTCACTGCGGAAAAGACCTCCTTCCTTTTGCGTGAACGGGAGAAAACGGCTACGGACGGCGCGCTTCTGATCGTTGGTATTTTTCTCATCGTATTTTGTTGGCTCGACGTAACGTCAAACGTCGGTATAAGCGCTTTTCAATATTTTCAGTTTTAAGGGGTAACGTATGGATCCTACGAATAAAAGTTTATATGAATATCTTTCCGAGTTTGCGAATGAGAGGGGACGAGACGCTTTGCTCTGCGACGAATCCGAACGCATTTCAGTCGAAGATACGCTCTTGCGCGTCAACGCCCTTGTGGATGTTCTGCGAGGCTTCGGTATACGGGAAAATCAAGAAATTGTCTTTTCTCCCGTTCGGAAGAAGGAGAGCGCGATCGTCCTGTTTTCCTTGATCGCCTTGGGTGCGGTCACGTTTTTGAGCGATCCGTTTGAGAGCGTAGCTACCTTCCTTCAGAAAAATGATCTGTGTGATAAGATCGACGTTTCCTTGGAATGGAATGAAAATGATTTGCTTTTTAAATCGAAGACTAGAACGGTTGTGGTGCCTCTCGGCGGACGGAAAGCAACCTGTTCTCTTTCGGGCAGGGACGTACGAGAAACGTCGCTTGTCGTCTTTACTTCGGGCAGTACGGGTAAGACGAAGGGGGTCAAGCTCAGTCAGTACGCCTTCATGAATACCTCAGAGGATACGAGGGATTTGGGCGGTTATTTCCCCGACGATTTGAACCTTGCTTTGCTTCCGTTGCATCACGTTTTCGGCTTGTCCCTTCTCTTGACTGCGATTGTTACCCGTCATGCAATCTTTTTTCCGAAGAAGGTGGAATCAGAGTACCTTCTTTCGTGTATCGAAAAATATAAAATTACAAGAATGAACTGCGTTCCCTCTCTGTATCTCAAAATGAGCGAGGAAAACAGGGATAAAAAATACGACCTTTCTTCCTTACGCTACGGCTTGATTGGCGGAGCTTCTTGTACGAAAAAACAGCTCGAGAGCATTGAGGACGGACTTTCGATCACGCTTGTTCCCGTTTACGGTATGACGGAATGTATGGGAATTTCGTGTGCAAATTATCGGGACGAACGAACCGTTCGCTTTGACGGGTGCGGAAGGGTATACTCAATGAACGAGGTCAAGATCGGAGAGGACGGGGAGATCCTCGTCAAAAGTCCTGCGCTTTTAAACGGATATTGGGGTGAAACGGGGGAAATAAGAGGAACCGGATTTTTTCCGACGGGAGACTTGGGACGGCTTGAAAAAGACGGCACGCTCTTTGTTACGGGCAGAAAAAAGGATATTATCATTGCAAACGGCAATAACCTTTCCGCTGTCGAGATCGAACAGAAAATTCTGTCGATCGACGGGGTAAAGGATGCCATCGTCGTCGGTATTGAGGATGAGAAGATCGGAGAAGTTCCCGCTTGTATGATCGTCTTAAAAGAAGGCGTTACGCCCGAGCTATTGAACGAGCAGTTGAACGCCGTCCTTTCTAAAAGGGAAAGACCGAGACTTCTTCAATTTACGGACAGCATACCGCTTACGTCTTCGGGTAAAAAGGACAAGCAAGCGGTGAAAAGAGCATTTTGAATAAAAAAGGGGGGATGATAAATAAAAATACCCTCCTTTTTCTTTCGCTTTTCGTTGCAAAAGAAAAAAATAAGTGACGGAACGATACCGTTTATTGCAAATGAATTTTTCTTATTGAACGGCTCTTGCAATATATTTCATCTGTATTGAGGGAAAAAACCTGCTGTGATATGATGTGCTCATACAACTTGTTTAAGGTTGTAAAAGAAAATGATCGGAGGTTTCTATGAAAGGAAAAACGAAGGCAAAAGTTGCACTCGGTGCGACCTTAGCAGCAATTCCCTTGGCGGTTTTAATCGCTTCGAATTGCCTTGCCGGCTACTATTCCACGGTAATCACCAGATTCTGGTCAGGTACGTTCTCTACGGTATCGACGGATAACGGTGATACCCGAATCAAAGCACAGGACGCGGCTGCAGACCTTACCGAAACGGTAGCGGAAGAAGGTACCGTATTGCTTAAGAACAACGGTTTGCTTCCTATGGCTCCCACCGGGACAAACAAGAATATCGTTCTTTTGGGCGGTGCTTCCTACGCACCTACTTACGTCGGTGTCGGTTCCGTGTCTCAGGGAGGGGATTATCTTTCCAACGACTTCATCGACTTCTACGATGCTTTTGAAACGGCAGGATTCAAAGTTGACAAGACGATGAAAAAGTACTACGAGCTTTACGGCAGTGAAGAAGGTAAGGCAACCGGTAGCATGAACGGCGAAGGCTGGACTTCTGCAAACGGCGTTGTCGATATCCCGATGGATGATTCTGCAAACGGCGTTCGTTACAAGAACGCACTCGACGAGGCTTCGAAGGCGGCAGGAACAGGTACGGCGGTTATCGTATTTTCCCGTGTCGGAGCAGAAGGCGGTGATTGTAAGATGGATATGACGGGTGCGGCAAACACCACGGCTGAGGATAACGGCAAGCATTATCTTGAGCTGATGCAGTCCGAAATCGACCTAGTTCACTATGCACAGGAGCACTTCGCACACACGATCGTCGTTATCAACTCCTCGAACCCGATGGAGCTTGGAATTTTAGATGAGGAAAAAGTAGACGCTGCATTTTGGATCGGCGGTCCCGGTTCGACGGGTATTCAGGCACTCGCTGACATCATCACGGGCGACGTTACCCCCAGCGGCCACTTGGTTGACACCTACGCTTACGATATGACGACGGCTCCTGCATACTGGGGTGCAATCTCCAACTGTTCCGCAAACGGCGGACAGGGTTACACCAACTACGCTGAATTTGCAGAGACGACCAAGACGTACAACGGTGTTACCTACACCTTCAACAACAAGGTTGACGGCGGTGTTACTTACGACGTAGAGGGTATTTACGTCGGTTATCGTTGGTATGAAACTGCGGATGCGGAAAATTTCTGGACGTCCGACTATGCAAAGACGACTTGGGGCGTTAACGGCTACGACGACGTCGTACAGTATCCCTTCGGTTACGGACTTTCCTACACGAAGTTCGATTGGCAGATTGAAAGCTTCTCGGTAGGCGGTCTCGGCGGGGAGATCACGGCAACCGTTAAGGTTACAAACGTCGGCAACTACGCAGGTAAGGACGTCGTGCAGCTTTACTACACCGCTCCTTACATCAAGGGCGGAATTGAGAAATCCTCGAAGGTTCTCGGTGCATTCGCAAAGACCAAGGAACTCAAAAAGGGTGAAAGCCAGGTTGTCACCTTGAAGATGGACGTTGACGATCTTGCATCCTACGATTATCAGAATGCAAAGGCATACGTAGCAGACGCAGGCGAATACTTCTTCAACTTCCAGACGGATGCACATAACGTCAAAGTTAATTCGAACGGCGATGTTCTCGATACGAAGTCCACAAAGATCGAAGAGCGTATCTACAACGAAAACGGAGTAGGTAAGCGTTCTTCCGATTTGACGGTTGCTACCAACGCATTCGATCTTTCCTCGCAGGGCGACGGTATGATCGGCAATACCATTCCCTGGACGTCGAGAGTCGACTTCCAAGCAACGCATCCTCAAAAGACGATGGGCGGAAAGAGAGTGGATCAGATCGACCTTACCATGGGCGTAGAGATGATCAACCACATCAAGAATTCTTACGGTGGAAGCGACATCGATATGGAAACTGTCGATAAGAACTACGTTTCCAAATCCATGATCGACATCGAGACGAATGCAAAGAACGGTCTTACCTGCGAAGACGTTGCTGGCTATACCGAGTGGGACGACGAGATCTGGGATTTGCTCGTCAACCAGATGTCCGTAGACGAACTTGCAATTCTTCTTGAGGACTGCGGTTACGGTACGCCCGCAATCGACAGCATTGGCAAGACGCTTGCTACCGACGTTGATGGCCCTGCTGGTATCTCTTCTGCAAACCTCAACTACTACGGTAACGAATACTGCACCGAGCCCGTTATGGCAGCTACTTGGAACGTAGAGCTTGTTGAAAAGATTGGTGCTTCCGTTGCAAGAGAAGCAAAGGTCGCAGGGGTAAACGGTTGGTATGCTCCCGGATGCGACTTGCATCGGTCTCCCTTCAACGGCAGAACGGGTGAGTACTTCTCCGAGGATGGTTTGCTTACCGGTATCATGGCGGCAGCAGAAGTAAAGGGCGCACAGGAGAACGGCTTGTACGTTTACCTCAAGCACTTTGCGGCAAACGATAACGATCAGGCTCGTGGCGGTATGTATACTTGGGTCAACGAGCAGGAACTCAGAGAGCTTCAGCTCAAAGCTTGGGAAATTCCCACGAAGACCGCTGCTCTTTCCGGCGTAATGGAAGCTTACAACCGTATCGGGCCTGTCGAGTGCTCCGTTAACTACGGCTTGAACACCACCGTTCTCAAGAACGAATGGGGATTCAAGGGTATGGGGCTTA
This sequence comes from Clostridia bacterium, assembly GCA_017621155.1. Taxonomy (GTDB): domain Bacteria; phylum Bacillota; class Clostridia; order Christensenellales; family Borkfalkiaceae; genus RGIG8762. The sequence goes on from JAGATP010000016.1 coordinate 48,865, forward strand.
CCGACGGTTACTCTGCGGCAATCGGATGCGATAAGTACGAGCATCCCGACCTTCAGCTTCGAGCGGGATGCGGACAGCTCCTCTACACGGGCGGTTTCACCCCCGGCGTAACGGCTGGCGGTTTTACTGAAAACACGACCAAGACGGAAGCGGGAATTGCCATGCTTCACGACGCAGCGAAGGCAGTGATTTATCGTCACGTTAACTCCAATGCAATGAACATTACCCGTGACTATACGCCTTACTGGGTCGGCGTTGTCGTTGCAATCGATATCGTTCTCCTTGCAATCGCGGCTGTTCCCGTCGTATTCTTGATCGTAAAACCCACAAAAAAGGACGGTGAATGATTATGAAAAAAATGACTAAGATTTTTCTTGCTTCTCTTACTGCAGGATTGCTCTCCGTCGGTACGTTCGCCGCATTGGCGGGTTGCGACAAAACTGCTGAAGTAACTCCCGAAATCGTTACGAATTTCACCATCAACGCAGAAACGGGTGAATTCAGTTTTACCGGTGTTGAGGTTGCAAAAACGTATTACGTTCGCATCTACAACCACTCTGAAAAAAATGAGGACGGAACGGAAATCCCTCTCGAGGAAAAAATGCCCGTTGCGGCTCGCCGTGTTCGTTTCAAGAGCGACGTGAAAGAGTATAGCGGCGAAGTCGATTTTTCCGAATTCACGGCAGGCGCTGACTACGACGCTTACGTTTATACCTATATAAAGACGGACGATGGCGACCTCATATTCGCTTCGACGGAAGCAAAGCCTTTCGTTTACAAGACGACCTACGATACCCCCGCCATTGACAGCGATAAGCTGACGGCAGAAATCGAAGCAGGGAAGCTTTCCCTTACCTTCAACAACGCTTTTTTCACCGATCAGTATCTCGATCAGGATCCTTCTTATCTCGTAACCTTGTATCGGGGTGACAACGTCGTTGCAACCAAGACGATTGCAAACTCCGACGTTCAGGTAAAGCGCACGGAAAGCACCAACTCTTCCGGTCAGGTGGAAGTTACGGTTACTTCCTTCGCAAAAACGACGATCGACGCAGTTGCAGAGCTTGACGGATACGCCTTGACTGTACAGGTCATCAGCACCAACGATAAGGCGTACTACGATTCCGCAGTCGGCGCAAAGGTTGATCTTTCTTCCCTCGTAAAAGCACCCGAGACCGATGATAAGCCCGGCGGAGAGGGTGGCGGTATGGAATCCGGAGGATTTTAATCGTTAAGCGTAACGACGCGATTTCCCGGTAAAAAATGCCCGTACAGTTTGTACGGGCATTTTTCCCGTTTGTTGCGAAAGAAGTGCAATTCGTTGCGTAAATGAGCAAATCGTTATTCCGTTCTTGAAGGGGAAAGACGAATGTGTTAGAATGAACGTATGAAGAAGGCATTTTTACAAGCGATCAATTTTTTGTTGTTTTTTTGTTCTCTCTTTTTTTTGAGCGGTTGCTCTGAGCGTAGAGAGCGCTTTCAAGGGAAAGTGGGCGTATCCTTGATCGAACATAAAAACGTGACGGTGGAGTGCCCGCTCGTTTTTGTCGAAAGAGGGGAGAATGTTCGCTTTACGCTCAGGGTACAGGACGGCTATACTATTACGGATACTTCGTATCCTTCTTTTCTTTTAGAGCCTTTGGGCGAAAACAGATTTGAACTCGTCTTAAAAGGTGTATCTTCCCCTCAACGAGTCAAGCTGTTCGTGCAGGAGAACGACGGTACGATCACCTATTTCGCAAACGGTGGAACCGTGGTTGGCGGAGGAGAATATTTCTCGGAAAGCTGTAATCTCACGAATCATAAGCGCGCCAACACCTCGTTTGGCGTAGAAAATTTAGTGAAGGAAGGCTATGCTCTGATCGGTTGGAACACGAAATCGGATTGCTCGGGCGAGACGGTCGGACTCGGTAGCCGAGTGACCGTACCCAAAGAAAAAACGTTGAACCTTTACGCCATATGGAAAAAGGAGACGGACGAAAACCTCTTTGCTTTCTCTACGGCGGGAGAAACAGCCGTACTGACAGGGTATCATGGAAACGAAGCGGAAATCATCGTGCCTGCCAGCGTAAACGGAAAAAATGTGACGCATATCGGAGCGTCCGCGTTCCAAAAAATACGGGCGGAGCTTCTCGTTTTGCCGAGAACGTTGTTATCCGTTGCGGAAGGTGCTTTTTGTGATTGTGAGATCGAAACCTTGCAATTTTACGACGATTTGACGGAGATCTCGGACGGCAGTTTCGTCGAATGTGAATTGAAGACGGTCAGGATCAATGCCGTCAATCTACCTGTCTACGCTTCTACCAATCGTCATTCCTTCTATGCAGATAAGGTCGATCTGCTCATTTTGAGCTTGGAGGGCGATAAACCTCGTCTCGTCTTTGAGGGTGATTCGGGGATTTGGTTTAACTTAAACGGTCAGATGGTGCAGAAAGCGTATCCCGAATATACGGTCGTCAATATGGGCTTGAACGGTTTTTTCAACGGACAGGTTCAGCTTGCCGTCATCGAGCATTACTTAAAGGAAGGGGATTATTTCATTCATTGTCCCGTACCTAACAGCTATTACCAGCTCCTTGTCCGAACGAAAATGACGGAAAATATGTTTACCGCACTTGAGCTCAATTACGATCTTTTGTCCTTTGTCAATGTCGGTGGACTCACGCAATTTTTCGATTGCTACGCTTCGTACATTCAGATCAAAAAACAACTATCCGTCGGAAGTTACGGCGACGTTTGCGAGCAGAACTGGATCGACGAATATGGTTGTATTCCTTTCTATATGCCGACGGTAGCAGGCAACGTCGATCAAGGGGACGACGCGATCATTCGAAAGGAAGATTTAGACCCCGATTCGATCGCTCGTTTGAACGAATACTATCGTTCCGTGAAGGCGAAGACGGGGCATAACGTCATATTTTCGTTCGGTGCCGTGAACTACGACGGACTTTCCGAGGAAGATCGCTCCATCGAGCATCTTGACGATTTTGAGTCGTTCTTCCGCAACGCGGTCAAAGAGAACGCGTCGATCGTCAATCACCTCAAAGACGTCGTTTGGCGCGGAAGTATGTTTTACTACACCGATTTTCATCTGACGACTGACGCGGGAGCGAAGTATACGGAAGAACTGATCGAAAACGTACGGGGGATCATTGTATGAAAAAGAAAAAAACATGGATCGTTTTGACCGTAGCGTTCCTTTTCTCACTCGTTCTTTTCGTAAGTATTCCCTTGTGCGTTTTGTTTTTCGTTCCGCCACAGTACGGGGCTACCTATTATGCGGAGCTTTCCGACATGACGGAGCGATTAAAAACGAAAGAGAAAAAAATTGTCTTGATCGGCAACAGCTCGACGGCGTTCGGGCTCAATCTTGCCGTGATGGAGCGTTCTTTTCCCGACTACATGATCTGTCCGTTCGGATTGTATGGCGCAGTCGGCACAAAGGCGATGCTCGAGCTCGCAAAGCCGTATCTCGGTGAAGGGGATATTGTCGTCATTTCGCCCGAAATCAACGAACAGGCGATGAGTCTTTATTTTAGCGGTGAGGAGCTTTTGAAGTGTGCCGACGGGGATTTATCTCTCCTTTCTCCCTTTTTGATGAGTGAGGGCGGAAGTATCTTGAGCAAGCTTCCCTCCTACTTGACGAAAAAATACGAGTATTTCGTGAATGGTGCACCGAAGCCCGACGGCGTGTATCAGAAGGGTTCGTTTGACGAAAACTGTCAAATGGTCTACGAGAGGGGGTACAACGTGATGCCCGAGCTCTATGATACGGATTCGTTGATCGATTTTTCCGTCGGTTTGATCGATACATCTTTCGTCGATTATATCAACGAATACGACGTGGCTTGTGAAAAAAAAGGCGTTACGCTATACTACAATTTCTGTCCCGTCAATCGACTTGCCGTCACGAGCGATGCAACGGGTGAAGAATTCTTTGCAAAATTGAACGATTCGCTTTCCTGCCCGATCATCGGTGCACTGTCAAACTATGTTTTGGACGCGGAATGGTTCTATGATAGTAATTTCCATCTGAATACGCTCGGAAGTCTTCGCTATTCCTATCAGCTTGCATCCGATTTAAAGCCGTATCTCGGGATCTTTAGCGAGGTTGAGATGGAGGAAATCGAAAAGCCTCTCCCTCCCACAGAACTTGAAGAGGGAAACAACGAGGACGAGAACTGTTTCCTCTATGAGGAGACTGGGAACGGCTTAAAGGTTGTAGGACTCACGGAGGAAGGTAGAACGAGAGAAAAACTCACCCTTCCTTCTTCTCACGACGGAAAGGCAGTCCTTTCTCTTGGCGAAAAAGCATTGCAGGGCGACGTGTTCTTGACGGAACTGCGCCTTCCGAAGGGACTTAGAAAGATCGAGGACAACGCGTTTATGGGCTGTATCCGCTTGGAAAAAATCATCCTTTCCGCAACAACGCCCGTCTGTACGGTCGGATCGCATCTTCTCGACGGTTGTCAAAAGGCGACAGTATACGCTCCCGATTACGATAGCTACCTTAAATACATTGTCAACTACTATTGGGGACAGTACGCATCCAAAATTAGTTATCTGAAATAATGCCGTTTATTGACGAATTCCTACCGTTCGTTGCAATTTTATTATATTTGATCGAAAAATTAAACAGAGTTGTTGCCACATATTGACAAATCGTTGGTTTTGCTTTAAAATATCTATTGAAAGTATCTATCGAAAGATCGGTCGATTTTGATCGGGGGGAAAGGAAAAATGATAGAAGGACTAGGTATTTATTTTCAAAACATAGCAGATTTTGCCCATTGTTTTCAGATTTTGGGTATTTGTCTCGCGATTGTCTTGTCGTTTACGACGTTTGATAATACGGTCAAAGAATGGGCAATTGCTCTTTTTAAGGTTGGTTGCCTGTTTGTATTTGTTTTGTTGCTTGAAAGCGTGTGTTTTTCGTTGATGAGAAGCATCAACGGTGCACTTGTGGGACTTAGTTTCCCGACGGCGTACTTTATCGGTATGGTGCTCTACGCCGTATTTTTTAGCAAACTCCAAGGGCGCGTCCGCGTAATCTTGTCGGGCGTTATGTTCTCGGCAACGGTATCGGTAACGGAACTCGTCAAAAACTTCTGTTTCCTTCCGAACGGCGGCGGAAGTTTCGTTGCTCTTTCCGTCGTTATCGTCAATTGTATCAACTATGGGCTTGCGTTCGTCTTACACTACCTCAATATCGATAAGTTTAAGCAAATGCCCGAGGCAAGCGTCGTTTTAACGGTGCTCGGCGGTATCGTCATCGCAGCGTCCATCTTTTGGTTTACGGTAATCTCGAATTTTGGTATGACGAGCGATATGCGCGATAAAATTAATCTGCTTACGGGTAGCGCGGGAATTATTATGGTTGTGTTGATCGTAACGATATACCTTCTTCTTTACTTCGTTTGCGAGAAGAACGAAGAAGCCCAACGATTCAGATTCCAAAAGCAAATGGCGGAAATGGACGCGTATATGCTCACTATTACGCAGAATGCGCTCGAGGAAATCAAGAAGTTCCGTCACGATCAAAAGAACAGAATCGCTTATATCGTAACGATGCTTGAAAACGAGCAATACGAAGACGTAAAGAAGTATCTTAAATCGGAGGGCGGCGAACGCTTAAAACCGTTTTACGTCGTTGACTGTAATAATAAAACCTTGAATGCGATCCTGAATATGGAAAAAGCCAAGGCAGACGCAAAAAATATCCACTTCAATCTGAATGTGGATATTCCTTCCGAGCTTCCGTATTCCGACGTCGATCTTTGTTCTCTGTTCTCCAACCTCATCGACAATGCGCTGGAGGCTTGTGAACGGGATAAGATGGAAAACCCTTACGTCGATATTACGATCAAGGTCAACGGAAATTATCTCTGCATTTACGTAGAGAATCCGATCGGAAAAGAACGCGATCCCAACGAGATCAAGCACCTTGTCACGTCGAAAAAGGACAAGCTCGTGCACGGATACGGCACGAAGATCATCAAAGGTATTGCAGAAAAATATAGTGGGCACGTCGTGTTTTCTGTGGAGAAGACAACGTTTATTGCCGAAGTAATGTTAGATTTAGGATAGAAGGAGAGGTTATGCAAAATATTAAAATCGCAGTTGTTGACGACGAAGAAGTTGCTTTGTCTGCAATCATCGGGACGCTTACGAGGGTATTTGCCCATGAAAACGTGAAAGCGCAGATTGACGGATTTTCGCCTTCCCCGAAGTTATTCGATCGGCTGATGAGCTATGAATACAATATAATCTTCCTCGACATCAATATGCCGGGGATCGACGGTATTGAGCTCGGTAAGAAAATCAAGGATATAAAGGGCTCTCTCGACATCATTTTCGTTTCGGGTGAAGAGCACAGAGTATTCGAATCGCTCCTTGTTCACCCCTTTGGTTTCATTCGAAAGAGCAATTTCATCGGAGACATCGGTGAGGTTATTCGCGCTTATCTCAAAGAGCATAACGAGGAAGCCGAAGATCTCCTTCAGATCCAAACGCATTGCACGATCGAGAATATCAATATCAGCAAGATCTTGTACATCGAGAGTATCAAGGAATATCAGTACATTCATACGGAAATCGACAAAGAACCGAAAAAGATCAGATTGAGCCTAGCCTCTCTCGAAAATCAGCTTACAAGCGAAGGCTTCTTCCGGATACACAAAGGATATCTCGTGAATATGAAATACGTTTGTCGCATCAACAACGAAGGCGTAAGCCTCAAAAACGGAGAAATTCTTCCTCTTTCGAGAAAAAAGGTCATCGAAGTTAAGGAACTCTTCATGCAATACAACCGTCGTAGTGGCGTGAAAAATTGTATGTAAAATCATTTTTTAGACATTATCCACCGGCTAAGCCTGTGGATAATTATTTACAGCCTAAACGCCACAGAAAGTAAAATTTCTGTAGCGTTTAAGTTCGGCTATGCAAGTAGTGGAAGACTTTAGCTTGTCCAATTTTTCGGGTTCGCTTCAGAATTGCGAAGACAGAAATAAAATTCTTCAATGATCGTCGATATAAGGAACTGTCCGAGAAATTAATATAGGCAATTCGAAGCCAGGGATCGATGAAAAATTGCCTTAGCTATTGACAAACAAAAAATACAATGTTATAATATCGGTGATATTTCGGGATAATCCTAAATACTGTAATAAAAATGGATCTATTCGGCTTTATGACAGGGTATTAGGACGTGCTTTCCTGTCAAGTTAAAGGAGACTTAAAATTTAATCGTAAGAATAGGTTTTCTATTCAAAAATGATTGTCTTTTGGACAAAATTAGAATGGTTTTCAGTTTAAAAGCTCATCATTTTTGATAGTTTTGCTTTGAAAAGTGATAAAACGTCATTTCTTTTTGTGAGTTTTCCTTATTTTCGAAAAAACCCGAAAAGGAAATAAAAAACGCTTTGTGTTTTTTTCGACATCTGCTATAATAAAATTGCAATCTAGTTTGGAGAATTCTGCCAAACGGACGGAGGATGGATAATATGAAAAGAATTGGTTTGTTGACAAGTGGCGGTGATGCCCCCGGCATGAATGCAGCGATTCGCGCTGTCGTCAGAACAGGACTTTATTTCGGCATGGAAGTTTACGGCATCAAACGGGGCTATTCCGGTCTTATCGATGACGATATGGTTCCCATGGAAATGCGCAGCGTTTCGGACATCGTACAGCGCGGTGGAACAATGCTTCGTACCGCGAGATGCCTTGAGCTTTTGACCAAGGAAGGACAGAAAAAAGCAGTTAAAACCCTGGAGAGAAGGGGAATTGAAGGACTCGTCGTCATCGGCGGAGACGGTTCTTTCCGCGGCGCAAGGGATTTGTCCGAAGGATTCGGCGTTCCCACGATCGGCATCCCCGGTACGATCGACAACGACCTCGAATATACCGATTATACGCTCGGATTCGATACGGCGGTCAATACTTGTCTCGACCTCATCAATAAGCTCCGCGATACCATGACCTCTCACGAGAGAATCAGCGTCGTCGAAGTTATGGGCAGACGCTGCGGCGACATCGCGCTCTATGCGGGCATTGCGAGCGGTGCGGAAATCATCGTCGTCCCCGAAATTACCTTCGACATCGACGACATCGTCATGCGCGTCAACCGTTCGAGGGCGAACGGCAAGCATTCCAACATCATCGTCGTGGCGGAGGGAGTCATGAGTGCAGAGGCGTTCGCCAAGAAGCTTCAGGAAGTGACCACCTATTCCGTGCGTCCCACGACCATCGGTCACGTTCAGCGCGGAGGCTCTCCTTCCATGGCAGATAGAATGCTCGCGGCGCAGTTCGGCAACAAGGCGGTCAGACTCCTTAACGAGGGCGTGGGCAACCGCGTCGTCGGAATCCGCAAGAACGAGATCATCGATATGGACATTTTCGAAGCGGTCAGCATGAAGAAGAAGTTCAATTACGAACTCTACGAAACGCTGCAAATGATTTCTTACTGATGAAAAGAGAAAAAGGGGTTAAGCCCCTTTTTTCATGGCCTTCGGCATTCGGAGTGCAGTCGGCGAATTTTTGATTCCGAGGAGAGAGAAATTTCAAAAATCGATTGAAATTTCTCTCCTTTTATAGTATAATAGAGGCGAGAACTCTTTTTGACAAGGGAGAAGAAAATGATTTTAACGGTATGTTTAAGTCCCTGCATCGATGTCACAATCGAAGTGGATGCGCTGAACGTCGGAAAATACAACGTATTGAAGAACAAGAGTACGACGTTTGCGGGAAAAGCGCTGAACGTCGCGATCGACGTTGCCCGCTTGGGCGGAAATTCCTACCTCACGGGTTTTATGTACAACGAAAACGGTTCTGAATTTGAAACGCTGTTGGATCGGGAGGGCGTTCCCTTCACGTTTGTCTGGAATCGCGGTCGGGTGCGGGAAAACTACAAGATCATCGACGGGAAATCCATGCTGACGGAAATCAACGGCGTCAGCGAACGGGTTGAGGAAGAAAAACTCATCGCGCTTTCCTCGATGGTGCAAAATCTGTCTTCCCGTGCGTCCGTCACCGTCATTTCCGGCGCGCTTCCCAAGGACGTCGGACACGAGTACTACGGAAGTCTTTTCCGCATGGTCTCTCCCTCCTGCAAAAAGATCGTCGATGCGGAGGGGGCAAGGATGTTTTCGGCGCTCGACGTCGGCGTCGATCTCGTCAAACCCAATTTGGAAGAATTAAAAACGAGCCTCGGAAGGGAATTGAACACGCAGGATGAGGTTCTCTACGGATGCAGAGAGCTCATCGAACGGGGTGCGAAAATCGTCCTTCTTTCGCTTGGAAAGCAGGGCGCACTGATTACGGACGGCAGGGAAACGCACTATTGCCGAAGCATGAACGTCGCCGTCAATTCGACGGTGGGGGCGGGCGACGCTATGGTCGCAGCCGCCGCGCTGCAATTGGAAAGGGGAGCGGAACTTCCCGATATCTTGCGTGCAGGCGTCGCCGCGGGAACGGCGAGTGTCTCGACCTTCGGCTCAATGTGGTTTAAGCGGGAAAAGTACGAAGAGATCTATGAAAATCTGACGATTAAGCGGATCGAGTAAATATGCGCAAAGAAAAATCCCGAAACGAAAGTTTCGGGATTTTTGGAGCTGTTGAGCAGATTTGAACTGCCGACCTCATCCTTACCAAGGATGTGCTCTACCGACTGAGCCACAACAGCATTCATTGATTTACCTTCGTTATTATATTGATTCTTCTTTGATTTGTCAAGCGAAAAAAAGTGTTTTTTCGCTTTTTCTCCAAATTTTTTCACATACTCGAGGAATGAGAAAGATAGGGGGAAGGCAGAGAAGAAATCATTCGAGAATAATTTGACTTTTTTCAAAAAATGGAATATAATGACAAATGAGGTTTTTATGAAAAAGATAGCAAGCTTTACCGTCAATCACAATCTGTTGGAAAAGGGAATTTACGTTTCCCGCATCGACGGGGACGTCGTCACTTATGACATTCGCATGAAAAAGCCGAATGCGGGGGGCTATCTCTCCGTAGGCGCGCTTCACACCTTTGAGCATCTGTTTGCAACCTATGCGCGCAACAGCGCATTTGCCGACGCCGTTCTTTACGTCGGCCCGATGGGATGCCGCACGGGCTTTTATCTTCTCATGCGCGACTCCGTTTCCAAAGAGGAGGTCATATCCCTCATTCGGGACAGCTTTTCCTTTATCGCGGACTTTGCGGGGGAAATTCCCGGAAGCAAGCGCATCGAGTGCGGAAATTACATGGAACACGACTTGGAGGGAGCAAAGGAAGTTGCCCGCGATATGCTCGAAGTTATAAGCCATTGGACGGCGGAAGATATGGTCTATCCCGTTTAACCAAAGATGGAACAGAGCAAAGTACAATTTGAAAAAATGACGAAAACGCCCATCCCGAAGCTCATTTCGACTTTGGCGATCCCGACGATCATCAGCATGCTGGTGACTTCCGTCTATAATCTTGCCGACACTTATTTCGTCTCCCAACTCAACAACAACGGCGCGACGGGGGCTGTCAACGTCGTCTTCTCCCTGATGGCGCTTATTCAGGCGTTCTCGTTTACCATCGGCATGGGCGCGGGAACTTGGATTTCCCGCCTGCTAGGCAGGAGTGAAAACGAGCGGGCAAATTCGATCGGGTCTTCCGCTCTTTTGATGGCGCTCGTTCTCGGCGGCTTGATTGCGCTGTTCGGAAAACTGTTCATCGGTGAGCTTATGACCTTTTTGGGTGCGGATGCGGAAATCATGCCCTATGCAAAGGCATACGGGGATTACATTCTCTATGCAGCACCCGTCATGGCGGCTTCCTTCGTGCTCAACAATCTTTTGCGCTCGGAGGGGAAAGCCCGCTTTTCCATGATCGGCATCGGAATCGGAGGTATTTTAAACATCGCGCTCGACCCCGTCTTTATCTTCGATTGGGGTTTGAATTTGGGAACTGCGGGTGCGGCAATGGCGACGGGTATCAGTCAATGCGTCGGATTTCTGATTCTTTTGACCCCGTACCTTCTGAAAAAGACGAACGTTCGGCTCTCCGTTCGTCGCCTTTCTAAAAGGGGAACGGACTATCTCCGCATCGTGCGGAACGGACTTCCTTCCTTTGTCCGTCAGAGCTTTTCCAGCATTGCCGGGATTTTGCTCAATCATATGGCGGCAATGTTTCACGGCGACTATTCCATTGCCGCGGTCATTGCGGCGATGGGGATTGTCACCAAGATTTTCATGGTCGTATTTTCCGTCATCATCGGATTCGGACAGGGCTTTCAGCCCGTCATCGGCTACAATTACGGCGCAAAGCTCTTTCGACGGGTCAAGCAGTCCTTCGTCTTTACCTTGCTCACCATGACCGTTCTCATTCTCGTCTTTTCCATCGTCGGCTTCTTTGCCGCGCCCAACCTGATTGCGCTCTTCGGAAAGGACGGTGCGGACGAGAGCGTCGCCGAAATTGCCGTCTTTGCCTTTCGGGCGCAGTGCGTCGCCATGCCGCTCATGCCCCTCGGCACGGTGTGCAACATGACCTATCAATCCATCGGAAAATCGTGGACGGCTACGCTGTTATCCGGCTGTCGGCAGGGATTTTTCTACGTTCCCGCCATTCTCATTTTGTCCTTTGCGTTCGGTTTGACCGGACTTCAAATCGCGCAGGCGGTGGCGGACGTTTTAACTTGCCTCGTCTGCATTCCCGTGGCGTTTCTCTTTTTCAAAGAAATCAACGGCATGGAAAAATCGGAAGTATTCGAAAAGAGGTAATTGGGTGGAAAATCGTTCGAGGAAAAAGTTTTTATCTGTGGTAAAGGATCTTCTTTGCATCGTCTTAGGCAATGCGGCTACGGCGGCGGGAGCGGCTCTCTTCGTCGTCCCCAACGGATTGGTCGTCGGCGGCACGACGGGAATCGGCGTCTTTGTCAGGCATTTTTTTCCGGACGTTTCGATTTCTATGATCGTCCTCATTCTCAACATCGTGCTGTTTACCCTTGGCTTTCTCTTTCTCGGCAAAAACTTCGCCTTAAAGACGCTGCTCGGAACGCTCCTTTATCCCGGTTTTATGTTTGTCTTTGAAAGGATTATCGGGGAGGGAAAGGTAGTGGAAGATCCCATGCTTGCAACCCTCTGCGGGGGCGTCCTGGTCGGTGTCGGGATCGGCTCGGTGTTCCGCGTCGGCTCCTCGACGGGCGGTATGGACATTCCTCCGCTGATTTTGCAAAAATTCTTTCATCTTCCCGCCTCGATCGGCGTTTGGATCTTCGACTTTATCGTCATTTTGATGCAGTGTTTCGTCTGTAAGTTTGAAATGGTCTTGTACGGCGTCATTATGGCTGCGGTTTATTCCATCATCATCGAAAAGGTATCTCTCATCGGTCAGAAAAAGATGCAGGTCAAAATCGTCAGCGAAAAATATCGCGAGATTCACGCCCTTCTCATCGGTAAGCTCGACCACGGCGTCACGCTGTTGCACGGCAAGACGGGCTGGCTCTGCATCGAGTCGGACGTGATCTTGTCCGTCGTCCCCGCGAGGGACGTCAACCATCTGACCGAGGAAGTACAGAAAATCGACCCCAACGCCTTTATCACGATCAGCACGGTCTCCGAGGTAAAGGGAAGGGGATTTACCTCCGAGCGGGTGCATCTTCCCAAAAAAGAATCGTCGGATGAGACGATAAGTTCAAATACGAAATCAGAACAATAAGGAGAACATATGAGCAAGGCAGATCAAATTTTCATCGAAAACTGTAAGGAAATTTTAGCTCACGGCGTTTGGGATACCGATCGGGAAGTCCGCCCCAAGTGGGAGGACGGCGCGCCGGCGCACACCGTAAAAAAGTTCGGCATTGTCAATCGCTACGACCTTCGGGAGGAATTTCCCGCGCTCACCATTCGGCGCCTTGCCTTTAAGTCGTGTCTCGACGAGCTCCTTTGGATCTGGCAGAAAAAGAGCAACAACGTGCACGATCTGTCCTCTCATATTTGGGACGCATGGGCAGACGAGAGCGGTTCGATCGGAAAAGCTTACGGCTATCAGCTCGCGCAAAAACACGTTTACAAGGAAGGGGAGTTCGATCAGGTCGACAGGGTGCTCTTCGACCTCAAACACAACCCCGCGAGCCGCAGAATATTGACCAATTTGTATAACTTTCAGGATCTTCACGAGATGCACCTCTATCCGTGTGCCTACTCGATGACTTTTAACGTATCGGGCAACGTCTTAAACGGCATTCTCAATCAGCGCTCGAACGATATGCTTGCGGCAAATAATTGGAACGTGGCGCAGTATGCCCTCCTTCTAAAGATGTTTGCGCAGGTTTCGGGGCTTGTGGCAGGCGAGCTCGTCCACGTGATCGCCGACGCGCACATTTACGATCGGCACGTCCCCATCATCGAGAAGATCATTTCCAACCCGACTTACGACGCGCCGACCCTTGTCATGAACGGGGAAATTACCGATTTCTACGCCTTCCGCAAGGAAGATTTCAAGCTGGAAAACTACGCTTATACCCCGTTGGATGAAAAATTCCCCGTTGCGATTTGAGCCATGAAAGCGATTTTACACGTAGACAACAAGTGGGGGATCGGAAGAGACAATAAGCTCATGTTCCGACTTCCCGCCGATATGAAGTTTTTTCGGGAAACCACCACGGGCGGCGTCGTCGTCATGGGCGGCAATACCTTTCGTTCTTTCCCGAACGGCGCACTCAAAAACAGGGTAAACGTCGTGTTGACTTCTATGGAGGGAGACGGGTCTTTTCTCGCCGTCCATTCCATGGACGAGCTCAAAAAAGCGATCTCTTCCTACGATCCCGATCATGTTTTCCTGATCGGCGGCGCTTCGCTTTATCGCGCGCTTTTCCCGCTCTGCTCGGAAATTCTCGTCACCAAAGTGGACGCCGACGGCGGTGCGGATGCGTTTGTCGAGGACTTAGACAAATCCTCCCTCTTTCGTTTGACGGAGGAGAGCGAGCCCGTCGAAACGAACGGTTATCGCATTCGCTTCTGCAAGTACGTCAACTGCAATTTTCTGTAAATTTTTTGCCGATTATTTTTGGATGATCGGTGTTTTTTTGTTGTCATATCGGGAAAAAAGGTATAAAATAGAACGGATAATCGAGAAGAAAATTTTTTGGAGAATAGATACAGTGATCAGAAACGATTTGAGAAACGTGGCGATCATCGCGCACGTAGACCACGGCAAGACGACTTTGGTCGATCAGCTTTTGAAGCAGTCGGGAACATTCCGCGACAATCAGGTGGTAGAAGACAGAGTCATGGACTCGAACGATCTGGAGCGCGAGAGGGGAATTACCATTCTCGCAAAGAACACCAGCGTTCACTATAACGGCGTTAAAATCAACATCATCGACACGCCGGGACACGCCGATTTCGGAGGAGAGGTCGAGCGCGTCCTCCTCATGGTCAGCGGCGTTCTCATTCTCGTCGATGCCGCCGAAGGGCCGATGCCGCAGACGAGATTCGTCATGCAGAAGGCGCTCGAGCTCAACCATAAGCTGATTATCGTCATCAATAAGGTAGACCGTCCCGACGCCCGCATTCACGAGGTAATCGACGAGGTATTGGAGCTTTTGATGGATCTCAACGCGAGCGACGAACAGCTCGAAAGCCCGTTTGTCTATTGTTCGGGCAGAACGGGTACGGCTTCGCTCGATCCGGACAAGCAGGGGACGGATTTAAAGCCCCTGTTTGATACCATTTTGCAGCACATTCCGCCCATGGAGGTGGACGAGACCGCACCCGGACAGATGCTCGTTTCCTCTATCGACTACAACGAATACGTGGGAAGAATGGGCATCGGCAAAATTGAACGCGGTACGCTGAAGGTCGGAGAAGATGTGACGGTTTGCAATTACAACCACCCCGACGTCCACCTTCGCGGAAAAATCGTCAATCTCTATCAGATCGAAGGATTGAACAAGGTCAACTGCGAAACGGCGCAAGCGGGCGACATCGTCTGTTTTTCGGGACTCGAAAAAATCAACATCGGCGATACCCTCTGCGAGAGCGCCGTCGTCGAGCCCATTCGATTTGCCAAGATTTCCGAGCCGACCGTAGAGATGATTTTTTCCGTAAACGACAGCCCCTTTGCGGGAAAAGAGGGCAAGTTCGTCACGACCAGACACCTGCACGACAGGCTGTTCCGAGAGCTTTTGAAGGACGTTTCCCTCCGCGTGGAGAATACGGATTCCGCCGATTCTTACCGCGTAAGCGGACGGGGCGAAATGCACCTTTCCATCCTCATCGAAACCATGCGTCGCGAGGGCTATGAATTTCAGGTCAGCCCCCCGAAGGTGCTCTACAAGGAGATCGACGGTCAGAGATACGAGCCCATCGAGCGCCTGATTGTAGACGTTCCCGAAGATATGACGGGCTCTGTTTTCCAGAGCATGGGGGAGAGAAAGGGCGAAATGGTGCACATGAGCGCCATCGGTTCTCGCATGCGACTCGAATTTCTCGTTCCCGCGAGGGGATTGTTCGGCTATAAGAGCCAATTCCTCACCGATACCAAGGGCGAGGGCGTCATGAATTCCCTGTTCTTTGAGTATCAGCCGTACAAGGGCGACATCGCAAGGAGAGATACGGGTTCGCTCGTCGCCTTTGAATCGGGCGAGGCGGTAACGTACGGACTCTTCAACGCACAGGGAAGGGGCACGCTGTTCATCGGTGCGGGCACGCCCGTCTATGAGGGCATGGTCATCGGATTCAGCCCGAAGTCGGACGACATCAACGTCAACGTCTGCAAAACCAAGCACCTGACGAATACCCGCTCTTCCGCGAGCGACGACGCGCTCCGCCTGATCACGCCCAAGAGAATGAGCTTGGAAGAAGCCCTCGAATTTTTGAACGACGACGAGCTTTTGGAAGTCACTCCTAAAAGCATTCGCGTTCGCAAGCGCATTTTGGACGGAGAGCTCCGTGCAAAAGCCCGCGCAAAGGAAAAGAAGTCATAATTTTCCTTTCTCTGCATAGAGTATACCATGCAGGAAATGACAGGAATGATGACCATAGAAAACCAAAGCAAAATTACACTCTCCGCCATCGAGAGTGTAATTTCACTTTCCGACACGCAGATCGTCCTGAGCGCTTCGGGAGGGCGCATTCAGATCAACGGCTCTTCCTTGAAGATCATCGGCTTTTCTTCCGGGAACGGCTCGTTCTCGGCGAGCGGTTTGATCGGCGCGGTGAAATTCATTCGCAAGGGCGAAAAAATCGGCAGGCTCTTCAAATGATCGAAGGGGTCTACTTTGCCTGCGTCTCCATGGCGGCGGGCGTCATCGGCGGCGCGTTGAGCGAGCCGCTTTTTCTCGTTCGGGAAGCCTTTCGGGGAAAGGGGAAACTCTTGTTTGACCTTCTTTCCGTAATGGTCATCCTGTTTCCCTACCTTTTTTTGGCAACTTTTGCGCATTTTCCCGACTTTCGGTATTATTTCTGGCTTTTTTCTCTTTTTGGCGGACTCATCTATCGGAAAAGTATTCACAGAATAGTTGCTTTTTTGGCGAAAAGGTTGTATAATAAGAAAAAAAGAAAAGGATAACGGGTTTTCTTATGACGAAAGAAAAAGCGGAACGCTTGATCAGAGCTATTTCGGTCACGGGTACGATTTTGCTCGTGGTCTTGTTTCTCATCGTCGCGTATCAGTTGATTGTCATCAACGTCGCCAAGAATAAAAAGGCAAAGCTCGAACAGGATATTGCGCAAATTCAGCAGCAAATCGAGACTTCTCAATCTTCCCTCGAATATTATCGCAGCAAAGATTATCTCCTCAGAATGGCGAGGGAATACCATTACGTTTACGAGGGAGATATTACCGATGAGGATGCTTCCGAATGAAAATCGGTGTCATTGACGTAGGATCGAATTCCGTTCGCCTGATGGTTCGGGCGGGCGGAAAAACTTTATATAAGGCGGTCAAAACGACGCGCCTTAGCGAAAAGCTTTCGCTCACGGGCGTCTTGCAGGATTTTGCCATGGAGCGCACGGCAAACGCCGTTTTAGAGCTTGCTTCCCTTGCCCAAAGAGATGAAGTAAAAAAGCTCTTCGTCTTTGCGACGGCGGCGGTGAGAAGCGCAAAAAACGGCGCTGAGTTCGTCACCCTCGTCATGCGGAAAACGTCGCTTGCGGTAGACGTCATACCGGGCACGGAAGAGGCGCAAATCGGGCTTTTGGGCGCAGTAGGCAAAAGGGCAGGCGCAATCATCGACGTCGGCGGGGCGAGTACGGAGATTTCCGTGCGAAGCGATACCGAGCAGATTTACTCCAAAAGCCTCGACGTCGGAACGGTGCGGCTCTTCGATTGGTGCGGCATGGACGAGGACAAGCTGAGCGCAAAGATTTCGGAAATGCTTCCCGCTTACGGGATTCTTCCCAAAACAAATCGCGTCTTTGCCATCGGCGGAACGGCGACGACGCTTGCTGCGGTCGATCTGGCGCTTCCCTCCTTTGATGAAAAAAGGGTGGACGGGCATTCAATCTCCTACGAACGCTTAAAAGAGCTATGCCGCTTTGTCTTACCGCTCTCCGTGGAGGAACGGCGCAGGATTCCCGGCATGGATCTTAACAAACTTGACGTCATCGGCGGAGGAATGCTTCTCCTTTTGCGCATTATGGAATATTGGAATCAAGAGAAACTAACGGTGAGCTGTGCCGATAATCTGGAAGGCTACGCCATTTTAAAGGGATTGGACGAATGTATTATTTGAAAAAAATTTATCAAATTCTCATCTTTCTCATCGCCCTGACCATCGGGATCTGCGCACTCTTTTTCGACGTCGTCATCTCTACGCGCCTCGAAATTTTGACGGTGCTCCTGGTTTTGCCTGGACTCTTCTTCGCTTCCTTTTTGGCGGAAGCCGTGCACGAGCTCGGTCACTTGCTCTTTGGCAAGCTCTTTGGCATGAAGGCGGAAGTGTTGCAGATCTTTTGCTTTCGCTTTTCTTTCTCCTCGAAATCCTTTTCCATCGTCAAGCCGGACGTGTTCGGACGCTATTCCATGTCTCCGATAAAATCGGACAAGATGGCGTTTCGCTATGCCATGACGACGTTTGGGGGCTTGCTGTTTTCCCTTCTCTATCTGATTTTAACCTGTGTCTGCTTGGGAAACGGTGGATTTTTTCACTACCTTCTCGGCTACGGCGCACCCGTCGCGTTCTATCTCTTCTTTCACAACGCCTTTCCCTATACGACGGAAACGGGGAAGACGGACGGAAGAATTTTGTACGGCATTTGGAAGAAAGAGCCGGATGCCGAGGTGACGATTCGCATTATGCGCATTCAGGCGCTCCTGCTCACCCAAAGCCCCGCCGAAATCGAGGAATCGCTCTATTTTGACTTACCCGTTTTGCCGGAAGACGATCGGAATTTTTTGCTGTTGACACAACTTCGCTATCTCTATTATTTGGACAAGGGGGATTTGGAAGGGGTGCGAAAGGAAGATTTGCGCCTGCAAGATCTCATTCCCTATCTCGATGAAGAGGATTTGGACGAGGTTTACAATCTCTTGCTCTATGACTGCTGCAAGGTCGATCGCGACGAAGAAGGCGCAAAGGCGCTCTTTGAACGGCAGGGAGAACTGCTTCTAGCCCAAAACACGATGACTTCCTATCGCATTTTGGCTGCCTATCATCAAACCTTCGGGGACGGTTGTCTCATTGAACCTTACTTAAAAAAGGGGCTTGCCTGCAAGGAGAATGCGAGCGGAATTGCAAAAATGGAAGAGAGACTTTTGCAGGAAATGCAATCGTCGTTTTGAAAAGATACTCCTTTGGGGTATCTCTTTTTTTTAGCGGGTATAAGCATTCCTTTTTGCAAAAAAACACTCAAACGCTTGCTTTATTTTGGAAATTTGTATATAATAGTAATTGGTTGAATTTGTAATTTTTTACCGACAATGGAGGTTTTATGGATAAAATACAATTGTTGCAGTCCAGAAAGCAAGCTCTTGCAAACGCCGGAAAGGGGATCAGAGAAGATATCGCAAAGATCATCGATCCCGAAAGCTTTGTCGAATTTTCCACCTTCAGCTTTTCCAAAAACGAATTTTACGGAGAGGATGCGGAAGGCGAAGGCGTCGTTACCGGTTTTGCAACCGTGAATGGCTATCCGTTTTACGTGGTAGCGCAGAACTTTGCAGTGCTTGACGGAGGACTCTCTAAGGCAAATTGTGCAAAAATCGTCAAATGCCTGAATGCTGCGGAAAAAAATCAGACGCCCGTTCTCTACCTTTTCAGCACGCACGGCGTGCAGATCGGCGAGGGCGTCGAAGTGTTGGAGGGCATTGCCTCTCTCCTTTTGAAGGCTTCCCAGCTCAAAGGCGTCGTTCCTCAGTATTTGGTCGTGAACGGCGAAGTGTACGGCTCTGCGGCGATGCTTGCGGCGCTTGCGGACTTCACGTTCTTTCAAAAGGAGAGCGTCCTTGCCGTCAACAGCCCGGCAGTTCTCTCTGCGGTAAGCGGAAAGAAGCTTCCCAAAGAGGAAGTCGGAAGCGCCAAGGCGCTCGATCACACCAATCTTCCCTCTTTCGAAGTCAAATCTTTGGAGGAAGTGCGGGAGATCGTCGCTCAAATTACCGACCTGCTTGCCCGCGAGTGCGTAGATGCGGAACTCAACGAAGTGCTTCCCGCATTGAATGAAAGGGCGAGCGTCGAAAACCTCCTTGCCATGTTCGAATCGTTCGTGGAAGTGGGAAAGGGCTATGCTCCTTCCGTCCATACGGTGCTCGGCAGAATCGGCGGACTTGCCGTCGCGGCAGTACTTTTTGAGGATTCCACTAAGATGAATGCGCTCAAGATGAGAAAGGTAAAGGATTTTGCGGAGTTTGCAAGCTGCCATTCCCTTCCCTTTATCACCTTTGTGGACTGCGTCGGCCTTTGCCCCTGCATGGAAAACAACAACAGCCTCGTGCTCAAGGAAGCGGGAGAGTATCTCGCGATGCTCGATTCCATGGATACGCCCAAAATTGCCGTCGTGACGGGCAAGGCGATCGGCCTCGGGTATTCCCTGTTTGCGGCAAAATCCCTCGGATTTGACTATTCTTACGCCTTTGCCGGCGCGAAGATTGCGCTCTTCGACAGCGTTCAGGGTGCGGAAATCGAGTTCGGCGGCGGGGCTGACCGCGATCAGCTTGCCGAAAAGTACGCGGACGAGGTGTGCGATCCCATCCATGCGGCAAAGGGCGGCTACATCGACAACATCATCGAGCCGCAGTTTGCGAAGCAGTACCTGATCGCTTCCTTGCAGATGTTATTGGCATAAGGCAGGTGCTCGTATGATGAATTTATTGGTCAATACCGAAAAGCTCCCCATTTTGGACGCGCTCATCTATGCGGCTTTGGGGTTTGCATTCGTATTTGTCGGCATTGCAGTTCTCATTCTGATCATCACCGTCATGGGTGCGATCATGAAGAGGAGAGGAGAGAAAAAGAAGGTGGCACAGAAGGCAAAGGCGGTAAAGCCCGTCCCTGTTCCTGTTCCCGAAGCAGTGGAAGAAGAGGAAGTGTCCGACGAAGTCAAAGCTGCCATTGTTGCAGCCATCATGGCATTTTATGAGACAGAAAAGCCGTACAGTGGATTTACGGTAAAAAGAATTAAAAGAATCGGTTAAAGGAGTCAATTATGCGTAATTTTGTAGTCACCGTAGACGGTAAAAGTTTTGAAGTCAGTGTAGAAGAGGTCGGAGCGCCTTCTGTCGCTCCCGCACCCGTGGTAAGCCCCGCAGCGAGCGCACCTGCTCCCGCTCCCGCCCCCAAGGCAAATAGCAAAGGCGAAAAAGTAGTTGCTCCTTTCCCCGGGCTCATTAAAAATCTCTTGGTTGCAGAGGGTGCGACCGTCAAAAAGGATCAGCCCATTCTCATCCTCGAAGCGATGAAAATGGACAATGATATTTCCGCTCCCTGCGACGGCGTCGTATCCTTCCGCGTTGCAAAGGGAGCAAACGTTGAGTCTGACGCCGTCCTTGCCGTGATCGGCTGAGGAGGTCGTCAATGGCTTGGACGCTTCTCGACATTGATTTTGTCGAAATCATCAGTAATTTGTGGGAATCCATGGGGCTTGCGCAGGGGACATGGCTTAATTATGTTATGCTACTCATTTCGTTCGTCCTCATGTATTTCGCAATCGTAAAAAAGTACGAGCCGCTCCTTCTCCTTCCCATTGCCTTCGGTATGTTCCTCATCAACATTCCGGGTGCGGAAGGGGTTGTTTGGGGGAAATATCCCGAAGGAGTAGAGCATAACTTTGAAAACGTCATCGAAAGCTCGCGCGGACTTTTGTGGTATCTCTATTACGGTGTAGAGCACGTCATCTATCCTCCGCTCATCTTCCTCGGCATCGGGGCGATGACCGATTTCGGGCCGCTCATTGCAAATCCTAAAAGCATGCTCATCGGTGCGGCGGCACAGCTCGGTATTTTCCTTACGTTGATCGGCGCTGCATTGCTCGGCTTTACCGCTGCGGAAGCCGCGGCAATCGCCATCATCGGCGGTGCAGACGGGCCTACGGCAATTTACGTTGCCTCTAAGCTTGCGCCGCAGCTCCTGTCCCAGATCGCCATTGCGGCATATTCCTACATGGCGCTCATTCCCCTCATTCAAAAGCCCATCATGCGGCTCTGCACGACCAAGAAAGAGCGTCAGATTCGCATGCAGCAGCTCAGAACGGTCAGCAAGCTCGAAAAAATTCTCTTCCCGATCGTCGTCACCCTCGTCGTTGGTATGCTTCTTCCCGACGCAGTGCCTCTGCTCGGTATGCTGATGCTCGGAAATCTTCTGAAGGAATCCGGCGTCTGCGACAGGCTTTCCTCTCAGGCGCAGAACGGATTGATGAATACGATCACCATCTTCCTGGGAGTTGCAGTCGGCTGTAAGGCAAAAGCGGAAGTCTTTTTGAATTGGCAGACGTTTTCCATCGTGCTTCTCGGACTCGTCGCATTCAGCTTCGGAACGGTCGGAGGACTCTTGATGGCAAAACTCATGAACAAGCTTTCCGGCGGAAAGATCAACCCGCTCATCGGCTCGGCGGGCGTATCTGCCGTACCCATGGCGGCGCGTATTTCAGAGGACGTCGGCAGGGAAACCGACCCGCAGAATCACCTTTTGATGCACGCAATGGGGCCGAACGTGGCGGGAGTCATCGGCTCGGCAATTGCCGCAGGCGCGCTGCTTGCTTGCTTCGGTTAAAATTTAAGGAGAACAGTTATGGCTGAAAATTCGAAAAAAGTTATGATTACGGAGACGATTCTCCGCGATGCTCACCAATCTCACGCTGCAACCAGAATGTCCATCGAACAGATGCTTCCCGTTCTCGATGCGCTCGATGAGATCGGCTATTATTCCCTGGAGGCATGGGGTGGCGCAACCTTCGATTCCTGCCTTCGCTTCCTCAACGAAGACCCTTGGGAAAGGCTTCGCACCCTGAAGGCGCACCTCAAAAAGACGCCCATTCAAATGCTCCTTCGCGGGCAAAACCTTCTCGGCTACCGTCACTATGCAGACGACGTCGTGGAGAAATTCGTCGAGAAATCCATTGAAAACGGCGTCGGCGTCGTTCGCGTGTTCGACGCTCTGAACGATCCCAGAAACCTCGAGACGTCGGTAAAGGCAATCAAGAAGTACGGGGGAATCTGCGAAACGGCAATTTCCTACACGACGAGCCCCGTTCATACCCTCGATTACTTCGTCAAGCTCTCCAAAACGCTGGAAAGCATGGGTGCTGACAACATCTGCATCAAGGATATGGCAAATCTGCTCCTTCCTTACGACGCCTACGAGCTCGTTTCCCGCTTGAAAAAGGAGCTTCGCCCCGAGACGAAAGTTCACCTGCACACGCACAATACCGCAGGTACGGGCGATATGATCAACCTCATGGCGATTCAGGCAGGGGTGGACATCGTCGACACGGCATTATCTCCCCTCGGAAACGGCACTTCTCAGCCCGCAACCGAGCCCTTGGTTGCAACGCTAAAGGGAACGCCTTACGATACGGGCATCGACATTGCCAAGCTTCTTCCCATCGTACAGCACTTCAAGGGCGTTGCGGCAGAGCTTGAAAAATCGGGTGCGTTGAATCCGAAGGTTCGCTCCATCGACATCAACACGCTCATTTATCAGGTACCGGGCGGAATGCTCTCCAACCTCATGAATCAGTTGAAAAATCAGGGCAAGCTCGACAAGCTTAATGACTGTCTTGCCGAAGTTCCCAATGTGAGAAGAGACTGCGGCTATCCGCCCCTCGTCACGCCTTCTTCGCAGATCGTCGGCACGCAGGCGGTGCTCAACGTCCTTTCCGGCGAACGTTATAAGATGGTGACGAAGGAGACCAAGAGCCTTCTGAAGGGAGAATACGGACAGCTTCCCGCCGAGCCGAATCCCGAAGTCGTCGAAAAGGTCATTCCCAGCGTAAAGCGCATCACCAACAGACCTGCCGACGACATTGCACCCGAATACGAGGCGATCAAGCAGACGGTCATCGACAAGGGCTATTACGAGCAGGAAGAGGACGTTCTCTCCTATGCGGTCTTCGAGCAGGTTGCCGAGAACTTCTTCAAATGGAGAAAGGCGAACAAAGACGCCGTAGACATCGATCTCGCTCACTGCGAATCAAAGGTCTACCCCGTATAATCATCGACAAAAGACGACGTTTCAGGCGAGGGCATTTTGCCCTCGCTCGTCGCATGTTTGCAGAAAACTTGCTCTATGGAAAGAGGAAATTCCTTTCCACTAGAGATCGGGGGTATCTATGGAAGAATACGAAATTGTCGTCATAGGGGGAGGCGCCTCCGGTTTGATGGCGGCATATCAAGCGGCAAAGCGCGGGAAGCGCGTTTTGCTCATCGAGCGGAACGAAAAGCTCGGAAAGAAGATTTATATCACGGGAAAGGGTCGCTGTAACTTTACCAACGACTGTTCCCCCGACGAATTTTTGACCAACGTCGTTTCCAATCCCAAATTCTTGATGGGGGCGATCCGCGCCTTTCCGCCCGAACGCACCCTGCGCTTTTTTGAAGAGGCGGGGATGCACTACAAAATCGAGCGGGGGAATCGTGCGTTTCCGATTTCCGACCACGCAAGCGACGTCACGAAGGTGCTCGAAAAGGCTTGTCGTTCGGTCGGCGTGCAAATCCATCTCAATGAAAGAGTGTTATCCGTCAGAAAGCAAGATACTATGTCAGACGTAGCAAATAGTATGTTTGACATAGTAACGAGTACAGGGAGATATTTCGCGTATTCCGTCATCATAGCGACGGGCGGCGTCTCTTATCCGACGACGGGAAGTACAGGGGACGGTTATTCCTTTGCCTCGTCGCTCGGGCACAGCATTGTGCCGACCGTTCCCGCGCTCGTCGGCATCCGCCTGAAAAATCCACTCGCGCCTCTTTCCGGATTGTCCTTAAAAAACGTAGCTCTTTCCGTAAAGGAAGGGGAAAAAGTTCTGCATCGGGAGTTCGGGGAAATGCTCTTTACTCATTCCGGCATTTCAAGCCCGATCGTGTTGACGATCTCTTCCCTTATCAACAGAAAGCAGATTCCTTCTCTTTCCCTCAGTCTCGATCTGAAGCCCGCGCTCTCGTTCGAGCAGCTGGAACAGCGCATTTTGCGTGATTTCGACGCCGAAAAAAACAAGTCGGTCGGAAACGTCTTTTGCGGATTGCTGCCCAAAAATCTCGTTCCCTTTGTCCTTGCGCAGGCGGGCGTCTCCCCGCAAAAAACCGTCAATTCCGTCACAAAAGAGGAGCGCAAAGGCTTGCTTTTCGCTTTGAAATGCTTTATAATGAAACCGACTTCTCTGCTCCCCGTCGAAGAGGCGATTGTCACCGCCGGCGGTGTTTCCGTCAAGGAAGTCAATCCTAAGACGATGGAGAGCAAGCGATGCCCGCATCTTTACTTTTGCGGAGAGGTTTTGGATCTCGACGCGCTGACGGGCGGCTTTAATTTGCAAATTGCATTTGCCACGGGCTACGCGGCGGGCAATGCGGTTTAACGGAGGCACTATGTACGCTATTCGGGGTGCGACGACCCTTTCGTCGGATGA
Organism: Clostridia bacterium; assembly: GCA_017621155.1. Taxonomy (GTDB): domain Bacteria; phylum Bacillota; class Clostridia; order Christensenellales; family Borkfalkiaceae; genus RGIG8762. The sequence goes on from JAGATP010000016.1 coordinate 73,893, forward strand.
GCCCGCTGTCGTGCGCGAGGCGGTAAAAGAGCTACTCTATGCGATCATGCGGGAAAATTCCCTTTCCCAAGAGGAGATCGTCTGCATTTTATTTTCTTCGACTTCGGATATTCATTCGCTCTATCCCGCGAAAGCGGCGAGGGAAGCCGGATTTGTTCTTCCTGCGCTGTATTCTTCCGAAGAGCCCGCCTTCGAAGGCGCTCTGCCTCTTTGTATTCGCGTCATGTTCCTCGTCGAAGGGGAGAAAAAGGGCAAATTCGTCTATCTGCGGGGCGCAAAGCGCCTGAGAAGGGATTTGTCTTCCAGACTTACGATCGCCCTTGACGGCCCTGCGGGGAGCGGAAAAAGCACGATTGCAAAGAAGCTTGCTTCGCATTACGGCATTTTATACCTCGATACCGGGGCAATGTACCGCGCCTGCGCCCTTTGGTGCATGAGAAAAGGCATCGATTTACACGACGAAGCTGCCGTAGCCGAGGCAATTGCGGAGATTCCTTTAACCGTCTCTTTGGGAGAAGGTCAGATCACCCTGTTGGAGGGGGAGGACGTTTCTTCGGCGATTCGCACCTCCGAGGTGGCGGCAGGCGCGTCGCTCGTCGCGACGTATGCCTTCGTTCGAGGCAAGATGGTCGAAATGCAGCGCAAAATCGCAAGCGAACAATCTTGCGTCCTCGACGGAAGAGACATCGGAACGACCGTCCTCCCGAACGCGGATTTCAAGTTTTTCGTCACGGCTTCTTCCGAGGTGCGAGCAAGAAGAAGGCTATCTGACCTCGGAAAACTCGGTCAGAAGGCAGATTTCGAGTCCGTTAAAAAATCCATCGAGGAGCGGGATTTTCAGGATGCGCACCGCAAGGTGTCGCCCTTGAAAATGGCGGAGGACGCAATCCTGATTGATACCTCCGGTCAGACGGTCGAGGAAACCCTCCTTACCATTCACGGAAAAATTCAGGAAAAAATTTAAGGGAGTTCACTATGGAGAAAAAAAACGATTTATCCTTCAAGACAACGCGCAAAGGGAAAAAGGTTTCGATTATGCTCATCGTTTTGCGCATCCTTTGCGTCCCCATTTTCTTTCTCATCTATCCTTTTCGCTTTTACGGCAACAGAAAGGTAAAGGACGGCCCTTGTGTTTTCATTGGCAACCATTATCGGATCTGGGACGTCGTTTATCCTGCGATGACCACTTGGGAAGGCATTCATTACATTGCCAAAAAATCCATTTCCGAAAATAAATTTATGGGATTTTTCTGCAAGCACCTGAAAGTTATTTCCGTCAATCGGGACGGCAACGACGCGCGGGCGGTGATCGACGCCATCAGAGCTTTGAGAAACGGCGAAAAGATCAGCATTTATCCCGAAGGAACGAGAAACAAGACGGACGCGGAAATGCTTCCCTTCAAGCCGGGCGCTGCGATGTTCGCCATTCGCACCAAGACGCCCATCGTTCCCATTATGCAGTATAAAAAATCCAAGCCCTTCCGCTTTGCGCATCTGATCATCGGCGATCCCTTTGAACTGACGGAATTTTACGACAGAAAGCTGACGGCGGAGGACTACGAAAAGGCGGATCAGATTCTTTTCGATCGCCTGATCGCAATGAGAAAGGAGCACGAGGCGTTTCTTGCCTCCAAGAAGAAATGAGAGAAATTCTGATTGCCGAAAACAGCGGATTTTGCAAAGGCGTCAGGCATGCGGTCGATACGGCAATGAAGATTTCTCCGGAAAACACCTACGTGTTCGGAGAGATCATTCACAACAAAGACGTGACGGCAAAAATCGCGGCGAGGGGAATTATCACCGTGCACGATCTCTTCTCCGTACCAGACGGGGCGAAGCTTCTGATCCGTTCTCACGGCGTCGGCAAGACCGTTTACGAGGAGTGCAAAGCGCGGAACATCGAAGTCATCGACTGTACCTGCGGATTCGTCAAGCACACGCAAATGATCGTGAAGGAGCATCACGCGCAGGGGGAACAAGTCGTAATCATCGGCGAAGCGAGCCATCCCGAAGTCGTCGGCATCAATGGCTGGTGCGATGATTCGGCGATCGTTTACTCCTCCGAGGAGGACGATTTTTCGTCCATTCGCGATAAAAATCTGTGCGTCGTATGCCAAACGACCTTCTCTAAAGAAAAATTTGACAAAATTATAAAAAATATCAAAAAAGAGTGTCAAAAAACGGTTGCAGTTTTCGAAACAATTTGTTATACTACTATAGGACGTCAGTCGGAAGCGGAAAAGCTTTCGAAGGAATGTGACGCCATGATTGTCATCGGGGGGCTGAACAGCTCCAATACGAATAAGCTTTACGACATCTGCGTAAAGAACTGCAATCATGTATTCCGTTTGGAAAATTCAGCTGCCTTAAAAGCGGATGAGTTTATATATTTTAATAAGGTAGGTATTGTCTCGGGGGCAAGCACTCCGGACACACAACACCAGGAGGTTCTCTTAAAGATGGAAAGTATCGACACAGAAGGCAAAGCAACGAACGCAATGGAAGAATTCGTTGCAAAGATTGACAATGGACAGTTTAAGTTCAAAAGGGGACAGCTGATTACGGCTATCATCTCTTCGGCAGACGACGAGGGCGTAGCGGTATTGTTGCCCTTCTCAAAGAAGGAAATTGTGCTCGATAAAAATGAGATCGACTGCGAAGAATACAAGAAAGAAGAGTTTACCGCAAAAGCAGGTTCTGAAATTGAACTGATGGTAGTCGCTTTGAATCCCGTAAAGCTTTCTCAGAAGATGATCAGAAAGGTAAAAGAAGAAGAGGCGATGATCGCAGAAATCGAGGAAGGCAAGGAGTTCAACGTCACCTGCACCGGTTTCAACAAGGGCGGCCTTACTTCCGAGCTCGGCACCTATGCGATCTTCGTTCCCGCCAAGGAAATCCGTTCCGGATATGTCAAGGAACTCGATAAATACGTAGGCAAGAAGCTTCGTCTCAGAGCCCTCGAGATCAAGAAGGGCGACAGAAAGAAGGAGATCATCGCTTCTCAGAGAGTGATCATTGAAGAAGAAAGAGCGGCTAAGAAGGCGGCGGAAGAGGCAAAGGTTGCCGCATTCTTCGAGTCCATTAAGGTTGACGACGTCGTTGAAGGCGAAGTCAAGCGCGTGACTTCCTTCGGCGCATTCGTATCCGTAGGCGGTTTCGATTGCCTTGCGCACATTTCCGATTTGTCCTGGACGGGCGTTAAAAAGGTTGAAGACGTCCTCGAAATCGGCAAGAAGTACGAGTTCAAGATTCTCAAGATCGACGATGTAAACAAGAAGGTTTCCATCGGCTACAAGCAGCTTCAGCCCCAGCCTTGGGATCTCGCTGCCGAGAAATACGCAGAGGGCGATACCGTACACGGTAAAGTCGTCAGAATCGTTCCCTTCGGCGCATTTGTCGAGGTGGAAAAGGGAATCGACGGTCTCGTTCACGTTTCCCAGATTTCCCACGAGTGGCTTGAAAATCCCACTTCCGTTCTGACCATCGGTGAAGAGGTTGACGCAAAGATCCTTGCGCTCGATCCCTATGCAAAGAAGATGACGCTTTCCATCAAGGCACTGCTTCCCGAACCCGAAGTCAAGAAGGTTTCCAGAAAGTCCGAAGAGAATGAGGGCAAGCCTTCCAAGAGAGTCAGAAAGGATAAGAACGGCGAAGAAGAGTACAGAGAGTGGACGGAGAGCGGCGTAGGCGGCGCTTCGATTGCGGATCTTCTCAAGAACGCAGACTAATTGTCAAGGAAAAAAACCATTCAAATGAAGTGAAAGGGCATCCGTTTCGGTTGCCCTTATCTTTTGCAAAAGATATTCGGCGCGGCACATTTTACGTGCGTCTTTGGGAACAAAAGAGAAAAAACGATTCCGACCTTTTCAAGAATGGGGTCGGATTTTTCTTCGTTTTTTTGCAAAAAAACGCCCGTTTTTTGATTAAAAAAGACGTGGCGGGGGTATCTATATTATGTACTATTCAGGAGGACTTTTTAAGATGGAAAGACAAGGTAATATCAAAATTTCAAGCGAAAACATGATGCCGATCATCAAAAAATGGCTCTATTCCGACAAGGACATTTTTCTCAGAGAAATTATCGCCAACGGCATAGACGCCATTACAAAGTTCAAAAAATTGGTTGAGCTCGGCGAGGCTTCTGCGCCCGAAGAGGAGTACTGCATTAAGGTTTCCGTAGACGAAAAGGCAAAGACGCTCACCGTAGAGGACAACGGCATCGGCATGACGGAAGAGGAGGTCGAAAAGTACATTACGCAAATCGCCTTTTCCGGTGCGGCGGATTTTGTTTCCAAATACGAAAAGGCGAACGGAGACGGAATCATCGGCCATTTCGGACTCGGATTTTATTCCGCTTACATGGTTTCCGAGGACATCGAAATCTTTACGAAATCCTATCGGGACGAGTCTGCCGTTCGTTGGGAGAGCGATGGGGAATCGACTTACACCATTTCTGAAACGGACAAAGCAGAGCGCGGCACAAAGATCGTCATGCACATTGCGGAGGAAGAGAAGGAGTTCCTCAAAGAGAGCGAAATTCGCTCCCTCATTCAGAAGTATTGCTCCTTTATGCCTTATCCGATCTATCTCAATTTCACGGGAAAGGACGACAAGGCGCTGAATACGACCAATCCTCTGTATTTGAAGAATCCCAAGGATTGCACCGACGAGGAGTATAAGGAATTCTATCGTTCCACTTTCCATGACTACAACGAGCCGCTCTTCTGGGTTCATTTGAACATGGATTATCCCTTTAACCTCAAGGGAATCCTCTATTTCCCCAAGGTAAGGAGAAAGGTGGAGCTCGATCGGGGACAGGTAAAGCTCTATTGCAATCAGGTCTTCATTGCCGACAACATCAAGGAAGTCATTCCCGAATACCTGATGCTTTTGAACGGCGTCATCGATTGCCCCGATATTCCCTTGAACGTGTCGAGAAGCTTCCTGCAAAACGACAGTCAGGTTAAAAAGATCACCAAGCACATCGTCAAAAAGGTAGCCGATAAACTCACGGCGCTCTTCAAGAACGAACGCGAAAAGTACGAGACGAGTTGGCCCGACCTTGCGAACTTTATCAAGTTCGGCTGCATCAAGGATGAGGATTTTTACGATAAGGTCAAGGACATCATCATCTATCAAAATCTTTCGGGAGAGTACCATGCCATCACGGAGTATCTCGGCGAAAAGATTTCGGACGCCGACGCAGAGGCGGGAAAAGAGCCCAAGACCGTCTATTATACCTCCGACGTCGTCGGACAGGCGCAGTATGTAAAGCTCTTCAAAGACGCAGGGCTTGACGCCATCGTCTGCGACACCTTCATCGATCCCCATTTCATCAGCTTCATCGAGTACAAGGAAGTCGGCAGAGTTTCCTTCAAACGCATCGATTCGGACATCGACGGCGCTCTGAAAGAGGGCGACAGCACGGAAGAGGAGAGCAAAGAGATCGTTGAGCTGGTAAAAGCCGATCTTGCAGACAGAAAGCTTGAGGTAAAAGCGGAAAAGTTTAAGAATGCAAACGTCCCTGCCATCATCAACGTTTCCGAGTTTATGCGCAGAATGAATGAGATGAACTCCTTCTACGCGATGGGAGAAGGGCAGGACGAGATCACGTTGGTGGTCAACCTCTCCTGTTCGGTCGTGCAATCCCTCAAGGATTTGCCCGAAGAGAAGAGAAAGCTTTTGTCCAACCAAATCTACTTCCTTGCGATACTTTCCTATCGGAAGCTGACCTCCGAAGAAATGGAAGAATATACGGCAAATAATCTTGCTTTGATGCAGTCGTACGTCGGCTGAACCCAAGGGAAGAGAGGAGCGCAAAGCTCCTCTTTTTTTGTGCTATTTTGAGAGTGGTCGCATATAGTATAGTAAATGTTTTCCTATCTCCCTTTACGCCTTCTAAAAGCGGTAAGACGCGTCAATGCAAATCTCTTGTACGAGCTTAGAATTCGGGCAAATCGCCCTGTCATGGTCAATTACGGGGGAATTTACCGCTTCCTTGCGGAAGAGGGCGTATCGGACAAAAGGGGCATGGTTGCTTCGAAAGAGGAAATCGACGCAATCCTATTGGAAGCTTCCGAACACTCCTTCTACTCCGTTACGGAAGAGCTTAAAAACGGTTATCTGACGACCTCGGAAGGAGAGCGGATCGGCGTAGCGGGAAAGGGGATTTGCGAGGAGAAAAGGGTGCTATCCATGGCGGATATCCATTCTCTCTGCATTCGCATTCCCCATCTCGTTGCGGGGGCTTCTAAGGAACTTGCGTCGCATTGCTATGAGCCCGAACTACACAATACGCTCATCGTCGCCAAACCCGGAAGGGGGAAAACAACTATTCTGCGTGACATAGTATTCGAAATCGATAAAAAGATAAGGCATAACATCGTCGTGATTGACGATCGAGGGGAATTTACGCTATGCAAACAATGTACTATGTGTGACATAATATCCGATATTCCCAAGGAACAGGGGATTTCCTATGCGGTCAGAGCGCTCCGCCCCGACGTCGTCGTGGTGGACGAGCTGCTTCCTTCGGAGATTTCTGCCATTCAAAGGGCAATGGGACTGGGCGTCTTCGTTTTTGCCTCCATGCACGGGGATTCTCTTCGCTTTGCGCCCGACGGATTTTCTCGCTACGTCCTTCTAGGGAACGAGATCGGGTCGCTTTCTGGAATTTACGACAAGGACAAGAACAGGCTCTATGGTTAAAGCGCTCGGAGCCGTTCTCGTCGTCTGTGCCTGCGGCTTGATCGGCTGGCTGTTGACCTTTTCGCACAAAAAGAAGTGGGAATTTATCGCCGAATGGGGGCGATTTAACCGGCTGTTTATGACGGAGCTTTCAGCCAAAAGAATGCCGCTCCCGAAATTTATCGAGGGCTATGCCTCCCAAAACGAATTTCAGACCCTTTTGCAGGCGTATGTTTCGAGTTATTCCATCGAATCGCCGCCCGCCTTTCTCAAGGAAGAGGAAAAAAAGCTCTTGAGCGATTATTTTTCGTACCTTGGCACTTCCGATTCCTCTTCTCAACTGAGCTTTCTGCGGGAAAAGGGGAATCAGCTCAAAGAGTTGGAAGCGCTATCTCTTTCCGATTATTCGAAACGTCGGACTCTTTATCCGAAGCTTGGCATTCTCGCCGGATTGTTTCTCGTGGTGTTATTGATATGAATATTGGAATTTTGTTTAAAATTGCGGCTCTGGGGCTGATCGTCACCGTGATTTGTCAGGTCTTGAAAAAATCCGATCGCGACGATATCGCAACGTTGGTTAGCCTGATCGGCTTGATTTTGGTTCTGACCATCGTCGTGCAGATGGTGGGAAATCTCTTTGAAGAAATCTATGCTATTTTTGAGATGTATTCATGACGCAAATTATCTTTGTCGGGTTGCTTACGGCGGGCGCTGTTCTCTTTTTGAAATCGTATCGACCGGAACTTGCCTCTGTCGTCGGAGTGTGCGGGGGCGTGATTCTCCTCTTGTTCGCCGTCGATTACATTCGGGAACTTCTTGCCATTCTCTATGAGGTTGCTTCTTTCGGGGAAATCGAGAGTTCGCTCATAAAGCTCATCATCAAAATTGTCGGAATCGGCTATTTAACGGAGTTTTCGGCGCAGCTCGTCAGTGATTTCGGGTCGCCATCCATTGGAGATAAAATCGTGTTATGTGGAAAAATCGTCATCGTTTGCTTGGCTGTTCCTATGGTAAAAAGCCTCTTATCTATGGTTTCGTCTTTTGTTTCCTTGCTTTCCTTTTCCTGAAGATTCCCATGCACGCCGTTGCGGAAGAGGAGCTTTCCGAGGTGTTAAAGGAGCTTTTAAACGCCCTCGACGTGGACGAGTTGCAAGCCTACTTGGACGAGCATAGGACGATTTCCTACCGAAGCGTGTCGGCGGTTTTGTCGGAGCTTTTGTCGGGCGATCTGCATTTGAACTACGATTCCTTTTTGTCCTTTTTGTCCGACGTGCTGTTGTCCGATTTCAAGGGGATTTTGTCTGCCTTTTCCGCGATTTCGGCAATTCTCATTCTCTGCGGGATTTTAAAGCAATGCAAGGGAAGCCTTTTGTCCGACGTCACCTTTCAGGCAGTCTATTTTGCCGCTTATCTCGCAATCTTATTGCTGCTCTTTTCGATGATTTCGGGCGTTGCCGAAAAGACGATTTCATGCGTTCTGTCCATTCGCAAGCAAATGGATCTTTGCTTTCCCCTTCTGATGACGCTGATGGCGGCAAGCGGAGGGAGCGTTTCGGTCGGAATTTACCGCCCTGCCGTCGCCTTCTTGTCCAACGGACTTTCTTCGTTGGTTTTGCATTTCGTCTTCCCGGGAGCGACGGCGCTCCTCGTGATGACCGTTGTGGGAGGGCTCAGCCAGGAGCTGAAATTAAAGGAAATGCAGGGCGTTTTAAAATCCGCTTTGAAGTGGGTGCTCGGCATTTCGCTCTCCGTCTTTACCGTCTTTTTATCCGTGCAGGGCATTGCCTCCGCGCAGTACGACGGAATTTCCTTCAAGGCGATCAAGTATGCAATCGGCAATTCCGTGCCGATCGTTGGGGGATTTCTTTCGGGCGAGTGGGATTTGACGGTAGCGGGAAGCATTCTTCTCAAAAATTCGGTCGGGATTTTGGGGATTTTGCTCATTTTGATGGAGATCGGAACGCCTATCGTCCTTCTGTTTGCCTTAGATCTTCTCTTAAATCTTTCCTCCTCGATTGCGAGCCTCATATGCCCCGATTTTTGCGGCGTCTTTCACGATCTGATCGGGAGTCTTCACTATTTTTTGGCGGGGATTCTCTGCGTCTCTTTCTTCTATTTTTTAACGATTCTCTTGATGATTTGTTCTTGTTCGGTGATTTTTTAATGGAAAAGTATCTGTTGGCTGTGGCAAGCATTACCGTTTTTTGCGCACTATTGAGCAAGGTCTTGCCTTTAAAACGAATGAACGGAATTTTAATTTCCTTTCTGCGGATTGCCTGCTGTCTCGTCTATCTGTCTCCCTTCGTCACCTTTGTCGAGTTCTATCGAACCAAGGAGGAAACGGAAGTTTCCGTCGATGCGGGTTATTTGGCGGCGTGCGACGTGCTCAGGAGTTCCTACGATCGGGAAAAAATTCAAAAGGACGTTTACGATCGCTTCGGCGTTAGCATCGAAGCGACGGTGGAATACGAGGAGGGAAAGCCCAAACGAATTGTCTATACTTTTTCGGAAAGCGGAATACCGGGCGGGGAGGTGCATATAATGATTAGCGATCAGATTACAAGCTATCTGACGGAGGTGTACGGAGTGGAAACTGTCTGTGAAACGATTGCTTGAATGGATGCGGGGTTGGAACTATCTGCCCGTGGCGATTGTTCTCTGTCTTTTGATCGGCGGTATCCTTCTTTACGACTCGAAGGAGAATACCAAGGAATTTACCGAGGAGGCAAAGCTAGAGCGGTTGCTTTCGGAGATTGACGGCGTAGGGAGACTTTCTCTCTACATATCGGAAGGGGAACAAGGGGAGAAGGGCGTCGTGGTCGTTTGCGACGGAGCAAACAACATCGCGGTGCGCATAGAAATTTTAAATGCTGTCGCAACGGCATTGAATATCCCGAAGGGATGTATCAGTATTTGCGAAATGAAATAAAGGAGTAAATGTATGTCTAACAAGAAGAAAATTATTCTCATGTCCTGTTTGGTTGGCTTGCTTGCCGTCACGGCGGTCTTTAACTTCGTGTTCGCCGGAATCGAAGGGGAAGAAAAGACCGTACCCACGGCGAATTATTTCACCACTTATCGTACCGAGCGGAACAGCTCGCGCAGCGAGGAGTTCGTTCAACTCGACAGCGTGATTGCGCTTTACGACGAGGAGAACGAAAAGTACAAGGAAGCGGTCGATATGAAGATGAAGATCGTCGGGATCATGGAGAACGAATTGCAGCTTGAAACCATGATTAAATCGTTGGGCTTTGCAGACGCCGTCGTCTCCATCGGCTACGACTCCGACAACGTAAACGTCTTCATCAATTCCGCAGAGCTCAATTACGACAGCGCCCTTTCCATCTATCATCTTTTGAAGGAAGAGACGGATATTGTGGCGGGAAATATCATTATTATGCCTGTTTATTCGGAAAGTTGATTCAAAACAGTAGAAATTTTCAAAAGAATGTGTTATAATAGAGTACGGAACAGAAAAAAGGAGATATACTATGGCAGTTTTTCGCTATCCTTCTGGGGACGGACAAAACGGAAAGGTATCTTATAACACGGGAATTATCAGCGGAATCGTTGCACTTGCGATTACGGAAATCGAAGGAGTTGCTCTCCTTCCGGGGAAAAGAAAGGGTATTCGCCTTTACTTCGAAAAGGACGGGGTATTCGCCGACGTTTCGGTAATCGTCAATTATGGGTTCAACATTCCCGAGCTCGCCTTCCGGATTCAGCAAGCCATTAAGCACAACGTCGAATCCATGACCAAATACAAGGTCGCGAAGGTTGACGTTCACATTCAAGGCGTTGAGTTTGTCAATGACGAAAACGAAGTTCCTCACGAGCAGGAACAGGAATAATACGAGACCGATCGATCCCTTCTCATTTTGAAGGGATTTTCGGGTTGAAAAGGATTGATATGAGAAGTGACGCGCGTGAAGCAGCTTTTAAAATAATTTATTCCAAACTCTTTAATCGGGATTGCTCTTCTTCCTTTCAGAATGCGATTTTCAGAAGCTATTCTCTTTCGGAAGACGAAACGGCTTTTGCAAAACGGCTCATCGATACGGTAGAGGAAAAGCATGATGAACTCCTCGAAAAGATAAATTCCCTGGTTAAAAGTTATAGTCTCGATCGAATTTTTGCGGCAGACAAGAGCATTCTTTTGATTGCCATTGCGGAGATTTTGTATTTCCCCGACGTGCCCAACGTCGTTTCCGTCAATGAAGCGGCGGGGCTTGCCAAGAAGTTCTCTTCCGAGACGAGCGCCGATTTTGTCAACGGCGTTTTGGCAACTTTGATTAACTGATATGAAATTGATCGACGGAAAAGCGCATTCCAAGCGTCTGCGCCGGGAGCTGAAAGAAAAAGTTTCCGCATACAAAGGGCAAATCGGGCTTGCCGTGATTCTCATCGGCGAAGATCCCGCCTCTCAAGTGTACGTGCGGAATAAAATCAAGGCTTGCGAAGAGGTAGGCATTCGCTCCGATTCGTATTATCTCCCTGCGGACGTTTCGCAGGAAGAGGTGTTAAAGCTCATTTCTGCCCTGAATGAAGATCGGGGCGTTCACGGAATCTTAGTACAGCTTCCTTTGCCGAAGCACTTGAATGCCGACGTGATTTTAAAGGCGATTGCGCCCGAAAAGGACGTGGACGGATTCGGCGATTTGCCGATCGGCGCGCTCGCCAAAGGGAAGCCGACGGTCGTTTCCTGTACGCCGTTCGGCGTCATGAAGCTTTTGGAAGGCGAGGGGATCTCCGTTGCGGGGAAGCACGCCGTCATTCTCGGTCGGTCGAACATCGTCGGCAAGCCGATGGCAATGCTTCTTCTCAATGCGGACGCGACGGTCACGATTTGCCACAGCAAGACGGAGCATCTCAAGGAAATTTGCGCGAGCGCCGATCTCTTGATTGCGGCAATCGGGAAACCCAGATTTGTCACAGGAGATATGGTAAAGGAAGGGGCGGTCGTCATCGACGTCGGGATCAACCGAACGCAGGAAGGCAAGCTTTGCGGAGACGTGGATTTCGAATCCGTTCAAAGAAAAGCGAGCTTCTTAACTCCCGTACCGGGAGGGGTCGGCCCCATGACGATTACCATGCTTTTATGGAATACTTATTTAGCGGCTGCGAGGACATAACATGATGTTTTCGGATACTTATCGGCAATATTTGGACGTTTTTCACGAAGCGTTAAATCGCTTTGTGCAAAACCTCTCCTGTGAGCCTCCTGTTTTAAAGGATAGCATGACCTATTCGTTGCAACTCGGCGGAAAGCGCTTCCGCCCTGTCTTGATGCTTGCCGTTGCCGATCTTTTGGGCGTCCCGCAGAAAGAAATTGTGCCGTTTGCCCTTGCGCTGGAGCTCGTTCATACCTATACGCTCATTCACGACGACCTTCCCGCAATGGACAACGACGATTTTCGAAGGGGAAAGCCCTCCAATCACAAGGTATTCGGAGAGGGGAATGCCGTTTTGGCGGGAGACGCGCTCCTGAATACGGCATACGAGGTACTGCTCAAAGAGTGTCTCCTCGGAAAAAACCAGGTGCAGGCGACGCGCTATTTTGCGCTGTGTGCAGGCATCAACGGCGTCATCGGCGGGCAATCCGCTGACCTCCTCTTTTCCGCGAAAGAGGATTTCTCCGAAGAAGATCTTCTCTTCATTTACGAAAACAAGACCGCAAAGCTCATCAAGGCGGCGACGGTAATTCCCGCGATCTTGCATGGCGGGAAGTACATGATCGAATTTGAGAACTTCGGGGGCTTGCTCGGCAATCTGTTTCAGTTGACCGACGACATCCTCGACGAGGAGAGCACGTTCGAAACGCTCGGAAAAAGCGTCGGTAAGGACAAAGAACAGGATAAGCTGACGGCTGTGAAGCTTTACGGGCTTTCGGGCTGTAAGGTCAGGGCGGAGCTCATGGTATCCGAATGCGATCAGCTTTTGGAAGGGCTTCCTTTCGATACTTCCTTTCTCCATGCCCTCGTCGACTTTGTGAAGGACAGAAAGAAATAATTCGCAATTAATTGCAAAAATAGTTGCAATGATTGCTGAATTATGATATAATATCACTCGATAAAAACGGTGGTGCAGTATTCTAGTCAGTTTTTATTCTCTCGAAGACGGGGCTAAAAGACCGTTAAAGGGCATATCGATGAAGTTTCTTGTGTTGGCTTGTTTTGCCCAAATTCGGGCCAATACTGGGAGTAAAGGCATATGGGAGCTTTGTAATGGCATACAGAGCCCGCCCCATTTGCCGTGGAGGCCGAATTATGTGGACGTCATTGGACATCTACAGATTCGGGTATAACCTGCTATGCGACGAAAGTTGTGTACAGAGTAGCCTGCCTTGCGTGAAAACGGCGGATGAGGGAACTACGCGCTGATTGTTTGGCCAAAACGATTGCGCGATCGCCCTCTGAAATCTATTTCGCAAAAGAGGATAAAGAGAGTATCGACTGTTAAGGAAAGCTTCTAGACTGTTATGTAAAACGGGGATTGTAGTGTGGCCTAAGTGGCGATTCGGTGATACAGTTTTTGTTTTCGGATTCTGAAAAGGAAACTGCTCTTACGGCGACGGGGAGTGAGTCCGAGGGAAATCCTACCGAACCTAAGCCGCAAAATTAATTCGTTTTATACCACTGTTTTTTATTATTTTTTTGCTATGAACAACAAATCAACAAATCAAAAAAAGCCGAAGGGAAAAAAGAAGGAAAATGTCTATGGTTGGGGATTTTTCGTCTTGTTCCTTTCCTTTTTTTTAACCGTACTTTTCAGCTATTTATCCGAGCTCTGCGTTTCGGACAGCTCCGTTTTGGTCGGCATTTTGGTGCTCTTTATTCTGCTCGTGTTGAATATTTCCAGCGACGTTCTCGCCAACGCGGTGCTCTCTTGTCCCGTGGCTCTCTTTTTATCGATGGCGTCTCAGAAGGTGAAGGGGGCGAAGCGTGCGGTTTCCATGTGTCGGAACGCTCCGAAGCTCGGCAGTATTTTCGCCGACGTCATCGGGGATATTTGCGGCATTGTCAGCGGATCGATCTCCGCTGCGCTCGTCTTCAAGATTATGGCGCTCGGCGGGGAAATCCCCGAAATCGTCTGGTCAATTTTGATCAGCGCGATCGTCGGCGCTTTGACCGTTGGTGGGAAAGCCATTTTCAAGGTCTTTGCCGTCAATTATAATACCAAAATCGTCTTTTTTGTCGCAAAGCTTACGTCATATATCGTAAAGGAAAGATAAAGTCATGGGGGAGCGCGCAGATAAATTTTTTGCCGAGCGCTTCGGTTCAAGAAGCAAGGCAGCCAACGAGCTCAACCGAGGTCGCGTGTTGCGGAACGGCAAACCCTTGAAGCCGTCCGACCTTGTTTCCGAAGAAGACGGCTTTACCTTTGTAAAGGAACGGGAATTTGTCTCCATGGGCGGCTATAAGCTCCTTCGCCTCTTCGAATCTTATCCCATCGATGTGCAGGGAAAAGTTGTCGCCGATATCGGAGCGAGCACGGGCGGTTTCACCGATTGCCTGTTGCAGTTCGGGGCGAAAAGAGTGTATGCCGTTGACGTGGGGGAATCCTTGCTTGCCCCGTCCTTACAAGAAGATCCTCGGATCGTCTCGATGGAAAACGTCAATGCGAGAAATTTAACTTCTCTCCCCGAGCAGATCGACGCACTTTCCGCCGACGTCAGTTTTATTTCCGTCACCTATCTGTTTTCCGTATTTTCCCGCCTTCTTAAAGACGGCGGAGAGGCGTTCGTCCTCATCAAGCCGCAGTTCGAATGCGGAAAATCCATCGGGAAAAGCGGTGTTTTGAAGAATGCCGCCAGGAGAGAGGAGATCGTATCGGAAGTTTGTAAAAAGGCAAAGGATCATTCTTTGATGCCGGTCGGACTTGTCAATGCGCCTCTTTCGGACAAAAAGAACGTCGAATACATGGTTTGGCTGAAGAAAAACGAGAAAATTTTTCTCACCGACCGAGAAATTAGGGAGATTTCAAAAAATTTGCGCTGATTTTCAGCGCTTTTTTTGTATACACTCTTGCATAAACAGAGGAAATGGTGTATAATGATAGCTATGAAAGTCGGGTTATACTATTACAAAAATGCGATGAAGGATTTGTCTTTGATCGATCGGCTGCAAGCTCTTCTTCGGGAGAGCGGATTTCAAACGGAGATTTTTACCGATCCTGCCGCAATTCGCGCAATTGACGGGCTCATCGTGTTGGGCGGAGACGGAACGGTGCTTTCCGTTGCGGTCGTTTGCGGCAAGCAGTCCATCCCGATTCTCGGCATCAATTACGGTCATCTCGGGTTTCTGACGGAATTAGATCGTCTGGAATGCCTTGACGTCGCCTCCTTGCTGAAAAAAAATGCCTTTCGGAAGGAAAAGCGCAGCGCGCTGAAAATCAAAATCGGCGAAGAGGAGTTTTACGCGCTCAACGAGGTTGCGATTCAACGGCAGTATAACGACCGTTATCGCCGTCAGGTTATTTCCCTTCAGGCGGAAATCGACGGCAAGCTCATCGATCGCTACGTTGCAGACGGACTCATCGTGTGTACCCCGACGGGCTCGACGGCTTATGCGCTCTCTGCGGGCGGGGCTGTGCTGTCGCCTGATCTCAACGCCTTCATGTTGACGCCGATTTGTGCGCATTCGCTGCGGAGCAGACCCGTCGTCTATTCCGATCAGAGGAAGCTTACCGTCTCTTTGTCCCCCGAATTTGCGGCGGACGTTTACTGCGACGGGAAAAAGGTCGGCGCAGTCGGCGAGAATGATCGCGTTTTTGTGGAAAAGGCTGACTTTTCGGTCATTTTCATGGTGCGAGACCAGACCAATTTTTACGATAAACTATTTTATAAGATGAATCAATGGAGCGGAGGGGAAACGAATGGTTCGTAATCAGCGGCAACAGGCAATTTTAAAGCTCATCGCACAGAGGGAGATCGACACGCAGGAGGGGCTTTGCGCCGCGCTTGCGGAGTACGGCGTTTCCGTCACGCAGGCGACGATTTCCAGAGACATCAAAGAGCTTCATCTCGTCAAGCTCGCAGGAACGCAAAAGAAATACCGCTATGGAGTCGAAAAGGTCGAACTGTCCTTGCCTCCGAAAATGCGGAATTTGTTTCGGGAGTGCGTCGTGGGAATTCGTTCGGTCGGAAACCTCATTCTCGTCAAAACGCTTTCGGGAAACGCTTCCAATGCGGGCATGGTGATCGATCAGTTGAAATTAAAAGAGGTGATGGGGACGGTTGCGGGAGACGATACGCTGTTGGTTGTCTGCGAAAATGAAAAAGACGCAAAATCGCTCGCCGACCGCCTCAACCTCATTCGGGAAACACTATGATAGAAAAATTATCCATCAAAAACGTCGCATTGATCGACAGTGCGGAAATCGAATTTTCTTCGGGACTCAACGTCCTTTCCGGTGAAACGGGCGCGGGCAAATCCGTTATCCTCGATTCCATCAACTTCGTCTTAGGTGCAAAAGCCGACAAGACGATGATTCGCCACGGGGAGACGGAGTGCTTTGTTCGGGCTGTTTTTCGCATTCCCGAAACTTCCGAAGCGATCAAAGCGCTCGAGGAAATGGACATCGAGAGCGACGGACTCGTCGTCGTATCCAGAAAATTAAACGATGTAGGAAAGAGTTCGATTAAAATCAACGGCGTTCCCGTGAGTGCGACGATGCTGCGTCAGGTGACTTCTCACCTCGTTGACGTGCACGGACAGAGCGAGCACTTCTATCTTCTGAAAGAAGCCAATCAACTCAAAGTGCTCGACAAGGCGGTCGGGGCGGAGGCGACCTCGCTCAAAGCGGAAATCGCAAAGCACAGAGGGGACAGAAGAGAACTGATTGAAAAAATTCGTTCGCTCGGCGGAGATGAAGCCGAGCGGGAACGGAAAATCGACGTGTTTCGCTTTCAGATCGAGGAAATCGAGCGGGTAAATCCCGTGGATGGAGAAGAAGAGGAGCTTCTTGCAAAGCAAAACAAGCTCAATCACATGGAGCGCATCGTCGAAGCCGTTCAGCTCGCCTCTTCTTATCTGAACGATGAAAGAGGGGCTTTGAATGCGATTGCCGAGGCGAAGCGGGCGATCGGCGGTATCTCCAAATACGACGGCGCTTACGATGAACTGTGCGAAAGGCTCGAATCCCTTCGCGTGGACGCGGAGGACATCGGAGAGACCCTTTCCGATCTCGAGCAATCGACCTATTACGACGAGGAAGAGGCAAATGCGGTCGATAGCAGGTTGGATGCGCTCAAGATGATCAAGCGGAAATACGGCGGATCGATCGAAGCCGCCCTTGCTTTTTTTGCAATCTGCCAAAGAGGAATTGGCGCTTCTTCTCCATTGCGACGAAGAGGTGGAAAAGTGTTCGAAGGCACTCCTTCTTAAAGAAAAAGAGCTCTTTGCCGCATGCGAAAAGCTGACGGCTCTCAGAAAAGAGAAGGCGGCTGACCTCGAAAAGCGCATTGTCGCAGAGCTTTCCACCCTGAACATCAAACACGCTTCCTTTCAGGTGGAATTTCGCCCGTATACGATGGCGCAGATCGATGAGGCGGGTGCAGAGGGGCTCGATCAGATTTGCTTCCTGTTTTCCGCCAATGCGGGAGAACCCCTCAAGCCCTTGGGGAAGATCATCAGTGGCGGCGAAATGAGCCGATTCATGCTCTCGGTCAAGACGCAGCTTTCGGACGTCAATGAAATTTCAACCTATATTTTCGATGAAATCGATGCGGGTATCAGCGGTGTTACCGCCTCCGTCGTCGCGAAGAAATTTGCGCAGATCGCAAGAAATACGCAAATTATAGCCGTTTCTCATCTGGCACAAATTGCCGCTATGAGCGATCGGGAACTTCTGATCGAAAAGGTGGAAGAAGAGGGAAAGACACATACCCTTGTCCGTATTCTTTCCAAAGAGGAGCAAGTGCGCGAAATCATGCGCTTGATCGGCGGGGGAGAAGAGAGCAATTCCGCGAAGGTGCATGCCCTTTCAATGTTACAAGAGTGCGAAAAGTACAAGAAATTATGTCACGCATAGTATAATTATGTCAGACATAATATTGCAAATTTGAACAAAATCTTCCTGTTTTCGTTCGGAATAGGGGGATTTTTTTTGCACATAGTAATTGACAGAGGTCACTATGCGAAGAATTCAAAAGGTATGCTTGTCCATTTTTTTTATGCTCCTATTTCTCTTTTCGCCCGCATTGCAGGCGAGAGCGGAGTCGAAGGAGGTTTATCTCGGGGGAATGCCGGCAGGTTTTTCCCTTCGATTAAACGGCGTCCAGATTGTCGGAATTTCCGAAATTGTGTGCGGGGATCAGGTGGTTTCTCCCGCAAGAGAGGCGGGTCTACAAATCGGAGATTTTATTTATTCTCTCAACGGCAGTAAAATTTCGACGGTTGCCGATCTGGAAAAAGCCGTCTCCTCGGGAGAAAAGATGGAAGTTTCCTATGCGCGAGGCGGAGAAAAGCTCTCTTCCTCAATCGAGCCTGTCCTTGACAGCGCTTCTTCCTCGTATCGCATCGGTGTTCTTATCCGAGACGCCGTTTCCGGAGTCGGAACGATTACCTGCATTGACGCAAAAACTTATCGCTTCGGATCTCTCGGACATCCCGTTTTGGATGAAAATAAGCAAAAAATGGAGATTGCCCAATCGTCCGTGTATCGCTGTTCCATCATCGGTGTCAACAAGGGCATTCGCGGCAAGGCGGGAGAACTCAAGGGAATTTTCATCAAAGCCAATCCCTTGGGCGTCGCAAAGGAAAACTCCGATACCGGAATTTTCGGCATTTGCGATCCCGAATCGGTAAAGGGTCTCGAAAAGGTCAAAACGGCGGCACTTTCCGAAGCAACCCCGGGGAAGGCTGAAATCGTCACGACAGTTGACGGATTTCACGCCGAACGGTACAAAATCGACATCGTAAAAGTCGATGAGGGCAATCGGGAAAATAAAAATTTTGTTCTGAAAATATCCGATCCGAAGCTCTTGGAAGTGACGGGCGGAATCGTTCAGGGAATGAGCGGAAGTCCCATTTTGCAGAACGGGAAACTCATCGGTGCGGTGACACACGTCTTTCTCAACGACCCGACGAGGGGATACGGAATCGGAATTGAAAAAATGTTTGGTGCATAAAAATATGCACCTTTCTTTTTTGGAATATTTTTCCGAAAGACGGAAAAACTAATAGCATGAAAAAGTTATTTGTTTTTCTTTCTACGATTTTTTGTTTTTCCCTTCTCGTTCCGTCTCAGAAGGTTTCCGCCGAAGAGATGGCGAACGCCTGCAAATCGGCATATCTCATGGACTACGATTCGGGAACGGTTCTTTACGAGAGAAAGGCGGAGGAGCATCTGCCCATTGCCAGCATGTGCAAGATTATGACCCTTCTTCTCTGCTTTGAATCGGTGGACAACGGCAGCATTTCCCTCGATCAGACGATTACGGTGAGCGAGCGCGCCGCGTCTATGGGCGGCTCTCAGGTCTATCTGGAGAGCGGCGGCGCCTATCAGATCGGCAACCTTTTGGAAAGCATCATCGTGTGCTCTGCAAACGACAGCTGCGTGGCGATGGCGGAAGTGGTAGCGGGAAGCGAATCCCTCTTTGTAGACCGCATGAACGAGCGCGCAAAGGAGCTTGGGGCAAACGACACGCTGTTTTCGAACTGCACGGGACTTCCCAAGGAAACGCAGTATTCCTGCGCCAAGGACGTTGCCCTTATGCTGCGCGAATTACTGCGTCACCCGAAGTATTATGAATACAGCAAGATACGCACGGATACCTTTCAGCACCCCGGTGATCGAGTAACGGAAATAACCAATACCAACCGCTTGCTTCGCTCTTACGACGGCTGTGACAGCGGCAAGACGGGATTTACCAATCAAGCCGGATTTTGTCTTGCGGCTTCCGCAAAGCGGGGTAATATGCGTGTAATCTCCGTCACCATCGGCTCTCCCGACAGCACGTCGCGATTCGAGGCGCACAAGGAACTTCTCGATTACGCCTTTGCCAACTATACGAATAAAATCGTCGTCGATTCCGAGCACCCTCTTCAGGACAAGGTTGCCGTTTCGGGCGGCAAGCAGGAATACGCAGCAGTCAAGGCGGAACGGAACAGCTATGTGTTCGGAAAGAAGGGGGAAAAGGAGGAAATCACCAAGGAACTTCGCCTATCTCCCGTCAAAGCACCCGTCGAAGCGGGCGACGTTGTGGGACAAGTCATCGTCTATCGCAATCAGATTGAGACGGATACCGTCAATCTCGTCGCGGTGGAGACGGTTGAAGCGGCTACGATTTGGGACAATTACAAAAAAGCCGCAGGGATGTGGGCATTTTAATCTCTTTGAGTTCGGATCAAACCGAACTCTTTTTTCTTCTTGATTTTTTGTGTTCGGTGTGCTATACTCTTGATAGGGAGGTGGCGTATGTCCCAGACAGCCGATCGGCGTATTCCGAACGAAATGCAACAGGCATTCATTGACGATTTCGACAATCACAGCATTCTCTATGCCGGAGCGGGTACGGGGAAGACCTTTTCCATTGCCAAGAAAATTCAAAAGGCGATGCTCGTTTACGGCTTCAAAAAAGAGGACATTCTCTGTCTTACCTTCACCTCCAAGGGAAAACAGGAGATGGAGCGGGACATCTCTTCCTTCGTCGAGGGAGGGCTC
The DNA here is from genome assembly GCA_017621155.1 of Clostridia bacterium. Taxonomy (GTDB): domain Bacteria; phylum Bacillota; class Clostridia; order Christensenellales; family Borkfalkiaceae; genus RGIG8762. Next base: position 94,245 of record JAGATP010000016.1, read on the forward strand.
GATCGCGTCTTCACCATTCACGGATTTTGCCTTCGCGTGCTCAAAGAAGAAGCGAAGCGCACCTCCGAAAATTATGCCGACCCTCGCGTCCTTGACAACGACGACTTCGCGGAATGGATGAAAAATGACGTGATTCCCGATTTTTCGGAAAAGCTCTTTGATCGCCTTCTAAAAGAAAGGACGGGAAAACCTTTGTCGTTTTACCGTACTTTGCCGCCCGTGTTACTCTCTCCCGTGCTCGTCTGGAAGACAGAAGAGGGGTATGTCGATGCGTTCGGAATTTCCCGTCAAGCCGAGTGGGTCGCTTTTATGGAGAAAAAACAACGCTGCCCTCACTGCGGACAGCGCTTAGTTCTAAACGACGGGCTATGTTCGGACTGCTTCACGGATTTTCGTTCCTATGTTCCCGATACCTTTCAATACGATTATTACAACTTTTTTACGGCGATTCGCCATCTGCGCTGTCGGCTCAATCTCCAATCGGATGATCGCGTGCGGGATTTCAATGCGGCGATTTCGGCGTTAAAAAAGGACGAAACGGCGTTTCGTTCCGCGATGCAACAAAAGAATAAACTGAAAAAGAGAGAATACAGCGAGACTTTTGCCAAATTAATGGAACAATTCGGGGCAGAGTTTCTCTCTTCCTATCTTTCCCTGATGGAGCGGGAAAATCTGATCGACTACGACGGGATGATTTTTCGCACGCTTCGGCTCTTCGAGGAAAGACCCGAAATCAAGCGAAATTACCGCTATAAAATGGTGATCGTCGACGAGATGCAGGATACCAGCGAAGTGGAATTTCGCATTTTAGAGCACGTTTTCGAGGGCGCGCTCATCGTCTTTTGCGGCGATTGTTTTCAGACCATTTACGAATGGCGAGGTTCTGAGCCGGGCAGAATGCTCAAAACGCTCAAAGAGAAATACCACGCCGTGGATTATCGGCTTTTGGAGAATTACCGTTCGACGAAGACTCTGTGCATGGCGGGCTATTCTTACCTCAAAAACGCTTTTCCGAGCGACGCCATGCTCCCTCGGGAAATCAAAATCAACAGCAATAAAGAGGGGGAAAAGATTCGCCTAGAAGGCTTTGAAAGCGACGCATTGCAGGCGAGCTGGATCTTTCGAAACGTCAAAAAATACTCCGACCGATCGGTTTGTCTGATGGCGCGGAGCAACTATTCTGCGGAGAATATGGCGCGGTGTATGCAGCGGATCAACGACGTATTGCCCCCTTCCGAGCAACTGTCCTTTTACACCTCTCAAGAGGAAAATAACTTCTTTTCCAATGCGGGGATGAAGGATGCCATTGCCTTTTTGCAGGTGCTTTTGCGCCCGTTCGACGTTGTGGCGATGGAGCGTGTTGCCTCGCGCTATGCCAAGGGCGCAGGAAAGAAGACGCTTTCAGCGCTTCGGGAAAGCCCTTATTGCAAGGTAACTTCTTTCCTTTCACCCTACGCCTATTCCGATTTCGACGAATTTGCCCCGTGGTTAAACCGTGACGGGACGTTTGTCGTCTACGATCTGGAGACGACGGGGCTCGACCGAACTTACGACGAGCTGATCCAAATTGCCGCCGTTCGCTTTGATGGGAACGGCAAGGAGTTGGCGCGCATGAACGAGCTCGTCATTCCCTCCGTGCCCATTTCGGAAGGCGCATTCAAAACCCATCGAAAGGGATTGGACGAATTGCGGCAAAAGGGGACGAAAAACGTAAAAGTCGTCTTGGAAAAGTTTGCGGCGTTTGCAAAGGGGAGCTTTTTGTTCGGACACAATTCCACCGCCTTCGATCGCGTCATCTTAAAAAGACAGATGAAAGAGAACGGTCTTTCGTTTCCGGACGTCATCAGCGAAGGAGATACGTTGCTTGCGGCAAAGAGACTGCTTCCCGCCCTGAAAAACTACAAGCTGGAAACGCTCTGTGCGCTCTTTGGCATTGTCAACGAAAGCGCGCACGACGCATTCTCGGACGTTCTTGCGACAAAAGCGGTGTTTTTGGAGCTGAGGAATCGCTATATCCTTCCCTTTCAAACGGAGCGAAGAGCGGAAACCTCCCGCTATGCGGAAAAATTTGCGAAATTCTTTGCCTTTTATCAGGAGGCGAAAAAGGCGATCGAGGAAAACAAACCCGATACGCTGTGCGCCTTGCTCGAAAAAACGCTTATGCACCTTAAGCGAAATAAGGAGGATTCGACCTTTCAATCGCGTTGGAACGCTTTCAAGGCGCGCCTCTCCCAAGCAGAAGGCTGTCTGGAAGCTCTTTTGCAGGAGTTTGTCGAAGAGGCGACAAGGTCGGGCAATCAATTCAGCCTGTTTTTTAACGACAAGCAAAAAATTCCCATTGTCACGGTACATCAGACCAAAGGATGCGAATACGACGTCGTGTTTTTGTTTGATCTGGACGATCGTGGGTTTCCGTCCTTTTCAGCCATTCAATCGGGAAAGGAAGAAGAGGAGAGACGACTCTTTTACGTGGCGATGACGCGGGCAAAGGAAAAACTATTTCTAAGCTATTGCAATCGCGATTATAGCGGCGCTCCCGTTTCTTACAGCCGTTACGTCGATTTTATCTCTTCGGAATTTTTGTCTGTCGAAAATTCCTGACAGACAGATAAAAGCAATTCCTCCCGATAGCTTGCCGGCAAATCGAAGAGGTGATTCAAAAGGCGTAAATCTTCCTTGGGATCAGACGGAGGATTCATGACGTATCGTTCGTAAATATACTCCATGGATACTCCGTAAAGCTCGGACAGCTTGTGTAAAATCGGGGTAGAAAGTTCGATTTTGCCCAGCTCGTAAAAGGAATAGCCCTGCTTACTGATATTTATGGAGGAAGCTACATTTTCCTGGCTCCAACCTTTCTTTAAGCGGAGATATCTTAAGATATTCATATTCCAATACTCCTCTTGTTTTCTTTTGGGCGGCCTTGTTCTTTTCGGCTTCATATTCCCGTTCCTTTTCGAGCACCTTTTTGAAAAGGTTCTTTTTCTGTTCGTCACTCATCTTCAAAAAGACTTCGTAAAAGGAAAGATCCAAATCCGGCATGGTAGCGGGTTGATCGTCATAACCGAGCAAATATGCCATACTGACGTGAAAGTACTCCGCGATTCTTTTGAGTTGTTTGACCGACGGCGTATGCACTTCGCGTTCGTAAATCATATAGCATTGATAGGAGATGCCGACTTCCCTTGCGACCTTTTCCGCATTCAAATTTTTAGCAAGGCGCAGTTCTCTGATTCTTCCGTAAGTTGCGTTCATACTTTATAAGTCTAATATCATTCTTTGCATTTGTAAACTCTTTTGGCTATCATTTTTGCAATTATTTTTGCGGAGTTTAACTTTTTTTGTCGAATTTTGTCGAATTGAAACTTTCACGATTATTTTTTCAAATCTCCCTTTATTTGCTTGTCTTTTTTCAGACACTATGCTAAAATGTAATAGAAAATAATGACAAATAAAGAGTATATGTGATACATACAGGAGATTCCAGTGAAAATAGCAATTATCTGCGATGTGCTTGGAAAACCGAATAACGGTACAACGATCGCCGCATACAATTTAATTCGCCATTTGCACGAACAAGGGCACGAAGTTCGTGTCCTCTGTTGCGATCAGGATAAAAAAGGGATGCCGGGCTATACGGTCGTCCCCGTTTGCAACCTCGGAAAATTTTTGAACGGCGTTCTCGAAAAGAACGGCGTAGCGATCGCCAAGAGAGAGGTCAGCGTCATCGACGATTTCATCGACGGGGTGGATGTCGTTCATCTTCTGATTCCCATGTCTTTGGCGATGGCTACGGTAAAAGCCGCAAAAAAGAAGGGGATTCCCATTTCGGCGAGCTTCCATTGCCAAGCGGAAAACATCACGGCGCATCTCGGCGTCATGAATTGCCATTTCATCAACCATATCGTCTACAAATACTTTTGGAGACACCTTTATCGCTATTGCGACGTCATCCATTATCCCACGCAGTTTATTCGCGATCTCTTTGAAAAAGAGTGCGGACACAAGACGACCAACGGCTATGTAATTTCCAACGGCGTTAACCAGGAATTTTTCGATTCCATCGGGCGGGAAACCGAAAGAAAAAACGACAAGTTTACGATCGTCTGTTCGGGGCGCTACAGCAAGGAAAAAGCGCAGCATGTCCTGATCAAAGCGGTGGCAAATTCCAAGTACAAAGACAAAATCCGCGTAATTCTGGCAGGGAGCGGCCCGAAAGAGAAAGCGCTGAAAAAGCTTGCCGCCAAAAAGAAGGTCGATACGGTTTTCCGCTTTTTCAATCGAAAGGAGCTCATCGATACGCTGTACCAGGCAGACCTTTACGTTCACACGGCAAAGGCGGAGATCGAGGCGATTTCCTGTACCGAAGCGATTGTCTGCGGACTCGTCCCCGTCATCTGCAATTCCAAAAGGAGCGCCACCAAGGCGTTTGCGCTGGATGGAAACAATCTCTTTGAAGAGGGAAGCTGCAAAGATTTAACGAGTAAGATAAATTTTTGGTACGAGCATCCCGATCTGATTCAGGTTTACAAAAAGAAATACTTTGCCTTCGGACAAAACTTTAATCAACACGAATGCATGAAACGAATGGAGGAAATGCTTTACGATGCGGCAGGACAGAGAAGAGCCTAAAATCGTTTATTACACCGATCCGCTGCGCGATGATTTTGCCGACACGATGATTCGCGGCTCGACTCCTCCCAAGGGATTTACGTATATTCACAAAAATCCCGTCTATCGTTTTTTCGCCTTTGTTCTGTATCGACTCCTATTGACGCCGATACTCTACTTGATCTTAAAGCCGTTTTACAGGATTCGCATCGTCGGAAAGGAAAAGATCAAAAGGGTGAAATCGGGCTATTATATCTACGCCAATCATACGGCAAAGCTCACGGACGCCATTCATCCCACCATGGTTTCTTTCCCGAAAAAGTCGTATATTCTCGTCAATCCCGACGCGACGGCAGCCCCCGTTTTAAGAACGGTAGTGCAAATGCTCGGCGGTATGCCGCTTTACGATGATTTTCGCCTGAAAAAGGAGTGCATCCGCGCCATTCATCAAAGGGTGGAAGAGGGGAATACCGTCTTTATCTATCCCGAAGCGCATATCTGGCCCTATTGCACCTGGATTCGCCCCTTCCTCGATCATTCCTTTCGCTATCCTGCCAAGACCAATTCTCCCGTCTTTTCCTGTACTACGGTTTTCACCAAGCGGAAATTTCTCTTCAAGAAAATTCCGAAGTATACGTACTACATAGACGGCCCGTTTTATGCGGACGAATCGCTGTCCGTAAAGGAAAGGCAAAAATGCCTGAGGGATCAGGTCTATGCGGCTATGGTGGAGAGGAGTAAGCTGACTACCTACGAAAAGGTAAAATACGTTCTCGCCGAAGAAAATAAAGAAAGCGTGCAATAACTTTTTCTTTTTGGCGCATACTGCTGTCAAGGAGGAATTTATGGTTATTGCAAACTTTATTGCCTTTGTCATCTTGCTGATCGGCGGGTTGAACTGGGGTCTTGTCGGCATTTTCCGCTGGAATCTTGTCGAGGCACTCTTCGGCGGATTTGGCATTTTGCCCAACATCATCTATATCCTGGTCATGCTGTCCGCTATTTGGCTTATCATTTCTGCCAGCATTCAGCACTCCATCTATTTGAATTCGGATGAAGCTTAACGAAAAATGTTGAAGGGGAAACTCTTCAACATTTTTTTATCGCCTGAAAGGGTTGCTTTTTTCCAAAAGATATGTTATACTTTTTTTATGCCTAATTCTATGCTCAATCTCATTTGCAAATATCTTGCGTCTTTTCTCGCGGTGGTCGTCATTCTGACCTTCCACGAATTTGCGCACGCCTTTGTTGCGGTGAAATGTGGGGACGATACCCCTAAGTTTTACGGAAGATTATCTTTAAACCCGCTGAAACACTTTGACGTGGCGGGGCTGATCATGTTTACCCTGGTCGGATTCGGTTGGGCGAAGCCCGTCCCGATTAATCCCGGAAATTTCAACCATTATCGAAGGGATTCCATCTTCGTTTCCATTGCGGGCGTCTGTATGAATCTCATTCTCGCCTTTCTCTTTTGCCCGCTTTATTTTCTTGCGCTTCGCTACATTCCCGCCGTTGACATCAACGGGCTTCAGCTCCTCGTAAAATGGCTGACTCAATTGCTGTTTGTCTATAATCTTTCCTTTTTCGTCTTTAATTTGCTTCCCTTTTTCCCTTTGGACGGCTTCCGCGTCGTAGAAGCCTGCACCAAAGGCACGAACAAGGTTTACGAGTTTTTGAGAAATTACGGTCAATACATTCTGATGGGGTTGATTCTCGAAAGCTTTCTCTGCCAGTACGTTTCCGTCTTGGCGCCCTTTGATATTCTCGGCTACTTCATGTCGTTTGCGGTGAGTATCGTGGGAGCGCCGATCACGGCTTTCTGGTCGTTTATTTTCGGGTTATTTTAAACTATGGCAAAAAGCATTGCGGACAATTTCGAATCGAACGTCGATTATACGACCGTGCTGGACGGGTTTGAAGGGCCTTTGGATCTCCTTTTGTTCCTTATCAACAAAGAGGAAATCGAGATCAAGGATATTTTTGTCTCGCAAGTGACGGAGCAATTTCTCGATTATATGAAGGGATTGCAGTACATCGATGTGGACAAGGCGAGCGAATACCTCAACATCGCTTCGACGATTCTTGCCATCAAGGCGAAGAGCCTCGTCCCGCAAGAAGATTTGTACGAAGAGGAGTATCCCGAAGCGGACGACGAGGCGGAGCTCATCCGCGCCCTTGAGGAATACAAGCTCTTAAAGGAAGAGAGCGAAAAGCTCAAAAAAATGGAGACGGTCGGCTACTTTTTCAAAGCGCCCGACAGAACGGTCGGAAAGGTAAACGTCGTCTACAAGGATTTCACCCTTGAAGGGCTCATCGACGCCTTTACGAAGATGATGCTCAAACAGGAAATTTCCAATCGGGAAAAGACGAAAATCCGAGCCATTCCCAAAGACGTCTTCACCGTGGCGGAAAAGGTGACGTTCATCAAGGAAGCCTTGGAAGAGAAGGAAGAACTCAAGTTTGACGATCTTTTTTCGACTTATTCCAAAAATGAAGTCATCACGACGTTCCAAGCCATGCTCGAACTTTTAAAGCATCAATATCTCTGCGTCAGACAGGAAGAGACATTCGATACGATTACCATTACTTTGAATCCCGATCGGGGAGAGGAGGTAGACCTTGGAGAAATTGACGAGTACAATTGAGGCGATTTTGTTCGCGTCCGGTAATGCCGTGCCTCTTTCCCTGCTTGCAGAAAAGCTCGGCATTTCCAAAAAGGAAATCGACGCCTCCATCGAACAGCTCAAACAAAAATACGACGACGAGGGGGGACAGCTTCTTCTCCTCTTCAACGGAAAAGCCCAGTTTTCGACGAACCCGCTCTTTAAGGATTCCGTTTCGGCGGTGCTCAATCAAATCAAGGAGAAGGAGTTTACCAAGGCAATTTTAGAGTGCGCCGCCATCGTCGCCTACAAACAGCCCATTACGAGGACGGAGCTCGAGGCGATCAGAGGGGTGAGCAGCGACTATGCCGTTCGGACGCTTCTTGAATTGCAGATGATCGAACCGGTCGGCAGGAAGGACGCCGTCGGAAAGCCCATTCTCTACGGAACGACGGATAACTTTTTAAAGCGGTTTCGGCTCAAGTCGCTGAGCGATTTGCCCGATTACGACGCTTTGATGGAATCACTGAAGCTTGACGAAGAAGACGAATCGTATCTCTACGCCAAAGAAAATTATGTCCCCGAGGAAACGCCAGACTTTTTGCAAGACCTTTCCAAGGACGAGCTCATTAAAATCGAATAATTTGTCAAAACCTGCAAATATTAAAACCAGAATGATTCCCTTGGCTTTGTTTGCAGGTCTTATTTTATTCTTACTCTTTTTTCCCTTTGTATTCGAATGCAACGCGGGGCTTTTGGCTTCTCGGAATAGATTCATTCTTTCCGTCAAGTTATGGGGCTTTCTTCGAATTTTCAAAGGATTCTTTTTTTTACAAAAGGGGAAAGTTTACCTGTCAAAAAAGGAAGGGGAAACCGAGCAGCTCAAGAAAAAGGGCGGAAGACTGCAAAAAGCGGTCAAAGACGCAACGATGCCTCTTCAATACCGACAAATTCTCGAAATCGGGTCGGGTTCCGATCTGATGCCGGCAATGACCGCTCTTTGGCTTGTCGATAGTGCATTGACCCTGCCTCCTATTCGGGAAAAAATCGATAAAATTCCCTTCGGTTTCATTCAAAATTCTGTGCTTTTGACTGATCGGACAGATTTGAAAGTGACCTCCCACGCCGTACTTTTATTGCTTCCGATCGTTGTCATCTATCGCTATTTTTTTGGAAAAAGGAGTAATTATGTCTGAAAATAAAAAAATCGATAAAATGGTCGAATCATCCATCAAGCAGGTCGCCGATATGATCGACGCCAACACCATCATCGGGAAGCCGATTATGACGCCTTCGGGCTTTCATCTTGTGCCCATTTCCAAAGTCAGCATGGGACTACTGTCCGGCGGAGGAGAATACGGTGAAACCAAAGTCAAGAAGGAAAGCGAGTTTCCCTTTTCGGGCGGAACGGGCGCTATCGTCAATTTGAAGCCGTGTGCGTTCCTCGTCGATGACGGCAAAGAGTGCAAACTCATGAAGATCGGAGACGACGCATTCGAGGAAATTCTCATAAAAGCGGGAGACGCCATTCGCGATTTTATTCAATCGTAAAAATCTTGGTTCAAAATGATTGCTTTTTTTGTCATTTTAAGGTAAGATAACCTTAACTTGAAAAAAGGTGCATTATGAGAATCAATAAATTTTTGGCGCAATGCGGCATAGCATCTCGCAGGAAGTGCGATGAAATCATCCAAAGCGGGGTTGTTACCGTCAACGGAAAGAAGGTCGATCTCGGCTGTGACGTCGATGAAAACACCGACGTCGTGGCGGTAGACGGAAAAATCGTCAAGGCGAAGAAAGAATTTTCCTACTATATTATGAACAAACCCAAGGGGTACGTCTGCACGGTCAGCGACGACAAGGGGAGAAAGACGGTCATGGAGCTTCTCCCCGCAAACGCGGGCAGAGTCGTTCCCGTGGGAAGGCTCGACTACGACACGGAGGGGCTTTTGCTCTTCACGGACGACGGGGATCTCGCCTTCCGCCTAACCCATCCGGGAGCGGAAGTTCCCAAGACGTACACGGCGCGCATCGAAGGCGTTTTGACCGAATACGACCTCAACCCCATCCGATCGGGAATCGAAATCGAAAAGGGCGTTCTGACCAAAAAGTGCAAAGCGCACATCATCGAGACGAACAAGGCGTATACCAAAGTGAGCTTGACGATAACCGAGGGTAAGAACAGGGAAATCCGCAAGATGTTCGAGGCGATCGGCAAGAACGTGGATTTTCTAAAGCGCGTCAAAGTGGGGGATTTGGATCTCCGCGGCATCGACCGAGGCGCCGTCCGCAAGCTGACGCAAGAAGAAATTTTATATCTGAAGAGCTTGTAATTTTTATCGTATCAAAAAACCCTCTTTCCCGAACAATCGGAAAAGAGGGTTTTGTTTTATGGTATTTAGCCTTGCTCTTGGTTTTCCGTTGAAAAGAAGCTGTCGATTCGATCGAAGAAAGAAATTTTTTTAAGGATCTTTTGCAGGAGCAGTTTGTTCATCAGAAGGGCGCGGAGCTTTTCGAGAAGCAGGCATACGAAGAAAATGCCGAGCGCGAGGAAGGGAAGGACGAGAATGTGCAAAGAGGGCGCAAGCGGCGTCAACAAGGTGTACAGCCAAGGGAGAACCACCTTTCGGACGCAGAAATTATAGTGAATGAGATAGACGCCGAACACCGAGCTTGCGAGCGCGTTGATGACTTTGCTTTGAACCTTCCATTCCCTTGCCCAAAGGAAAATCGAGACGGAGACGAGAATGGAGGAAACCGAATAAAATCTCGTAAAGTCATCTGCCTTTCGGAGAAAAAAGTCGTACTTCGTCCCAAGATAGACGAGGAGCGCATAAAAGGCGAGAAGGAGCGGGAGGGCAAGGCTTCCCATGGCAACGGACGCTTTCTTTTTGAAGGGAACGGGGGAAAGCCCGAAGTAAGCGCCGATCAGATAAACTTCGATAAATCCCGCAAAGTCGTTCAGATAGGTCTCCGTCTTCCAGATATACAAGATTGACCAGAGGAAAAAGCAGAACAGGCACAAAAACAGGTGTTGCTTTCGATTGATTTTTCGCAGAAGAAGATTGAGGAAGGGAGAAAAGAAAATAAAACAAAGATAACAGCTGATAAACCAATTCGTCTTAAACAGGATCGGAAAGAGATTTGCGATCATTTCCTCTCGGGTAAAGGTATAAAACTTTCCGAAATAGAAGATAAGGAAGAAGCCCCAGGAATAGAAAAGGGTCTGTAAAATCAGGGTAACAATTTTTCTGCTCTTCCATCTACCTTTGACGAGAAAGTAGCCCGTCAGCAAAATAAAGAGGTTGTTCCCAACCTGACCGAGCCCTGCCGAAAAGTGAATGAAGATCGATAGGGGCGTAAAGGAATCCCGATCGATCACCGTCCCTCTGCCCAAAACGGCAATGTGCGACAAGACGATAAAAAACATGGCGATCAGCCTGAGCAGTTCAAAGTTGGATTGTCTTTCTTTTCCCATAAGCATATCACTTCAATTTGTTTTGCGGGCATACTTTGATGCAGATGCCGCATACCGATCCTCTTCCGATTCCCTGAAAATGTTCTTTCATGTAGCGCGAACATTTTTCGGGATCGAAATTGCGTTCCGTTTCCGAGGGCAGAACGCCGTAAATGGCTCCCGCAGGGCAGGCGTCCCGACAGAGGGTGCAGTTCCCGCACTTGTTCTCTGCAAGCGGTCTCTGCCTCTCTAAGGGCAAATCCGTGAGAACAGAGGCAAGGCGCACCTTGCTCCCGTATGTTTCGGACAAAAAGAGTCCGCTCTTTCCCACATAACCGAGTCCCGAAAGGACGGCAACCGTCTTGTGCGGAATCAATCCTTCATACCGTTTATTTCCGCCGAGGCTTTGGCTCGCCGCGACGGGAAATGCCGAATATCCCTTTGCCTCGATCCATCGCGCAATCTGAAACGCCGCTTCGTCCAGAATGGCGTTTGCCGTGCGATAGTGCTGAAAGTACATCGGGGTGGGTTCGTCCTCGATGGTGGAAAGCACGGCATCCGACAGCTTCAATGCGATCGAAACGGCATAATTTAAGCGGGGCAAAGAGGAAACAGGTCGGGACAATTTGCAAAACCCGACGAGGGAAACCTTTTTCAGAGCGAGAGAGGTAATCTCTTCTTCAAACATTGTCGTCCTCTCCGATGTATTCGATGATGACGGAGGGCTTCTTTTCCCGAATGGCTGCAATCAATTCCTCATGCCAGGTCTCATTGACGATAAAGACCATATACGTTCCGTTTTCAAAGGTGACGGAAAGCTTTTTCGTCTTGGAATTGAGCGTGAGCTTTTCGATTTCGGAAAGCTTGAATTTGCTTCGGATGATGCCGAACGCAGTGATCAGCTCCTTGTCCGTAACGATATACGCAGAGGAGATGAGCATGGAAAGGAGAATGACGAATCCTCCCACCGTCACCAGGAGGAGAATGGCATAGCGGAGGGCGGAATAAAAGCCTTCGATGCCGGTTTGAAAAAAGCTCCAGGCATTCAAAGCGAACGCCGCCACGCAGAGGAGAAGCGCCAGATACATTAACACCTTCATGGTTTTGGTGTACTGAAATTGAAAACGTTTCATGAAAGCATTATAGCACCTTCTCCCTCAAAAATCAAGGGATCTCTCTCTTTTTTCGCTTTCGCCATAAAATTTGCCTTCGTTTGGTTGAATTCTTCTTTCAAATCATGTATAATGAAAAAAATCACTCTCAGGAGGCAATATGATAAAACTGATCAAAGGAGGCGTCTATTATCTCGAAGGACGTCCTGTCAAGGAAAAAGACGCCTTCCGCACTTCGAGCCAAAAGGAAGAAGGAAAGAAATTGACCATTTCCCACTCCATTCTCATGGCGCACAATCAGGGCGATGCACAAAAATTAAAAATCAAATTCGACGAACTCACCTCTCACGACATCACTTACGTAGGAATCATTCAGACCGCCAAGGCGAGCGGGCTCGAATGTTTCCCCATTCCCTATACGCTGACCAATTGCCACAATTCCCTTTGCGCCGTCGGGGGAACGATCAACGAAGACGATCACGTCTTCGGTCTTTCTGCGGCAAAGAAATACGGGGCAAACTACGTGCCCGCCCACCTAGCCGTCATTCATCAATACATGCGCGAGATGAGCGCGGGCTGCGGAAAGATGATTTTGGGCTCCGATTCCCACACCCGCTACGGCGCGCTCGGCACGATGGCGATCGGCGAAGGCGGGCCCGAGCTCGTCAAACAGATTTTAAAGCAAACGTACGACATCGCTTATCCCGAAATCGTCTGCGTCTATTTGAAGGGCAAGCCCAGAAAGGGAGTCGGGCCGCAGGACGTCGCGATTGCCCTTTGCAAAGCCGTCTTTGCGAATGGCTTTGTCAAGAATAAGGTGCTCGAATTTGTCGGGCCGGGCATTGCGCACCTGTCGCAAGAGTACCGAAACGGAATCGACGTCATGACGACGGAGACCACTTGCCTTTCCTCCGTCTGGGAGACCGACGAAACGACGAAGGCTTATCTCGAAACGCACGGAAGGGGAAGCGATTATCATAAGCTTTCCGCAGAAGAGGGGGCATTCTACAACTGCGGCATCACCATCGATTTGTCCAGAATCGAGCCCATGATCGCCCTGCCTTTCCACCCCTCCAACGCCTATACCATCCGCGAATTTTTGAAAAATCCCTATGAAATCCTGAAAAAGGTTGAAGACGCCGGCAATCGGCTCAAGGGGGATTCTTCCTTCCATTTGACGGATAAAATCAGGGACGGCAAGGTCTATGTGGATCAGGGCATCATCGCAGGCTGCGCGGGAGGAATGTACGAAAACATTGCGGAAGCCGCCGATATTCTCAAAGGGAAAAACATCGGCTCGGATTCCTTCACTTTGAGCGTTTATCCTTCCTCTCAACCCGTTTATCAGGCGCTTTGCGATCAGGGAATCGTCTCCGAACTGATGAGTGCGGGCGCGATTGTCAAAACGGCATTCTGCGGCCCTTGCTTCGGCGCGGGAGACGTCCCCTCCAACAACGCCCTCTCCCTTCGCCATACGACGCGGAACTTCGAGAGCCGCGAGGGGAGCAAGCCGTCGGGCGGACAGCTTGCTGCCGTTGCCCTGATGGACGCCCGCTCGATCGCCGCGACGGCGGCAAACGGAGGCGTTTTGACGAGCGCTATGGAGGTTTCCTACACCAAGCGGAGAAGAAAATACCGCTTCAACGGCGAAATCTATCAAAACAGGGTCTATCACGGCGCGCTTTGTCCCAAAGATTCGCCCCTCGTTTACGGCCCGAACATCGCCGATTGGCCCGAGCAGATCGCCCTCGGAAAGCATCTTCTCATGAAGGTCGTTTCCGTTTTGACCGATCCCGTGACGACGACGGACGAGCTCATTCCTTCGGGAGAGACCTCTTCCTATCGCTCCAACCCCTTGAAGCTCGCGTCGTTTGCCCTTTCCCGCAAAGACCCTGCTTACGTTGGCAGGGCAAAAGTTGTACAGGCGGACGAGGCAATCCGAAGAAAAACGGGCGCGCTTCCGCAGTCTGTTTTGGACGAGCTCGGCGATCTTGAATTAAAAGACGGCACGATTTACGGCTCAGTCATCGTTGCCGTCAAGCCGGGAGACGGTTCTGCAAGAGAACAAGCCGCTTCCTGTCAAAGAGTTTTGGGCGGAGTCGCCAACATCGCCGTGGAATACGCAACCAAGCGATACAGGAGCAACCTCATCAATTGGGGTATGCTGCCCCTTCTCGGCAAGGGAATCAAGGCGGAAGTCGGGGATTACTTCTATCTCGAAAACGTCGATGAGTTCGTGCTCGACAGCACTTCTTCTCTCAAGGCAAAGTGGATTCATCAGGGCAAGGCGAAGGAAGTGGAGCTTTCGCTCGGCGGATTGACGCCAGACGAAAAGAAAATTGTCCTTTCGGGCTGCCTCATCAATTTCAACAAAAATAGAAAATAATCTTTAAAAACGGGCGTTTCTTTTGCGGAAAGCGAAAGAAACACCCGTTTCTTTCTTTCGGAGTTCTTGACAATATCCCCGTTTTGTGATAGGATAGAATAGATGAATCATAGATTAAGATGAGGTTTTTCATGCCGGATTTAAACGCAACGACGGAAAAAGAAATGACCGAACAAAGCACGCTTGCGCAAGCAAAGGAAGCGATCGAATCAGTGGAACTTTCTCTTTTGGAGCAGAAAGCCGCAAGCGGGGACGGAAAGGCTTGCGCCCTTTTGGGACGGTATTACGAATTGGGGAAGGGCGTACCGAGAAGCGATGAAAGCGCCGTATATTATTATCAAAAGGGAGCGGAAAAAGGGGAGAAAGACGCCCTTTTTGCGCTTTCCAATCTGTTAAGCGAGGGAAGGGGAATCGAACGGAACGACACCCTTTCCCGCGATATGCTCTCCCGTGCGGCGCATCTCGGGCATTCTGAGGCGCAAAACGAATATGCGCGGCGTTTGCTCGAACGGGGACACGATTCCGACGCCCGCGCTTATTTTGAAAAGGCGCTTGCAGGCGGAGAGCTTGCAGCGGCAACTTCCCTGGGCGAACTGTACGAACGGGGGATCGGCGTTGTCAAAGATGACGAAAAGGCAATTTCCTATTATGAAAAAGCCTCGAAGGACGACCTCAAGGCAGCTTTTCACCTTGCGGTTTTAAAGGGAGACGATGCTTGCCTTCGCTTTTGTCTTGAAAAAGAGTACCCCGACGCCCTCTACTATGAGGGAATGCGAAAGCAAGATCCCGTTCTTTTGGAAAAAGCCCTTTCGCACGGCGTGGAAGAAGCGAGACTTCCTTTGGGAAGAATTTACTACGAGCGGAAGAACTACGAAAGAGCAGCCGAACTTTTAAAGCGGTCTCACGAAGGGGAAGCCTTTTACCTTCTTGGCAATCTGTACAAAAAGGGCGTTTTGCCCAAGAGCCACAAGCAAGCGGCGCTCTATTACGAAACCTCTTCGGAATTGGGTTATGCAGAGGGAATGTACGCGCTTGCCGTATGCTACGATACGGGATTCGGCATGATCCGAAACGAAGAGACGGCGATGACCTTCTTTGCGAAAGCGGCTGCGCTCGGACAGCTCGATTCCGTGTACGAGCTCGGCAGACATAAGATGAACGGGTTGGGGACGGATCGCGACGAAAAGGAAGCCGCAAAGCAGTATTTGCTTGCGGCAGACTTGGGACACGTGCGCGCCGCCTATTGCTATGGGCAATGCCTGAAAAGGGGAATCGGCGTTCGCAAAGACGAAAAAAAGGCGATTTCTTACATCGAACAAGCGGCAAACAGAGGATTTCCGAAGGCGCAGTTCGAGTTTGGAAGCTTTCTTCTCAAGACCGAGCCTGAAAAGGGCGCTTCCTGGTTTGAGCGCGCCTACGAACAGGGCAATAAAGAAGCGGGGATTGCCCTTGCCGACTGCTATCGCTTCGGCAAAGGAAAAGAACGGGACGAAGAAAAGGCGTTTTCTCTGTATGAAACCCTCTTTTCCTGTCTGCCCGCAGAAAAATGCCGCGAGCTATCCGTTTGGCTCAAAGAAAGCTCGTTTGCACCAAAGGACAAATGGCTCTCCTACCTTGCCCGTGCGGCTGAGGAAGGGGACGCCTCCGCTGAGTACGAATACGGCGTTTGCTACGACCAAGGGAAGGAATTCCCGCACAACTTGGAACGCACCCTCTATTGGCTTGAAAAGGCTTCCAAGCAGGGGCATTTAGAGGCAAAGGAGCGCTTGGCGAACCTGTTGGCAAGGAAAGGACAGATTGCGGGGCTCGATGAAAAGAAGGCATTTTCCCTCTATCGGGAACTGCTGGAAAAGGGAGTCAAGCGGGTCGGTTATCCGCTCGGCGTCTGTTATCAAATGGGACAGGGCGTCGAGGAAAACGCAGAGCGCGCCGCGCGCTGTTTTGCCTTAGCGGCGGAAGCAAACGTTTTGGAGGCGAGAATCGCCCTTGCCGAATGCTATTTGACGGGCTACGGGCTTCCCGCAGACAGACAAAAGGCGTACGAACAATTTCGGACAGCCGCCTTTGCGGGAGACGCGACGTCCGCTTATCGGGCTTACCTCTTAAAACCGACCGAAACCGATCTCTATCGGATGGCGGTGGAGGCGGAAATTCCCGACGCGCTTTGCAAAGAGGGACTCTCGCAGGACGATCCGAAAAAGAGCACTGAATATCTGGCACGCGCCGCCGCGCTTGGAAGCGCAAGGGGAATGTATTCCTACGCCGAGCGCTTGCTTCTCGGAAAGGGCGCGGAGAAAGACGAAGCAGAGGGCGTCCGTTGGCTGAAAAAGGCGTTTGCCTCGTCCTATGAACCAGCTGGATTTTTGCTCGCGTCCTGTTATTCGGAGGGTACGGGCGTCGAATGCGACCATACAAAGGCTTGCGAGTATCGCGAGCTACTCGCATTCAGGGGCAATGCGGAAGCGATGCTTCTTTCGGCAGAGCATTACCGCTATGGCATCGGCGTCAAAGTGAATTATGCCCGCGCATATGATTGGTACTTAAAGGCTGCCGAGCGCGGAATCGGAAAGGCACAATACTGCGTTGCGCTCTGTTATCTCGACGGAATGGGCACAAAGCAAAATCCTGCCCTTGCGGCATCTTGGATGAAAAAGGCGTTTTCGACGCTTTATGAAGATACGACCTTCGATACGGTCATTCAAAAGGGGCTCGAAGAAGGGGACGGAGCTTCTCTCCTTGCCATCGGCAATCGCTACTTTGAAGGCAAAGGCGTTCCGATCGACAAGGCAAAAGCCGAGTATTGGTATCGCAGATCGGCAAATACGGGTTATGCCGAAGGGTATTATCGGCGGGGAAGAATGTTTTCGTTCGGCACGGGCGTTGCCTTAGACGAACAGGAGGCGTTCTGGTGTTACAAGAAGGGCGCTGAGCTTGGCTCTCTCGATGCTCTCTATGAAACAGCCGTCTCATATTATGACGGCAGAGGGGTAGAACAGGATTTCAAGGAGGCGAAACGCCGTTTTGCCCGCTTCAACGAAGCCAATTCGAAACTACTGCAAAAGAAAATCGAGCGCAAGTACAAAATAACGGAGTCCTTTGCCCATCTCTTTGAAAGTGCCGTGGACGGGAACGCCGAAAGCCAATACGTCATCGCTTCCAGATTCCGCACGGCATTCGGCATTGCCAAAAACGAAGAGCGCGCGATTTATTGGCTGAAAAAAGCGCAAAAGGGCGGCAATGAAGACGCCGAATGTTTTTTGAGAAAAATGGGAGCATGGAAGTCGGACGAACAGGAGGAAGCGAATGCTGACGTGGAATGACTATAAGGGAAGCCTGAATTTAAACGCCTATCCGCATGACGATTCTCCCCTGTCTTTGGAAGAAAAAAGTGCGATTTGTAACCGGATGCTCACCTATCTGTTGACGGAACGCGGCGAGATTTCCGCCTTTAACGTGTCCTACGAGCAGAAGAGGAACATCATAAGGGGGTATTTGAACGAGCGGGGCGCCAACTACATCGAGCCGTCTATTCTTTCCGATTGGGATCGCCTTCTTTGGTCGGAGACAAAGGAAAGGGGAATCGTCGACGTCAATTCTCTTTCCTATCAGCAATCCATTGCGCTGTGGCAGGGCGATATTACCCGCCTCAATGCCGACGCCATCGTAAACGCCGCAAATAACGCCTTACTCGGCTGTTTTATTCCCAACCATAAATGTATCGATAACGTCATTCATTCGGCGGGAGGCCCTCAAATTCGAAGCGATTGTGCCAAGATCATAGCGCTTCAGGGGACAAGGGAAAAAACGGGGCAGGTCAAGGTGACGAACGCTTACAATCTGCCTTCCCGCTACGTGTTCCATACCGTCGGCCCGATGTCAGGGTTTACAGTCACAGAGGAACAGCGTGCGGAGCTCAAAAGCTGCTACCTTTCCTGTCTCGACCAAGCGGAGGAAATGGGGCTTTCCACGATTGCCTTTTGCTGCGTGTCCACCGGGATTTTCGGTTTCCCCAACGAGGAAGCCGCGGAAATTGCCACGGGAACGGTTTTAAATTGGCTGCTCCGCCATAAGAGCAAATTAAAAGTTGTTTTCGACACCTTTCTCGATAAGGATTACGCCATCTATGAGAATATTTTCAAATTCATCGGCTGAAGCTTTTTAAAAAGATAGCCCGCTCCTTTCATAAGCGAAGGAAGCGGGCTGTTCATTTGTCTGCTTTTTATACGTTGAATCGGAATAAGACGACGTCTCCGTCCTGCATGACGTAATCCTTTCCCTCCGAGCGCACCTTTCCCTTTTCTCTTGCTCCGACGTAGCCGCCGCATTCGAGAAGGGTCTGATAATCGACGACTTCTGCGCGAATAAATCCCTTTTCAAAATCGGTATGGATTTTTCCCGCCGCCTGGGGCGCCTTGGTGCCCCGCTCGATTGTCCAAGCTCTGGTTTCCTTTTCACCGGCAGTGAGATAAGAAATGAGTCCCAAAAGGGCATAGGACTTTTTGATGAGGCGATTGAGTCCGCTCTCCTTCAGACCGAATTCCTCGAGGAACATCTCCTGGTCTTCTTCCGACATCTGGGAAAGCTCTTCTTCCGTTCTGGCACAGATGACGAGAACGGACGAGCCTTCTTTTTGCGCGTAATCCTTGACCGCCTTGACGTAGGGAAGGGAATCCTCGTCTTTTCCCATATCGTCTTCCGCGATGTTCGCCGCATAGATGACGGGCTTGGAGGAGAGGAGAAAAAGATTGTCGAGAAGCACCTTTTCTTCCTTCGTCACTTCCAAATTTCTCGCGGGATTTTCCTCTTCGAGGAAGGCAAACAGCCGTTCGAGGAAGGCGTATTCGAACGCGGCTTCCTTGTTCGAGCCGCCTTTGGCTACGTTTTTGATGCGATCCATTCTCTTTTGCACGGCGTCCATATCCGCAAGAATGAGTTCTAAGGTAATCGTCTGAATGTCTCCGACGGGATCGATTTTGTTGTTGACGTGAATGATATTGCCGTCTTCAAAACAACGGACTACGTGAACGATGGCGTCGCATTCCCGAATGTGAGAGAGGAATTTATTGCCAAGACCCTCTCCGCGGGAAGCGCCCTTTACAAGCCCTGCAATATCGACAAACTCGATGACGGCGGGCGTCACCTTCTTGCTGGAATAGAGGGCGGCGAGCTTGTCAAGTCTTTCGTCGGGAACGGCAACGACGCCGACGTTTGGCTCGATGGTACAAAAAGGATAATTGGCGGCTTCCGCGCCTGCATGAGTAATTGCATTGAACAGCGTGGACTTCCCGACGTTGGGGAGTCCCACAACACCTAATTTCATCTGTTTTTCTTCCTTTTCTGAAATTTACATCAGGTATTATAGACTATTTTGCAAAAAATGGCAATCTAAACTTGCCTATTTTTGAAAAATATGCTAAACTGTCAGCAAATCATTTTTGAGAGTGTGAATTTATGGATTACAAAAGGTATATTGCGGAACGTTTAAACGTTGAGGGAATGAGGGTCGAGGAGTTATCCGAAGCAATTATCCTTCCCCCCAATACGGAGATGGGAGATTATGCCCTTCCTTGCTTTAAATTTGCAAAGACTTTTCGGAAATCGCCCGTGCTGATCGCACAGGGGCTCAAGGAAACTTATCCGCTCGACGACGTGATCGGATCGGTCGAAGCGGTCAACGGCTATCTGAACTTTAAAGTCAACCGTCGGGGACTTGCCAAGGCAACCCTGGAGGAAATCGAACGGGAAGGGGACTTGTACGGTTCGAGCAACGAGGGAAACGGAAAGACGATTTGCATCGACTATTCTTCCGTCAACATCGCCAAGCCTTTTCACATCGGACACCTTTCCACGACGGTCATCGGCGGTGCGCTTTACCGCGCCTATCGCTTCTTCGGGTATCACGCCGTCGGCATCAATCATTTAGGCGACTACGGCACGCAGTTCGGAAAGCTGATTGCCGCATTCAAGCATTGGGGCAACAAGGAGCAGGTGGAAAAGGGCGGCATTCGCGCCATCAACGACCTTTATATCCGCTTCCACAAGGAGGCGGAGACTCATCCCGAACTCGAAGACGAGGCGAGGGGATACTTTAAATTCATCGAAGAGGGAGATCCCGAGTGCAACCAAATCTTTGAATGGTTCAAAGAGATCACCATGCGCTACGTCGATGAAATCTATCAGATGCTCGACATTCGCTTTGACAGCTATGCCGGAGAGCGCTTCTACACGGATAAGATGGAGCCCGTTGTTGCGGAGCTCAAGGAAAAGGGGCTTCTCGTCGAAAGTCAGGGCGCGCAAATCGTCAATCTCGACGCATACAATATGCCTCCCTGCATTATTTTGCGCTCGGACGGCGCTTCTCTCTATGCGACCCGCGATATGGCGGCTGCGATCTATCGGAAAAAGACGTACGACTTTACCAAGTGCCTTTACGTCGTCGCCTATCAACAGAATCTCCACTTCAAGCAGTTCTTCAAAGTGCTCGAGCTGATGGGAAAGGAGTGGGCAAAAGACCTCGTCCACGTTGCCTACGGCATGGTTTCCCTCGAAGAAGGGGCGATGTCCACGAGAAAGGGCAATATGGTCTTTTTAGAGGACGTCATTCACCGCTGCATCGAAAAGGCTCAAAAGGTCATCGAAGAAAAGAATTCTTCCCTCGAAAACAAGGAAGAGGTGGCAAAAATCGTCGGCACAGGCGCGGTTATTTTCAGCGCACTCTACAACAATAAGATCAAGGACATCGTCTTTTCCTACGACAAGGTTTTGAGCTTTGAAGGCGAAACGAGCGTTTACGTGCAATACACCTGCGCGCGGGCGAACTCCGTCCTGCAAAAGGCGGGCGAGCTTCCTAAAAACTACGAAATTCCCGAACTTTCCTTGGAAGAGTTCGAGCTCGTCAAAGCGCTCTCTTCCTTCCGTCAGGCAATTTCCGATTGCCTCGAAAAGTACGAGCCCTGCTACATCGCAAGGTTTGCCGTTGACGTGGCGCAGAAGTTCAACAAATTTTACTTCGATTATAAAATTTTGTCGGAAACGGGAGATACGCGCGCCTTCCGCCTCGCACTCACCAAGGCGACCCTTCAGGTGCTTAAAAATGCCTTTGCATTGCTCGGAATCGGGATTCCCGAAAAAATGTAATGAAAAAGCTCCTCTTATTCGACCTCGACGGCACCATTCTCTATACCGTTCCCGACATTATGGCTTGCTGCAACGACGTTTTGTCGGAGTTTTCCCTTCCTCCCATCTCGGAGGAGGAAACGAAGGCGTTTGTGGGGAATGGGGCAAAAAAGCTCGTTGAACGCATGCTCAAAGACAAATATGATCTTTTGGAAGAGGTCTATGCACGCTACTCCTCACTGTTCCCTTCCTACCGAAACAGGACGACGTATTACCCCGGAGAGCTTGCCTTCTTCAGACAGATGAATGCACTCGGCTATTCCTTTGCCGTCGTCACCAACAAGCCGCAAGAGACGGCAAACGCCGTCATGAATCGCTTTTTCCCCGGCTGGAAGGTCTTCGGACAGACGGATTCCTTTCCCGTCAAACCCGATCCTTCTCTGACCCTTTTCGCCATCGAGCGGATGGGATTTTCAAAAGAAGACTGCGTCTTTATCGGCGACGGGGAAACGGACGTGGAGACGGCAAAGAGGGCGGGCATTCCCTGTATCTCCGTTTTGTGGGGTTATCGAAGCCGTAAAACGCTGGAAGAGGCTGGCGCAACCTGTTTTGCTTCGTCGTTTGAAGAACTCAAAACCATCATTTGCAACCTTGAGGATTGATTTTTCCATGAAAAAAATATTGCTCATCGCCACGGGAGGCACGATTGCCTCCGTTCCGACCCAAACGGGGCTCACCCCCGAAATTACGACGGAAGGGCTTTTAAAAGCAGTTCCGGAACTTAAAGAAATCTGCCTTGTACAGGCGACGCAGCTCTTTAATCTTGACAGCACGAATTTGTGTTACCGTCATTGGTTGAAGCTTGCAAAGCTCATCGAAGAAAACTACGAAAGCTACGACGGATTTGTCGTCACGCACGGCACGGACACCATGGCGTACGCCGTTGCAACTCTCTCTTATCTCATTCAGGGAAACGGAAAGCCGATCGTCTTTACAGGCTCGCAAAAATCCATCGCCGATCGCGATACCGACGCGAGAAACAATTTAAAGCACGCCTTTTTGTATGCCGTTTCCGACGTCGCCTGCGGCGTGAAGCTCGTGTTTGACGGAAAGGTGATCTTGGGGACGAGGGCGAGAAAGATTCGCTCCAAGAGCTTTAATGCCTTTCAAAGCATTGATTTCCCCGAAATTGCCCGCTTTTCGGGCAATAAAATGATCGTTTATCTTCCCGAGGAAAAGAGCCCAGTCAAATTTTATCATGAATTGGACGCATCCGTTTTCTCCCTTCGGCTGATTCCCGGCATGAGCCTCGACATCTTTTCCTATCTGGCAGAGCACTATCACGCCGTCGTCATCGAAAGCTTCGGGGTAGGGGGGATTCCCTATTACGACAATGCCGATTTTGCGGACGGAATCGAGCTTCTCATCAAAAACGGCGTCAACGTCATCGTGACGACGCAGGTATTGTACGAAGGAAGTGATATGGACGTCTATCGGGTGGGCGCTAAAATCAAGCAAAAGTATCGCATTCTCGAGGCGTACGATATGACAACGGAATGCGTCATTTCGAAAACGATGTGGGCGCTCGCGCAAAAGGGAGATTTCAATACAATTTTCCAAACACCCATCGCAAAGGATATTTTAATCGATTGAGCATAAAATTTTTGACGAATGAGCAACCTAATCGTATGATTAAGGTTGCTTTTTTTGACAGCAAAGAATACGACAAGCGGGAATTTGACGCCGTAAAGGGCTCGCTCGAAATCGAATACTTTGAAACGAAGCTTCGCCCCGCAACGGCGCACCTTGCCGAGGGGTTTGATTGCGTCTGTATCTTCGTCAACGACAACGCCAACGCTGAGACGCTGAAAATCCTCAAAAAAGTCGGCGTAAAGCTCATCGCGCTTCGGTGCTCGGGCTATAACAACGTGGATATGGACGAAGCCAAACGGCTCGGACTTCCCGTCGTGAGAGTGCCCGCTTATTCTCCCGAAGCCGTTGCCGAACACGCGATCGCCATGCTTCTGACGCTGAACCGAAAAATTCACCGCGCCTACATTCGGACAAGAGACTTTAATTTCTCCCTCTCCGGATTAGAGGGATTCGTCCTGCACGGAAAGACGATGGGGGTCATCGGCACGGGCAAGATCGGGCAGGCGTTCGTGCGGATCGCGAGGGGATTCGGAATGAACGTTCTGTGCTACGATCCCTATCCCGCAGGCGGATTCGATTACGTCGATCTCAACACGCTCTTCAAGGAAAGCGACATCATTTCGCTGCATTGCCCTTTGACGGAAGAGTCAAAATACCTCATCAACGAAGCGGCAATCCGCAAAATGAAGAAGGGCGTTATACTCATCAATACTTCAAGGGGCGGACTCATCGAGAGCGACGCCCTCCTCAACGGACTCATCAAGGGGAAAATCGGCGGGGCTTGTCTCGACGTTTACGAGGAGGAATCGGACTATTTTTACGAGGACAATTCCGCAAAGGGGATGTCCGATGAAACGCTCGCCCTCATTATCTCCAGACCGAACGTGATTTTAACGTCCCATCAGGCGTATTTTACGCGAGAAGCGCTCGGAGAAATTGCCCGCTGCACCGTCGATCAGATTCGGGAACAATTAAAGCGATAAAGGCGTTTATTTGCAACAAAAAGGCACACTACAAAGCAAGCGTAGTGTGCCGTTCTAGTTTAATGGATTCAAAAGCGATACTGAAAGTAGCTTGACTTTCTCCCGTTTTCCGTAAATTCTTCCAGCCAAGAAAATCCGTTCTTCTTTAAAACTTTGATGGATGCGATATGGTCGGAAAAGGTAAACGCGCCGATCGTTTGAAGCGCGTACTTTCGCTTCACCTCTTCCAGGAAGAGGGAAACCGCCTCCGTGGCAATTCCCTGCGACCAATAGGAGCGATCGAAAATACAATAACTGAGCATTGCATTCGGCTCGTCGTCTTTATCGATGCCATAGCACCAGATATCGCCGATATATTTCCCATCGACAAGGATCGTCTTTCCAAAGCTCTTCGCACCGGGAAGAAGGGTTTCCCGATAGTCCCTTAACGCTTCTTCCACGGTTTGCGCCTTTTGCGGCAAGACCTTCTTTATCATCGTATCTTGCGCCCGCTCGAAATAAATTCTGACCGTTGTTTCGCTTCGTTCCCCTAAAAGGAGCTTTGCTTTCGTATCCCGATTCAGGGAATGCTCCAATTCGATGGCGATCACGCCGCATTGGTCGATCTCTTCCTTCGAATAGTAAAGATACATATCGTTCGGGTCGGCTGTTTTCCCGTCATTGTAACCGATAGAGACGGGGTCGTAGTGGGAATACAGCTCGAAAAAATCAGAGAAAACCCGTAAGCCCTCGATTTTCCTTTTGGTTTGCTCTTTCGAAGAGCAGTTCGTAAAGAGGATTTCGTCGCCGACCGACAAACGGCGGCGCTTCGCATCGTATAAGCGCAGTTCCACCGTTTTGCTTCCGCTTTTGATCGCTTCAAAAGGGGAGGGGCTTAAATTCATTTCGTGCGTCATGTAGTCTTAAAAACTGCGAATGAGCCCGACGACTTTGCCGAGGATTTTCACGTCGTCGAATATGAGGTCGGACATCGTATCGTTTTCGGGATGGAGAACGACTTTGCCCTCTTTCCGATAAAGCCTTTTTACGGTCGCACTGTCTTCGACCAACGCAACGACGATTTCTCCGTCTAATGCGTTCTCCTGCTTTTTTACGACGATTTTATCTCCGTTCATAATGCCCGCATTGATCATGCTTTCGCCCTGAACGCGCAGCATAAAGAGGTCTTCGCCGACAAATTCTCCGGCAGGAACGGAGTAGTAGTCCTCATAGTTCTCATAGGCAAAAATCGGTTGCCCTGCGGTGACAGTACCGACAAGGGGGATGCTGACCGAGCCCGATCGCACGGCGACCGCTCTCTTCTTATTGTCCGCCTTGCTGAGAAGTCCCTTATCCCGCAAAATAGAGATATAGGTGTAAACGGTTGCGGTCGATTTGATGTTCGTGTTTTTTGCGACTTCGCGTACCGAAGGGGGATACCCGTTTTCTGCATTGAATTTTTGAATAAATTCGAGTACTTTGTTCAGCTTTTCCTCTTTGATTGCCATGATTTTTCTCCTTATGGTTTTATTATAACACATCTTTTTATAAAATGCAAACAAATGTTCTATGATTTTTGCTTGTATTTTTATTTTTTTTGTGCTATACTAGCGAATATAGAACAATTTAAATTCAAGCTCTACTTTACGGGCGCAAAGCGCGCAAAAGTTGCGGTGGAGGAGAGCTCGAATTTGGGATGCTCCGATAAAAGAGGTGAAACCATGGAAAAAAAGGAATGTGTCCTGTACGACAGGGAATGTATCGGCTGTATGGAATGCGAGCTTTGCGATCTCGATCCCAAAAAAATTTGCGACAATTGCGGAAAATGTCTAGACATTCAGGATGTCGCGTCCATTCAGATTACGGGGATTCAAAAGGAAGAATAAAAAGCGCCCGTCGGTCAAATCAAACCGACGGGCATTTCTTGTCTAAGAAAACCCCTGAATAGTCCAGGGGTTCGGAAGAGGTTAACCGAAAAGGGTTGAAAATAAAACTCCTTTGGATTAAAATAGAGGTAAGCGACCTGGCAGTTGCAAACCAAAAATCCAAAAGGAGGTCAACCAAATGGAAGACATAAACAGTTTATCACATACGAAATGGAATTGCAAGTATCACGTGGTGTTCGCACCAAAATATCGGAGGAAAGTATTTTACGAAGATAAGCGGCTAGAAATCGGAGCGATCCTTCG
>JAGATP010000017.1 GCA_017621155.1 Clostridia bacterium
CCAATCGATTTTGGGGTGCTTTGAAAGGTACAGCGCAACCTTGGCTGCATTTTGGCTGTGACGCTCCATGCGAAGCGCCAAGGTGTCTGATCCGAGATAGGTCAAAAATGCGTTCTGAGGCGCCATTATCGCGCCCATATCGCGGATCATCTGCGCTCTGCACTTGGTGGCAAAGGGAGCGTCGAGATCGGCGTAGACGAGCCCGTGATAGCTCTCGTCGGGAAGATTAAAGGAAGGGTAGCGCTTATTTCCCTTGAAGTCGATGTTGCCTCCGTCCACGATGATTCCGCCGAGCGCCGCCGCATGTCCGTCTAAATATTTGGAAGAGGAATGCACGATGATATTGACGCCGTAGCGGAAGGGATTGCAGAGCGCGGGGGAAGCGAGGGTATTGTCGCAGATGAAGAGCACGCCGTGCTTTTTGGCGATGGCTGCCACTTTGTCGAAGTCGAATACCACGATGGAGGGGTTGGCGATGGTCTCGACGAAGATGAACTTCGTCTTTTCGTCCACGAGCGCTTCGATCTCCTCGGCGGAAGCGTCGGGGTGGAAGAAGCGGCATTCGATGCCGAGCTTTGGCAGAGTCGTGCCGAACAGGTTGAACGTTCCCCCGTAGATGGAGGCGGAGGAGACGATGTTATCTCCCGCTTCGCAGAGCGTAAAGGCGGTAAGGGTGGTTGCCGACATGCCGGAAGCGCACCCGATGGAAGCCTTGCCCCCTTCCAGAGCGGTGATCTTTCCTTCGAGCGCCGTAACGGTGGGGTTTGCGAGTCGGGAATAGAAATAATCGTCGCTTTTGAGGTCAAAGCAGTCCGCCATCGCCTTGGTGTCGCCAAAGTAGAAGGTCGTGCTCTGACAAATCTGGGGAATGCGGCTTTCGCCCGTCTTGGGAGAATAGCCTGCCTGTACGCAAAGGGTATCTTTTTTGAGTTCCATGACTAACCTCTTTTTCATTGATAGTATTCTTTGATCTCTCTCGCGGTCTGACGCTTGAGGTCGCGTTCCGCAAGGGACTGTTTTTTGTCGTAAGTGTGCTTTCCCTTACAAAGCCCCAATTCCGCCTTGATGAGGGCGTCCTTAAAGTAGAGCTTTAAGGGGACGAGGGTATACCCCCGCTCGTTGATTTTGCCGACGATTTTGGAAATTTCCCGCTTGTGCAGGAGAAGGCGTCTGTCCCGCTTGGAGTCCTTGGTGTTGTACGCGCCCGCCCTGTCGTAGACGGCGATGTGTGCGTTTTTCAGCCACACGTCGTACCCTCTGACGAAGCAGAAGGAATCCTTCAAATTGACATTTCCCTGACGGATGGATTTGACTTCCCCGCCGTCGAGGGCAATGCCCGCCTCGTATTTTTCTTCGATGAAGTATTCAAAATAAGCGGCTCTGTTTTCGGTGATGATTTTCATGAGAGTATTATACCATTCTTTTGGGTGGATTGCAATCCTTTGAAGAAGGCAAAGTGGAAAGCAGGGAAAATTCCACCCGATAAGTGTCGAAGTGACAGGCTTCGACGCGCACTTTTACGGCGTCGCCCAAGCGGAAGGTGTGCTTCCTTCCCTTTAACAGAAATTTTTCCTCGACGTACTCGTATTCGTCCGCAGGGAGCGTTTCGAGGGGAAGTATGCCCTCAATGGCGTTGGGAAGCTCCGCAAACAGCGCAAACGAGGTGACGCCCGAAATGGTTGCCTCGTATTCCTCGCCGATGCGATCCGCCATATACTGCACTTGATACAGCTCGTCCACTTCCCGCTCCGCTTCGGTTGCGATCCGCTCCCGCTCGGAGGACGCTTCGGAGGCTTCCGATACGAAATAGTGTAATTTCTGTACGGCAGAGTGATCTTTGTCCAGCCAAGCCTTGACGATGCGATGAACGGTTAAATCGGGGTATCGGCGAATGGGGGAAGTGAAGTGGCAATAGTACTTGCTGGCAAGTCCGAAATGCCCCGCGTTGATAGGGGAATACCTCGCCTTTTGCATGGAGCGGAGCATGACCTTGTTCAGGACGGAATAAGAGGGGAGCTCCTCCGCGCTTTTGAGAATTTTTTGATAGTCTTTGGGGGAGACGTCCTCGGGCCCAAAGCTCTCTTTGACGCCGCACTCCCGCGCAAACGCCAAAAAGCAAGCCGCCTTCTCGGGATTGGGCTTTTCGTGAATGCGGTAGATCATGGGCATTTCGCGCTCTGTCATTAAGGAAGCCACCGACTCGTTGGCGAGCACCATGAACTGCTCGATGAGCCCGTAGGAAAAGAGGGTTTCGTGCTCCGGAATGACGATTTCGTCCCCTGTAAAAAGAATTTTCGCCTCCTTGATGTCCAGCTCCACGTTGCCCCGCTCCCGCCTCTTTTTGGAGAGGAGAAGGGTGAGCTCCTTTGCCCGCTCGAGCATGGGAACGACGTCTGAAAACTGTATACGAAGGGCTTCGTTGCCGTTTAAGATTTCGTCTACCTGATGATAGGTCATACGGTGGGCGGAGCGAATGACCGTCTTTGCCACCCGCTTCGAGGTGAGATTGCCCTCTGAATCGACAGTCATGATGCAGGAGAGGGCAAGCCTGTCCTCTCCCTCGTTTAGGGAGCAAATGCCGTTGGAAAGGGCTTTGGGAAGCATGGGAAGGACGCGGTCGGGGAAGTAGACGGAAGTCCCGCGGGCAAACGCCTCTTTGTCGAGAGGGCTTTTGCGCTTGACGTATTCCGTGACGTCCGCGATGTGCACGCCGAGGGTGTATTCTTTGCCGTCAAAAGTGACTTCGATCGCGTCGTCGATGTCCCGCGTGTCTTCGCCGTCAATGGTGATAATCAGGTGCGTTCGAAAATCTTCCCGCCCGTCCGTCTTGAGAGGGCGGGAGGAAACTTCCTCCGCTTCGGCGAGCACTTCTTCGGGAAACTCCTCTCTCAGGTTGTAGGAGCGGATAATCGACAGCTCTTCGACGAAGAAATCGTCGTCTGCGCCGAGCACTTCCACGATTTCGCCGCCCGGCATTTTTCCGTAAGGATAGCTCGTGATCTTGGCGACCGCCTTCGTGTTCGGGCGAAGATTTTTGCACTTCTTTAAGGGAATGTAGATTTGCTCTGCAAATTTCGTCTCGTCGGGGATGAGATAGCCCGCGGATTTGTCCCTGACGAACGTGCCCACGATGGTGGAATAGCCCCGTTCGACGATGCCGAGCACCTCGCCCTCGTCGCCCCTTCTTCCGCCGACGGGAATGGCGTAGACGACGTCTTTATGGAGCGCTCCGCTTAAGGAAGCATGGGGGATAAAGAGGTCGGAAAGGGCCTTGTCGTCCGGGACGAAGAAGGCAAAGCCCCTCTCGTTCCCCGAAATCGTGCCCTTGAGGGCGTGAAACTGTTCGGGTGTGCCAAAGCGCCCGCTCTTGTCGGCGAGCAGTTTTCCTTCGTCGTAGAGGGAAAGGAGAAGGTCGGTTAAATGCTTCGTGTCCTTTTTTCGGATACCGAGGCGGGAGGCGATTTCCCATGCGGTTAAAAGGCGAAATTCTCCGTCCTCGAATTTTTTGAGGATCGTTTGGGTTGCGTTCATAAATACAGTATTTTCCTTTTTCGAAAAAAATAAGGCGACCAAAAGGCCGCCCGTGCATATTTCCGTCCGATCAGAGGGTGAAAAGTGCCCCGAGGACAAAGAAGAGAATGGAGAAGAGTGCAAGCACGCCGAGTGCGATGTACGTCCACTTTTTCATTTTTTCCTCGATGGATTTTCCCTTGTTCTTGCCGAAGAACGTCTCGCTGGAGCCTTGAATGGCTTGAATGCCGTCGGAGTTGGAGGGTTGCATGAGCACGAGAATGATGGCTGCAATGGAAGCGACCAACATACAGAGAACTAAAATCGTTCCGATGATCATGTACGGGGTATAAGAGATCAGTAAATTCAACATTTTGACATCCTCGATGAGAAAATTCGGTTCTATCCGTTTAACGGTGTTATTATACCACAATGAAAGGCGTTTGACAACCAAAAAGAGGGGAGTTTGCGGAAAAATTATCCCGTTTTTCCTCTTTTTTTCAGCGTTACTTCGCCGTAGCGGTTAATGAGAAAAATCCCGATCGCCACGAGAATGAGGGCGAGCAAGGTTTCGATGCGAAGGAGCGCGCCTTCCTTTAAAATGAGCGCGGAGAGAACAAAGCCGATGACGGGGGTCAGCGTTTTATAGGAGGAGACCCTCGATACCGCGTTGTATTTGAGCAGGATTCCCATCAGGGAAAAGGCGACTGCCGAGATGATTGCAAGGTATAAAAGCATGACGAACGCCCAAGGGCTTTGGGGATACAGCCTTCCGCCCAAGCTAAGTCCCGCGACGGAGAGGACGGCTCCGCCGATGAGAAATTGCCAGCCGCTTAATAGAACGGGGCTTTCCTCTTTGGCAAACTCCTTGGATAAATTCCCCGCAAGGGCGGAAAAGAGGCAGGAGAGAAGAAGAAAGCCTTCCCCCGTGAAGGAAAAGGAAAAGTCAAAGGACTTTCCGAGATTGACAAGCACGACGCCGCCAAACCCCGCGAGACAGCCGATGAGCTTGACCAGGGTAAACTTTTCCTGCCGAAACAAAAAGCACGCCATTAAAATGGACAAAAAGACGCCCGCACCGTTGATGACGGAAGCTTTGACGCCCGCCGTTTGGTAGAGTCCGAGATAGTAAAAGATGTACTGCCCGATCGTCTGGGTCAGGGCGAGTAGGAAAACGTACAGCCAGCCCTTTTTGCGCTTCGGGAGCAAGAGCTTTTTCTCCTTGATCGAACAAAATCCGAGGATTAAAACGCCCGCAATGCAAAAGCGCACGCCCGCATAGAGGAGGGAAGAGGGGGCTTCGCCGCCGATCCCGAAAAGGGTGTAGCCGATTTTGACGCAGGGGAAAGCGCTCCCCCAAAGGGCACAGGACAAAAGGGCGAGGAGAAAGACGATATAAGGTTTTTTGAAAAAGGTTTCGCGGTCGATCATGGCGGATTTTGCTCCCTTTGGAGCATTAGTATGTTTTTAGCTCTGCGCGGCGCAGAGGTTTTTCGAAACATAAAAAAGAAGACAACGAAAAAATCATTGTCTTTTTCATCGGAATTTGCCTGAAGTTATGCCCTTGTTCTTTTGTATTCCGCAATTGCGCGGGAGAGCTGATCGGGGCAGGAGGTGTTGTTTCTGCATTTGATGCCTGCAAGCGTGGTCTCTACCTCGTCGAGCGTTCTTCCCTCGACAAGCTTCGCAACGCCCTGCAAGTTGCCGCTGCAACCGCCGATGAACTTGACGTTGTGAATTTTGCTTTCTTCGTCTACCTCGAAGATGATCTGACGGGAACAAGTTCCCTTCGTAGCATAAGTGAACATATATTTTGACCTCACAAAAAGTTTAATCGACTAAGTTTTCATAAATGGCAGTGTAGAGATTCTCCGCTTTGTCTGCCCATTTTTTATAGATGTTTTGCGCCGTCTTCCGATCGGGAATGACGAATTTGAGCTCCAATGCGGGCTGCACGGGCGCTAAGATGCGCAGGAAGACGGTATATGTGCCGTCCTTGTTTTGATAGTAATCGGCTCTGCATTCCTGCTTGGTGCGGAATTTCTCCTTGTTGAGTCGGACAAAGGTGGAAATTTCCTCGCGCACGCTTTTTGGAATGTTGATGTAGAAGTTCGCAAGGCTCTCCCTGCCGTCGGGGGTAATGGTATAGAGGGGATCGTCTCCCTGATTGACGAGGCAGATGAATCCGTCTGCCGTAAGCTTCTGGATAAGCCCCATGCAATCCATGTAGTTGATCCAGTCGTTGCTCGAAGAGCAAATATCGACGAGGATACGCTCGGAAAGCGCGGTCTCCATCTTATCAAAGACAAAGAGTATAATCAATTTATTGACGGACGTTTCGCCTTTGATCTGCTGCATCTTAACTCCTTTGGAACTTCGGTTTGGTAGGGATATCGCTTGTGTTTCAAGAAAACTTTCTGAGCTGCTCGATGATCTCGTCGCAGTCGTTGCTGTAAACTTCCACCGTTATGGGCTTGGAAAGGTCAAGGGAAAAAATGCCCAGAATGGACTTTGCGTCCACGACGAATTTCCCGCTCTTTAACAGAATTTCACAGGGAAACGATTGGGTGACGTTGACAAATTCCTTGACTTTTTGCGCCATTTCCAGAGAAACGGTAATCGATTTCATGGTAGGCTCCCCTCATTACATGCGATACAGTTCTATTATAGCGAAAAAACTTCGTAAAATCAAGAAAAAACGTGAAAAATTTCTCAACATTTTTGAAATTATGTGTTATAATGAGAAAAGAACAACGAAAAGGTCGTTTTCATACGATACAAAGGAGGACGGTATGGCAGACGTCAAAGCAGAAGTCACAAACTTTATGGCAAAGTGCGACGATCTCATTGCGTCGAAGTATATTCTTGCCGACGCAAAAATTTCCGAATTGTTGAAGAGTATTTCCGTCAGCGAAGAACTCTGTTCCCTGTTTAAGCGGGTGACGGAGGAATTCAGCTATGCCCGCGCCAAGGAAGAATACATGGCGGCGGCGCCCGACGGTTCGATCAACCGCAAGGTGTTGATCCTTCCCGAAGATATTTACGAACAGGCGGCGTTTATCTTTTGCCTCCTCGTCGATTTCGACAGCGGCGCGATCGATCTCGGTCAGTTTTTGCAGGAGTATTACAACGTGGACGGCAGTTACACCTCAAGCTACAACGCCTTTATCAATCAGCTCGTCAAGCCCTTTAAGAACGCGGTGCGGCAGGCGCTCAAAAACGAAAACATCGAAATCGGGCAGTACGCGCTTCCCAAGAGCGACGAGCGGGCGGTTCTTCTCAAGGAGCTGAGGGGGGCTGTCATTCGCCTGAGAAAGACGATGGGCAAGATGGTGGAGGATGCCGATTCGCGGTACGGCATGTCCGTTCTTCTGCACTCGATGTGCGACGCGCTCGCCAAAGAGGACTACAAGACCTTTAAGGCGCTCACCGTCGGCTACACCTTCGCGGAGAGCTACGTGGGCATCGATTCGGACGACTTGAAGAAGATTTGCGACTTGATGGGGAAGCTGAAATTATGAATTTGACGGAAACGACGGTTCGGAAGAACTACATTTACAGGGGAAAGATCATCAATCTCCGCTGCGACGACGCCGCGCTTCCCGACGGAAAGCCCTGCAAGCGGGAGATTATCGAGCACCCGGGCGGTGCGTCCGTTCTCTGCGTCAAGGACGGAAAAGTCCTTCTCGTCAAGCAGTATCGCTATGCCTATCAAAAGGCGATTTATGAGATCCCCGCAGGGAAGCTCAATCCGGGCGAAGATCCCGCCTTGACCGCCGTGCGTGAGCTCAAAGAGGAGACGGGCATGGTGGCAAAGGTCAAAAAGCTCTATACGCTCTATCCCACCCCCGGCTATACGAACGAACTCCTTCACGTCTATTACGCGATCGACCCGAAAAAGGGCGAGCAAACGCTCGACGAAGGGGAGTTTCTGAACGTCGAATGGCTTCCCCTTGAAGAGGTTGTCGCTAAAATGGAAGAGGGAGAAATTTCGGACGCCAAGACGGTCGTCGCCCTGCAATGGTATCTCCTTCACGAAAAAAAGTAAAAAACAGTCAAAAAAACGAAAAGGCGGGTCGGGACGAAACCGATTTGCCTTTTTTCGGTGAAAGATAAGCGCAAATTTTGCTTTTATGTCAGACATAATAAAGAAAAAGAGAGAGCGAGTACATTTCTATTATGCGTGACGTAATATCGGTTTCCCGTCCGTATAGAGAAAAAACGATTATTATGTCAGACATAATATGAAATTCCAAGGCGGAATCAATGTTTTCCGCTCTCTTTGAGGTGATTATGGAAGGATTCTTACAGATTTTGAAAATTCTCTCCGGGCCGCTGATCGGCGCGGTGATCGGGTATTTTACCAATTACATTGCGGTAAAAATGCTCTTCCGCCCCCATTATCCGAAGAAGATCGGCAAGTGTACGCTTCCGTTCACGCCCGGCATTATCCCCAAGCGCAAGCCCGCACTGGCCAAGGCAATCGGCAAGGCGGTCGGTGAGAACTTACTGACGGGCGAGGATATTCTTTCTCTCTTTTCCTCGAAGGAGACGGAGGGAAAAATCGTTTCCCTCGTTTTGGATGGGATTGCTTCCGCTCCCGACGATTTGTCCCTCGATACCATGTTCAAAGAAGTTGTCGAAGAAGAGAAGGTCGTGCGGAGCAAAGAGGCACTCTCCGATTTTCTGACCGAGCGGGTCGCTTCTGCGGCAGAGGAGATGAATTTGGGGGGAATCGTCCGAGAAAAGGGGAAGGCGCTCTTTGAAAAGAAGAAGGCTTCGCTTGGTATGCTCGGCATGTTTTTATCCCCCGCGATGATCGATAACGCCCTGTATTCCGTCGAGGAGGAGGTCAACCGCACGGTGTCCGAAGAGGGAAAAGCCCTTCTTTATCCCGCAGTTTCCAAGGAGGTGGACAAGCTGTTTGCTTCTCCCTTTAAGGAGTCGCTCGGAAAGCTTCCTTCGGAACAGACGGAGGCGATCGTCCGCACGCTGTATCGTAAGCTCATCGAATCGCAGGCACCCAAGCTTTTGAGCGTGTTGAACGTCTCTTCCGTCGTGGAGGATAAGGTCAACGCGATGGACGTCAAGGAGCTCGAAAAGCTTTGCCTTTCCGTCATGAAAAAGGAGCTCAACGCCATCGTCAACTTGGGCGCGCTCATCGGCTTTCTGCTCGGCATTCTCAATATTTTTCTATAACTTCAACTGCATTTTTCTATAACTTCAACCGCGGCGCAACGCCGCTTTTTTTGTGCGCAACCGTAAATTGACGAAATCGGAAAAATTCAACCGTTAGTTGACGGAATTCCATTGACGGAGCAAAAGTGCGGATGATATAATAAAAGAAAAAAAAGAGGAGGAACTATGATTCACTTCAAAGAAGGCTATTATGCCGACGTCCGCATCGAGGATAAGTTCACGACGAATATCGTCATCAAAAACGGTGCGCTCGAAGAGCAGAAGGTCATTTCACTCAAGAAGGCGTTTATCCGCGTGTTCGATGGAACAATGTGGTATTACGCTTCCACTTCGGACACCGACCATATCCAGGAAGAGCTCGACACGCTCTACGGATATGCGACGGAAAATCCCGCCATCGGGGAGCATCCCATCGTAAAGCGTTACGAGGTCAACCGCGATGAAAAGATCGTGTTTGCAGACGATTGCGTCAAGGACATTCCCGTCTCCGACAAGCAGGCGAGCATTGCCGCGCTTTGCGCCGCATGCAAGAGCGAGCATTTGCAGCTCGTTATGGGGAGATACCTCGACCGCTACTCCCGTTTTTGGTTTTATTCCTCGAAGGGGAGCGAAATTACCTACGATTATCAGACGACGGGGCTTTCCATCGGGCTGGGATTTGCCTGCGGGGAAGAGCAGTTTTCGGACGCCCTTCAGCGTGCGGGCGTGCGCTATTCAGACGTGCGCGTGACGAAAGAGGAGCTTGCGGATTTCATTTCCGAATGCGAAACGTACATTACGACGGCAAAGCCCGTCGTGCCCGGCAGCTATCCCGTCATTTTGGCGCCCATGGCAACGGGCGTGTTCGCGCACGAGTCCTTCGGACACAAATCGGAGGCGGACTTCATGCTCGGCGACGAGACGATGGCAAAGGAGTGGCAGATCGGCAAAAAGGTGGGCAGCGACATTCTCACCATTTACGAGACGGGAACCATTCAGGGTTGCGGCTATACCCCTTACGACGACGAGGGGACGAAGGCGGGCATGACCTATCTCATCAAGGAAGGTCGCCTTGCGGGAAGACTGCATTCCGCGACGACGGCTGCCTACCTCGACGAGGGACTCACGGGCAATGCCCGCGCCGTGAACTGCGATTTCGAGCCCATCGTCCGCATGACGAACACGATCGTCAAGGGCGGTTCTTCCACAGTTGAGGAGCTGATC
Organism: Clostridia bacterium; assembly: GCA_017621155.1. GTDB lineage: Bacteria > Bacillota > Clostridia > Christensenellales > Borkfalkiaceae > RGIG8762. Next base: position 9,913 of record JAGATP010000017.1, read on the forward strand.
GCGGGCATCGAGCACGGCTATTACATCAAGGACGTCAAGCACGGATCGGGCATGAGCACCTTTACCATCGCGCCCAATCTTGCCTATGAAATCGAGAACGGCAAGATCGGCAAGCCCGTCAAGATCGCCGTCCTTACGGGCAACGTCTTCGAGACGCTCGGACTCATCGACGGCGTGGCAAACGACGAGACGGTTCTCTGCTTCGTCACGGGCGGATGCGGAAAAATGGAGCAATCCCCCCTTCCCGTCGGTCTGGGCGGCCCGCACATTCGCGTATCCAAGATGAACGTCAGTTAAGGAGGAGAATATGAGAGAAGAAATCATCGTCATCAAAACGCAGCAAAAATGCTTTAACATCACGGCGGGCAAAATCGACTCCCTCCGCATCAATTCCAATCTGGAAACATCGGTGCGCGTCTATGACAACGGCTGCATCGGCGTTGCGGGAAAGGTCGGAAATTGCGACGTCGAGGCGCTCAAAAAAGAGGCGAGAGAGGCCCTTGCGCAGGGCATTGCCTATCCCGATCTCCCGAACGAGGGAAAACAGCAGAGCGTGGACACCTATCGCCAGCTCATTCCCGAAGAGGAGCTTTTGCCCACGCTGAACAAACTCCTTGCAAGGCTCTCGGCGGAAAATCCCGATTTCCTGTTCTCCAATAAAATTATCTTGGAGGAAACGGAAAAGACGTATTCCTCTACGGACGGAAGCGCGTATTCCTATCGGGGGAACACCATGGAGTTCTCCATCGTCATCAAGTACAAGGGCTCTGCCAACATCATGGACGAGGATTACAGCGCGGAAATCGACGCCTACGACGAGGACAAAGTCGCCGCCGACGTCAAGCTCATTTGCGAAAACTATCTCAAAACAATCCCTTCGGTCGAAGAAGATAAGCTTCCCGTTCTGGTGGATATGAGCGTTTTGCAATATCTGCTTTCGGATTTCCACGCCGACTACTATGCGCTCGGCATGTCCCGCTATAAGGGCAAGATCGGGGAAAAGATTTTCAGCGACAAGCTGAGCATTCTCTGCGATCGGAGTCCCGCCCGTCAATACAACATTCCCTTCTTCGACGGAGAGGGCGTGGTGAACGAGGATTACTCCTTCTACCTTGTGAAAAATGGCGTGATGAAGGGGATCGTCGGCTCGAAAAAAACGGCGAAGAATTACGGTATGCCCGTTTCGGGTACGGGCGGTGCGGAGGATTACGCCTCCGTTCCCGTTCCCTCTTTCGCAGGCGTTACCGTCCTTCCCACGGCGAAAAGCCTTGAGGAGCTCGTCGGCGGGAGAAAGACGATTTTCGTCTCCGTCACATCGGGCGGCGACGTCACCCCCGACGGAACGGTCTCTTTTCCCGTCATGTCCGCTTATCTCATCGAGAACGGAAGCATTGTGGGCAGATTGCCCGAATTTACCGTTACGGGGAATCTAGCCGACCTCTTCGGAGACGATTTCATCGGCGCGTTTCAGGGAGGCGTATTCTCCACGAGCACGACGCCCTATCTCGTGTTCGAGGCAAAGCTCGTCAATAAGGCGTAACAAAAAAATCACATTTTACGGCGGCGGAGCGTTTTACGTTCCGCCGTTTTGGTTATATATTAGACGAAACAGAGAGGAGGAAGGAAGTATGGATTATCGTAATTTTACACAAAAAAGCATGGAAGCGCTGCAAAATGCGCAAAAAATCGCGGAGGAGAACGGCAACCAGCAGGTGACGCAGCTGCACCTGCTGTCCGCGCTTCTCACGCAGAGGGACGGGCTGGCAGGCAGTCTCTGCACCAAAATGGGAGTGGACGCTAAGGCGCTGGAAAACGCGGTGCAAAGGGAGATTTCCTCCCTGCCCAAGGTCAGCGGCGGGGATATTTATCTCTCCCGCGAGGCGGGAAACGCCCTCTCGAATGCGGAAATTCTCATGGAGCGCATGAAGGACTCCTATCTTTCCGTCGAACACCTCTTTTGGGGACTCATGAATGCGGCGGACGATAAGCTCAAGCCCTTATTCAAGACTTACGGCGTGACGGAAGCGAAGTTTTTGTCCGCTTTGAAAGAGGTCAGAGGCAACAGCACCGTCAACACCGACAATCCCGAGGATACGTACGATTCCCTCAAAAAGTACGGTCAGGATCTGACCGAGCTCGCGAGAAGGCAAGAGCTCGATCCCGTCATCGGCAGGGATTCCGAGATTCGGAACGTCATGCGCATTCTCTCGCGAAAGACGAAGAACAATCCCTGTCTCATCGGCGAGCCGGGCGTCGGCAAGACGGCGATCGCGGAGGGGCTTGCCCTTCGTATCGTCAACGGAGACGTTCCCGATAACCTCAAGGACAAGACCCTCTTCTCCCTCGATATGGGTGCGCTCGTGGCGGGTGCGAAGTACAGAGGGGAATTTGAAGAGAGGCTCAAAGCCGTTCTAAACGAGGTCAAAAAGAGCGAGGGGAACATCATTCTCTTTATCGATGAGCTGCATACCATCGTCGGCGCGAGAAAGAGCGACGGCGCGATGGATGCGGGCAACCTCTTAAAGCCCATGCTCGCGCGAGGAGAACTGCACTGCATCGGCGCGACCACCCTCAACGAATACCGTAAATACATCGAAAAAGACCCCGCGCTGGAGCGCAGATTCCAGCAGGTGCTCGTCCCCGAACCGACGGTCGAGGACACCATTGCGATTCTTCGCGGGCTCAAAGAGCGCTACGAGGTATTCCACGGCGTTAAAATTCAGGACGGCGCGCTGATCGCGGCGGCGACCCTTTCTAACCGCTATATCACCGATCGGTTTTTGCCCGATAAGGCAATCGATCTCGTGGACGAGGCGTGCGCCCTCATCAAGACGGAGATGAACTCCATGCCCACCGAGCTCGACGAGGTTTCGAGAAAGATCATGCAGCTCGAAATCGAGGAGAGCGCCCTCAAAAAAGAGACGGATAAGCTCTCCCTTGCAAGGCTCGAAACCCTGCGCGCAGAGCTTGCGGAACTCAAAGAGACCTTCCACGCCATGAAGGCGAAGTGGGAAAACGAGAAGAACGCCATTTCCAAGGTGCAAAAGCTCCGCGAGGAGATCGAGGCGACCAACGCCGCCATCGATCAGGCGACGAGGGCTTACGAGCTCAACAAGGTCGGGGAGCTCAAATACGGAAAACTGCCCAATCTTCAGAAACAGCTCGCCGAGGAGGAGAAGCTCGCCGAAGAGGCGAAGGAGGATTCCCTCCTGCACGACAAGGTGACGGAGGAAGAAATCGCCAAAATCGTGGCGCGTTGGACGGGCATTCCTGTCTCCAAGCTCGTCGAGAGCGAGCGGGAGAAGCTCTTGCACCTCGACGATACCCTTCACGAGCGCGTCATCGGTCAGGACGAAGCGGTGCAGAAGGTCACGGACGCCATCTTGCGTTCCCGTGCGGGGGTGCAGGATCAGAACAGACCCATCGGCTCTTTCCTCTTCTTAGGCCCTGCGGGCGTGGGCAAGACGGAGCTTGCCAAGGCGCTCGCCAAAGCCCTCTTCGACGATGAGAAGAACATGGTGCGCATCGATATGTCCGAGTATATGGAAAAATATGCGGTCTCCCGCCTCATCGGTGCGCCTCCCGGATACGTCGGCTACGACGAAGGGGGACAGCTCACCGAAGCGGTGAGAAGGCGTCCTTACTCCGTCGTCCTCTTTGACGAGGTGGAAAAGGCGCATCCCGACGTCTTTAACGTGCTCTTGCAGGTGTTGGACGACGGGCGCATCACGGACAGCCACGGCAAGACGGTGGATTTCAAGAACACCATCATCATTCTCACCTCGAATTTGGGCTCGGACGTCATTTTGGACGGAATCGAGGACGGTGAGATTTCCGAGGAAGCGAGAAATCAGGTGAACGCCGTTTTAAAGCGGAGTTTTCGACCTGAGTTCTTGAACAGATTGGACGAGATCGTGTTCTATAAGCCCTTGACGAGAAAGGACATCGGCGCAATCGTCGATCTGATGATCGGGGAGCTGAATGGTCGCCTTGCCGAAAGACATCTGTCCGTCAAGGTGACGGAAGCCGCCAAGGCGTATATCATCGAAAACGGCTACGATCCCGTTTACGGCGCGAGGCCGTTGAGGCGTTACTTGCAGGCGAAGGTCGAAACGCTCCTCGCCCGAAAAATTCTCCGCGACAACGTCGGAGAGGGAACGGAGCTGACCGTGGACTATCGCGATCATCAGCTCGTCATTCTCTAAACGAAAAAAATCCTTCTTCGGAAGGATTTTTTCATTGGAGGTCGAGGATTGAGCTGTTTTTTCGGGAGATTTTTTTCATCGGATGCCGATGATTGTGACGCTGTCCCACGTTCCGAGGTGCTTTAGCTCGCCCTCGTAGCGATAGAGCTTGCAGGGGGATTGCCAATTGACGTTCAGATCGATTTGAACGTAATACGTCTCGCCTACTTGCAGAATGGAAAAGGCGAAGATATCGTGATCGGTAATGCGCGCCGCCTCCTGCATGATGCGGATCATTGTTTGGGTTTCCTCGATTTCGTTTCCGTTCTCGTCGATGAGATCGGCTTTGTCGAAGAAGCTCTGAACTTTTCCGTTTACGATTTCCGAGTGAAAGCAACCGTATTTTGCCCTGTAGACGATGGGTTTATCGTATTCGAATGCGTCGATCTCCTCGTGCCTGCCCGTCTCGTGAACTGCCCAATAGCGAACGGAATTCTCCGACGAAGTAACAACTTTTATCACGACGGGGGAGGAATCGGGCAGAAGCGGATGCGTCAGCTTGGAGAGTGCGGAGACGAACAGAATCGTCTGAACGACGCCGAAGGCGAGAATGGCAACTACGACGATACATAAAAAGATTTTTAAGGGTTGTTTGGTTTTCATGCTTTTAGTTTAACGTAACCGAAGCCAAAATGTCAAATTTCTCGCCGTGCACATTTGTTCCGAATTGTGCATTTTCGTGCGCAGAGCGAAAAAAACCGCAAAGTCCTGCTCTGAAAGACGGTATTCCCTAAAAACGGAACGGGATTCGAATGTGCAAATCCCGTTTTTTATTCTCTAAAACATGAAAGCCTTTCCGAATCGGAAAGGCTTTCATTCATTCGAAAAAGGAGGCCATAGACCTCATAAGAGCGGGCAAGGCAAGGATGCTTAAGTGTAAAATATAGAAACCGCATGTTTTTCGTTCGTATGAATACGAGCAAGATTTTACACGCCGATATTATATCAGACAAAAAGTGTCTATGTCAACTATTTCAGACAAAAAATATCTATAATAGGAGCATGGGAAATGCGTTTGCGAAAAACTTAAGGGAGCTAAGAGGAGAAAGGGGTTGGTCGCAGTCCGAACTGGCTGAGAAACTCGGAACGACGCAGCGAAGGGTGTCTTATTGGGAGAACGGTAAAATCGAGCCCGACCTGAGCGCCTTGATTGCTTTGGCGGATTTGTTCGAACTTACGATCGACGAATTGATCGGAAGGGAATGAAAAGGTCAAAGTGGATTGACCCTGTCCTTGACCACGGCAGCATGATTTTGTAGCGCTTGCCATTCTCGTTCATCATACAATGAAAGCCTTTCCGTTACGGAAAGGCTTTCATCGAGAAAAATTATGAATGATGCCTCAAGACGTTGAGGCATATGTAGGCTTAGTGCTTGATCGACTCATAGAAGAGCGCTCTTGCAGAGTTGTGATAAGGAGATACCCAAAGCGTTCCGACACCAAGGCAAAGTGCGCCGACGATATACCAGCCGATGAAGGAGAGGTCGAGGACGAAAAGCTCCCACTTATGTCCCTGCATCAGATTGCGGCTTTCGGTGATGCAATCCTTCCAGTTCATCTCGGGGTGGTCGACCTTGAGATAGTACGCCATCGCGTAGGAATAGGACTTGACGATGCCGGGCACAACGAGGAGGATAGACCAGAGGGCGATGAAAAGACTCTGCATAAATCCGAGCAGGAACAAATCGCCGAAGTCGGAGTTAAAGCCCTTAAAGACGTCTCCGATCTCCATCTGTTCTCCGTCTCTCGCATTTTTCAGATAGACGTATGCGTGCCCGTAATTCATCACGCCGGTGAGGACGATGATCAAAAGACCGAGCGTTACGCCTGCGCCTGCGCCGAGGATGACTGTGACGATCAGATCGACGACCAGGGCAATGAGCCATTTCGATCCGAAGATTTTCCCGCCTAGTTGTGCTTTTGCTTTTTCCTTGATTTCAATTCTTGTCATAACAAGAGTCTCCAATAAATGATATCTATATTATAATATCTGATTTTCCTTTTGTCAATCTATTTCGAAAATCTGTAAAATGTTTTGTCGAAAATTTGACTTTTTCTATGGGCTGTGATAAAATCGTAATCGCTTTGGAGGCAGGTATGTTTTTGGCAATTGCGATTGCGGTGATAACTTGCGGCGGAATCATTGCGGCGATTTTGATAAAGCCGCAGATCGGGCGCAGGATTAAGCTTGATACCTATTGGATGATCGCGCTCTTGGGCGCGATTTTGACCGTACTTTTTGGCTGTGTTTCCCCCGCAAAGGCGTGGGAGGCGATGACTGCCGATACGGCGATCAATCCCTTTAAGATTCTCGTTCTCTTTCTTTCGATGACCGTACTCTCCGTCTTTTTGGACGAAATGGGCTTTTTCCGCTATCTCGCAGGAGTTACCCTCAAGCGCGCGGGCGGCAGTCAGAAGAAGCTCTTTCTCTACCTGTACGTCATCGTCTCCGTCCTCACCGTCTTTACGAGCAACGACATCATCATTTTATCCTTTACGCCGTTTATCTGTTACTTCGCGAGAAGTGCGAAGATTTCACCCGTCCCTTACCTTGCGGCGGAGTTTGTCGGCGCGAATACCTGGAGCATGGCGCTCATCATCGGCAACCCGACGAACATCTACCTTGCCACGACTTACGGAATCGGCTTTGCGGAGTATGCGGCAAAGATGTTCCTGCCCACCGTGGCGGCGGGCGTCGTCGCCTTTTTTATGCTCTTTCTCGTCTACCGAAAGGAGCTCGCTCTTCCCATGCATGCGTCGGGGGAGCTGTTCCGTATCGAAGACAAATTCTCCCTCGTCGTGGGGCTTTTTCATCTTGGAATCTGCACCGTCCTGCTCGCAGTCGGGTCGTATTTTTCCCTGCCCATGTGGCTGGTCGCGCTGTTTGCCGTGATCTCTCTCATTATCTGGAATCTCGGAATTGCCATCCGTCGCAAGCGTCCGCCGAGAGTGCTTGCAAAGTGCCTCATGCGCGCGCCGTGGGTGCTCATTCCCTTCGTCCTTTCCATGTTCGTCGTCATTTTGGGACTCAACGAGCAGGGCGTCACCCAGGCAATTTCCGACTTTTTCGGAACGGAAGGCACGGTGTTGAAATATGGGACGACCTCCTTCCTCGTCGCGAACGTCATCAACAACATTCCCATGAGCGTGTTTTACTGTTCCATCGCAGAGCCGCTTGCGGGAGAGGCGCTGACTGCCGCCGTGTACGCAACCGTCATCGGCTCGAATCTGGGCGCGCTTCTGACGCCCATCGGCGCGCTTGCGGGGATTATGTGGTCGAACATTCTCAAGCAGTTTTCGTTGAAGTTCGGCTACCTGGACTTTCTGAAAATCGGCGTCACCGTAGCTGTTCCCGCACTCGCCGCCTCTTTGGGCGTGTTGTATCTCCTCTGACTTTCTCCAGCCAAAAACAGGACTTTGCATTTGTTCAAAGCCCTGTATTTTTTTTGCGATAGAGTTGCCGTTTCAATTGCCTTGATTTTTATGGATAGAACAATATATTTTTCGCATTTAGGAGTCATTCGTGTAGGTTGCGAGCCTGTTCGTGGAAAAAGATTGAAAAAGATGTCGCAAAATGTTAAAATGAAAGATACTTTATGAGGGAGAAGAGGTATGTATAAGATAGCTATTGTAGATGACGAACAAGAGAGCGTTGCTCGTTTAAAAGGACACTTGTCTCGTTTTTTTGAAGAAAACAGCGGGATGTACAGGGTATCCGTTTTTACAGACGGGGCGGAACTGTTAAAGGATTACAAGCCGTTTTACGATATTATTTTTCTTGACATACAGATGGATCAAGTGAACGGGGTGCGTACTGCGAAAAAAATTCGCGAGACGGACGAACGCACGGTAATCATTTTTGTCACGCGCATGATAAAATATGCCGCCCTGGGATATGATATCGGCGTCAATAATTTCATCGTAAAACCGGTCGAATATCATGTTTTTGCCGTAAAAATGAGAAAAGCGCTTGCTCAGGTTGAATTTTTTTCGGACAAATTCATTTATATCCAGCAAAAAAGCGGAAGCGTCGCTCTGCGTGAAGATGAAATTTTGTACATCGAAACCTTAAAGCATTACGTCTACTATCACACGAAAAACGGTGAGTTTAAGGTTTTGGGTACGTTGAAGCAGGTGAAGGAATCCCTCTCCGCGCATAAATTCAAAGAGTGCAGCAGATGTTATATTGTAAATCTTCGCCATGTGACGGCGGTCAATCAGAGAGAGGTGACGGTCGGCGGGAAACAGCTATTGATCAGTCGGAACAGGAAAAGGGAGTTTTTGGAATCCGTCGCAGCGTTCTGGGGAGAATATGAATCATGAATGCCTTCTTGAATTTCTTTTTCTCCACCAAGTTGACGTTCTTTTCCCTCCTCTATGTGGCGATCTTTTCCCGTATGCAGGAAAAAAGAAGGTATTTTTATCTGCGATCTCTCCTTTATTTTGCCCTAGCGACGCTGCTTCACTTTATTTCGTGGGAATGGCTCAAACAGAACAGCGGCTCTATGTTCCTGCCCTTTTCCGTTTTGTTTGTCGGATTTTGCCTGTTGATCGTCGTTCTCTTTAATCTGTTCTGTTATCGGTGCAGCATTGTCGATTCCCTCCTCTTTAGCGTAGCGGCATTTACGACCGAGCATTTTGCAAATTCGGTGAGCGTTGCAATCGGAATCGCCTGCAATCTGGACGGTGCAGTCTATCGCCCGTATGGGCTCGGGATGTTTTTTATTACCTCGGCGGTCTACCTTCTTGTCGGCGTTTTTATTTTCTTCTTGGTTCATTTTATGCTCAAAGAACGCAAAATCGACATCAACAAGAGACATCTTGCCTTTCCGGTCGTGGCGGTTTTTATCGTATTTTCCTTGATGTATCATTGGGTCAATACGAAGTACTATTATAACGTCGAAACGATTTTCGTCACGAAATTGTATTCCATTGCCTTCTGCGTTATTTTATTTCTGTTTCTCATCAGCTTGTTTGAATCGGGCAAATACCGTATCGAATTGCAAATCCTCGAGCAATTGGAGCGCAAGGGGTTGGAGCAATACGAAATCTCCAAGGAATCGATCGCGATCATCAATACAAAATGCCACGACATCAAAAAGGCATTGAGCTCGTCGTTTTCCGATACGAAGCTACTCACGCAAGAGGAAATCGCCTCGTTGCAGGAAAAAATTTCCATTTACGACAATTCCTATGTGACGGACAACCAGGCGCTCAATATCGTCCTGACCGAAAAATCCCTTTACTGCGAAAAAAACAAGATCAATTTATCCGTCGTAACGCCCTATTCGGATTTCGATTTCATGACCAAGATGGACATTTATTCCCTGTTCGGCAATATTTTGGACAATGCGTTGGAAGCGGTCATGAAGCTTCCGGTTGAGAAGAGAATCGTTTCCCTTTCCGTCAAAAAGATAGGGGCAATGATCCTCATTCATTCGGACAATTATTTTGCGGGACAGTTGCAGTTCGAGGGCGGAAGCATCGTCACGAACAAAAAGGATAAAACCGCACACGGGTACGGGATTTTAAGCGTTCGGCGGACTGCCGAAAAATACGGAGGCGCGGTTAAAATTTCCGCTAAGGAAGATTTATTCCTGCTTGATATTATTATTCCCATCTCAGCCTGAACGTCAGGAGAAAGCGACTGTTCGCGTAGAAAAAAAGACAATTGATGCAAAAAAGGTTCTGAATGCGGAGACTCGATCACAGTTCGTGTATCGGGTCTTTCTTTTTGCTTTGGATGGGGTTATAATGGGAAAAAATCAAGGAGGAGAGTGAGAAATAAGAAATTCAAAAGGCAAAGATTGCCGCCGCGAGACCCTTGCGCGGAGCTCGGTACACCAAAGAGGGAATTGACTCATGAATGATTTATAAGGAGATAGCAATGGAAGGGTTTAAAAACTTTTTCAAAGATAAGGGTGTCGGCTATTATGTTACCGTGCTTGCGACCGTTTTGGCGCTTGCGACGATGATAGTTTACGTTTCTTATTATGGACATGGCCCGAGAGAAGCAAATATCGATTGTATGAACTGGGTCGCATTCTATTTGATCTTGGCGGGCATTGTGTTGACCGTTGCGCTGTTGATTTTCAACCAAAGGTTTTGGGCAACCGTCAGCATTTCGCTGTTTTCGTTTGTTTCGCTGCTGTTTTACATCTACGGCGTATACGGGTATGTTTCCGTCGTTGCAGTTGGAATCGACTTGAAAACGCTTAGTCCCGGGTTTCTTGCTTGTACAATTCTCTACGTTCTGACAATTGTATTTGCCTATGCGTCTGTCTTTTTAAAGCAGAAGAAAGAAATAAAATGAGGAGAGTGTTATGAAAAGAAGTACGACGGTTAAATTGCAAAAAGCAGCCGTTATGACGTCGGCGAGCTTGTTGGGTATTATGCTTGCAGCCAGCGCAATTCTGATGGATAATGCTGCGGTCATCAGCAGCACCCTCGGACAACCGACCTTCCGCACGGAAGTCGTAGGGGATGGCTCGAATGAAAATACCGATTATTACCCTTCTTCGTACAAAAACGTAAAGTCCCTGATTCAGGCAGGACGTGAAATGTGCGAGGAAACGCTGGAAGAGGGCGCGGTTCTTTTAAAAAATGAAAACAATGCGTTGCCTTTGAAAGAGGGCAACCGAAAAATCAGTCTGTTCGGCGTGACTTCGATCGATCCCGTTTACGGCGGAACAGGTTCCGGTCAGGTAGACGTTTCCACCGCTCCTACCTTGAAGGAAGCGTTGGAACGGGACAATCTTTTCTCGGTCAATCCCGAGCTTTGGAATTTCTACACGGAAAACGCCGCACTCTATAAAAGAGGGACGAAACGATCTCCGACAGGATTTGATACCATCGCGGGCACGTTAAACGGCGCACCTTGGGAGGACGTTTATTCGGCGACGAACGGCTCGTATGCGACGTACGGCGATGCCGCAATCGTTGTGCTCGGACGTATCGGCGGCGAAGGCTCCGATCTCGATATCGAAAAGTTCAATGAAAGCGATCCCTCCGATTCTACCAATGGAGATTTCCTTCGCCTGACGCCCAAGGAAAAGGGACTTTTGGAAGGTCTTGCAAAGTTAAAGGGCAAGACGTTTGAGAAAATAATCGTATTGGTGAATACGGCGAATATGATTTCTTCCGATTTCATCAAAGATCCCGCCTATAAAATCGATGCGGCTCTTTGGATCGGCACGCCCGGTCAGACGGGTCTGTACGGCGTTGCGGATTTGCTTGCGGGCAAAACCACGCCTTCCGGTCATTTAACCGACACGATTTGGGCGGACAACCTGCAAAACCCCGTTCACAGCAATTTGGGTTATTACGCTTACAGCGGAAACATTGACTCGAGCATTGCCTCCACCGCTCCGAGCGACAAACCGTACTCCGGCCCTGTCATTATCGGCAATACGACCAACAGCGGTAAATACCTCGTCTATCAGGAGGGCATCTACGTCGGGTATCGTTATGCGGAAACGCGCTATGAGGATTACGTGACGGGAAGGGCAAATACGGGAGAATTTATCTATAACGACGTCGTCGCTTATCCCTTCGGCTATGGTGCGTCTTATACGCAGTTCGAATATTCGAATTATACGGTAGACAAAACGAGCGATCACATTTATACCGTTACGGTAGACGTCGAAAACATCGGTACGGAAAAGGGAAAGGAAGTCGTTCAGGTTTACCTGCAAAAGCCTTATACGCCGGGCGGAATCGAAAAGGCGGCGGTAGAATTGGTCGGCTTTGAAAAGACGAAGATCCTTGATCCGGGTGAAAAGGTAAAAGTCTCCGTTGAAGTGGACGAAAGAGATTTCGCTTCCTATGATGCCGAAAATAAAAAGACGTACGTCTTGGAAAACGGTACGTATTACTTAACCGTGGGCAACGGCGCACACGAAGCGGTAAACAACGTGCTCGCGGCAAAGGGACATTCTCCCTCTTCCGGGAAAATGGACGCAGACGGCAACAAGGACTTTGTAAAAGCTTACAACTTTAACTTAAGTTCTGAAGATGCGCTCAAATACTCCTGGTCGGAAGCGACCGGCAAGAAGATCGAAAATCTGTTCGACTTCGCCGATATCAATAAGTATGCAGGTCGCGGCAATAACAGCGTTGTTTACGTATCCCGCAACAACTGGGAAGGAACGGTCAAGCTTGACAGAGATGACTATGTCAAATTGGAATGGACGACCCAGATGGGAAAGGATATGGAAATGAAAACGCCGAAGAGCGATAACGTGGAGTATCCCAAGTTTGGTCAGAATTCCGGTTTGCAGCTGATCGATATGCGCCAGGATGAAAACGGAGACGAGATTCCCTTTAACGATCCTCTTTGGGATACGTTTATGGATCAGCTCCTTTGGGACGATATGGTGACGCTGCTGAAGGCAGGTGCGCGCTATACGGCGGCAATCGAGTCGGTCGGTAAAATCAAGACGTTGGATCACAACGGCCCGATGGGCTTGACGGAAAAGTACGGCAACTGCGTAAACGGCCTTGCGGCAAAAACGGATGATCCGGACAAAAATTCCCGCGCGATGGGCTATCCCGCCGGCGGCATCCGGGCTTCTTCCTTCAATAAGGAACTCGTCTACAACGTCGGCAACATGATCGGTGAAGACGCTCTTTGGGCAGGCTATTCGGGATTGTACGGCCCCGGCTCCAACATTCACAGATCTCCTTATTCGGGAAGAAACTATGAGTATTATTCGGAAGATCCGTTCCTTTCCGGAATGATCTGCGCCGAAGAAGTAAAGGGAATGCAGAGCCACGGCATGTACGTTTATAACAAGCATTGCTTTATGAACGATCAGGAAACCGCACGTATGGGCGTTTGCACCTGGGCAAACGAGCAAGCGATCCGTGAGATCTATGCAAAGGCATTTGCGATTCCCGTCGTAAAGGGAGACGCAAAGAACGTAATGGTCGGATACAACCGTCTCGGCGTTGTCTGGAATGGCGCGTGCAAGGAAATGATTACCGATTTCCTCAGAGGAGAATGCGGCATGACCGGTTTCGCGATTACGGATATGTGGTACTTCCAGACCGATTACTATATGAGCATTATCGATATGATGCTCGCCGGTTGCGATATGGTCGACGGTAGCGCTTCTGCAAGCACGGTTGCGCTGTTAAACGAATGCAAGACGAGCGGAAGCGGAGAGCTTGCGTGGGCTGTCAGAAATTCCGCAAAGAGGATTTTATACACGGTTGCCCATTCCAACGCAATGAACGGAATCGGAAAGAATACGAGAATTATCCGCATTATGCCGCTCTGGCAGAAGCTTGTGGTGGTTGCCAACGTCGTGTTGGGCGTCCTCACGCTGGCTAGCGTTTCTTGGACGATGATCTCCTACCTTCGTTACAAGAAGAACGAAGAGCAAGATAGACAAATTTAACGACCCATCATTCTTCCTATCAATTGAGTCCGCTGCCTCGTGCAGCGGGCTCATTTTTGCGCAAAAGAAAAACCAAGCCGTGTTTCAAGCTTGGTTTTTGTCGTATCGGCATTTCTCAATTTGTCACGAAAGAAAGGGGTTATTTTACGATGAGCGTTTTGCCCGTCATCTCTGCGGGAACGGGAAGTCCCATCACGTCCAAGAGGGTGGGGGCGAGGTCGGCAAGCACGCCGTCATTACGAAGGGTGACGCCCTTGAAGGTCTCGGAGACGAGGCAGACGGGAACGGGGTTCGTCGTATGCGCGGTGAAGGGGGAGCCGTCCTCTGCAAGGAGCTTGTCCGCGTTGCCGTGATCGGCGGTGAGCAGGGCGCTTCCTCCCATGGAGAGGATTTTATCCATGACCTTTTTGACGCATTCGTCCACGGTGTGAACGGCTTTGACGGCGGCGGGAATGACGCCCGTGTGCCCGACCATGTCGCAGTTCGCAAAGTTTAAAATCATGACGTCGTAAATGCCCTTGTCAAGCTCTTCGAGCACCTTCTCCGTCACTTCGGGCGCGCTCATTTCAGGCTTTAAGTCATAGGTCGCTACCTTGGGGGAGTTGACGAGGACGCGCGTTTCTCCTTCGTTGGGCGTCTCGACGCCGCCGTTGAAGAAGAAGGTGACGTGCGCGTACTTTTCCGTCTCGGCGATGCGGAGCTGCTTTTTGCCGAGAGAAGAGAGGTATTCGCCCAAGGTATTTTTCATGCTCTGCTTGGGGAAGGCGATTTCCACGTTTTCATAGGACGCATCGTACACCGTGAAGCAGACGAATACGGGGTGCAAGAATCCCGTCTTCCGCTCGAACGCCGTGCCCTTGGGAACGACGAAGGGATCTTGAGAGAACGCCCTCGTGATCTGTCTCGCTCGATCGGGGCGGAAGTTGAAGAAGATGATGGAATCTCCCTCTTTGACGAGCGCAACGGGCTTGCCGTTTTCCACGACGTTGGTCGGAAGGACAAATTCGTCCGTCACGCCCTCGGCGTAGCTCGCCTCCAACGCCTTTGCGGGATCGTTCGCCTGAACGCCGTTTCCGATCGTCAGCATATCGTAAGCCTTTTCGATTCTGTCCCAATTGTTATCCCTGTCCATGGCGTAATATCTGCCCGAAAGGGAAGCGATCTTTCCGTAGGAAAGCTTGTTCATCTCGTCCTGCAATGCGTGGACGAAGGAGACTCCCGAAGTGGGGGAGACGTCTCTTCCGTCGAGGAAACAGTGGACGAAGGTCTGAGGCACGCCCAACTCTTTCGCCATTTTGAGAAGAGCGTAAAGGTGGGTAAGGTGACTGTGCACGCCGCCGTCGGAGAGAAGTCCCCAAAGGTGAAGCTGCTTTTTCCCATCGGTTGCCGATTGCATGGCGTGCTTTAAGGCAGGGTTTTGGAAAAATTCCCCGTCCTCGATCGCCTTGGTGATCTTGGTGAGATCCTGATAGACGATTCTTCCCGCACCCATATTGAGGTGTCCGACTTCGGAATTTCCCATCTGTCCATCGGGAAGTCCGACGGAAAGTCCGCTCGCGCCGAGCTGAGAAGAGGGGTATTCCCTTAAAAGTGCATTGACGTTTTTGCTCCCGTCCATGGCAATGGCGTTGCCGTTCGAATCGGGATTGATTCCATAGCCGTCCATAATGACGATAGCATAAGGTGTTTTTTTCATGATGATCTCCTAATGGCCGATGAAAGCCGAACCTTTTTGTTCATACTATATCATACTAAAAGGGGAGGAAAAAGTCAAGAAAATGAAATGGGAGTTTTCCCAAACAATTGACAATTTTCACGCTGTATGATAAAATATTTCATCGAGGTATCCTATGAAAAAACGTACGTCCGGAATGCTGATGCCCATCTCTTCCCTGCCCTCTCCTTACGGAATCGGGACGCTCGGAAAAGAGGCATTCGACTTTATCGACTTTCTTGCAAAGAGCAAAATGACCGTCTGGCAGATTCTGCCCCTTCTTCCCACCAATTACGGGGACAGTCCCTATCAATCCTGCGCGGGGAATGCACTTAATTTTTACTTCATCGATTTTCCCGCACTCGTCGAAGAGGGGCTCTTGCGGGAAGAGGACGTCTCCTCCGTCGATTGGGGAAGCGATCCCCGCCGCGTCGATTACGGCGCGCTCTTTCGGAACAAGGCAGTTCTTCTCAAAAGGGCGTTTGCTTCCTTTGATCAAACGGAGAAGGACTTTGTCTCCTTTTTAAAAAGGGGAGAGTATCGCGATTTTGCCGTCTTTATGACCTTAAAGGAGAACTTTTCCCATAAACCATGGACGGAGTGGGGGGAGTATCGGAAGTACGACGAGAAAAAGATCGCCGCATTCTGTGCAGAGCACGAAGAGGAAATCGACTTTTGGCAGTTCACGCAGTTTTTGTTTTTGAGACAGTGGAAAAAGCTCAAAGCATACGCGGGGGAGAGGGGAATTTCCATTTTCGGGGACATGCCTTTGTACCTTGCCTATGACAGCGTCGAGGTCTGGAAGTACGGAAACAAGCTCTTCCGCATGGACGAAGAACGCATCCCCGAAGCCGTCGCGGGCTGTCCGCCCGACGCCTTTTCCGAGGACGGTCAGCTGTGGGGCAATCCGACTTACGATTGGGAAAAGATGAAGGAGGACGGCTATGCCTGGTGGAAGGAGCGCATCGCGTATGCCTTTCGCTTTTTCGATCTCGTCCGCATCGATCATTTCAGAGGGTTTGACCGCTATTACGCCATTCCCTACGGGGAAAAGACGGCGCGCGTCGGGGAATGGGTGGACGGCCCCAAAGCCGCACTCTTTGCTTCCTTTCGAAGACGCCGCATCGTCGCCGAGGATTTGGGAGTTATAGACGACGGGGTGATCTCTCTGATGAAGGAAGTCGGCTATCCCGGCATGAAGGTGCTCTCCTTTGCCTTTGACGGCAATGAGGATAACCCTCATAAGCCCTCTAACTTCGGAAAAAATGTCGTCGCCTATTCGGGCACGCACGACAACATGCCCCTCGTCGGGCTGTTGGAAGAGGCTTCGAAGGAAGAGCGCGAAATTTTCCTTCATGATCTCAAGGCGGAGTGCAAAAGGGCTTCGATCAAGGGGAACTATGCGACCGACGAGGAAGTTTGCAAAACGATCGTGCGCCTTCTCTTTTTGAGCCGTGCAAATTTGGCGATCGTCCCGTATTTCGATCTCAAGGCGCTCGGAAAAGAGGGACGCATCAACCATCCCTCGACCGTCTCTTCCGCCAATTGGACGTATCGCTTTGTTCGGGAGGACTTCTCTCCTTCCATGATTGCGAGAATCAGACGGCTCGTGCGGCAATCGAACCGGTAACATTTGTTTTCGTCGGTCAAAAAGACCGGTTGAACGATAACGGAGGTATTTTCAAATGAAACACACGCTTTTGGAAGCTACGGCAAACACGATCGATTGGGCTGCGGTCTGGTCGGTCGTCGTGAATTGGCTGACCACGACGGGAATCAAGCTCGTCGTCGCGCTCATTCTGCTTTTTGTCGGATTTAAGCTCATCAATTTCATCACGAAGAAGATTTATAAGAGCATGACGAAGCGGGGGAGAGACCTGACCCTGACCAAAGTTCTGCACACCGTACTCAGGGTAGGGCTCAAAGTGCTCGTGTTCGTCTCTTTGGTCGGCTATGTGGGCATCGAGACGGCGTCCATTTCCGCACTCATCGCTTCGGTTGGACTCGGCGTTTCGATGGCGGTACAGGGATCTTTGAGCAATTTCGCGGGCGGACTCATCATCATCGTCATGCGCCCCTTCAAGATCGGCGACTTTATCACGACGGGCGACTTCAGCGGTACGGTCGAGGACATCGGACTCTTCTATACGCAGATCGCGACGCCCGACAATAAGCTCACGCTCATTCCCAACGGAACGCTCTCCAACAACGTCATCGTCAACGTCTCCGCCAAGGAAGACAGGCGTTGCGACGTCGTCATGTCCGTCGCTTACGGGACGGATACCGACTTTGCGAGATCGGTCATCCTGGGCGTCTGCGAAAAGTGCGAGCTCATCTTCAAAGATCCCGCTCCCTTCGTGGAAATCGGCGAGTTCGGCGAAAGCTCCATCAACTTCTACGTCCGCGCCTACTGCAAGAACGTCGATTATTGGACGGTCAACTTCTATCTTCTAAAGGAAATCAAGAATGCCTTCGACGCAAACGGCATCGAGATTCCCTTCAATCAGCTGGACGTCACCATCAAGAAGTGATTTTGAGCGTTCGAGAAAACACGCTCAGGAAAGAAGCTCTCTCGAGGGCTTCTTTTTTTGCGGTTTTCGCCCCTTAAAATCCGTGCAATCGTTTGACAAAAGAGGCTCACTTTTGCTATACTTGGGGCGTACCTGACCCGAAAGGAAATCCTGACGGGCAAGGAGGCGCAAAGGCGTTTGCTCGGTACGGGAGGATGTCATGGAAACGAGACTTGCCATCATCAGCGTTTTAATCGAAGACAGGGAGCAAAGCGGCAAAGTAAACGCTCTGCTGTCCGAATACGGCGATTACATCAAGGGAAGAATGGGTCTTCCGTATCCCGAAAAGGGAGTCTCCGTTCTGTCCGTCGTCATCGACGCCCCGATGGAAAAGATCAATTCTCTGACCGGAAAGCTGGGAATGCTTCCTTCTGTGTCCGCAAAGGCGCTCGCCTCTAAGTTTTAAATTTGATGCCGAAGGTTTCTGAGGCAAAAAAGGAGTATCATCTATGAAAAAAGTAATTTCTTGCGCACTCGGTTTTCTCTGTGCGCTGACTATGTTCGGCTGTTCGAACGGGGATGCGCCGAAAAAGACGGACATCGCCACCACCGCACCTTTGGAGAGCATCGAAATGCCCGAATCCGTGCACTTTTATCTGCCCGACGGCACGCCCATGATGGCGATTTCCTCCCTCTTGGGCGAGGGCATCGTCATGGACGGGAAGGAGATCGGCATGAAGGCGACCCTTCTCAACCCCGCCGAAATCGGCACGGCGTTTACGACGTACGGGGATTGCGACCTTGCGATCATGCCCACCGTCACCGCCATTCAGCTCATGAATAAAGGGCAAGACCTTTCCTACGTCTCCGCGAACGTGTTCGGTAACCTCTACGTCGTTGGCGTGGGGGAGGCGGAGAGCCTCTCCGACCTGACGGGAAAAGTCGTCTACACCACTGCGGGCACGACCATCGCCCTTTTGCAGTACGAGCTTCAGGCAAATAACATCGCCTACGAAATGGGACAGGAAGCGAAAGACGGCGTCGTCACCATCTGGTCGATGAGCAATGCGTCCGACTATATGCCCCTTTTAAAACAGGCGCAAAATAAGGGCGGCGAGGCGTACGGCGTTTTCGGAGAGCCCGCCGTCACCAAGTGCATGACGACTGTCGCCACGGAGGCGAAAATCGTCGTCGATATGCAGAAGGAATACGAAAAGCTGACGGGGGACGAAGGCTATCCGCAGGCATGCCTCGTGGCAAGGGGAACGTTCGCACGCGAATATCCCGAATTTATCCGGCGGCTCGTCGAACTCATGAAGGGGAATGGGGAGTATACCCGTACCCATGCGGATTCCTTGAAGGCGCTCTATGAAAAAGCGGGCAGCACCTCACTCGTCGGCATCGACTATACCGAGGAGACAATCGCCCGTTGCAACCTCTCTCAGTTGACGGGAAAAGAGGCGTATGAGGCGGTCAAGACGTACATCGATCGGTTGCGTCCTTCCGTCAAAGCCTTGGAAAACGTAGAAGTCAAGGAAAGCTTCTTCCTGCAATGAGCGGCGTAAAGAGAGTTTGTTCCGCCCTCATTCCCGTTTGGGTGGGGCTCGGACTCGTCCTTCTATGGCTGGTTGCAGCCCTTCTCATCGGCGAAGAGCTCATTTTGCCCACGCCGATGCAGACGGTGGAGGAATGCTTCGCGCTCTTTGGGCAGGCTTCCTTTTGGGCGGCTTTGGGAAAGACCCTTTTGCGGGGCGTGCTCGCCTTTGTCTGTTCCTTATTTCTCGCCCTTCTCTTTGCCCTTCTCTCCATGATTCCTACCGTGGGAAAGATCGCGGGGACTGTCTTTTCCGTCCTTCGTTCCATTCCCACGATGTCCGTCATTCTCCTTCTCCTCATCTGGCTTCGCCCGTCCCTCGCGCCCGCGGCGGTCGCCGCCATCGTCATTCTGCCCACCCTGTATTCCGTCTTCATCGGTGCGATGCAAGGGGTGGATCGGGGACTTATCGAGCTTTGCGACGTCTACAAAGTGCCTTGGAAGGAGCGCATCGTTCGGGTCTGGCTGCCCGCGATGGCGCAGCCCCTCTTTGAGGGAACGGCGAGCGGCTTTTCCCTCAATTTAAAGCTCATCATCGCGGCGGAGGCGCTCGCGCAGACCAAGGAGAGCTTGGGCGCGATGATGAAGAACGCGCAGATCTGGCTCGAAACGGGACAGCTGATGGCAATCACGCTCGTCGCCGTCGTCGTCGGCGTTTTGAGCGAAACGCTCATTCGCTTCGTCGGAAAGCAGGTGAAAAAATGGCCATAACGTTCGTCGATTTTTCCAAAAAATACGGGCAAAACGAGGTGTTTTCCCATCTGAATTTAGAGATCAACGAGGGAGAAATCACCTGCCTTTTGGGAGAGAGCGGCACGGGAAAGACCACTCTTTTACAGGCAATTTCCTCGCTCACCGATTACGAGGGAAAAATCGAGGGTGTACCTTGTCGCATTTCTTACATTTTTCAGACCCCTCGGCTCGTGCCCAACCTCACCGTCGAGGGCAATTTGAAGCTCGTTCTTCCCAAGGAGGAATGGAAAAGCATTCCCTCGTTTTTGGAGGCGATCGGACTTAGTGAAAAGGCAAACGCCTATCCCGCAACCCTTTCGGGGGGACAGGCGCAGCGCGTTTCTTTTGCACGGGCGTTTTTGGTCAAGTCCGACCTCATTCTCATGGACGAACCCTTTTCCTCCCTCGACACGGCGCTCAAAATCAAGCTCATATCGCTGTTTTGCTCCCTTTGGAAGGAAGAAAGGCGCACGGTGCTCTTCGTCACCCACGATCTGGAGGAAGCGGCGATGCTCGCGGAGCGGGTCGTCGTCTTAAGGGGCGGCAAGGTCTTTGCCGACTTTACGAGAAAAACCTCTCTGCCCCGTCCCTACGGGGAAGAATCGGACTTCAAGCGCACCCTTCTTTCCTGCATTTTGGGAGAAGATGAGGGGATTTGACTTTTCTATTTTTTCATTTCTTTTTACAAAAACTGTGAAAAAGTGTCTTTTTACACAATTTTCAAAGAAAAAAGGGCGAACTGTTGAAACTTTGTCCGCCTCTATGTTATAATACAATCAGTTTATAGGGATCGGCAGGAAAGCCGACAAAGGGGGACAATTTCAGATCGCCCATCGGGGCAGCGGGTATCAATACGCCCGATCGGAACAAAAGGAAGGCGAGATACCCTTCCACGACGATCAGGACGGGAAGCGTAATCATCAAAAAGGCGTTTTTCAGCCGAAAACGGTAGACGAAGAGAAAAATGTACACGGTCAGGGCTCCGCCCAACAGACCTGCGAAAAAGAGTTTTTTGTCGTTTGCTTTTTCGCCGTCGGATTCGTCTTTTTGCGCTTTGACGAGGCAAAAGCCGTAAATATTGACGGCAACGAAGTACGCGATCGCAATCAAATAGAATAGCATCATTTCCCACAGTATGGGACAATCGGAACGAAAATAAACGGAGGAATCGAACTATGGCCAAAGTAGGTATCGTCATGGGCAGCAAGTCTGATTTCGCGGTGGTAAAACCCGCAATCACGGCGCTCAAATCCTTTGGAATCGAAACGGAAGTGCGGGTAATTTCCGCGCACCGCACCCCCGAAGAGGCGCATCGCTATGCCTCGAGTGCAAAGGAGAGGGGGCTCGAAGTTCTCATCTGCGCGGCGGGGAAAGCTGCGCACCTCGGCGGCGTCATGGCGGCGGTGACGACCCTTCCCGTCATCGGCTTGCCCGTCAAGACGGACATGATGGGCGGGCTGGATAGCCTTCTTTCGATCGTGCAGATGCCCTCCGGCATTCCCGTGGCGACCGTAGGAGTCAACGGCGGAGAAAACGCCGGGCTTCTTGCCGCACAGATTTTGGGCGTGAAATACCCCGAAATCGCGGAGAAGCTCTCCTCTTATAAGTCCGCCATGGCAGAGAAGATCAAAAGGGACGATTGTACCCTTCAGGAAGAACTCAATACTTTGTAATAGGACACCCATAGCCTTTTTCGGCTGTGGGTATTTGATTAAATAAAAGGAGTCTAATTATGGAAAAGAAAGAGCAGCTCTATGAGGGCAAGGCAAAAAAGGTCTTTGCGACGGAAAATCCCGACTACGTCATCGTCGATTATAAAGACGACGCCACCGCATTCAACGGACTCAAAAAGGGAACCATCGGCGGAAAGGGTATCATCAACAACAAGATGAGCAATCGAATGATGAAGCTCTTAGAGCAAAACGGCGTCGAAACGCACCTCGTCGAAGAGCTTTCCGATCGTGAAACGCTCGTCAAAAAAGTGCAGATCGTGCCTCTCGAGGTCATCATCCGCAACGTGGCGGCAGGCAGCTTTTCCAAGCGTCTCGGCGTAGAAGAGGGCAGACCGCTTTCCACCACCGTCATCGAATTCTCCTACAAAAACGACGAGCTCGGCGATCCGCTCATCAACAGCTATCACGCGATGGCGCTCGACCTTGCGACCAAGGAAGAGATCGAAACCATCAAGGCGATGGCGTTCAAGGTCAACGACGTCTTGAAGGCGTTCTTCAAGTCCATCAACATCGATCTCATCGACTTCAAGATCGAGTTCGGCAGATTCCACGGTAGAATCGTGCTCGCGGACGAAATCTCTCCCGACACCTGCCGTTTCTGGGATTCTACCACCCACGAAAAGCTGGATAAGGACAGATTCAGAAGGGATCTCGGCGGCGTGGAAGAAGCTTACGCGGAGATCTTCAAGAGAATCAGCAAGTAATCGAAGGGAGAAGGAAATGTTTTTAAGAAGCGAAAAAGCTCCTTTTGACAGTATGCACGAGGAGTGCGGCGTCTTCGGCGTGTACTCCTCCGAAACGAGAAACGTCGCTTACACCGTTTATTACGGGCTGTACGCCCTTCAGCACAGAGGGCAGGAAAGCTGCGGTATCGCCGTCTCCTACAACGATAAAATGGACTACTACAAGGGGATGGGGCTCGTATCCGAGGTGTTTTCTTCGGGAAAGCTCGAAGCGCTCCCCGAAGGGGACATCGCCATCGGGCATGTCCGCTATTCCACGACGGGCGCAAGCCATCTTTTGAACGCACAGCCCATCGTCTTTACGGGCAAGTGCGGCAAGACCGCCGTCGCCCATAACGGCAACCTCGTCAATACGAAATCGTTGCGGGACGAACTCATCTCGGACAACGCGGTCTTTCAGACGACCATCGATTCCGAGGTCATCGCCTACATGATCAACAAGTACTCGGACGGCGACATCTTGACGGGAATTAAACGCGCCTGCGCGAAGTTCCGCGGTTCGTATTGCCTCGTCGTCATGACGACCAATCAGCTCGTCGCGGTCAGAGACCCTTACGGCATTCGTCCCATGGTGCTCGGAAAGTCTTTAGACGACTACATCGTCGCCAGTGAGACCTGCGCCCTCGACGCGGTGGGCGCGACGTACATCAGGGATTTGAAGCCCGGCGAAATCCTCGTGATCGATTCGAACGGACTTACTTCCTATTTCATGGACGACGTTCCCAAGAAGTCGGCTTCCTGCATCTTCGAGCTCGTGTACTTTGCACGCGCCGATTCCGTCATGGACGGTCAATCCGTCTACGACGCGAGGAAGATGGCGGGCAAAATCCTCGCCGAAAAGTACGGCGTGGAAGCGGACATCGTATCGGGCGTTCCCGATTCCGCCGTCGTCGCGGCGCGGGGGTATTCGGAGGCGTCGGGCATTCCCTACGTGGAAGCGCTCGCCAAAAACCGCTACGTGGGCAGAACGTTCATTCAGCCCGATCAGGCAATGCGGGAAAACGTCTTAAACGTCAAGATGAACGCCCTTCGGAACAACATTCAGGGGAAGCGGCTCATCATCATCGACGACTCCATCGTAAGAGGCACGACGAGTAAAAAGATCGTGCGGATGCTCCGCGAGGCGGGTGCGAAGGAAGTGCACGTGAGAATCTGCTCTCCCATCATCAAGCACCCCTGTCATCTCGGCATCGACATGCAGACGTACAATCAGCTCATCGGGGCGTATCGGAACGAGGAGCAGATCGCAAAGGTCATCGGGGCGGATTCCATTCGCTACCTTTCCATCGAGGACTTGGTGGAGACCTGCAAGTGTTCCAACCTCGATTTCTGCCTCGGCTGCTTCAACGGACAGTATCCCTATCCTTCCGAGGAGACGGATAAATACAAATTAGAATAAACGCTTCAAAGGAGAAAGAATATGGCGATTTCCTATCAGGACAGCGGCGTAGACGTAGAAAGAGGCTACAAGGCCGTAGAACTCATGAAAAAGCACGTCAAAACGACGTACAACGAGAACGTACTCGGGGACATCGGCTCGTTCGGGGGCTTTTACAGCCTTGCGGGTGAGAAGATGGAAGAGCCCGTTTTGGTCGCGGGAACGGACGGCGTGGGAACCAAGCTGAAATACGCCTTCGTCGCCGACAAGCACGATACCATCGGCATCGACGCCGTCGCCATGTGCGTCAACGACATCGTCTGCCAGGGTGCGAGACCGCTCTTTTTCCTCGATTACTTTGCGACGGGCAAGCTCTCTCCCGAAACGGTGGCAACCGTGGTCTCCGGCGTGGCGGAGGGATGCAGACAATCGGGCTGTGCCCTCATCGGCGGAGAAACCGCCGAGATGCCCGGCTTCTATCAGGACGGCGAATACGACATCGCGGGCTTTGCGGTCGGCGTCGTCGATAAAAAGAAGGTCATCAACGGCAAGAACATCAAGCCGGGAGACGTCCTCCTCGGAATCAAGTCGAGCGGCGTGCATTCGAACGGCTACTCCCTCGTGAGAAAGCTATTCGGCGAGAACAAAGAGGAGCTCGAAGCGTACAACGAGCGGCTCGGCGCGCGGACGATCGACGTTTTATTGACGCCCACGAAGCTGTACGTGCGCTCCATTTTGACCCTCATCGAAAAGGTGAAGGTTAAGGGAATCGCCCACATCACGGGAGGCGGCTTCATCGAGAACATTCCCAGAATTTTCCCCGCAGGCGTCGGCTGCGAGATTAGAAAGGACAGCTATCAAGTCCCCGAAGTCTTCAAAATCATGCAGGAGAAGGCCGAAATTACGGACAGACAAATTTACAACACCTTCAACATGGGAATCGGCATGGTCGTCTGCGTCGCGAAAGAGGACGTGGACGCAACGCTCGCTTCCTTAAAGGAGAGCGGAGAGGAAGCCGTGGTCATCGGTAAGACGGTCGAGGGCAGCGGAGTCACCCTGTTATGAAAAAAATAGCGGTGTTTGCCTCGGGCGGCGGCACGGATTTTCAGTCCGTCATCGACGCCAACGAACAAAATCCCTTTTGCGAGATCGCCTGTCTCGTGGCGTCCAAAGAGGGGATCGGCGCGATCGAACGGGCCAAAAGGCATAAGATTCCCTTCGTCGTCTATGCGAAAAAGGACTATCCTTCCTTAGAAGAGCTTTATGCGTCCCTCGGCGATTTTCTGGAGCGCGAGGGGGTCGAGTACATCGTCCTTGCGGGGTATCTTACCATCTTGACGGAGCCCTTCGTCAAGCGGTTCGAAGATAAAATCATCAACAGTCATCCTTCCCTCATTCCCGCATTCTGCGGAGAGGGATATTACGGACTCAAAGTCCACCGCGCCGTCATCGAATACGGCGCAAAGCTCTCGGGCTGTACCGTCCACTTCGTCAACGCAGAGCCGGACGGCGGCGCCATTCTCATGCAGGAGGCGGTAGCGGTACTTCCCACCGACACCCCCGAGCAGTTGCAGGAGAGAATCCTGCAAGTCGAACACCGCATGCTTCCCCAAGCCGTCAGGGCATTGGTGGAGGGCAGGGTGCATAAAAACGGTAGAATCATTTCGATAGAGGAGTAAATCATGAATCAGAAAAAGCGCGCGCTTGTCAGCGTGACCGACAAAACGGGCATCGTAGAGTTCTGCCAGTATCTGGTAGAGTACGGCTACGAGATCATTTCCACGGGCGGTACTGCCAGAGTTCTTTCCGAAGCGGGCATTCCCGTCATCGGAATCAGCGAAATCACAGGGTTCCCCGAGTGCCTTGACGGCAGAGTCAAGACCCTTCACCCCTTCGTCCATGCGGGACTTCTGGCAATGCGTTCCAATCCCGAGCACATGAAGACGCTCGAAGAGCTCGGCATCGGGACGATCGACATGGTCGTCGTCAACTTGTACCAATTCAAAGAGACCATTCAGAGGAAGGACGTTACCTTTGAAGAAGCGGTCGAAAACATCGACATCGGCGGCCCGACCATGCTCCGCGCAGCGGCGAAGAACTATCAGGACGTCGTGGTCGTCATCGACCCCAACGATTACGAGCGGGTGCTCTGCGAGCTTGCGGCCGGTCAGGTCTCCCTCGAATTCAGAAAGTACCTTCAGTACAAGGTCTTTGCGAACACCGCGGTGTACGACAGCCTCATCTCCAACTATCTTGCAGATCAGCTCGGCGTGAAGTATCCCGAGATTGCCACCTTCGCCTATAGAAAGACGCAGGAAATGAGATACGGCGAGAATCCCCATCAGCGCGCGGCGTTCTACACCGACGAGATTTCCCGTCCCGGCTCTCTCTCCAGGGCAAAACAGCTTTGGGGCAAGGAGCTTTCCTACAATAACATCAACGATACGAACGGCGCGCTCGAGCTCGTCAAGGAGTTCGACGAACCCACCGTCGTCGCCTGCAAGCACGCCAATCCCTGCGGCGTCGGCTCGGGCGAAACGATTTACGAAGCGTATTGCAAGGCTTACGAGTCCGATCCCGTTTCCGTCTTCGGCGGCATCCTCGCCATCAACGGCGTCGTCGATGCGAGGACGGCGGAGGAGATCTCTAAGATCTTCATCGAGATCATCGTCGCCGTCGGCTTTACGCCCGAAGCGATGGAAATTCTCACGAGAAAGAAGAACATCCGCCTTTTGGAGCTTCCCGACATCCGCGAAAAGCGGGAGGGCGACGCCTACGACATGAAGAAGGTGTACGGCGGACTGCTCATTCAGGAATACGACAACACGCTGTTCGACGATGCGGACGTTAAGGTCGTCACCAAGCGTGCGCCGACGGAAGAGGAGATGAAAGCGCTTCGCTTCAATTGGAAGGTCGTCAAGCACACCAAGTCCAACGCCATCGTCATCGGAAACGAAGACAGAACGACGGGCATCGGCATGGGTCAGACCAACCGCATCTGGGCGGCGCAGCAGGCAATTGCCCATGCGGGCGACAAGGCTAAGGGCTCCGTCATGGCGTCCGACGCATTCTTCCCCTTCCCCGACTGCGTGGAGGAATGTGCAAAGGCGGGCATTACGGCGATCATTCAGCCGGGCGGCTCGAAAAACGATCAACTTTCCATCGACGAATGCGACAAGCACGACATCGCGATGATCTTCGTCGGCGCTCGTCACTTCAAACACTGATTTATCCGCAAAAACCGAAAACGTCGTTTTCGGCTTTTGTCCTTTCATTCGAGGAGAAAACATGAACGTACTTGTCATCGGAAACGGCGGAAGAGAACACGCCGTCTTACAGGCGCTGAAAAAGAGCCCCCGCGTAGAGAAGCTCTACGCCATGAAGGGGAATGCGGGCATTGCCGAAATCGCGGAGTGCATCGATCTCGATTACTGCAACGTGACGGCGGTCGGGGATTATCTCGACGCGCACCCCGAAATCGACTACACCGTCGTCACCCCCGACGATCCCCTTGCCTTGGGGCTCGTCGATGAATTGGAAAAGAGGGGACACAGGTGCTTCGGCCCGAACAAAAGAGCGGCGCTCATCGAGTCGAGCAAGGCCTTTTCCAAGTCCTTGATGAAGAAATACGGGATTCCCACCGCAAAGAGCGAGACCTTCTCTTCCTACGAAGAGGCGCTTGCCTACATCGGAAAAGAGGGCGCTCCCATCGTGTTGAAGGCGGACGGCCTTGCCCTCGGCAAGGGCGTGCTCCTCTGCAAGACGATGGAAGAGGCGAGAGAAGGGCTCAAGGAAATCATGCTCGACAAAAAGTTTGGGCAAGCGGGAAATAAAGTTGTCATCGAGGAATACATGACGGGAAAGCAGTTTGACCCCGGCGAGGAAGTCTCCGTTCTGACCTTTACGGACGGTAAAACCATCGTTCCCATGGTGACTTCCTGCGATCACAAGCGGGCGTTCGACGGCGACAAGGGGCTCAACACGGGCGGCATGGGCACGTTTACCCCTTGCCCCTTCTACGGCAAGGAAGAAGAGGAGGAAGTGCGCGAAAAGATTTTGCTTCCCACCGTCGAGGCGATGAGAAAGGAGGAAAGACCCTTTAAGGGCGTTCTCTACTTCGGGCTCATGCGGACGCCTACGGGCATGAAGGTCGTGGAGTACAACGCCCGCTTCGGCGACCCCGAGACGCAGGTCGTCCTCCCCATGCTCAAGACCGATCTTCTCGACATCTTCGAGGCGGTGACGGACGAGCGGCTCTCGGACGTTAAAATCGAATGGGAAGAGGGCGCGTGCGTCTGCGTCGTGCTCGCTTCGGGCGGCTATCCCGTCAAGTACGAAAAGGGCAAGGAGATTGCGATCGGCGATCTCGACGAGGACGTCGTTCTCTGCCATGCGGGGACGAAATGGAAGGATGGCAAGCTCGTCACGGACGGCGGCAGAGTGCTGGGCGTCTGCGCCAAGGGCAAGACCGTCGAAGAGGCAAGGCAGAAGGCATACAAAAATGCGGAGAAGATTACCTTCGAAGGCAAGCACATGAGAACGGACATCGGGATTAAATATCGGGGATAAAGCTATGATATACAGAATTTTTGTCGAGAAAAAGAACAATTTACAGGCGAAAAAGATCAAGGACGATCTGAAAAACCTCTTGAAAATCAACGTTGCGGACTTGCGCGAAGTCATTCGCTACGACGTGGAGGGCTTGGAAGAAGAACAGCTCCTGCCCGCCATCGGCTCTGTCTTTTCCGAGCCGCCCGTAGACAACGTGTACAGAGAGGAAATGGCATTCGGGCCTGAATACAAGGTATTTGCCATCGCCTATCTGACGGGACAGTACGATCAGCGTGCGGACAGCGCCGCGCAGTGCGTACAGCTCCTCACCATCGATAAGCGGCCTCTCGTCAAGTGTGCACGCGTCATTGCCGTCTCCGGCGTGACGGATGCCGAGCTTTCCGCCATCAAAAAGCACCTCATCAACCCCGTGGAATCGGAAGAAGTTTCTTTGGAAAAACCTCTCTCCCTTGCCCATGTGGCGCAGGACGCCGTGGACGTCAAGGAGGTCGAGGGTTTTATCTCCATGACCGCGCAGGATATTATGGCGTATCACAACAAGATGGGCTTTGCCATGTCCGTTGCCGATCTCGTATTCGTTCGGGACTACTTCAAAAACGAGGGCAGAAATCCCACCGAGACGGAAATCAAGGTCATCGATACCTATTGGTCTGACCATTGCCGTCACACGACCTTTGCCACCGAAATCAAAAACATCACCGTTCGTTCGGACAATCCGCACATTCAAAAGGCGCTCGATCTTTATACCGATCTCTTTGACGAGCTGTACGCGGGTCGGACGGATAAATACAGATGCTTTATGGACATCGCGACGATCGCGGTCAAAAAGCTGAAGAAGATCGGTCGGCTCGAGAATCTCGACGTTTCGGACGAAATCAACGCCTGCTCCATCTGTGTGGACGTCGTTCTGGACGGAAAGCCCGAAAAGTACCTCATCATGTTCAAGAACGAGACGCACAACCATCCCACCGAAATCGAACCGTTCGGCGGCGCGGCGACCTGTCTCGGCGGTGCGATCCGCGACCCTTTGAGCGGAAGAACTTACGTCTATCAGGCAATGCGCATTACCGGCGCGGCCGATCCCAGAGAAAAACTCGAGGACACCCTTCCCGGCAAGCTCCCTCAGCGCGTGATCACGCGGACGGCTGCCGCGGGCTTCTCCTCTTACGGCAACCAGATCGGCCTTGCAACCGGTCAGGTCGACGAGGTATACGCTCCCGGCTATAAGGCGAAGCGCCTCGAAACGGGCTTCGTCGTCGGCGGCGCGAAGCGGGACATGGTCTATCGCGAAAAGCCCGCCGCAGGGGACATCGTCATTCTCCTCGGCGGAGAGACGGGCCGTGACGGATGCGGCGGCGCGACGGGCTCTTCCAAGGCGCATAACGTCGAATCCGTGCATACGTGCGGCGCAGAGGTGCAAAAGGGCAACGCCTTGACCGAGCGCAAGCTGTAAAGGCTGTTTTTAAATCCCGAAGCGACCCGCCTCATCAAGAAGTGCAACGACTTCGGCGCGGGCGGCGTCGCCGTCGCCATCGGCGAGCTTTCGGACGGGCTCGTCATCAACCTCGACAAAGTGCCCAAAAAGTACGAAGGACTTTCGGGCACGGAGCTTGCTATTTCCGAATCGCAGGAGCGCATGGCGGTCGTCGTCAAGGCGGGGGACGTGGATAAGTTCGTCTCCCTCGCGGCGGAGGAAAACCTCGCCGCTACGCCCGTCGCCGTCGTTACGGACGACAGAAGGATGAAGATGTCCTTCAAGGGCTCGTTCATCGTCGATATTTCCCGCGACTTCCTCGACACCAACGGCGTCAAGCAGGTCACGGATGCGGAAATTTGCGACAACGTGACGCGGTATTTCGACCATCCCACCATGTCCACTTTCCGAGACGTGCTCGGCAAGCTCTCTTCCCTCAACGTCTGCTCGAAGAAGGGGCTTTCGGAGATTTTCGACTCTACCATCGGCGCAAAGAGCCTGTATATGCCCTTTGGCGGCAAGTATCAGCTCACCCCCGTCATCGCCATGGCGGCAAAAATTCAAGGGGGAGAGACGGACAACGCTTCCGTCTCCGCTTACGGCTATTCTCCCGAACTCATGACCACAAGTCCGTTCACGGGCGCGATCTATTCCATCGTGACTTCTGTGGCGAAGGTCGTGGCGGCGGGCGGCGACTTCGACGAAATCCGCCTCACTTTCCAAGAGTTCTTCATGCGGCTTGGCTCGAATCCCCGCCGTTGGGGCGTGCCGCTCTCCGCACTCCTCGGCGCGCTGTACGCGCAGATGGGGCTGGGGCTCGGCGCCATCGGCGGAAAGGACAGCATGAGCGGAACGTTCGAGCACATCGACGTTCCTCCCACGCTCATCTCCTTTGCGCTCGCTCCCGTGCTCGCTTCCAAGCTCATCACCAACGTCGTCGAGAAGGAAAACGAAACCCTCTACTTCCTTCCCATGCGCAAGGATTCGGCGAAAATTCCCGACTTTGACTATCTGAAAAAACTCTACCGCACCCTGCATGCCGAGATCAAATCGAAAAACGTGACCTTTGCGACTGTCGTTGAAAACGGGGGCATCGCCGCAACCGTCATCAAATCCTGCCTTGGAAACGGCTTCGGCTTTACCTTTGACGGGGATTCCGACTGTCTGCTTTCCGAGCACTACGGCGATCTCATCGTCTCGGCAAAGAATCCGCAGGCGTTCAAAGGGCTCGTCTGCATCCCCTTGGGACAGACGACCAAGCGAGACTTCGTCCTCGACGATCAGGTCGTCACTTTGGAAGAGGCGGTTGCCGCCTTTACGGGCACGCTCGAGTCCGTCTTCCCCACGACTGCGCCCGCAGAGGGCAGTGCGGTTCTCGCCGACTATACGAAGGGAACGAAAATCACTTCTTCCCTGCACCTCGCAAAGCCCAGAGTGTTCATTCCCGTCTTCCCCGGCACGAACTGCGAGCTCGACACGGCAAGGAGATTCTCCTTGGCGGGTGCGGAGACGGAAGTGCTCGTCGTGAAAAACCGCTCCGCTTCGGACATCGAAGAGAGCGTGCAGGCGATCGTCAAGGCGATCAGACGGGCGAACATCATCGCCTTCCCCGGCGGATTCTCGGGCGGCGACGAGCCGGACGGCTCGGGCAAATTCATCGCCACGACCTTCCGCAACCCCTACATTGCCGAAGCGGTGATGGAGCTTTTAAAGCACAGAGACGGACTTGCGCTCGGTATCTGCAACGGCTTCCAGGCGCTCGTCAAGCTCGGGCTCGTCCCTTACGGCGAGGTGCGGGCGCTCGCTTCCGACGCGCCCACGCTTACCTACAACAACATCACGCGGCACGTCTCCACGATGGTCAACGTGCGGGTTGCCTCCAACCTCTCGCCTTGGCTCTCCGCCTGCAAGGTGGGGGAGGTCTATTCCGTCCCCGTCTCGCACGGCGAAGGGAAGTTCGTCGCTCCCGCCTCTGCATTGGAAGCGCTTGCGGCAAACGGGCAGATCGCCACGCAGTACGTCGATCTCGCGGGCAATCCCACGATGGAATCTCCCTTCAACCCCAACGGCTCGATGATGGCGATCGAGGGAATCACCTCTCCCGATGGCAGAGTGTTCGGAAAGATGGGGCACGCCGAGCGCATCGGAGAGAATCTCTATCGGAACTTCAAGGGTTCGTTCGATATGAAGCTCTTCGAGTCGGGCGTCGGATATTTTAAATAATCGAGGAAAGGAGTGTTGACAAAACACTCCTTTTTTGCTAAAATAAAGAAAGAGGTGTGTTATGGACGTTTTTATGAAGGGCATTACGACGTTTGCGTATCTCTTTTTGACGGGATCGCTCATCGGCTGGGTTATAGAACTCTTTTATCGTCGTTTCGTCCCCAACCGAAAGACGAAAATCTGGGTCAACCCCGGCTTTCTGACGGGGCCGTATCTTCCCATTTACGGCTTCGGACTTTCGGGTCTCTACTACATCAAGCTCGGCTTTTCTTCCTTTTTGCCGGAGGGTGTCTGGGGCGTCGTCCTCACCCTCGTTTTTATGGTGCTCGCCATGACTCTCATCGAATACGTCGGCGGCATTATCTTCATCAAGGGAATGGGGATTAAGCTTTGGGACTATTCCAACCAATGGGGAAACATTCAGGGAATCATCTGCCCGCTCTATTCCTTCTTTTGGGGTGTAATCGCCGTTGCTTATTATTTCCTCCTCGACCCTTACGTCGGAATCGCCATCGATTGGCAGTCTTTGCACATGGAAATTCTCTTCTTCGTGGGACTGTTCGGCGGGGTATTCCTCGTAGATTTGTGGCGCACCCTCGATCTGACCGTCCGCATTCGCAAGTTCGCAAAGGAGAACAAGCTCGTCGTCAAATACGAAGAGCTCAAGGAATCCTTCATCGTCTGGCGGGAGGAGAATCAGCAAAAGAGGCATTTCCTTCGTTTCTTCTCCAAAGAGGAATGGAAAGAGGGCTTTTCCCATTACGTTCGGGAACAGAAGGATAAGATGGAACAGTTGAAAAAAAAGGGGAGCGTCAAGTTCTCCTCGCGGAAAAATAAAAAATAAACGGAGACAGGTATGGATAACAGCGTTTACAACAATCCTTTGATTACGAGGTACGCCTCCCGCGCGATGGCGGAAAACTTCTCGGACGACAAGCGCTTCCGCCTTTGGAGAAAGCTCTGGATCGCCCTTGCGGAATCCGAGATGGAGATGGGACTTTCCATTACGCAGGAGCAGGTGGACGAGCTCAAGGCCCATGCGGACGACATCAATTACGAGCTCGCCGAAAAGTACGAGCGCGAAGTGCGCCACGACGTCATGGCGCACGGCAAGGCTTACGGAGCGCAGGCGCCCAAGGCGATGCCCATCATTCACCTCGGTGCGACGAGCTGTTTCGTCAACTGCAACGCGGAGGTCATCATTCTCGACAACGCGCTCGATCTGATTTTAGAAAAGCTCGTCAACGTCATGGACAAGCTCAGGCGCTTTGCCCTGAAGTATAAAGATCAGCCCACCCTCGGCTTCACCCATTTGCAGCCCGCACAGCTGACCACCGTGGGCAAGCGCGCAACGCTCTGGCTTCAGGATCTCGAAATGGATTATTGGAATCTGATGGACTTGAAGGGGCACGTCAAGCTTCGCGGCGTCAAGGGCACGACGGGAACGCAGGCGAGCTTTTTGGAGCTCTTCAACGGTGACGACGAAAAGGTCAAGGAATTGGAAAAGAAAGTCGTCTCCAAGATGGGCTACGACAAGGTCTACGGCGTGACGGGACAGACGTATCCGAGAAAATTCGATTACAACGTGCTTTGCGTGCTTTCTCAAATCGCACAGAGCGCCTATAAATTCTCCAACGACATCCGCATTCTGCAAAACATGAAGGAAGTGGAAGAGCCCTTCGAAAAGTCGCAGATCGGCTCTTCCGCCATGGCGTACAAGCGAAATCCCATGCGCTGCGAGCGCATCGGCTCTCTTGCCCGCTACGTCATTTCCCTTCCCACGAACAGCGCCATCACCGCCTCGACGCAGTGGTTCGAGCGTACCCTCGACGATTCCGCCAACCGCCGTATCGTCAACGCGCAGGCATTCCTCGCGGTGGACGCCATTCTCAACATTTACATGAACGTCGCCGAGAACATGGTCGTCTACGACAAGGTAATCGAGAAGCACCTGAAGGCGGAGCTTCCCTTCATGGCGACGGAGAACATCATGATGGAATGCGTCAAGGCGGGGGGCAATCGACAGGAGCTGCACGAGAGAATCCGCGTCCTCTCCATGGAGGCGGGCAGAAACGTCAAAGTGCTGGGGCTCGACAATAACCTCATCGAGCTCATCAAGGGCGATCCCATGTTCGAGGCGGCAAAGGACAAGCTCGACGAAATTCTCGACGCGAGAAACTTCGTCGGACGCGCACCCAAGCAGACCGTCGAATTTATCGAGGCGGAAATCGACCCGATTTTACAGGCGAATGCACACCTTCTCGGACAAAAGGGAGACGTTCGCGTCTAATGAAAGGGACGCCACATACATTACACGTTTCGCGCTCGCATTGTGCGGCGTTATCTTAAAAAATTTTTGACACTGCTCTGTTACAAAATCCTCTTTCCATGCTATAATCAAGGCAAAGAAGGAGGATTTTTTATGTTAGAAACAAAAAGAGAGTTTAAGGCAGACGTCGCCAGAAAGACGAGGGGAAGAATGATCCTTGCAAAGCAGGAGGATTCCGGCTCGCGGCGACTCGAAATTACGGTGACGGACAACGGGGAGATTGTTCCGATTGAGACGGGAACGGAAGTTCGGCTCAACGTGTTGCGACCGGACGGGAAGCGCGCTTCCTTTGCGGGGAACATTACCAAGGACGGAAAGGTCGAATGCTTCCTTCCCGATTGGACGCTGAAAAAGACGGGCGTGCTCGTGTGCGATCTCTCCATGACGAAGGGGGAAAAGAGGCTTTCGACGGCTCATTTTTACGTCGAAGTGCAGGAGGCGGCAGCCTTCGGCGAAGAGCCCGAGGTTGACGTTTCCGTGTTTGCACAGCTCATGAAGGGACTTTCCGACGCCAAGAATCAGCTGGACGGCATTTCCAAACAGCTCGAGGGAATCAAGGTTTCGGACAGTGTGGGAAGATACGCTTATTACGGCGAGCCGATTTTCCTCACGGGCAAGCGGCATTTTTGCAGAATCGTGCCAAGACAAGCCTATGCCCTTTCCATGATTCCGTGCGCGGGTTTTGCAAAGGATGTCGTTCTCTTTTCGGACGGCTTGCAGAGCGTTCGATTGGAAGGGGAACAGGCGCAAACGCTTGCCTTCGGCGGGCGGGAGATCTGGCTCGACGAAAAGGGCAGAGTCTGCATTTGGGACGGTGAGCTCGTCAAAGTCTATGCGGACGGGAAGGTGCTCTGTTCCTATCTGCTTTCTGGCTACGACGCTTTGACTTACGATGCGGGGAACCAATGTTTTTTCCTTTTCCGACAGGGGCTTTTCGTCAAGTGCGATCGGACGAGTGAGAGGGGCGAGGAGATCATCCTGCAGGAAGAGGACGTCTTTTTCTACGACGGCGCGGTCAAAAAATTTTGCTATTGCGAGGGA
>JAGATP010000018.1 GCA_017621155.1 Clostridia bacterium
ATGTACGATCTTTATAATTGCTTCCGCTACACTCCCTTTGCGGATGTGAAGGTCGTGCTCTTGGGACAAGATCCCTATCACAACGAAGGACAAGCCCACGGTCTCTGCTTTTCGGTGCAGGACGGGATTGAAAAGCCCCCCTCTCTCGTCAATATCTTCAAGGAACTCAAAGACGATCTGGGCTGTGACATTCCGAAAAGCGGAAATTTAACCAAGTGGGCAAAGGAGGGCGTTCTGCTTTTGAACACCTCGTTGACCGTGCGGGCGCATCAGGCAAATTCCCACGCAAAGTGCGGCTGGGCTTGGTTTACCGATTCCGTGATCTCCCTCATCAGCGAGAAAAAGGAGCACGTGGTCTTCATCCTGTGGGGCGGAAACGCCCGCTCGAAGAAGCCCCTCATCGATTCCTCCAAGCACCTCATTCTCGAATGCGCTCATCCTTCCCCTCTTTCCGCCTACAACGGATTTTTCGGTTCGAAACACTTTTCCAAGGCAAACGCATATCTTGTAAGGAACGGAAAAACTCCCATCGATTGGGATCTGACAAAATAAAACGAAGAGAGAATATTATGGTAATTACTTGTCTCGATTTAGAGGGGGTGCTCGTCCCCGAAATCTGGATCGCCTTTGCCAAGGCGACGGGCATTCCCGAGCTTGAGCGGACGACTCGCGACGAGCCGGACTACGACAAATTGATGAACTACCGCATCGGCATTTTGAAGGAGCATGGGCTCGGACTCCAAGAAATTCAAAAGACAATCGAAACGATTGAGCCTCTTCCGGGAGCAAGGGAATTTTTGGACGAACTGCGCACCCTGTCGCAGGTCATTATCATCAGCGATACCTTTACGCAATTTGCCGCTCCGCTGATGAAAAAGCTCGGCATGCCCACCATCTTCTGCAATACGCTGAAGGTTTCCGGAAGCGGAGAGATCACGGGCTTTCAAATGCGAATCGAACATTCGAAGTATGCGACCGTCAAGGCGCTGCAATCCATCGGGTATGAGACGATTGCAAG
This sequence comes from Clostridia bacterium, assembly GCA_017621155.1. Classification (GTDB taxonomy): domain Bacteria; phylum Bacillota; class Clostridia; order Christensenellales; family Borkfalkiaceae; genus RGIG8762. The sequence goes on from JAGATP010000018.1 coordinate 1,019, forward strand.
CGGAGACAGCTACAACGACCTTGGGATGATCCGCGCGAGCAAGGCGGGATTCCTCTTTTGCAGCACGGAAAAAATCAAACGGGAAAATCCCGACCTTCCCGCATTCGAAACCTATCGCGACCTACTCGACGCAATTCGGAGCAATTTAAATTAGAAAAACATATGAGACGCTTGGAAGAACACAGGACTTTGCTCGGCAAGGGCTACGAAAAGGCAATCGCCCTTTTCAGCCGCTTTGAGCCATACTTTTGGGTGGCTTTGCTCGCCGTGCAAGTCTGCATCAACATTGCAATCAATTTTACCGCGAATGCGTCTTCTTTGGACAACGACGCCGCCAAGCTCTACACGCACGTCGTCGAATTTTGCCGTTCGGGCTTTCTGTTTGGCGACTGGACGTACATGACGACGTTGGAGGCGGACTGCTCCGCCCTTTTGGCTGTGCCCTTCTATCTGCTCACAAAGGACATTTCTCTTTCCTTCGCCTTTGCCAACACGATTTTGATGGGACTTGCCATTGCCCTGTTTTTCCACATCGGGAAAAAATGCGGCTTTCGGATCAAGCACGCCTGCATTGCCGCACTCCTCCTCATTCTGCCCTATGCGATCGGGCAGCTCGAATACTTCAACATGCTGTTCTATCACGGCGGGCAATACGTCGTCAAAGCGATTGTTCCCCTGCTTTTGCTCGATTTGCTCCTTTCCAAGCACGGATATTCGATCGTCGACAAGGTCATTTTCGGGTTTTACTGCTTTTTCCTGCTGCTGACCACAATCAGTTCGGGCATCTACGTCTTTCTTTGCGGAATCCTTCCCCTTTTGGCGGTGCAGTTTCTGCGCATCTTCGTCACGAAAAAAGAGACCCTCACCCTGCGCTCCGCTCTCCTGTGCGGCGTCACCCTCCTTCTCACACTGATCGGGTTTCTCGTCAGCAAGCTGCTTTCGGCGAATATGGCAAACGATATGGAGCTGTTTACCGGAGATTGGTACAGCAAGGTGGTTGTGGTTTTGACCGGGTTTTTCCGCCTCTTCGGCGCATGGCTCGCGCAGGAATCCATCAAAATTCTGACCTTTCACGGTGTCTTTCGCATCGTCCTGTTTCTCTTTGTCGCCTTTCTCATCGGCACGATCGTTTATGTGGCAAAGAATATCAAACACGACAAATCGGGGCTTTTTGCCTATCTTCTCGTCCTCTTTTTCTTCAACTGCTTCGTCCTCGTATTCAGCAAGATGGGCTACGTCGCAGGATTTAAACACCGCTATCACATCATCGGCGCAGTCGGACTCTTTTTGCTTGCCGCCTGTGCAATCAAAGCCTTAGGACATTGCAGCGAACAGGGAATCCGAAGATTTTCAAAAGCCGTGTCTCTACTCTGCGCTATCCTTCTCGTCCTATCCTGCAACTTCTTCGCCTTCGAAACCCTTGAAGAAAAGCCCGCAGCGCCCCAACAGGAGGTATGCGCTTCCCTACAGGAGGACGTGACGCTCGTCATCGTCTATGACGATTCGGGGACTGCCGAGCTGTGTCGGGCGATCGATTCCGAACGCATTTATCTCAATTGCAATGAAGTCGGCGTCCCTTCCGGAAATTACGACTACTATCTCCATACCAACGAAAAGTCCTTTACGGACGGGTTTGAAACGCACTGTATGCTCGTTTTAAAGAGCAAAATTGACGATTTTTGGTCTCGCTTCCCCTACGTGAAGGAAAACGGATATTCACTCGTCTCCGAAACGGAGAAATATTACGTCTTCCGTGGCGGAAACTATTACTTTGCCTGAATCGATAAAACGGGGCTGTCGCTTTTTTGCGACAGCCCCTTTTCTTTTACGTGTAATACTTTGCCTGCGCTTCCCAAAGAGAGCGATAAAAACCGCTTTTCTTCAGAAGCTCCGCGTGCTCTCCGCATTCGACGATCCGCCCGCCGTCAAAGACGAGAACCTTGTCGCAGAACTTGCAGGAGGACATTCGGTGGGAGATGTACACCGACGTCTTTCCCTTGACGAGGGAATCGAACTTGGAGTAAATTTCATACTCGCTCAAAGGATCGAGCGCGGCAGTCGGCTCGTCGAGGATGACGAAGGGCGCGTCCTTATACAGAGCGCGGGCAATCGCGATTTTCTGCGCTTCGCCGCCCGAAATCTCGACCCCCTTCTCGTCCTTGTTGTAAAGCTCGCTGTCCATTCCCTTTTCCAAGGAAGCTAGCCGCTCGGAAAAGCCCGCACGCTCGAGGCAATCTTTTACCCGTTCCCGATCGGGAGAGGCGCTGACCGCCACGTTCCTCGCTATGGTATCCGGGAACAGCTTGAAATCCTGAAAGACGACGGAAAAGAGCGACAGATACTCCTCATAATCGTACTTTTTGATGTCGATGCCGTTTAAGAGAATGCTCCCTTCCGTAGGGTCGTACAGGCGGCACAAGAGCTTGATAAACGTCGTCTTGCCCGCACCGTTTCTGCCCACGATGGAGAGCTTTTCCCCGAGGCGGAAGCGGAAGGACACCCGATCGAGGACAAGCTCTTTCCGATCGGGATAGGAAAAGGAGACGTCTCTAAACTCGATTTCATAGCGATTGTCGTCCCTCTTTTCAACGGGAAGGGTGCCGTTGTACTTTTCGGAGGGAAGATTGACGAAGGTCACAACGGGCATGAGGTAATTGCTCTGGATTCCCATACTCACAAACGCCTGACCGCACTTTACAATTGCCTGATTGAGAGAGGTAATCGCCCCGACGACGGAGAGAATGCTGCCCACGGACAAGAGCCCGAAAATCGCCTTTGCGCCCACAAAGGCATACGCCAGAAATACGCCGACCTGCAAGAGCGCATAGCTGACGCTCTCCCACTTTGAACACTTTCTTATGCCCGGCAAATACAGATCGCGGCAATCTTCGGAAAGGGCGTCGAATTGCCTCTTAATTTCCTTTGCGAGAGAATACAGGCGAATGTCCTTGCCGTTTGTATAATCGAGCGCCATACCGAGGAGATAGTTGCTCTCCCGATTGAGCTTGACGTTCCCGAGGTAAAGGCGATATTCGAGCTTTCCCCTGTGGCGTGAAATGAGGATTTGCGCGGCGATGATGCCAAACTCGATGAGAAAGAGAAGGCAGGCCGAGAGCGGGGAGTCCAAAAAGGCGTACACCCCCTCTCCTCCGCCCTTTTGAGCAAAGAGCGGCGCAATCAGGACGCCCGCATAGATGAGGGAAAAGACGCTCGTCAACACGTCGGCGAAATTTTGGTAGTAAGTGGGAAATCCCCCGCTTCCGGTAATGCCCTCCCGCGCCGTCTGCAAGAGCTTGTCGTACTCCTGCTTTTCCTTCTGTTCGTAGTCCATGGTAATGCACTTCTTCATGATCGCAACGGACGTGACGCTTCCCAATTCTCTGATCTTTTTCTGATACCAATAGTTAGAATACCACGTCCTCATGACCAAGATGAAAAAACTCGAAAGGGCAAGCGGGAGCACCGAATGCAGGAAGACGGTCATAAATTCCTCTCCCGCAAGGAGCGAATTGAGGATATTCGCGCTAAAGTACAGGGTGACAAAGGGAAGGGTCGCCTCGAGCAGCGCATAGAAGAGAATGAGTGCGAACGCGCCGCGCTGCAAGCGTTCGGCGAAGCGAATGAGATCAAAGTACGTTTTCAGCCGTTTCATGGTTCTCCTCCTTATAATATCTGCTCTGCACGTCAAAGAGCTCGGCGTATCTGCCGCCCTTTTGCATGAGCGCCTCGTGCGTGCCCTCTTCCAAAATCTTCCCCTCTTCGAGCACGACGATCCGATCGCAAAAACGGGTGGAAGCCAAACGGTGAGAAATGAAGAGGGACGTTTTCCCCTTCATCACCTCGCTGTACTTCTGATAGAGCCTGCTTTCGGCGATGGGATCGAGCGCGGCAGTCGGCTCGTCGAGAATGAGCACGGGCGCGTCCTTATAGAGCGCACGCGCAAAACAGAGCTTTTGCGTCTCTCCGCCGCTTAAATTGATACCGTCCTCTTTGAGGTTTTTGGTGAGATAAGTCTGTACGCCGTCGGGCAGGGAGTCGATTTTTTCCTTTAAGCCCGCCTCTTCGAGACACCGATCAAGGCGCGCCTTGTCCCCTTCCATCTCCCCCGTCACGTTGAAGGCGATGGAGAGCGGGAACGTCCTGACGTCCTGAAAGACGCACGAGAAGAGCGCGTACCAATCGGCAAGGCAAAACGCCGTCGAGGGAATACCGTTCACGAGAATGCGCCCCTCCGTCGGTTGGTAGAGCCCCGTCATGAGCTTGACGAGTGTCGTCTTTCCCGCGCCGTTGATACCGACTAAGGCAAGCTTTTCCCCCGCTCCGATCTTTAAATTCAAATGGGAAAAGACAGGCTTTTCGGCATTCGGATAGGAAAAGGTCACGTCCTCGAAGGTGATGGCAAGCGGGCGGGAAAGGGTATCGGGATTTTCCCCGCGTTCGGTACGGGAGCGGGATTCCTGTTCCAAAAAGTCACGCAAATCGCACATGGGGATGTTCCCCTTCCGAAACGCCATCCATGCGTCCACAAGCCCCCTCAGCCAAGTGCCGAAGCCCGCAAAAATGCCGACGTAGAAGGTAAAGGAAGTCGCGTCGAGCGTCCCGTCCAGATAGCCGCGAATGAGAATCCCGTAGGCGATAAGATCCCGCGCAAGGAGAAAAATGCTGTCCGAAAGGGGCGGGAAGGCGAACTTTCCGTTGAGCTTCACGCTCCAGAAACGCCCTTCCCGCGTAAGGGCGTCGACCGTCGCAAAGAGCCAATCCTTCATGTTGTAAACGCGAATGTCCTTGCCGTAAGAAACGTCCCGCAAATTCTCTTCCAGCGTCCGCATCCGATTGCCCGGCTCGATCATCTTATGACGATTTTTCAAAAGATAGCTTCTCGCATAGCTCTGAAGAAGGGCGTTGGAAATCGTCATACCCAAAAAGAGCAGGAGAAGCCATGCGTTTGCCGTCACCGTCAAGACGGCGTAGACGAGCGCGCCGACAAGGTTGATGAAAAAGGGAGGGACGGTCTTGATCATGAGCTCCATGCCCTCCCAATTGGAGTTGAGGCAGACGCTCGCCTTTTCAAGGCGAATCTGCCCTTCATGGCTCTCCATATCGACGTAGTCGAGACTCATGCACTGATTCATTACCCTTCCCCAGAACTTCTTGACGCGAATCAACATGCTCTCCCCAAAGACGACGGACGAATTGATGTAAGAGCTGAGCCCGAGCATCAGGGCATAGACGCACATGACCGCTCCGAAGGCGATAAGATACACCGTCAGGCTGTTCTTTTCGGTTAGAAAGTAGACGGCGACCGTCGGGAGTAAGGTAGCGATTGCAGGCGTCAGAACAGCGAAAATCGTGTAGAACACGATTTTGAGGGTATACCACTTGTCGAACGCCTGCGCTTCCCGATAGATAAATTTGACGTTTTGAAAAATCGAATAATGCTTCATAAAACCTCCATGCCCGCATTCTACCACAAAATTCGAACGGCGAAAAAAAAGTGCACGAATGGTATTCCATCGTACACGAAAAGTCAAAGGGGCAGTAAAATTTCCGTCGCAAAGACGCCCGGCTCATTCTTGCGATTGACAAAGCCGCCATTCCGGGCAACCGCAAGGTCGATGCGCTTTAAGCCGTGCCCGTGATTTCCGCGCTTCTTGGAGACGTAATCGCTGTCGAGCTTTCTGATTTTTTCATTGGTGGAATTGGTGCAAGAGATGTAAAATTGCTCCTGAAAGATGCCGAGATACAGTCGAAGGAAGGGCTCCTTCGTGCATTCCGCCGACTCGATGGCGTTGTCCAAAAGATTTCCCAAAATGGTGCAAAGATCGAGATCGGAAACGGAAATAGTCTTGGGAACGTGCAGGGTGTAATCGATATGGATGCCCTTTTTGAGTGCGATGGTGAGCTTAGAATTTAAGATTCCGTCCACGGGGAAATTGCCCGTCTCCGACAAAAGGCGCACGGAGCGGAGATTCCCCTCCAACTCCTCGACGTAGGCTTCCGCCTTCTTGTATTCGCCCTCCGCAAGGTAGGACTTTAACAGCTGCAAATGGTTGTGATAGTCGTGCCGCCAGCCCCGCATTTCCTGGTAGAGCGCGTGCACCTCTTCCACCTGCTTCATGAAAACCCGACTCTGATTGCGCGAGCTTCTCTTTTCATAGAGGGTGACGACGAGGACGGTAAGCCCGACCAAAAGAAAGACGTCCAAAAGCGCGATCAGCAGAATAACATACCAATCCATCAGAGCTTCTCCTTGTTCCAATCGATAAACTTGCGACAAAAGGCGTTCGCCTCCTGCCTGCTTAAAGGGATTTCCTCTTCCCCCACCACGCAAAAGCCCTTGCCGATCTTTTTGACCTTGTCGAGATTGACGGCGTAGCTCCTGTGCGTCGGCACGAAAGCCCCTCTTCCCTCGATGAAATCGGAGAGCTTGCCTTTGAGTTCGACGCTTCCCTTCTCCGTTCGAATGCGAACGTAATGCCCCACCGACTCGAAGTAGAGAATGTCGTCCTGCTCAAACTTGAAAAGCTCGCCCTTTACCGATACGATGAGCGGGGGACGGACGATTTTTTTGCGCCTGACAAAGGCGAGAAGCTCCTCCATCTTTTCCCGCGTGACGGGCTTTAAAAGATAGCGCGCCGCCTGCACTTCGTAGCCCTCCGCCATGTACTCGTTCAAATTGGTGACGAAAGCGAGGACGATCGCCTCGTCCGTCTCCCGAATTTTCCGCGCAAGGGTAACCCCGTTCATCTTGTCGAGATTGACGTCGAGAAGGCACAAATCGAAAGGAAAGGTTGTCCCGCACTCGAAGAGCATCTCCTCGGCAGAGTGATAGACCGTCACCTCGTGATCGGCAAGAAGCGCCTTTAAGCTCGTTATTTGGTTGTCCTGATCTTCGCAAATACAAATTCTCATATGCAAAAGGCGGTGCGCCGCACCGCCCGTTTTCAAACGCCCGCAAGGGCGAGCAAAGCCCGTTCGATCCGCTTTATCCGATCCTGCGCGTCCTGCTCGGACGTTCCCTTCGCGCCAAAGTAAAACTTAATTTTTGGCTCTGTGCCCGAAGGACGAACGCAGCACCAACCCTCGTCCGCAAGCTCGTAGTAAAGGACGTTGGAAGCGGGAAGTCCCGTCTCCTCTTCCTTTCCCTCTAGCAAATCCCGCCTTACGCCGCTTTGATAGTCGCGGAGGGCGAGCGTCTCAAATCCGCCGATCTCCTTGGGAGGATTCGTCCGCAACCCTTCCATCATGGAAAGAATCTTCGCTGCGCCGTCCTCTCCCTTCAGGGTGACGAAGGAGAGAGCTTCCTTGTAATAGCCGTACTTTTCGTAGAGATTGCGCATCTGATCGCAGAGAGTGAGCCCCTTGGTGCGGTAATACGCCGCGGCCTCTGAGAGCGCCATGACCGCCACGCAGGCGTCCTTGTCCCTCGCGTGCGTGCCGACGAGACACCCGTAGCTCTCTTCATAGCCAAACAGGTACTCGTATGCGCCCTTGGAAGAATCCGTCTTGCCGCCGTTTTGCGCCTTTGCCTCTTCGAAGCGCTTGATTTGCTCTCCGATGTATTTAAAGCCCGTCAGCGTTTCGATCTTCGTCAAGCCGTATTCTTTGCAGACGGCGTCTGCCATGTTTGAGGAGACAATGGTGGTGACGAGCGCGCCGTCCGCCCTATTCTTCGGCAAAAGCCCCAATTCCGCCCGACGGGAAATCTCGTACTCGGCGATGAGAAGTCCGCTCATGTTGCCCGTAAAGGACATGTATTCGCCCGTCTTTTCATCCTTTGCGTACACGCCCAAGCGGTCTGCATCGGGGTCTGTCGCGAGCACGAGATCGGCGTTCACCCGCTTCGCAAGCTCCAATGCGAGCGAAAAGGCGGCGGGATCTTCGGGATTGGGATAGGATACCGTGGGGAATCTTCCGTCCGGCTTTTCCTGCTCGGGCACGACGAATACTTTGTGGAAGCCGAGCTCCTTTAAAACGGTGCGGACGGGCACGTTGCCCGTGCCGTGCAGGGGAGTATAGACGATTTTTATGGAATCCGCCATGGAAGAAATGGCTTCGGGGGACAATACGAGCTTTTTGAGCTCCTCGTAGTACGCCCTGTCCACCTCTTCGCCGATGACGTGCAGGCGGTGAAGCATTTTCGCCTCCCTCTCGTCCATGCGCTGAATTTCCTCGTAGGAGAGAACGGCGTTGACCTCGGCAATGATCTCCTTGTCCCGCGGAGCGGTGATCTGCGCGCCGTCCTCCCAATACACCTTATAGCCGTTGTATTCGGGGGGATTGTGGCTCGCCGTAATAACGATGCCCGCCGTGCAGTGCAGATACCTTACCGCAAAGGAGAGCTCGGGCGTGGGACGAAGGCTCTCAAAGAGGAACACTTCGATTCCGTTCGCGCAGAGAACGAGCGCCGCGGAAAGGGCAAATTCGGGGGACATCCTGCGGCTGTCGTAGGCGATGGCGACTTTGCCATGATCGGTGTGCTTTAAAATATAGTTGGCAAGCCCTTGGGTCGCCTTTCCGACCGTGTAAATATTCATGCGGTTGGTTCCCGCGCCGATGACGCCGCGAAGTCCTCCCGTTCCGAAGGAGAGCTCCTTATAAAAAGCGTCCCGCACCTCCTCCGCGCTCAAAAAGCGGAGGGCGTTTTTCGTATCAACGTCGATCGAATCGCTCGAAAGCCATTTGATAAATTCCTGCTCGGCACTCATCAGAGATATTCCTCCATCTTCTTTTCTTTCAGGGCGTCGACGAGTTTTTTGACGTCCTGTACCTTTTCCTTGGGACAGACCATAACCGTCCCCTCTACCTTCGCGACGACGATGCCCGCAAGATCAACGGCGGCTATCAGTCCGTCGTCCGCATAGAACACGCTGTCTTTCGTATCGACGGCGACGACGTTGCCCACGCAGACGTTGTCGTTTTCGTCCTTTTCGTGCAGTTTTTCGAGCATATCCCAACTTGCGACGTCGCTCCAGCCAAACTCACCCGGGACGACCAGAATATCCTCGCTCTTTTCCATAATGCCGTAATCGATGGAAATACTCCTCATATCGGGATAAACGGCAGAGAGCACTTCCCGCTCTTTCGGGGTATTCATGCTCTCCCCGATGAGGAGAAGGTGCTGATAGAGATCGGGAAGAAACTCCTCAAATTTCTCGAGAATGGTGCTCGCCTTCCAGAGGAACATGCCGCTGTTCCAGACGTAATTTCCTTGAAAGAGGTATGCCGCCGCCGTATTGACGTCGGGTTTTTCCCGAAAAGAAAGTACCTTGCGAACTTCCCCCTCTCCTTCCATCTCGATGTAGCCGTAGCCTGTGGCGGGGAAGGTCGGCTGAATGCCGACGGTGACGAGGTGCTTCCCATCCTCCGCCGCTCTTGCGGCAATTTTTAAAACGCGGGCAAACTCCGCATTGTTGCGGATGTAGGCGTCCGAGGGCGTGATGATCATGAGTCCGTCGCCGTGCTTTTTTACGATCTCCATCGCCGCATACCCGATGCAGGCAGACGTGTTGCGCGCAGACGGCTCGACGAGAATGTGATCTTCCCGCACGTCCTTCATCGCAGCCTTCATCGCCTCGACCTGCGAAGAAGCCGTGACGATGAAGATTTCATCCGTCACGAGCGAAAGCCTTTCGTAGGCCTCGCAGATCATCAGATCGTTACCGCTTAAATTGAGCAGCTGTTTGGGGCGCTTCCGCCTCGATAAGGGCCAGAATCTCGTTCCGCCCCCGCCTGCCATAATCACGCCGTAAGTTTTCATACGTTTTCTCCCTTTGCCAACAAAAGCACCGTCTCGAAGAATTTCCGATCGAGATAGTGTTCGTTGACGTAAGCTCTGCAAAATGCCTGCTGTTCCTGCGTCTTGTGTTCCGTCTCTTCCAACGCCTGTAAGAGGGCGTCTGTGTCGTCCGCCTTCACGAGCCTTGAATGCAGCCCCTCTCCCATCGACGAGAGCCCCGCCGAATCGAAAAGGCAAAGGGGCGTCCCGCAAGAGAGGGAAATAAGGCAAGTTAAGGGCAAGGTCTCCCCTTTCGAGGGCATGACCGTGCAATCGGCAAGCGTAAAAAGAGCGCAAAGCTCATTTTGATCTTTCGTATAGGGAATGGGCAAAAAGTTTTCGGGAAGCCCTTCCCTCTCTCCGTCAAAGCCGACGTTGACGAAGAGCAAATCCTTCCTTGTCGTGCGCTTTGCGCACTCCAAAAAGTGCTTTTTCAGCCCCTTTCTCTCATCCGAGAAAGAGCCGACCGCAAGAAGCACTGTCGTTTCCTCGGAAATGCCGTACTTCTCCCGAAGGAAAGCAGGATCGACGGGCTGATAGCGTTTGGTATCGATGCCCCAATTGGCTTCGACGAGCTTTTTGTCCTTTAAGAGATAGGACTGCTTCGCCTGATCGATGTTGAGCTTGGGGGAAACGAAGGTCAGAAGCTCCCCCATGCTTTCGTATGCTCTTTTCTTCATTTCGACGACTTTGCCCGCGACGTCGAAAAAGAGGCTGTTCGGATAGCCGTGGATATTAGTGCAATGCTTGCAGCCCGTTTTGTATTCCTCGCAGCCGTAGGTATAGCAGCAATTGCCGAGCATGGCGTACTCGTCTGGCATAATGTAGACGGTGCGAATGCGACGGCTCGCAAGGTACTTCCAGAGCCGCTCTTCGTGCAGATAGCCGCTGTGAATGTTGATGAGGACGACCGCGTCGGGGTGAAATGCGTCGAGCTTTTTAAGCGCTCTGCTCGTCCCGACGTCCGAAAAATAGCCCTGAAGCCCCGTCAGCGAGGACAAAACGCCGTGCAGTTTTTCCTCGAGTTTGCTTTGATTGTGAAAGCAATCGGCAAGATCCTTTCGCTTATTTTCCCTTCCGTAGATGAGAAGGGTGCTGTGTCCATTTTCCTTCAGATAAGATTGGAGTCCCTGCGCGATCGTACCCGTAGAGCCGAGCGTCGCATACATGTTGAAGATGACAATGTTCATGACTCCTCCTTTAAAATTCGCGAGAGAATTTGAGGAAGGTACTCCGCAAAGTAAAGTCCGATTTCGCCGTGATCGGTATAGTGCGCGACGTCTTCCTCCACCGCAAAGCCGTTCTCCTTCAGATCGGCGATGAGCGGGCGCATGCTGTCTTCATAGGTATGCTCCGCATCCGAATAGTGAAGGTAAATTTTACGCTTTTCGCTCCCTGCAAGCTTGTCCTTAAGCAGGGAATCCAAGCGCTTTATGCCCTTTTTGGAAGGCTCTTCTCCCGTCAGAAAGGAGTAGAGCGGAGGCATATGCCGCAAAGTATACTGTCCGAGGAAGTACTGCGCCCCGCCCGCGACGATGGTATCCTTCCCTTCGTCGAGCCCGAAATAGAGGGCGGCGTAGCCCCCCTTGCTCGACCCGACGTGAACGGTACGGCGAATGGAAAGCTCCTCTTTGAGCTTCTTTAAAAGCGCTTTGACGTTCCTCTCCACGGCAAAATTGCCCTTCTCTCCGAGGTAATAACACCCCCTTCCTTCCGGCCCGTATTCGTCCAGAAGAAAGAGCTTATTCGCCTTGATTTTAGAGAGGGTGGTCACATAATGATAGGAAGCGGGCTTGCCCGTTTCGGGAAAAGCGGAATAAACCACGATGAGATCGGAAGAACGCCGATCTCTCTGTAAAAAGTACTTAAGCGGGTAGCTCTCCCCAAAGGATTTTTCTTCCCGCATCATCTTCGCCTTGTAATACTGCTTTCTCAGCTTCCAATAAAATTCGCGTAGGCTCATTGTTGATAAGCAGCAATCTGCTCTTCCATACACTTTTTCACGTCGCCGCCGGAAGCATAAACCTTGCTCCATTCGACAACCTTTTCGATTGCCTTTTCGATGTTCCACTGCGGACGCCAACCGAATACGGATTTGAGCTTAGCGCAATCGAGCTTTAAGAAATTCGCCTCGTGCGGGCCGCCGTCGTATTCGTTTTTCCAGACGAGTCCCTCTCCCCAGAAGTTGACGAACAGATCGACGAGCTCGCCCGTCCGCTTGCAGTCCGCTTCATTCGGCCCGACGTTGTAAGAGCCTGCGTACTTTACGTCCTCATACTGCGCCTTGGCGATCATGAGATAGACAAATAAAGGCTCTAAAACGTGCTGATACGGGCGAACGGAGAAGGGATTGCGGACGATGATGGGCTGCTTTTTGAGCGCAGCGCGAACGCAGTCGGGAATAATCCGATCGGGGGCAAAGTCCCCTCCGCCGATGACGTTGCCCGCACGCGCCGTGGAAATGCCGATTCTAGGCGTACCGTCCTCGTTCGTAAAGAAAGAATCCTTAAACGAACGGGTGACGAGCTCCGAACAGGACTTGGAATTGGAATAGGGATCGAATCCGTTGAGCTCTTCGCACTCGCGATACCCCCAATTCCATTCGCGGTTCAAATACACCTTGTCCGTCGTCACGTTGAGGACGGAGCGGACGGTGTCGGAAGAACGGACGCACTCGAAGAGGTTGACCGTTCCCATGACGTTTGTCTCATAGGTATAGACGGGATTTTTATAGCTCTCCCGGACGATGGGCTGTGCCGCAAGGTGGAGAACGATGTCCGGCTTAGCCGTCCGAAACGCCTTTTTCATCGATTCGAGGTCTCTGACGTCCCCCTCGATGGAGTGAATGTCCTTCTTTAGACGGGCAATCTCGAAGAGGGACGGATTCGTCGGTGCACCCAACGCATAGCCGTAAACCTCCGCACCCGCTTTTGCCAATACCATGGACAGCCACGACCCTTTAAAGCCCGTGTGTCCGGTCAATAAGACTCTTTTCCCTCTGTAAAACGATAAATCCTTCATGTACTTCTCCTTAAACGTGGGTTGCCAAAAACTCGCATCTTCCCTCTACGATGATCGACTTCTTTCCCGCAGGGATAAAGAAGGAATCGCCCAATTTGAAGGGAACGACTTCGTCTTCGACTTTGATAACGCCTTCGCCCCCGATAAAGAGGAGGGAAAGGAAGGATGAGGAATCGACGAACAACAGCGTCTTATCCTCAACAACGTATTTGCAAGTCGTAAAGTATTTGCACTCGCCAAGCAGCTGAACGGTATAGCCGCTCTCCCGCTTGACGGGATAATAAGTCATTTTCGGTCTGCTCTTGCTGCGATTGAGGACGTCGAGCGCCTTATCGATGTGCAAAACGCGCTCCTTTCCGTCTTTGTCCTTTCTGCCGTAATCGAACAGCCGATAGGTCGCATTCGAGCTCTGTTGAATTTCGCAAACGAAAACGCCGCTGCCGATGGCATGGACGAGCCCCGTATTGAGGAAGTAAGTCTGCCCCTTCTTGACGGGAATTTTGTTGAGAATATCCGTAAGCGTTTCGTTTGCAATGCGCGTGCGGATTTCATCTTCGGACACATTTTGCTTGAATCCGACGTAGATATACGAACCCGGCTCGCAGTCCATGATGTACCAAAGTTCGTTTTTGCCGTATTCCTTCTCCACGGGAAGGGCGTACTCGTCGTCGGGATGTACCTGAATGGAGAGATTTTGCTTGGCGTCGATGAACTTGACCATGAGCGGGAATCGCTCGAAGGGCTGACACTTCCAACCGAGCCGCTCCCTGCCGATGAGCGAAACGTATTCTCCAAAGGGCATTCCCTTGTGCTTGCCCGTGGCGACGATGCTCTGTCCCGCAGGGTGGGCGGAGAGCTCCCAGCTCTCTGCAATCGGCTCGATGTCGCATTGCTTTCCGAGCCTGTCGCGGATGAGCGTCCCTCCCCAAAGATAATCCTTAAAGACGGGCTCAAGCTTCAGGATGGAATCGTTTTCCTTCGGCTCGCACTTGGTATCGCAAGCGGGCATACTTTGCAGAATGCTGCTCTCGATGATGACGACGTCCTCCGAGGTCTTGTTGGAAATCTGATGTTGTACGCCGAGCGGAACGGTGATGCTGGAATTGACGGGATAGTCCTTTTCTCCCCTTCCCTTGATGAAAATGGTTGCGACGCCCTTTGCGATCGTCCAGTGTTCGCTTCTTGACGAGTGGCAGTGCGCTTCGATGGTCTTGCCGGGATAGACGATGATCTTTTTGATGCTGTAGCCTTCGCCCTTGCTCAGATACTCTTTTGTTCCCCAAATCTGATAGGAGAGCTTGGTGTCGTCGAAGAAATGCTCGTTGCCGAGGTAGTTTTCCCGAATGATCGTCTTGATCTCGGCAGAGTCCTTTTCGTTGGTGATGTATACAGCGTCGTCCGTGTTGACGACGACGATGTCTTTGAGCCCGTTGACGACGACGAGCTTATCTCCCGCGCGGTTGATGATGGAGATGTTTTTCGCGTTGTTGTCGATGTATTTGTTGTCGAACTTCTTGCCGACGTAGGCATAGAAGGACTTGAAATCGATGATTTTATTCCAATAGAAGTCAGCCGAAACCAATCGGATGCGCTTGGATTTGCTGATGATCGCGTCGCCGAAGCTGATTGCGGAGAGCTGGCTCTGCATGTCGTAGTGAAGGACGATCCGATCGCTCTCGGTGTCGATTTCGGAAAGAAGGTTCCTCGTCTTGCAGTAGAGATCGCGCATCAGGTTGGAAAACTCCGAAACGAGCACGCCCGTCTTTGCGAGGATGATGCCCGCGTCCCAATAGCATTCGCCGAGCCGCTGGAAGCGCATTGCTTCCTTCATGCTCGCGTTTTCCTTAAAAGCGAGGATTTCGCCCGCGGCGTTTGCTCGCAGGTAGCCGTAGCCTTCGAACGCCTCTTTGACGGGAATGCCGAGTACGGCGATCAGATCCCGATCCGCAAGCTCTTTTGCCTTGATGATGCAATCGTTGTAGTTTCCGCCTTCGATGATGTGGTCGGTCGCCACGATGAGTACCTCTTCGTCCTCTTTGCAGAGCATTGCGCTAAAAAGCACGGCGGGCGCCGTTTTTAAGGCGACTTCTTCGAAGATGAGGCGGTACTTGATTCCCTGAAAGGATTGGAGCTGTCCCTCGGCGATGTAACGATACTTCTCGCTCGTGATGACGAAAAATTCGTCGCAAAGCGGGAGGTTTCTCGCGATGGTTTCCTGAAACATGGAACGGTTATCCCGAATCCTCATAAACTGTTTGGGATAATTTTTTCTTGACAACGGCCAGAGCCTGTCACCCGATCCGCCTGCCAATACGAAACATTTCATGCGTATTACTTCCGTTTGAGTTTTTTTCCGAGCACCCGAAAAAGGCGCTTCGCGGGATGTTCATAGGCATTCTTCCATGCGAGCAACTTCTCGCCGTAAAGTTTTCCCCAAAATGCCCGATTGAAACGATATGCCCCCTGCTTCTCCTGTCCGACGATGGAAACGAGGTAGTCCTCGATCTCCTTCCACTTTTGCTCCGCATAGTCTTCCACGATCATTGCGGGCTCTCTCAGCATGGATAAATACAGCTCGTCGTCCTCGTCGATTTCCCGCACTCGCTTTGCAACCTCCTCCGCCGAAGAGAAGTCGTTTGCAAAGACCATCGCCTTCGGGTTGAAGATTTGCGCGGCGTCGGGCGCGCCCCAATAGATGGGAACGGTGCCTGCGGCAAATGCCTCGACGAGCTTTTCGGTGATGTACCCCGGATGAGAGCTGTTCTCCGAACAGAGCGAAAACTTGTGCTTTGACTCAAAGGCAAGCTTATCAGGCACCGGGCCGCCGACGTTGTTAAGATACCTCCCGCCCGAGTCAATCGTGCGATAAGCGGAAAGTGCGTCGTACAATTCCTTCCTGTAAGGATCCGCCCTGCCGTTGGAGACGACGAAGGAGCAAAAGTCTCTCTTTTCCTTTCCCTCGGTTTCGAGGTGTTTGACTTTTGCCCTTTTTAAAGCGTCTTTGGCGGTCAGAAAATACGGATAATAAAAGTGACGATCTCCGAAAGAAATCTTTTCGCTGCTGAGCGCGTAGTCGCATACGTTAAAATCCGGCGCGATGTTCTCTCCGGAAATGAATATCTTGACGCTGTCCGAAAAATTCAGATGTTCGTCCGAGAAGGCGCTGAAAAAAAGATAGTCGGGATGATCGGAAAGCTCCACGTCGAAATGACGGGAAAGCATCTCCGTCACCCACGCATGCTCGGCATCGAACCTCGGGAAATAATCGACAAATCCGATTTTTACTTTTTTTCTACCCTTTGACACGATATTCTCACTCATATACAATATATTGTACCATAGTCCGTTTTATTTTGCAAGTATTCCGAGCAAAAAAACGAAAATCAGTCGATTTTAGTCAAAATCAGAGGAGAAAAAGGCGGACGATTCTCTCCGATTTTGCAGGAAGAAAGGACGAGGCGCTCCGCTTCCGCAAAGGATTTCCCGTTTGCGTGAAGAAGGACGAGCGGCTCTCCCGCCTTCACATAGTCGCCCCGCTTTTTGAGCACGGTGATCCCCGCGCTATAATCCACGGTATCCTCCTTTTTGTTCCTGCCCGCACCCAGGAGAAGGGCGGCAAGCCCGTAGCCCTCAGCGTCGATGGACTGCACGTAGCCCTCCTTTTCAGAGCGGACGGCATACTCGTCCTTTGCCCTTTCGAAGCGTTCGGGGTGATAAATATAGCTTGCGTCTCCGCCCTGATTTTCCACCATTTCCGCAAATTTTTTCAAAGCGCTTCCATCCGCAATCGAAGCGCGCACCTTCTCTTCGCAAAATGCCCTCTCGCCGATTCCCGCAAGGAAGAGCATTTCCGAGGAAAGTGCGATCGTAAGCTCGGTATAGTCTTTGGGCGCCCTGCCGTTTAAGCAATCGATCGCCTCGATGACTTCGAGGGAATTGCCGATCCGATCGCCCAAGGGCTGATCCATGTCTGTGACGAACGCCGTCACCCGCTTGCCCGAACGCCTGGCAATGGAGACCATGGTGTTTGCGAGCGAAATCGCATCCTCTCTCTTTTTCATGAATGCGCCGCTCCCCGTCTTGACGTCGAGCACGAGGGAATCCACTCCCTCCGCAAGTTTTTTGCTCAAAATGCTCGCCGTGATGAGGGATTTGTTTTCCACCGTGCCCGTACTATCCCGCAGGGCGTACAAAATCCGATCGGCAGGCGCAAGGTCGGCAGTCTGCCCGATGATCGAACAGCCCACCCGCCCGATCGCAGAGCGAAACTCCGAGACGGATAGATTGGTGCGATAGCCCGGAATGGAATCGAGCTTGTCGAGCGTCCCTCCAGTGTGACCGAGTCCCCGCCCGCTCATCATGGCGACCTTCCCGCCGCAAGCGGCGACGATGGGCGCGATCGCAAGAGAGACGCCGTCCCCGACCCCTCCCGTCGAGTGCTTATCGACCGTGTGGGGAAGGGAAAGGGACAACACTTCTCCCGAATGAAGCATTTCCTCCGTCAGAGAAAGGGTCTCCTCCTCGTCGAGCCCTTGCAAATAGCAAACCATGAGCAAGGCGGAAGCCTGATAATCGGGAACACTCCCGTCTGTGATTCCCTTGATGAAAAAGCTCCATTCCTCTCTCGTCAAGGGAAAGCCGTCCCGCTTTTTTCTGATGATATCGATGATTCGCATAAGATCCCTCCTTAGCACAGTATACCACTTTTTCCTGATTTTGACAAGGGCGAGCCGCCCTTTCGCGCTATTCGTTTTCTTTATACCAAAAATGCAAAAGATTTCGGGTGTTTTTTGCAAAAAGAAGGGGGATTCCTTGACTTTTGCGATGTTTTTTGCTATGATTATGTGTGTTTAAAAAGGAGTATTTTTACTATGAATCTCGACAAAGTCTATCATGCGGCTTATACCTTGAAAGACGTCATCCGTTCGACGGACGTCATCAAAGCGCCCTCTCTCAATCCCGACTGCAACGTCTTTTTAAAGACGGAGAATTTGCAGGTGACGGGCTCGTTCAAGGTGCGCGGCGCATACTATAAAATTTCTCAGCTCTCCCCTGCCGAAAAAGCAAAGGGCGTCATCGCCTGCTCGGCGGGAAACCATGCGCAGGGCGTTGCGCTTGCCGCGAGGCGCGCAGGCATCAAAGCCGTCATTACCCTTCCCGACGGCGCGCCCATCTCCAAAGTGGAAGCGACCAAATCCTACGGCGCGGAAGTCGTACTCGTCCCCGGCGTCTACGACGACGCCTACAACAGGGCGCTCAAGCTTCGCGACGAAAAGGGCTATACCCTCATTCATCCCTTCGACGACGAGGACGTCATCGCAGGACAGGGCACGATCGGGCTTGAAATCATCAACCAGGTTCCCAACGTTGACGCCGTCATCGTTCCTATCGGCGGAGGCGGACTCATTTCGGGCGTTGCGTTTGCCATCAAGGCGCTCAACCCCAACATTAAAGTATACGGCGTGCAGGCACTCGGTGCGCCCAGCATGCTCAATTCCATCAAGGACAAAAAGATCGAAAAGCTCGAAGAGGTCTCCACCATCGCCGACGGCATCGCCGTCAAGCAGCCGGGCAACATCACTTATACCCTCTGTTCGAAATATGTGGACGGCATCGTCGCCGTATCCGACGACGAAATCGCAGCCGCCATCCTTCAGCTCATCGAAAAACACAAGATGATTGCGGAAGGTGCGGGCGCAGTTCCCGTCGCGGCAGTCATGTTCAATAAAATTCCCGACCTCAAGGGAAAGAACGTCTGCTGCCTCGTTTCGGGTGGCAACATCGACGTCAACATCCTCTCCCGCGTCATCAATCGCGGATTGCAGATGTCAGGAAGAACGACGACCCTCGTCATCGAACTGACGGACAAACCCGGTCAGCTCGTCAAGGTCTCTCAGATCATCGCCGCATGCGGGGCAAACGTCACGGGCGTGTTGCACGAAAGATCGAACACGGGAAGCAAAATCAACGATTGCAACCTGCGCATCACCATGGAAACGAAGAACGGCGCGCACATCAACGAGATCAGAAAGGCGCTCATCTCTTCGGGATTCAAGCTCGTCGGCTAAGGAGAAAAGTATGACAAAGCATTTTACGGAAAAAGCCCCTGCGGCAATCGGCCCTTATACACAGGCAATTTCGGTGGGAGATTTCATCTTCACCTCCGGACAGATTGCCATTAACCCTGCTACCAACCAAGTGGAGGAAACCACCATCGAAGGCCAGACAAAACAGGTCTGCGAAAATCTGAAAGCCATTTTGGAAAATTGCGGTTCCGACCTTACCAAGGTCGTGAAAACCACCTGCTTTCTCTCCGACATGAACGACTTTGCTCCCTTCAACGCCGTCTACGGCACTTACTTCACGGAGAAGCCCGCCCGCTCGTGCGTGGCGGTCAAAACGCTTCCCAAAAACGTCCTCGTCGAAGTCGAAATTATCGCGATCAGGTAGTCGTCTCTTATACAAATTTCCCCATTTGTATAGGAATCAAACGGCGATAAAAGCAAATAAATTTGACAAAAGCCCCTTTTTGTGATATAATTGTCATAAAAAAACATGAGAGGTAATACCATTGAAATACAAAATCTTTACCGATTCGACTTCTGACGTCACTCCCGAATTTGCTGCAAAATACGGCATCACCGTACTCCCCCTCGAGGTTATTTTCGAAGGAACGGCATACAAAGCGGGAATCGATATTACCAACCACGAATTCTACGTCAAGCTCAACGACTGTCTGAAAAACGGAAAACCCCTTCCCACCACGTCACAAGTGACGGAAGGCGCTTTTGAAGAGGCCTTAAAGCCCTATGCAAACAAGGAAGATACCTTTGTCTGTCTCCTCCTTATCGGAAAGGACATGAGCGGAACGTATTCCAGCGCGCTCAAGGCGATCGAATCCCTCGGCATGAAGAACGTCTATGCGCCGGACACCATGGAAGTCACCTTCGGACTCGGCTGTATCGTCGCGGAGGTTGCCAAGATCGCCCAAACGGACATCGGCGTTGAGGAGTTCAAGGCAACCGTAGACGATTACATCGACCGCGCCTGGATTTATGCTTCCATCGGCGATTTGAGATGCCTGCGCGCAGGCGGACGGCTTTCTACCGTTTCCATGCTGCTCGGAACGATGCTCAAATTAAAGCCCATCATCTACGTCCACCGCAAGGTCGAAGTCTGCGCCAAGGTCATCAGCCAAGGCAAGGCGACGAGATGGATTGTGGATAAGATCATGGAAGAGCGTGACGAATCAATGCCCCTCTATCTCGGAAGTTCGGAAGCGGAAGATATTCTCAACGACTTCAGGACGAAATTCAAAGACCAGCTCAAAGTTACGGGAACGGAAGAGGAATTCCCCTTAGGCCCTGTCGTCGGCGTTCATGCAGGCCCCGGCTGTGCAGGGATCGCCTTCTTCCGCAAAAAGAAATAAAAAAACGGGTTGGGGGGCAATCCTCTAAACCGTCATTCAAATTGAAGAATACCAAAGAGGAAAAGCATTTCAGCTCACCTGTTTGATATCATAAATCAAACGTCGAGCGCAAGCGTTCGACCAAAAGGAGAAGAAAGATGTTTTTGTTATTGACGGAAACCGGGCTGACGACGTGGCAAATCGTCATCTGCTTTGTTGTTGTCGTTGCTATCGCCTTCATCTTCGTACTGATCAAAGACAAGATCAACAAGAAAAAGGCAAGCACGGGCGAAGACAGGGCAAGAGTTTGGGGCATTCTGCAAAAGGCATTGCCCGAAGAGGCAGATCTGACCAAAGCTTATGCGTGTTGGGAATGGTCGACCTATCAAGGGAGAACGCGCACGACGACCTATTGGTACTACGGTGTAGCCTTCAATGAAGACCACCTTTACATTGCGCCCCTCTCCTGCAAATCGGGAAACGTCGAAAGCTCCGCGTCCTATGTCATCCGGAAAGAAGATCTGGGAATGATGAACTCCAAGCAGGGCGCGAACTGGGTAGAGCTTTACGACAAGAATGGCAAGGAGATCGTTTCCCTCTCCGTATTTGCCGAAAACTTAAAGGACGATAAATACCACCCCTTCAACCTCCTGCAAAAGGAAGAGGCCGACAAGTTCGTCGAATGGAAGGACAAGTGGATGGAATCCGTCAATGCGGCAAACGGCGTGGAAGTGACGGGAAAGATGAAGAAGCCGCTCAAGAAAAGATAAATTGAAAAGCATTTGAAGCGCAAAGCCGTCGAGTTTCGACGGCTTTTAAAATTTCTTGTGCACGACGTCTCCCCGTTTGAGTCGCTCCTCGTTGAGGATGACGCCAATGATAAAGCAGACGGTCATCATATACAGCCAAAGAAGAAAGACGATGAAGGCGGCGATCGTTCCATAAAGCTTCCCGGGATTGGCGAACTTCAGATAGACCGTAAAGCCGAACGAGCCGACGATCCAAAGCACGACGGACAAAATGCTGCCCGGAAGAATTTCCCTCCACCTAAGGCGATACGGACAGATATAAAAATTGAGGAGGACGAGGAGCAGAAAGGCAATCCCGAAGAGCAGAAGATAGACCAGACATTCCGAAACCGTTCGGGGAAAAAAGCGACGCAAAATACGCGTCCCGAAGAGGAGCAAAGCGGCAGCGCCCACAAAGACGAGGATCATGATGAAGAGCAAAACGAGCGCTGAAAAGCGAATGTGCCACCCTCCCTTTCGCTTTGCGTCGCTGTAAATAATTTCCCCGCTCCGCCGCATGTGGTAAAAGAGATTGGTCGAAGAATAGAGCGTCGTCAGAAGAAGGGTGAACGAGACGCCAGAAGTCGCCGCCTCCGCCGAATGCTTGAAGTAGAGAAGCAAATCTTTGAATCCCCCGAAGATTTCCAGCTGTAAAATCTCCTCCGTATCGAGGCTGAACTTTCCGAAGAGCAGAAAGAGCCAGAAGAGAAAGGGAATTAAAGACATGATGAGGAAAAAGACGAGCGTACCTGAAATGGTCGTATACTTCTTTTCCGCCAAACGGGCATAGGCTGACTTCCCCTTCCGATAAAGACTGCAAAACCACGCTTTCATAGTTGCAGTATACGCAAAGGAAAGAAAATTAAAGGTCGCAAAAATGCGACCTTTTTCTCTAGAGGATAACGGCAAGGCTCGTAGAGGATTGCCGTTAAAAAGCCACCGGCTATGCCGGTGGATCTGAAAAAGCTTTAGCTTCAAGCCTTGTAACAATATACAAAAAAGCTCCTATGTGCTAAACTGAATGTAAGG
>JAGATP010000003.1 GCA_017621155.1 Clostridia bacterium
GAGTTCAAAATCGGAGTTATCCTTCTTCACGACGAGGATTCGACCTATGACCTTAACTTTATCAACTCGGTAAAAGCCGCTGTTAAGGAACTCGGTCTCAAGGACAGCCAGCTTATTCTTAAGAGAAATATCCGTGAATCCAATGAATGCTATGAGGCGGCAGAAGATCTTGTAAACGATGGTTGTGACATCGTTTTTGCCGACAGCTTCGGTCACGAGGATTTTATGATCAAGGCTGCCAAGCAATTCCCCGACGTACAGTTCTGCCATGCAACCGGTACAAAGGCTCATACTGAAAAGCTTTCCAACTACCACAACGCATTCACAAGCATTTATGAAGGAAGATATTTAGCAGGTGTTGCCGCAGGTCTTAAGCTCAACGAAATGATCGATGCCGGCGAGTTCACCGCTGAGGAAGCCAAAATCGGTTACGTCGGAGCCTTTACCTATGCAGAGGTTATTTCCGGCTATACCTCTTTCTATCTCGGCGCAAAGTCTGTTTTGGAAGAGACGGAAAACGTTCCCGGACTTTCCATGGAAGTTACCTTTACCGGAAGCTGGTTTGACGAGGCAAAGGAGAAGGAAAGCGCACAGAACCTCATCAGCAGAGGCGCTGCTCTCATTTCTCAGCACGCTGACTCCATGGGCGCTCCTTCCGCTTGCGAAGCAGCGGGCGTTCCCAACGTCTCCTACAACGGAAGCACCGAGTCGGCTTGCCCCAACACCTTCATCGTTTCTTCCAGAATCAATTGGGTTCCTTACTTCGAGTACATGATCGACTGCGTTCGTGACGGCAAGGCGATCGATACCGACTGGTGCGGAACGATCGCGACCGGATCCGTCGTCTTGACCGATTTCGGCAAAAAGGCAACCGCAAGCGACACGGAAGCGAAGGTCAACGAAGTCAAGCAAAAGCTCATGAACGGTACTTTGAGTGTGTTCGATACCGCTAAATTCACCGTAGGGGGCAAGCACCTCACCGAGATTCCTGCAGACGTCGACGGCGACTATAAGCCTGAGACCAACGTCGTTGTAAACGGTGTGTTCCAGGAGTCCACGCTCCCCGCATACCGTTCCGCTCCTTACTTTGAGACCAGAATCGACGGCATTACCCTTCTCAATGAGGCTAAGTAATCATCAAAAATCATAGCGTAAAAATAGCAACCGGCGAAGAATTTCATTCTCCGCCAATTGCTTTTTTGAAAGGACTATTCGAGGTAACAATCCGTGAACCAAGAAATTGCGTTAGAACTCAAACATATTTCAAAATATTTCGGAAGCGTCGTCGCGAACAAAGACGTCAGCCTCACCGTGCGGAAGGGAGAAATTCTTTCCCTGCTTGGTGAAAACGGAAGCGGTAAAACGACGCTGATGAATATGATTTCCGGCATTTATTTCCCCGATGAAGGGCAAATTTTCGTCAATGGAAAGGAAATTGTCATTCGTTCGCCCCTCGACGCGTTCCACTACGGAATCGGTATGGTGCATCAGCACTTTAAGCTCGTCGACGTCTTTACGGCGGCGCAGAACATCGTGCTCGGCGTCAAGGACAAAAAGCGCTTCAATTTGAAGGAAGTCAATGAGCGGGTGATGGAAATTTCGAATCGGTACGGCTTCCACATCGATCCCAAAAAGAAGATTTACGACATGTCCGTTTCCGAAAAGCAGACGGTTGAAATCGTAAAGGTGCTCTATCGCGGAGCGGATCTTCTCATTCTCGACGAGCCGACCGCGGTCTTGACACCTCAGGAAACGGAGAAGCTCTTTGCCGTTCTCCGCAAGATGAAGGAAGACGGCAAGGCGATTATCATCATCACCCACAAGCTTCACGAGGTGCTTTCCGTCTCCGATCGCGTTGCCGTCCTGAGAAAGGGCGAGTACATCGGGTCTGTCGTCACTGCCGAGACGAACGAGGCAGAGCTTACCGAGATGATGGTAGGAAAGAGGATCGAGCTCAACATCGATCGCCCCGACCCCGTTGACTCCAGGCTGAAATTGAACGTCGAACACCTGACCTGCAAGAACAAGGAGGGCGTCACGACCCTTGACGACGTCTCATTCAAGGCATATTCGGGCGAAATTCTCGGCATTGCAGGTATTTCTGGCGCAGGTCAGAAAGAGCTTCTGGAGGCAATTGCGGGGTTGGAATACGCCTATCCCGGCAGTACGGTAACTTATGTGACGCAGGAAGGGGAAGAGGAGGAGCTCATCGGGCTTTCTCCGAAGGAGATCCGCGACATGGGCGTGGCGCTTTCCTTCGTCCCCGAAGATCGTCTCGGCATGGGACTCGTCGGCTCGATGGATATGGCGGACAACATGATGCTCAAAAGCTATACGAAGGGCAAAACGCCGTTTGTCGAGAGAAAAGATCCCACTTCGCTCGCGGTGAAAATTATGAACGAGCTTGAGGTTGTGACGCCGGGCATTCATACGCCCGTCTCCCGCCTTTCGGGAGGAAACGTGCAAAAGGTGCTCGTCGGACGCGAGATTGCCGCTTCTCCGCAGGTGCTGATGGTTGCCTATCCCGTTCGCGGACTCGACATCAATTCTTCCTATCTCATCTACAGCCTTTTGAACGAACAAAAGCAAAAGGGCGTTTCCGTCATTTTCGTCGGTGAGGATCTGGATGTCCTCATCGCATTGTGCGACAGAATCATGGTGCTCGCTTCCGGTAAGATCACGGGAATCGTAGACGGCAGAACCGCCACCAAAGAAGGGATCGGACTCCTTATGACCAAAAACGAAGCCATGCGGCAGGAGGACAAGAATGAAAGTTGAAGCAACAGAAAAAATTCATGAGCCGCTTTTTCACATTGCCAAGCGCGAGAGCGTTCCGCTTTGGCAGGGCATCGTCGTTCGCGCCGTTGCCATTGTGATCGGACTCGTCGTTTGTGGCATTATCGTCTCCGCATCTTCTTCGAGCGGAAAGAACTTTTTTGAGGTTTACGCATCTCTGTTTTCGGGCATCTTCGGCTCGGAGCGGAGGATCTGGCTTGCGCTTCAGGATATGGCGCTCCTTTTGGGCGTTGCGCTTGCTCTCGTCGTTTCCTTTAAGATGAAATTCTGGAACCTCGGCGGCAACGGTCAGATTCTCATGGGCTGTCTTGCCTGTACGACCTGTATGCACTATCTGGGCGGGAAGCTTCCCGATGCGGTCGTCATCCTTCTGATGATAATTTCCAGCGTCCTCGCCGGTGCGATCTGGGCGGTCATTCCCGCTCTCTTCAAGGCGTTTTTCAAGACCAACGAGTCTTTGTTTACGCTGATGATGAACTACATCGCTCTGCACATTGTGTCGGCGACGATTACGGCGTGGTTTCCCAAGGGGACGGGGGCTATGGCGCCCATCGAGTACGCCAATCTTCCCGTGCTCGGCGAGGGACAGATGGGCAAGAGCCTTCTTCCCATCCTCGTCGTGGTCGTTTTAACGGGTGCGATGTTCGCTTACCTCAAATTCAGCAAGCACGGCTATGAGCTTTCTGTGGTCGGCGAGAGCGAAAACACGGCAAGGTACGTCGGCATCAACGTCAAGGTCGTCATCATTCGAACGATGATTTTATCGGGCGCGATCTGCGGAATCATCGGGCTTCTCCTTTCGGGCGCGATCAATCACAATGTGAGTTCGAATATGGACGGAAACATGGGCTTTACGGGCATCATGGTCGCATGGCTTGCGAAGTTCAATCCCGTCGGCATGATCTTCTCCGCCTTTTTCATCACGTTTATCACGCGGGGAATGGGACAGGTCTGCACCGATTTCGGGTTTACCAACGACGCGCTTTCCGACATCATCATCGGTATCATCTATTTCCTCATCATCGGATGCGAGTTCTTTATTTCCTACAAGATTCGCTTTAACAAAAAGTTATTGCGCAAAAAGGAGAGTTGACATGGATATCTTTCTTGCGAAAGCCATTGAATTCGGCGTAATCTTTCTCTTCGGTTGCATTGGCGAAACGCTTACCGAAAAGTCGGGACATCTGAATCTCGGTATTCCCGGCATCATGTGCGCGGGCGCGGCAGGCGGCTGTTTCGGCGCGGGAATCTATCTCACTTCGGTGGAGAATCCCAACGGGTTTGTCACCGTGCTTCTCGCCATTCTGTTTGCCTGTTTGTTTGCGGGACTGCTCGGAGGCGTTTATGCGTTTTTGACCGTATCCCTTCGTTGCAATCAGAATGTCACCGGACTTGCCATTACCATTTTCGGCGTCGGATTTGCCTCCTTCTTCATCAATTCGGTGGTACTTACCTTAGAGAACGCCTCTACGCTGCTCTCGATGGCGGGAATCAATTTCTTCGGCGCATACCTTCCCATTTTCGATAAGATGGGAGTCATCGGGACAATCTTCTTTGCTCACGGGCCTCTTGCTTACCTTGCCATCGTGATTGCGATTTTGTCGGCATTGATGCTGAGAAAGACGAGAATCGGCTTGAATCTCCGCGCAGTCGGCGAAAGTCCCGCTACGGCAGACGCCGCGGGAATCAACGTCACCTTGTATAAATACGTCTTCATCCTCGTCGGAAGCGCGATTGCGGGACTTGGGGGACTTTGCTACGTCATGGAGTACATGGGCGGTATCGTCGGCTCTACGGTCAGCTCCACGATCGAGGGGATCGGCTGGCTCTCCATTGCGCTCGTCATCTTCACGCTCTGGAAGCCCGATCTTGCCATTGTCGGCTCTTTCCTCTTCGGTGCGCTTTATATTCTCTCAAACTATATCACGGGCGTTACCTTCGTGCAGACCAAGCTTTTAAATCTCGTTCCCTACATGGTAACTGTCATCGTCCTGATTATCACGAGCGTGCGGGGCAAAAAGGAAAATCAGCCTCCCGCAAGCTTGGGACTTTCCTACTTCCGAGAAGAGCGGTAACAATTGAACAAAACGGGTTGTCGTTTTTTGGGTTTCTATGCAAACGACACCCGTTTTTTATTTGCTTTTTTTCCCGTTTTGTGCTATGCTTGAAAGGTTTCGGAGAACATATTCTATGCAAGAGAGTAGTGTAAAAAAAGACCTCCTCGAGGGATCGGTCTGGAAGGGGATTCTGTTGTTCGCCCTTCCCGTCTTTTTGAGCAATCTGTTTCAACAGTTTTATAACGCCGTGGATTCCCTGATCGTGGGGCAGACGCTCGGTACGGACGCCCTTGCCGCGGTCAGCTCTTCGGGCAATCTGATTTTCTTGTTCGTCGGTTTTTTCAACGGCACGGCAATGGGGGCGGGCGTGCTCATCTCCCGATACTTTGGCAGCAAAGATTACGAAAATATGCAAAAGGCGATTCATACCGACATCGCTTTGGGGCTTATTTTCAGCGTCGTGTTGACGGCGGCGGGCGTTTTGTTGACGCCGACGATTCTCACGTGGATGAACACCGACGAGGCGTATTTCGATCTTGCCGTCTCCTATTTCCGCGTCTATTTTTCGGGCGTGGCAGCTCCCGTTTTATACAACATCGCCGTCGGCATTCTGCACGCCGTGGGGGATAGCAGGCATCCGCTTTACTATCTCATTTTCTCCTCCTTTTTAAACGTCGCTCTCGATTTGCTCTTCGTGTGCGTGTTAAGGCTCGGGGTCGGTTCGGCGGCGCTTGCGACGGTGCTCTCTCAGACGCTCAGCGCCGTATTATGCTTTATCCGTTTGATTCGCTACGATACGCCCTATCGCGTCAACGTGCGGAAAATTCGCTTTTATCGGGGCATGGTGGGAAAAATTCTGCATTACGGACTTCCCTCGGGCGTGCAGAACTCCGTCATCGGATTTGCCAACGTCATCGTGCAATCCAACATCAATACCTTCGGAGAGATTGCCACGGCGGGCTACGGCGTGTACATAAAGCTCGAAGGATTCGCCTTTTTGCCGATCACCTGTTTTTCCGTGGCGCTTTCCACCTTTATCGGGCAGAATCTCGGCGCAGGACAGCACGCTCGCGCCAAAAGAGGAGCGCGATTCGGGATTCTCTGTTCGATCTCGCTCGCCGAGGTCATCGGGCTTATCTTGTACTTTGCCGCTCCCTTTTTCATGGCGCTCTTCGTCAACGACGAAGATCCCGAAAAGGTGAGGCAGGTCATCGAGATTGGGGTCAAACAGGCGCATACAGAGGCGTTTTTCTATTTTCTCCTCGCCTTCGCCCATTGCGTTGCGGGCATTTTCCGCGGGGCGGGAAAGCCCGTCGTCCCCATGGCGATTATGCTCGGCGTCTGGTGCGTCCTTCGCGTGGGATATATAGAACTGATGATGCTGCTCATGAATAAAGGCGTCATTCCCACGGACATCGTCGCCATTTATTGGGCATACCCTTTAACTTGGGCGATAAGCAGCGTTATCTTCCTCATTTATCTTCTCGCTTCCGACTGGGTACATGGGTTTGATCGAAAGAAAGGGCACATCGCTTGACAGAGCGGCGTTTTTCTGCTATACTAGATTAGGTACGAGGAGATGAAAGCGCATGAAATTCATTCCCAATTTGATTACATCGCTGCGAATTATCGGGGCAATCGGTTTAATTTTTACCGAGCAGCTCTCTCCGCTCTTTTTCGTCATCTATACCCTTGCGGGGTTGAGCGACGCGCTCGACGGTTGGATTGCGAGGAGCACGCACACGACGAGCAAGGCGGGTGCGGTTTTGGACAGCATTGCGGATCTGCTCTTTTACGCCGTTATGGTCTTAAAAATTTTTCCGACCCTTTGGGAAGTGCTCCCGCGCGTCATCTGGTTTGGCGTGCTGTTCGTCCTTCTGTTACGGATTGTCTCCTATCTGGTTGCGGGAATTAAATTCCGCAAGTTTGCCGCATTACATACTTACATGAATAAGGTGACGGGTATGCTGGTCTTTCTCATTCCCTATATGATTCTCTTGCCCGTTGGAACGGCATACTGCTGGTTTAGCTGCGGGGTGGGGATTCTGGCTTCGGTCGAAGAGTTGTTGATTCATATTTTGAGGAAAGAATACAGCGGCGAAGTCAAGACGATCGGAATGATCCGGAAGGTATAAAAAAGCGAGCGGACAGTTTCCTGTCCGCTCATGTTCATTTTTATGCGAATGAGACTCTGCGCTTAGTTGCAGCCGCAGCCGCAACCGCTGTTCTGGAAGCAGGGAAGTTTTCCGTCCTTCCAAAGGAAGTACAAGATGCCGAGAAGGATGGGCAGGGAACAACCGCTGAAAATGTGTTCGATTCCCTGATTGCAGCTTCCGAGAACGAGCATAAGAATGAGAATCCAAAGGCAGGAATTGCCTCCGAGGGTGTCAAAACAGTTCATAATAATTTCCTCCTGAATGGTCGGAAGGGGAGTATGTAAGGGAAGTCTCCCGCATCCGTTCTATTAAATATTATTAAAACTACCAAAAAATTGTGACAAAAAGGCAAAAATTCAAAATCGAGTTTGTTGTTTCATTTGCTTGCCTTCTCCATTCGAAATTGCTATAATAAAGGAGTATATTCGGCAAATACTTGATTGGTTTGACCGAATGGACGAAATCTTTTTCTTTTTGACACAGGTATCTTTTCGAAGAACCTGATGGAGGTATTATGAACAACAGTCGTTTTTTTTCTGCAAAGAACGTAGCGACGCTCGGCGTTTTGCTCGCTCTCGTCATCGTGTTGTCGGTGTTTGGCGGAACCATTAACATCGGTACGGTCTCTTTGAATTTCTCGTTGATCCCCATCGTTTTGGGCGCTCTCGTCCTCGGCCCGCTTGCGGGCGGTATTCTGGGATTTGCCAACGGTGCGGTCGTTCTCTTTCAGGTCATTACGGGTGCAGGGTTTTACGCCGTGATCTGGCAGAACAGCCCCGTCGTCACGGTTTTGGTCTGCCTTTTGAAGACGACGCTCGCGGGCGTCTTGGCAGGCTTTATTTACAGGGCAATCGCGAAGAAAAACGGGCTTGTCGCCACCTTTGTGGCTTCCGGCTTGGTGCCCGTCATCAATACGGGAATCTTCGTGCTCGGATGCCTTTGCATGAGTAATGCCGTTTCGATTTTCCAGAGCAGCCTTCCCGCGGAAGCCGGCTTTGAGGGAATGAACGTCATGCTCTTCATTCTGGTGGGACTTGTCACCTTTAACTTTTTCTTTGAATTTGCAATCAACCTCTTGCTCGCGCCTGCGCTTCATCGCGTTTATACCGTCGTCGAGAAACAATTTATCAAATAAATCGGAGAGACGATATGATTCTGTGCATTGACATTGGGAATACGAACATCAAATACGCCATTTACGACGGAGATAACCTGAAAATTTCCTTTCGGGTCGAGACGGCACACAAAAAAACTTCGGACGAATACGGAAGTCAGCTCATCACCATGCTTTCCGTCAAGAACATTCGTCCCGAGGATATCACGGGCGGCATTTTGTCTTCCGTCGTGCCCTCTCTCGATTATACCATTTCCCACATGTGCAGTGCGTACCTTAGCATTTCTCCCTTGCTCCTTGCGCCCGGACTCAAGACGGGAATTAATTTAAAGGTGGAAAACGCCAAAGAGGTCGGCGCAGACAGGATCGTCAACAGCGTGTCGGCATGGAGAAAGTACGGAAAGGGTACGCCCATGATCGTGGTGGATTTCGGCACGGCGACGACCTTCAACGTGCTCGATGCAAAGGGCGATTTTTTGGGCGGCGTCGTAGCGCCCGGCATCAAGGGCTCGCTCGAGTCCTTGGTGAGCGGCACGGCAAAGCTCCCCAGAGTGGAAATCGAGGCGCCAAAAAGCGCAATCGGCAAGAATACCGTCACCAACATGCAGGCGGGGATTGTATTCGGCTTTGCAGGGCTCGTCGATTACATGATCAAGCGGATCAAGCGGGAGTTGAAGTGCGCCGAAGTCGTGACGGTTGCAACGGGCGGATTCGGCGAAGTGATCGCCCGCGAAATCGACAGCATCGACGTCGTCGATAAATTCCTCACGTTGGACGGATTGAAGTTTTTGTACCGATTGAATTGTTCGGAGGTAAAATAAAGTATGAAGAAAGTAGGCGTTGCAATTCTCGGCCTCGGTGTGGTAGGAGGTGGAACCTACAAAATTCTCACCGAGCACAGGGAATTCTATCAGAAGACGCAAAACGTGGACATTACGGTGGAAGCCGTATTGGAGCTCAACAGAGAGCGTGCGCTCGCCTTGGGCTGTCCCGAGGAGATCATTGCGTCGAACATTTACGAAGTCGTTTCCAACCCCGCGGTCGATATCATTGTGGAAGTCATCGGCGGCGTCGGCGTGGCGAGAGAGTTCGTCCTTGACGCGCTCAATGCGGGAAAGTCCGTCGTCACGTCCAATAAGGAGCTCTTTTGTAAATACTCCCATGAGCTGGAGCGCGCGGCAAAGCGCAACAACGCCGGTATTTTCTTCGAGGCGAGCTGTGTCGGCGGCGTTCCCATCATTCGCACCCTTTTGGACGGGTTGCAGGCGAATCACATCACCTCTATGATGGGCATTGTCAACGGCACGACCAACTATATTCTGACCAAGATGACGAGCGAGGGCACGAGCTATGAAGAGGCGTTAAAGGAAGCGCAGCGGCTCGGCTATGCGGAGGCGAATCCGGCCGCTGACGTCGAGGGCTTTGACTCTACGTATAAGCTTTCCATCCTCTCCAGCCTTGCTTTCCACACCAAAGTTCCCTATACGAAGGTATACCGCGAGGGAATCACCAAAATCACAGCAGCGGACATCGCGGCGGCGAGCGAGCTCGGATACGTCATCAAGCTCCTTGCGATCGGCAAGCAGACTGCTCAGGGCATCGAAGTGCGCGTGCACCCCGCTTACGTCAAGAAGAGCCATCCGCTGGCATCCGTCAACGACAGCTTCAACGCCGTCTACATTACGGGAGACGCGGTGGACGACGTTATGCTTTACGGCAGGGGCGCGGGCGCTCTTCCCACGGGCAGCGCCATTGTTTCGGACGTCATTTATGCAGCAACGCACAAGGAAGTGAAGTACTCCACCTTCAAGAACACCGCCGAAGCGGAAAAGGGCGTGAAATTCGTCTCCAATTTCGAATCTGCCTATTATCTGCGCATGTCGGTAATCGATAAGGCGGGCGTGCTTGCGAAGATCACGAGCGTTTTTGCGAAATACAACATCTCCATCGAGGAGATGATTCAAAAGAATGCCGACGGGGACGTGACGCCCCTCATCTTCATCACGCACAGCACACACGAGCTCAGCATTCGCAAGGCGATCGAAAAGCTCAAGGAGTACGAGGAAATTGCCAACGTCGATGCGGTCATTCGCGTCGTATCTTAAAAGACAAGCGGAGAACTCTCTCCGCTTTTTTCTCACATGAAAGGATTCTACATTTACAACGGGGGACTTCTGACTCCCAAATTTATCGAGATACGCGATCTGTTCGTGCAGGCTTTTGCACGCAGAGGGGTTTTCCTGCAACCCATGACGAACGACGAGGCATGGCTCAAAGAGGACTTTCCTTCTGATTCCTTTTGCCTGTTTTACGACAAGGACATTCCTCTTTGCTGCAAGCTCGAAAAAAGCATGCCCGTATTCAACAGCGCGTCATCGATCGCGCTCTGCGACGACAAGTGCCTTATGGCTTCCGCGCTGTCGGGAAAGGTGAAAATGCCAAAGCAGATTTGCGCGCCTCTCCGCTTTTTTGGGAGCGTTCCCGACTCCTTCTTGGAGGAGGCGATCTCCCTTCTCGGACTTCCCATCGTCGTCAAGGGCGCGAAGGGATCGTTCGGGGCGCAGATTGCGCTCTGCCGCACGAAAGAGGAGCTCTTCGCCTTTTGCAAGAGGCTAGGCGAAGCGCCCTTTCTCTTGCAGGAATACGTCGATGCAGGGGGGAGAGACGCCCGAATTTACGTCGTGGACGGAAAGGTGTTCGCTTCCTTTGCGAGACAGGCGAGGGAAGGGGACTTTCGCGCCAACGTGACCAACGGCGGAAGTATGCTCGTTTACGAGCCCACCGAGCGGGAAAAGAGGTTGGCGATCGAGGCTTGCAAAGGGGTAGGCGCGCTCTTTGCGGGGGTCGATCTCATTCCCGGAGAAGATCCCGTCCTCTTGGAAGTCAACTCCAACGCGCACTTTAAGAATCTTCTCGACTTCACTTCGCTAAGCTATGCGGACGCGGTTGCGGACTGCATTTTGAGGAAACTCTCATGAAGTGCGCCGTGGTCTATACGGAGGAGCGCCTCAAGGTCAACGAATACTTTGCAAGATCGCTTTGCTCCTATCTCTCTGCCGATCTCGTCGATGAGAGCGTGGGGGAGGAATACGATTGCTACGTTTTCCGTTGCGAGAACAGCGAAAAGCGCAAATTCCTCGAAGAGAGGGGAAAATTGGTCGTAAACAACGCTCTGACGGGAAAGATCGCCAACGACAAACATCTGAGCTACGAGCTTGCAAAGAGGCTGAAAATCCCGTTTTTGCCCTATGTTTTGACAAACGATGCAAGGACGCTTTCCTATCCGTGCGTGATCAAGTCTCCCTTCGGGCATGGCGGGAAGGAAGTGTATTGGGCAAAAAACGAAGGGGAAGCGAGCGCGATCCTTTCGGGAGAGCCGCTCATCTGTCAGAAGCCTTCCGACAAGCTCGGGCGGGACATCCGCGTCTACTGCCTCGGCGGAGAGGTTCTCTGCACGATGGAGCGGAGCAATTCGAAGGACTTTCGCAGCAACTTTACCCTCGGCGGAAGTTGCAGGCAAATTCAACTTCCTTCGATTTTGCGGGAATACTGCTCCCGCGTGATAGGTGCGCTCTCTGCCGACTTCGTAGGCGTGGACTTCATCGTGGACGGGGAGAAGTATTACTTCAACGAAATCGAGGACGTCGTGGGGTGCAGAATGCTCTATCACGAAGGAATCGACGCCGCGAAACTGCTCGCCGATTATGTGAAGGCGAGATAAATTTTGTACAAAAAAACACGGCGATGAAGCCGTGTTTTTTGAATGCCTTTTAATTAGAGTCCGAGCAGAGCGAAGAGGTTGTATTCGCTGAAGATCACGACGGCAACGAGGGAAACGTTTGCCATGATCTTGATGAGAATATCGAGGGAAGGCCCGACGGTATCCTTCAACGGATCGCCTACGGTGTCGCCGACGACGGAAGCGTCGTGCGCGGGAGAACCCTTTTTGTGTCCCGCTACGCCGCCCGCTTCGATGTACTTCTTGGCGTTATCCCAAGCGCCGCCCGCGTTGCCCGTAAAGATCGCGAGCATGATGGCGGTAATCGTCGAGCCGATCAGCATTCCGCCGACGAAGTTCGCGCCGAAGACGAATCCGCCGACGAGGGGGAAGATGATGGAAAGAAGGGCGGGAAGGCGCATTTCCTTCAGAGCGCCCTGAGAGGAGATCTCGATACAGGTCTTGTAGTCGGGCTTGGTTTCTCCCGTCAGAATGCCCTTAATGGTGGCAAACTGCCTTCTGACCTCTTCGACCATCTTGCGTGCGGCCTTTGCCACCGCTTCGATGAGAAGTCCGGAGAAGAAGAAGGGGAGTGCCGCACCGCAGAGCGCGCCGCAAAGCGTAAGGGGATCGATGATGTTGAGGATGAGTTCGGCGGCATCGATGTTCAGGAAGGCGTAAAGGTAAGAAGTCATCAGTGAGAGCGCGGCAAGCGCGGCAGAGCCGATGGCAAAGCCCTTGCCGATGGCGGCGGTCGTATTGCCGACGGAATCGAGTTTATCCGTGATGTTTCTTACGCCTTCGTCAAGTCCGCTCATCTCCGCAATGCCGCCCGCATTGTCCGAAATCGGGCCGTACGTATCGACGGAGACGGTTGCCGCCACGAAGGAGAGCATACCGATGGCGGCGCACGCGACGCCGTACATTCCCGCGATTTCATACGAAGCGAAGATGGCGACCGCGAGGACGAGGACGGGGAGCATACAGCTCATCATGCCGTTGGCAAGTCCTTGGGTGATGGTGAGGGCAGGGCCTTCCGCCGAAGCGCCCGCAATTTTCTTGGTGGGCTTGTAATCGTAGCTCGTGTAGTATTCCGAGATGATGCCGATGACGATGCCCGCGACGATGCCGAATACGGCAGCCAGCCAGGGGGACAGAGCGCCGATGGTAAAGCTGACGGAGGCGAAGTTCTCGTCACACCCGCGGAAGAGGAAATAGCTTAAGACTGCGCCCAACAGGACGGCAAATCCCGCCGAAATCCATGTGGCGATGTTGAGCTCCATGTGCACGTTGGAAGAGAGCTTTTTCTTCAAGACGATGTACGAAATGCCGATGAGGCAGGCGAGCAGTCCGCATCCTGCAAACACGATGGGGAAGAGCATGAGGCGGGTCAGGAAGTCTGCGGAGAAGCCGACCTTGTGCATGAAGAACTCGCAAGCCAAAATCAGGGCGGAGAGAATCGCGCCGACGTAGCTTTCGAGAAGGTCTGCCCCCAATCCTGCGACGTCGCCGACGTTGTCGCCCACGTTATCCGCGATCGTTGCGGGGTTTCTGGGGTCGTCTTCGGGAATGTGCGCTTCCGTCTTGCCGACGAGGTCGGCGCCCATATCGGCAGCTTTCGTGTAAATGCCTCCGCCGACGCGGTTGAACATGGCGATGACGGAGCATCCGAGCGCATAGCCCGAAATGGTCATGGTAAAGGAAGTTTCGATTCCGATCAGATTCTTCGAGGCTGTGCCGTTGACGATGGCGTCGATTTGCCCGAGCGCGAGTCCGAACACGAGATAGACGATCAGAATGCCGAGGAGAGCAAAGCCCGCGACGCAGAGCCCCATGACCGATCCGCCCTTGAAGGCGACCTTCAGCGTCTTGCCGAGATCTCTCGTTTCGTTGGCGCAGTTGGAAACCCTGACGTTGGCATAAGTCGCGATTTTCATGCCGACCCAGCCCGCGCTTGCGCTCATAACGGCGCCGATGACAAAGGCGATCGCCGTCTGCCAGCTGATGAGGATTCCGAGGAGCACGGCAATGACCGCGCCGATGATGGCGACAATCTTATATTCATAGCGAATAAAGGCGTTGGCGCCGATGCGAATTGCTCCGGCAATTTCCTGCATTCTTTCCGTTCCCTCTTTGAGTTTCTTGACGGAGAAGTAATTGAATGCCGCATACGCCACCGCAAGGATGACTGCAATGCCGGTAATGATGAGTAGTAGTTCCATGGGAAATTCTCCCTTATGATATTTGGGCATGCGCCCATACTTCTATCATACCATATCTTCCCGTTTTTTTCAAGATGGAAATGGAAATTTTTTATCGATTTTATCGAATTTTTTTAGGGAAGCGGCTCTAAAATGCCGTCCAGAAAACTCAAATCGGCGTACTCCTCCTTGGAATAGTTGAGAAGGATGGTGTGATCGTATTTTTGCTCGCATAGCCTCGAATACTGCGAGAGGCAGGAAATGCGAACGGAGAGTGCTTTTGCCCGTTCGATGAGCTCCTCGTCCGAACGATTCGTCTTGACCCGAAGCAGACACTGAAGTCCCGAATTTGAGGCGACAATTTCATAGCGGGAGCGGAATTTGAGCCCCTCTATTTTTTGCAAGATTGCCTCGCGCCTCTTTTTGTAGATTGTTCGCATTCTGTTTAAGTGCCGTTCGAAGTATCCCCGTTCGATGAACTTGGCAAGGGTGTACTGCTCGAAGGAGGGGACGGCGCTCGCATAGAAGCCGAGCTTTTCCCGATAAAGATCGAGCAGCTTTCGTGGCAGAATCATATAGCTGATGCGGATGGAATGCGCCAGCGTCTTGGAAAAGGTGTTGACATAAATGACCTTGTCGTCCGCGTCGATGGACTGCAGGCTCGGAATGGGCCTTCCCGCAATGCGAAATTCGCTGTCGTAATCGTCCTCGATGATGAACCTGCCCTCTCGTTCCCTCGCCCAAGCGAGAAGCTCCTGCCTCCTTTTAATAGGGGTGATGATTCCCGTCGGATAGTGATGGGTAGGGGTGATGTGGAGAATCTCCACACCGCTCCCTTCCAGGGCGGAAAGGGAAACGCCGTGCTTGTCCATGGGCAGGTAGACGCATTTTGCACCGTTGGCAAGGTAGATCGCCGCCGTCTTTTGATAGCCGGGGTCTTCGACGCCGAATACCTTGTCCTGTCCGAAGAGCTGAACGAGGAGGGAGTAGATATACTCCGTTCCCGCGCCGACGATAATCTGTTCGGGGCTCGTTTCAATCCCCCGCGAACGGTAAATGTAGTCCGCAATCGCCTTTCTCAGCGCGTAAGCTCCCTCATGCGGCTGTGCTTCCAACAGCCGTTCGCTCCCTTCGAGCAGCGTTTCCCGCATGAGCTTTGCCCAAACGGAAAAGGGAAAGACTTCCGCATTCGGCCGCTCGGAAGGAAAGACCGTCCGACAAGACGGCTCTTCCCGTGCGGGGAGCTTTTTTTTCGCTTTGCTTTGCTCGATTGCCTCCACGTAAAAGCCGCTTCGCTCCTTTGAGGTGATATATCCCTCCGCCATCAATTGGCTGTACGCGTTTTCCACCGTGATCACGCTGATGCCGAGGTTTTCCGCAAGCCTTCGCTTTGCGGGGAGCTTTTCTCCCGCTTTGAGCGTTCCGCTTAAAATATCGTCGCGAATGCAGCGATAGAGCTTGTCGTAGAGGGATAGCTTGTTTTGCTTGGATAAATCGTAAGTGAGCATAATCTGACCTTATTAAATTTTCTTGTTTTGGTTATTCCAAAATATCCAAAATATAGTATAATAGACCCATCAAAGGAAATCAAGCAATTTTGAGGGTTGATTATGAAAAAAAGCATGACCAAATGGATTACTGTCACCGCCCTGATGATGGCGTTCGTCATCGCCTCGGGGTATATTCCCAAGCTTCCGACGCCCATCGGCAATATTTATTGGTGCGACGGCCCGATTATCATCGCCGCGCTTCTGCTCGACCCCGTCGGGGCGTTCCTTGCGGGTGGCGTCAGTATGCTCCTTTACGACTTTATGGTCGGCAGCGCTTATATGGCAGTCCCGTCTCTCGTCATTCACGGCTTGCAGGCGATCGTCATATCCGTACTTGCTCACTATGCCTTCGGAAAATGGGATAATCTTCTCACGGCGCTCCTCTCCGCCCTCGTCGGCGCAGTCGTCGTCATCGGAGGATATTTTCTCCAGCGCACCTTTTTCCTCGCCGATGCGGGACTTTCGGTCGCCCTTGCGAAGATGCCTGCAAACTTCATTCAGGAGGGAGTCGGCATTGCCCTCGCGCTCGTCGTCGTTTACGTTTGCAGGGTAAAGGCTCTGCTCAAAAAGAACGATCTTCTTCCGCCCCTTCTCTTTTCCAAGTAAAAATTTTTTCTTTCGTTCTTGACAATTGAAAAAGTTGTGCTATAATTAATTGAGAAAGAAAAAATAGCAACAAGGAGGCGCTTATGGAACGGGAAAAACATCGGATTATTACGATCAGCCGAGAGTTCGGCAGCGGAGGAAGAACGATCGGAAAAGACGTCGCGGAGGCGCTCGGCATTCCCTGTTACGATTCCGAGCTCATCGAAAAGATTGCGGAGGAGAGCGGGCTTGCCAAGGAATTTATCGCCGAAAAAGGGGAGTACAGCGCGACGGGAAATTGGTTTTTGAACGCACTTTCTTACAGCGGCGGCATGGGCGGCATGTCCATGCAGGATTATCTTTGGAACGTGCAAAAAAAGGTCATCGAAGACCTTGCCGACCGCGGGCCTTGCGTCATCGTCGGGCGATGCGCCGATTTTATTCTGGCGGGCAAGCACGACCTTTTGAAGGTATTTATTCATGCCGACCTCAAAAAGAGAGCGGAGCGCATCGTGCACGTCTACGGCGATCGGGAGGAATCCCCCGAAAAGAGGCTTGTCAGCAAGGATAAGCGCAGAAAATCCTATTATAAGTTTTACACGGACATCGATTGGGGCGTTGCGGAGCATTACGATATCTGCCTCGACAGCGGCTCGCTCGGCATCGACAAGTGCGTGGAAATCATCAAATCGCTTTATTAGTTTTTTTTTGAAGCGGGACTTTGAGATTTTTTCTCGAAGTCCTTTTTTGTGAGCAGAGCAGTCCCGCAACAGAATGTTACGGGACTGTAAAACTCACCGGGTATGCCGGAGGATCTGAAAAAGCTTTCGCTTCAAGCCATGTAACAATATACAAAAAAGCTCCTATGTGCTAAACTGAATGTAAGGCTTTGGGCCGTACACAAGCAAAGCAACATAGGAGGACGTTACATGAAAAATCAAAATAACGACACATTCGGTTTAGCGCGCACGACGTGGAAATGCCAATACCGTATCGTGGTTACTTACCGTTTTTTCGTCCTGAGATCTTCTCCCTGGAAGAGGTTGTTTTCGTCCAGGTTTGCCTCGTCGAAGATTCTCGAATAGATGCGTTCGCTGTATCGTTCGAAGATCTTTTCGCGATTGAGATTGGTCGTGAAGAGGACGGGGTGCTTTTTGGAAAACCGTTCGTCCAAAATCAGCTTTAAGTATTCGACGGTCACTTTTTTATAGACGGGCTCTGCGCCCAAGTCGTCGATGATCAGAAGATCGCAATCGGTGAGCAGGGAAAGGGAGCGATAGGATTCCTTTTCAAAGCACTGAAGGAAAAAGCGGTTGAGGGAGATGGCGGACAGAAAATAGACGTTTTTGCCCTTTTTTTCGAGTTCGCCCGCAATGCAGCTTGCAAGGAAGGTCTTTCCCGTTCCCGTGCTTCCCATAAAAACGGTGGAGAGGGGAACTTTGGGGAACCTCCCGCAGTATTTCACGCGGTAATAGTCGTAGTTGATTTGCGGGACGAGTCGCTTGTTCGCGTCGTCGAAGGAGGCGAAGGCCTCGGAGGCAATGCCGATTTCCTCGAGCTTGAAACGGCGAAGCGCCTCCCGATAGCAGGAGCACGCGCTCCCGTTTTCCAAAAATCCCGTATCCCGACAGCGCGGGCACGTATAAGAGGGGACGAGATCGGACTCCTTCAGCCCCATTTCCTGCAAGAGACCTGCTCTTTTACGGCGCACAGCGGTGAAGTCCTGTTCGAGCTGTTCGAGCCGTTCGGGATATTCCGCCTCTGCCCGAAGATAGGCAATGCGCGTTTTTTGATAAGAGCGGTCGACTTCGGAAAAAGAGGGGTTTTGCAGGGCGCGCTCTAAACAGCGTTCCGCCCGCCCTTCCGCCTTCGTGCGAAGGGTTGCGTAGTATTCTTCGATACGGCTTGTGAGTTCGCTCATAGCTGATACCTCTTTGCGGATTCGGCGATCAATGCGTCGATTTCCTCCTTGGTGGTTGCCCGTTTCCAATCAGGCAATTTTTCCGTGCTTCCGCTCGTCCGCTTGGGAATGTCGCTCGGTACGAAAATCTTCTTTGTCTTCCAGGAAGAGAGAATCGCCGTCAGGTAGGGGATGGGGTTGGCTTTTCCTGCGCTCTCTTCGCCCGCAAGTAAAATCATCTCGTCGGAGAAGCCCCAGCTTCGCCAATTGCGAAGCGCGGTAAAATCCGACCCGATGGGGCGTCTGGAGAGGCTGCACGTTTGAAAGAGTTTTGCGAGGAAATCCTCGTCTTCTTTGATGGAGAGAAGGTGATCGCGTATGCTCTCTAAGGAGACGATGCCCTTTCCATACCATTCTCTGACGATTTCGTCCATTCCCTCGAAGCTCTTCTTTTGGGTCGCAAAGGCGTAGTTTGCGATGATGTCGAGGGCTTCGTCCGAATAGCCGTAAGAAGACCATACGGCGGTGTATTTTTCGACGTACGTCTCCGCATAGGAGAGATAGACGCCGAGCTTTTTGGCGATCGCAAAGGTCTCTCGGTAAAGAGCTTTTTTGCGGGAAAGGTAGTAATCGATTTCTTCCTTTGAAAAGCAGCGGTTGGCATACAGTTCTTTTAAAGCCGAATCCAGCTTTTGCATGTTGCCTCTTTTTAAGGTAGAGGCGACGAAGAGTATGTTGTCAAACTCAAATTCGAGCTTTCGCCATTCCTTTAAATAATCGCTGTCCGAAAGCTCGGGCTTCTTTTTGATTCCCATCGCCTGATACAGCTTGGAGAGGGATTCGTTGTCCATGCTGTACGAGGAAAGCTCTTTTTCCACCTGTACGGCGGTGCGAATGCCCTTTTGGAGAAAGTTCATGACCGTCGTCTTGACGTAATTAAAGCGAAGATTGGGATTTCCCGTATAATCCCTGCAATAGCGGACGACGAGA
Source organism: Clostridia bacterium (assembly GCA_017621155.1). Taxonomy (GTDB): domain Bacteria; phylum Bacillota; class Clostridia; order Christensenellales; family Borkfalkiaceae; genus RGIG8762. The sequence goes on from JAGATP010000003.1 coordinate 19,068, forward strand.
AGTAGGGCGTCCTGACTGATGGGTTGATCTTCGAGAAGCTGCATGTATTGCCCGTATTCGCTGACGGAAATTTCCCGCTCCGGGAAAATGGCTTGCAGGGAGCGGTTGAATCCCGTATACTTTTCGGGACGGGGCTTGCGCCTGCCCTCCTCAGCGGCGAGGTAGCGGACGGAAAACGGCGTGCGTGAGACGACGGAAACGAGCCCGCAGTCCTCCCAAAAGAGAAAGGCGTTTTCGATGTCTTCGACGGTGACGGACAGAAGCTCGGCCATCCCTTCGATGGGGAGATCGTCCCCCGTCGAACAGAGGCAAAGACCCAGAAGGTATATTTTTACGGCGGTTCCGTCGGCGGTGGGCATGAACTTTCGAAGAAAAGTGTTGTCAACGCCCGTCTTTCCGCTGTAAGTCGCCTCTTTTGAAAAAGAACAAAATGCCATAATTCCTAAATTTTACTCCATATACTTGATTTCTTTCGAAATTAGCGGTATAATAAATGCATCGTGGATTGGTTTATAGTTCCATTATACCCAATTTCAGCGATAAATGCAAGGCTATTTGCCATTTTCCCCAAAAGAAATTTTTCTCTTCGGGAATGGTAAAAAAAATATAAGGGTGGTTTGTTTGTGCATTCTATTTTAACACCGCTTGCTCTGTGGCGTAAATTTGATGACAATCAGCCGTTGAACGAATTTGTCGTAAAGCGCGAAGAGACGGACGGGATTTCCTATTCCTTCCTCTGTTTTTCGGGCAGAAAGACCAAGACGGGAAGGGTTCGCATCTACGGGCTGTATGCCCGACCGGTGGGGGGAGACAGTTTTCCTGCCATTCTCCTTTTGCCCGATGCGGGCAAAGGCTTCGATCGCGCCTTTATCGCAAGATTCGTTCGCCTCGGTTATTCCGTCCTCACCGTGGATTACAGCGGAAAGGATGAGGGGCGAGAGCGCTATACCGTCTATCCCGAAGACATCGCGTACGCGAACTATGCGTCCGTCGGCAGACACATGGACTTTGTGGATACCGACGCGATGGAAACTTCCTGGTACGAGTGGACGGCGGTGGGAAGGTACGCCTTAAAGTATCTCAAGTCCCGCCCCGACGTCTCCAAGATCGGCGTCATCGGCATTCGCACGGGGGGAGAAATCGCATGGAAGCTTATGCTTTCTCCCGATGTTTCATGCGGCGTGCCCATCTGCGCGGCGGGGTGGATTGCGTATCGGGGAATCAACAAATTTGAAAAGGACAAGGAGCTTTTCATCGACAACGAACGGCAGCGCTTTCTTGCAGGCGTGGATTCGCAGTCCTATGCGCAGTTTGTGTCCTGTCCCGTCCTCATGCTCTGTTCGACAAACGACCGTCGCTTCGACTACGACAGGGCTTACGATACTTATTCGCGCATCAATTCCGAAGTGGATTGCGTCATTTCCTATACCGTCAACAACAGTTCCTACATCGGCCCGCAGGGCTTGACCGATCTTGACATGTTCCTCGCAAAATACTTAAAGGGACAGCACGTCTTTATCCCCAAGCCGCTCGATCTCAAAATCGGAATCGACGAAGAGGGCGATCTTGTCGCGACTGTCCGAAAGGACAACCGCGGGGAAATCGTCGGCGTCCGCCTCTTCCTGGCGGAAGACTGCCTCGTCTCCTCTCAGCGCGATTGGCGGGAAAGCCGTCGGAAAAAGAAGGAGAGCGAGGATAGCGTTACCTTCTACCTCGACGCCTACGAAAAATCCAAGATGGTCTTTGTCTTTGCACAGGCGGAATACTCCAGCGGATTCACCTCTTCCTCGAAAATCGCCGTCAAGGCAATCGACGAAGCGTTCCGCAACGGACTTCCCAAAACCCGAATTCTCTACAGCACCGATCAGGGCGACGCCGAATGCTTTGCCTCTTCGGACGTTGCGGATTACTCGTTCGGCGACTGCATTTTGGACGGAAGCGTTTGCCGACCCCTTCTCATGGACGCCTACAAGGGCATCAAGGGGGTCTGCTCGGAGCGGGGACTCAAGACTTATCGTATCAATAATCCCATCTGCCGCCCTGCCGAAGACGCACTCATCAGCATCGACTTTTGCAGCTGGGAGGCGGGCTATATCTCCGTTTCGATCGCCGAAATGCGGGATGGAAAGATTCTTCCCTTCGTCGCCAAGATCTGGGTGAACGGCAGTCGGGGTTGGGAAAACTCCGTTTTGCGCCCCGGTGATTTCAAAGCGACGACGGATACGGAGAAAGGGGCCTCTTTGAAGAGCTTCTCCACGGCAATTTCGCTCACCTTCACGGCAGATTTTCGCTTCTGCCTCAACAATATCTTATGGCTTTGATCGCAAATCTCCATTCCGTCATCCGTACGAAAAAAAAGCACCCCTGCGGTTCCGACCTTTGGGAAGTCGTTCGCACGGGCGCGGATTATAAGCTCAAGTGTCTCACGTGCGGAAGGGTCGTGCTTCTCTCTTCGGAAGCGCTCCGCACGCGCATCAAAGAGGTGGTGGAGGAAAACCATGAATAAGAAAAAAGTCTGGGACGTCATTTCCTACGTGCTACTTTCCGTCATTGCTCTTCTTTTGCTGGGAGTCGTTATTCTTCGGTTCATTTTCTTCGAAGTGGAGATCGTGGGCTCCTCCATGACCGAAACGTTGAAAGACGGAGAGACCATGATTGCGCGCCGCCAAGGGAAAGCGGAGCGCGGCAGAATCATCATCATCGACGTGCCCGATCGCCTTTCCGACGTCTTTACGGGGGAATTCCTCGTGAAGCGCATCGTTGCGGTGGAGGGGGATTCTCTCTATTGCCTTGGAGGGGTTTTGTATTTGAAGCAAGAAGGGGAGACGGATTTTTCCGCCCTTTCGGAGGACTATATCAGTTCCAGAACGCCCGATTTTTCGGAAGTGACGTTAAAAGAGGGGGAGATTTACTGTCTCGGGGACAATCGTGCGCCTTCCAAAGATTCCACCGAAGTGGGCGCTTTTTCCGTCTCGGATATTTTCGGCTATCTCGATGAAGACGCCATACGCCTGTCCCGCACGAGCGTATGGGGAACAATTTTGAAATTTCTCATATAAAGGAAGCAAAATATGATTAAAATTACGACAGACAGTACCTGCGACTTATCGCCCGAGCAATTGAAAGAAAACGACATTTCCATGATGTCCTTAAACGTCATTCTGGGTGAAAACACCTACGAAGACTGCGTCAACATCCAGCCTTCGGATATCTTTTCCTACGTGGAAAAGACGGGGCAACTTCCCAAGACGGCTGCAAGGAGCATTGCGGAGTACGAAGCCTTTTTCGCTCCTTTTGTAGAGGCGGGCGATACCGTCGTTCACTTCGATATTTCTTCGAAGTCCTCCTCTTCCTACGATTTTGCCCTTGCGGCGTCCAAAAAGTTCAAGGGAAAGGTCTTCGTCGTCGATTCCCACGCTCTTTCTTCGGGACAGGGGCTTCTCGTCATGAAAGCCGTCGATCTTCGGAAGGAGGGAAAGAGTGCGGAGGAGATCGCAAGGATCTGCACTTCCCTTCGGGATCAGGTCAACACTTCCTTTATTCCCGATCAGCTCAACTACCTTTATATGGGCGGGAGATGTTCGAAGCTCTCCTTGTACGGAGCGAAGATTTTAAACATTCATCCCTTGATTTCCATGAAGGACGGCGCTTTGATTCCCGAAAAAAAGTACGTTGGCGGCATGATGCGCTGTATGCGCACGTACGCTTCCGATTTGAAGGAAAAGTATCCCTCTTACGATAAGACGCGGTGCTTTATCACGCACAGCTGTGCGGACAAAGAGCTCGTCGATCTTGCGAAGACAAAGGTAAAAGAGCTGTTCGATTTTAAAGAAGTCATCGAAACCATCGCAGGTTCCGTCATCACGGGGCATTGCGGAAGAAATACCATCGGCATTTTATTCATTGCCGAATAAGAAACAAGGAGAACGCCATGAGAGCAGTTGTCACGGTAACAGGAAAGGATAAAAAGGGCATTATCGCCAAAGTCAGCGCCTTCCTTGCGGAAAAGAACGTCAACATCGAAGATATTTCGCAAACGATTTTGGGAGAATATTTTGCCATGATCATGCTGGCAGACGTCACGTCTGCGACGGAGGATATCGCCTCCCTCGCAAAGGAGTGCGAGGAAATGGGCAAAACCATCGGCATGTCCGTCCGCGTCCAGCACGAAGATATCTTCAACGCCATGCACAGCATTTGAGGTCGCCATGTTTAACCAGTTTGATGTATTGGAAACGATCGACATGATCGAAAAGGAGCATTTGGACATCCGCACCATCACCATGGGCCTTTCGCTGCTTCCCTGCATTGCGGGGGACGCAAAGACGACGGCGGAGAAGGCGTACGATCTCGTCTGCAAGCGGGCGGAACACCTCGTCAAGGTCGCACGCGATCTTTCCGGAGAGTATGGCATTCCCATCGTCAACAAACGGGTTTCGGTGACGCCCGTTTCCCTGCTTTGCGCTTCCTTCCCCGAAGAGGCGGGGCTCGTCGGAGCGGCGCTCGACAGGGCGGCAAACACCCTCGGAATTGACTTCTTAGGGGGCTATTCCGCACTCGTCCATAAGTCCATGGCGGACTATGAGAGAACGTTCATCGAGACCATTCCCGAGGTGCTCGCCACGACGACGAGGCTCTGTTCTTCCGTCAATGTCGGCTCGACGAAGTCGGGAATCAATATGGATGCGGTCGCCCTCATGGGCGAGATTTTCAAGAGAACAGCGGAGCTTACCAAGGAGCAGGACGGCATCGGCTGTGCCAAGCTCGTGGCTTTCTGCAACGCCGTAGAGGACAATCCCTTTATGGCGGGTGCCTTCCACGGCGTCGGCGAGAGCCATGCCGCCATCAACGTCGGCGTTTCCGGCCCGGGCGTCGTACAGCACGCGCTCGAGGCGATTCCGAACGCCAATCTGCTCGACGCGGCGGAGATGATCAAGCGGACTGCCTTTAAAATCACGAGGGCAGGTCAGCTGATCGCCAAGGAAGCCGCCAGACGGCTCGGCGCGGAGTTCGGCATTGTCGATCTCTCCCTCGCGCCCACCCCCGCAAGGGGGGATTCCGTCGCTCACATTTTGGAGGAGCTCGGAATTTCCACGGTAGGAGGGCACGGCACGACGGCGGCGCTCGCCATGCTCAACGACGCAGTCAAAAAGGGCGGCGTCATGGCAAGCTCCCGCGTCGGCGGACTTTCGGGTGCGTTCATTCCCGTATCCGAGGACATCGGCATGATCGAAGCGGCGGAAAAGGGCGTGCTTTGCCTTGACAAGCTCGAGGCGATGACCTGCGTCTGCTCGGTCGGGCTCGATATGATCGCCATTCCCGGGGACACGCCCGCATCGACGATTGCGGCGATCATCGCGGACGAAGCGGCGATCGGCATGATCAACGCAAAGACCACGGCAGTTCGCGTCATTCCCGCACCGGGAAAGGGCGTGGGCGACAGCGTAAACTTCGGCGGACTGTTGGGGCGTGCGCCCGTCATGCCCGTTCACGATACGGACAGCAGCAAATTTATCGGCAGGGGCGGATCGATTCCCGCACCCATTCATTCATTCAAAAATTAAGGAGTTATTTATGGAAAGAAGCGAAGTAAAAGCTGAATACAAATGGAGCATTGAAGATATCTTCCCTTCGGAAGAAGCTTGGGAAAGGGAATATGAGAAAATTTCGTCCAAGATTGACTTTTCCAAATGGCAGGGCAAGCTCGGCACGGCGGAGAATTTGCTCGCCTTTTTGAAGGAACAGGACGAGATGGAGGCGACTTTCTCCAAACTCTATGTCTATGCGATGATGAAACAGAACGAGGACGCCCGCATTCCCGAAGGAAACGTCCGCCTCGCCAAAATGGGGGCGTTCGGGGCGAAATTCGGCGCGGCGCTCGCCTTCGTCGAACCCGAGCTTTTGTCCCTTCCCGAAGAGACTTTGCAGTCCTTCATCGACAATCCCGCATTTCGGGACTACGACTATCAATTGAAGAGCCTTTTGAAGAGTAAGCCGCACGTGCTTTCCGAGGCGGAGGAAAAGCTCCTCGCCATGTCCTCCGAGGTCACGGGCTCTTTTCAGGATATTTTCAGCATGATCGACAACGCCGATCTCGACTTGCCCGAAATCGAGTACAAGGGCGAGACCGTTCGCTTAACGCACGGACTTTACGGCAAAATCCTCGGGGAAGAGGACAGGGCGAAGAGAAAGGAAGTCTTTGAAAAGTATTACGGGGCGTATATCAAGCTCAAAAATACCATTGCAGCCAACTACTTTGCCTCCGTCAAGGCGTCCGTGTTCGGCGCGCAGGCGAGAAATTATGCTTCCTGCCTCGCAAGAGCCCTCGAAGGCAACGACGTCGATCCCGTCGTCTACCAAAATCTGATGGATTCCGTCAACGAAAACGTCTCCGTCATGCACGATTATATCAACTATCGAAAGGAAGCGCTCGGCTTGGAAGAGCAGCATATGTACGATATTTTCGCTCCGCTCGTCGAAGGGGCGAACCTTTCCATGCCTTATGAGGAAGCTTACGATCTGGTCGTCAAAGCGCTTTCCTGCCTCGGCGAAGACTATCAGGAGCTTTTGAGAAGGGCAAAGAGAGAGCGTTGGCTCGATGTGGAAGAGACGACCGCAAAGAGAAGCGGCGCTTATTCCATCAATTGCCACGGCGTGCATCCCTTCGTGCTTTTAAACTATCAGCCCACGCTCAATAATATCTTCACGACGGCACACGAGATGGGTCACGCCCTTCATTCCTACTTCTCCGAGGCGAACCAACCCATATCCAAGGCTTCGTACCGCATCTTCGTCGCGGAGGTCGCAAGCACCGTCAACGAGACCCTTCTCCTTCGCTATCTCCTGAAGACGACTACGGACAAGAAGATCAAAAAATATCTTCTCAACTATCATCTCGATCAGATGCGTTCTACGCTCTTCCGCCAGACGCAGTTTGCCATGTTTGAGTACGAGGCGCACAAGATGGTCGAGGAGGGCAATCCGCTCACCACGCAAAATCTCTACGATCTCTATTACGGACTCAATCAGAAGATTTACGGGGACGGGATCGTGCACGATACCGAGATCGGCTACGAATGGTCGAGAATTCCCCATTTTTACAGACCCTTCTACGTCTATCAGTATTCCACGGGCATCATCTCCGCCATCAGCATTGCCAACCGAATCCTCGGCGAAGGAGAGCCTGCCGTTGCCGATTACAAGAAATTCCTTTCCGCAGGCGGCAGTCTGCCTCCCGTTGAGATTTTGAAGCTTGCAGGCGTGGATCTGACTTCAAAAGAACCCTTCCGCGTCGCCATGCAGGACTTTGCGGATACCTTAAAGGCATTGAAAGAACTCGATTGAGGAAAATAGGTTATGGCAAAAGACTACAACAAAATGCCGAATAATCTGGACGCTGAGCAGGCTCTGCTCGGTTGCCTTCTCATTGACAATGAATTGCAGTCCGAGCTTCTCGATACGCTCAGCGAAGAAGACTTTTATCAGGATTCCCACAAATACATTTATCAGGCGATGAGAAAGGCCTTCATCGGCAGAAAGCCCGTCGATCTCGTCACTCTCTCAGATACGCTTGATAAGGCGGGGGAGCTGGAGCGAGCAGGGGGAATCGCTTACCTTACCAACCTCGCGCAGATTACCCCCTCCGCCGCCAATTACCGTTATTATTACGACATCGTAAAGCGGGATTCGACCAACCGAAGGTTGATTCGCGCCGCGGAAAAAATTATTCAGAATTGTCACGAGAGCGAGGATGAAAACGCCAGCGTCGCCTATGCGGAAAAGGTGGTTTACGACATTTCCCAAACGGAGGACAAGTCGGGGCTTTTGAATATGTCCGAGGGCAATGTGGTGGGAAGCGTTCTGCAAAAGTTTGAGCAGATTGCAGCCGACAAAAACGCCTTTCGCGGTACGCCTACGGGCATTACGCGGCTCGATCGCGTGACGAACGGATTGCAAAAATCCGACCTGATCGTCATTGCCGCCCGCCCCGGTATGGGAAAAACCTCCCTTTCGATGAATTTCGTCGAGAATGCTGCACTCAAGTACGGCTGTACGTGCGCCGTCTTTTCCCTCGAAATGCCTCGTCAACAAATCGTGCAAAGACTCCTTTGTTCCTATGCGAACGTTTCTATGGGCAAGGCGCTGTCGGGTACGCTGTCCGATATGGAATGGAAGAAGCTCTCCCGCGCGAGCGAGGCCGTATCCAAAGCCAAAATTTACATTGACGATTCGTCCAGGACGACCCCTGCGGAAGTCCTTTCCAAGTGTCGCCGCTTAAAGGCGATGACGGGCGCGCTCGACCTTGTCATGATCGACTACATTCAGTTGATGGAGAGCGGTGAGCGTCACGGAGGCGAAACGAACCGTCAACAAGAAATATCCTCGATTACCCGAAACCTCAAAATTATGGCAAAGGAACTCAACGTTCCCATTCTCGCTCTGTCGCAGCTCCGACGCATTCAGACCAAAGAGCCTCAGCTTTCCGATCTTCGCGAATCGGGCGCAATCGAGCAGGACGCCGACATCGTCATGTTCATCAACCGTCCCGACGTAGGGGCAACGGAAGAAGAGCTTGCCACGGGCAAGGTCAAAAAGGGAGACGCTGAAATCATCATCGCCAAGCATAGAAACGGTAGCTGTGACAGAATCAAGCTCCGTTTCAAGGGAGAATGCACTAAATTCGTCAACATCGAAGAAAAGGACGAATATCAGGAACCGGGCTATCAGAAGCCCGATCCCGAGGAGTATCGCATCAAAGAGGAGGACATTCCCTTCGATACCGAATCAGAGCCTCCCCCCTTTGACGATGAAGATCCCTACGGAATGTAAATTATGAAAACGGAAGTCAAAAAAATCACAGCGGAATCCCTGCGCGAGGCAAGCGAGCTGATACGCGCGGGCGAGCTGGTCGCCTTTCCCACCGAAACAGTTTACGGACTCGGGGCAAACGCCTTTGACGACGATGCGGTCAAGCGCATTTTTCAAACGAAAGGGCGACCTTCCGACAATCCGCTCATCGCGCATGTGCATACGGATTACGACCTGAAAAAGCTCGTCGATTTCGATCCGCCGTATGCCGAAAAACTTCGCAAGGCGTTCCTTCCCGGACCGCTTACGATGGTCTATCCTTCGACGAATAAGGTTTCTCCCTTTGTTTCGGCAGGGGGATCAACCCTTGCCGTCCGCGTTCCATCGCATAGGGGTGCGCAGTCCTTTTTGAAGGAGGTCGATCTTCCCGTCGTTGCGCCGTCTGCCAACCGATCCAAGCACGTCAGTCCGACGAGTGCAAGCCACGTCCTGTTCGACTTTGACGGGCAAATTCCTCTCATTCTCGACGGAGGACGTTCGGAAGGGGGGATTGAAAGCACCGTGCTCGACGTGACGGGAGAGATTCCGCTCATTTTGAGAGAAGGCTTGATTACGCGGGAGATGATTGCCTCTGTTACGGGCAAATGCGAAAAGTACGTTCGGAAGGAAGGCGAAATCGCAAGGTCTCCCGGCATGATGTACAAGCACTATGCGCCCGCCTGTCCCGCATACCTTTGCGAAAGCGCAGAGGAGGGCGTCGCGCTCTACCGAAAACTCGACCAAGAAGGGAAAAATCCCTACCTCATGGCAGGCGGGGTTTGCCTTCGGGAGCTGCCGCCTCTTCGCCTGCTGTCCCTCGGAGACACGCCGAAGGAAATGGCTGCGAACCTCTATGAAAAGCTGCGCGAGGGAGAGAGAGTCGCGGGAGCAGTCGTCGCGATTCGACCGAAGGAGCAAGATGGAATTATGGCAGGCGTCATGGACAGACTGACGAGAGCTTGCCGATCGTAAGAATATGGAAAGAAAGCCGAAGAAAAAGATCGTATTTGTCTGTACGGGCAACACCTGTCGCTCTCCCATGGCGGAAAGCCTCTTAAAGCACGAACTGAAGAAGCTGAAAATCAAGGATTTTTCCGTCTCTTCGGCGGGAATTGCCGTGCAAAAGGGGAGCGGCTGCAACCCTTTGAGCAGGGCGGTTGCTGAGGAATACGGCTGTCCGATTTCCGAGAAATTCAAGGCAAAACGGCTCACCAAGGGAGCGATGGAGTCGGCGTATCTCATCGTCGCCATGACGGAAGAAATCGCCGCGCAAATTCCGAAGGGAAACGTGCGCACCATACGGCAGCTCTCGGGGTACGATATTCCTGACCCCTACGGCAAGGGGATCGATCATTATCGGTATTGCATGGACTTATTGCGGCTCGCCATGCCTGAATTATTAAAAAATTGTTTTTTAGGAGATATACTATGAAGATTGCGGTTGCTTGTGATCACGGCGGACTTCGCTTGAAAGAGGTTCTTTTGAAGTATTTGACGGAAAAGGGATACGAGTACAAGGATTTCGGCACTTATACCCATGATTCCTGCGACTATCCTCAATTTGCCCTTGCGGCGGCGGAAGCGGTCGCTTCCAAGGAGTTCGATCGGGGCATTTTAATTTGCTCTACCGGCATCGGCGTTTCCATTACGGCAAACAAAGTGCCCGGGATTCGCTGTGCGCACTGTCACGATACCTATTGCGCAAAATATACGCGCTTGCACAACGACGCAAATATGATTGCCTTCGGTGAAAAGTGCATCGGAGAAGGGCTCATGTTGCAGATCGTCGAGCTCTTCCTTACGACCGAGTTCGAGGGCGGCAGACATCAGCGTCGGGTCGATCAGATCACCGCGGTCGAAAAAAAGTATTGCAAGTAAGAAAAATGCTCTCCAAACGGGGAGCAATTTTTTTTGGGGAAAAGGCGGATTGCAAATTTTTTGAAATTATTTGCATTTTTTTCCTCGAAATGTTTGCAAATTCTTTCCTTATATGCTATACTGTGTTTGTCATGATATTGCATGACAAGTCATTACGCTCCATTGCTCAAAGGAAAATAAAAATGAAAACATTTCAAGTTCTTACAGATTCTACCTCCGACCTCGTAAAAACGGAACGAGATTCGCTCGGCATTGACTACGTTTCAATGAGCTTTCTCATCTGCGACAAGGAATACGAGGCGTCCCTCGATTGGACGGAACTCTCCGCTTCCGACTATTACGGATTGATGAGAAAGGGCAATCGCGCCATTACCAGCATGATTACGGAAGAAAAATTCCGTGAAAAGGCAAAGCAGTACCTCGACGAAGGGCTTGACGTCCTCTACATATCCTGTTCGGGGAAGCTTTCCGGTTCGATCGGCTGCGGCGAGCGCGTGGCGAAGGAGCTTGCCAAGGCGTATCCCGACCGCAAGATTTTGTGCCTCGATTCCCTGAGAAGCTTGCACGGCGAGGGCGCGATTGCAATGAAAGCTGCCGAGATGGCAAATGCCGGCGCTTCCGTCGAAGAGGCGCATCGCCTGCTTTCCGCCGAGCGGTTAAAGTATCAGACCTATGCGACGGTGGAAACCCTCGATTGGCTTCGCAAAGCGGGCCGCGTGAAGGCGGGCGCAGCCTTTTTCGGCGAAATCATGCAGGTGAAGCCCATCATCGTCGGCGACGCGCAAGGGGATAACTTCGCTTTCAAAAAGGTGCGCGGCAGAAAGGTTTCTCTCCGTGAACTCGCCTCTCTCGTCGTAGAGCGGCTGGAAAAACCCGAAGAAGAGACCCTCTACATCGAGCATGCGGATGCGGAGGAAGACGCAAAGTATCTTGCAAAGCTCGTGAGCGAGCAGATTGACGTCAAAGAAATCAAAATTTCCAGCATCGGGCCGATCGTCGGTGCGACGGTAGGGCCGGGCGCCATTGCCGTCAACTTCTACGGCAAAGAAGTCGAGATCAACAAATAAAAAAACGCCACAGTCGCCCTTCCCGACGGGAAGGGCGACTGTTCTATTCATTACGCCAACGGGCGCTTTTTTCTTTTGTGAATAATTGTCCGAAAAAAAATAATAATTGTCTTGATGTTTTTCCGAAAATGGATTACAATAAAGGGGACAATGAGAAGTCTTATGACTTAAAAAACGATAGGGAGGAGAATGTATGCTTAAAATAGCCAATTTTACCTGCGAGCGGCTCAAAAAAGGGTGCGTGACGGACAATCCGACGCCTACGTTCGCTTATTTTGTGGAGAGCGATCGGGAGGGCGTTCACCTGATCAAGGCGGAAATTGCCTGCAACGGGGCTACCTTCGACGCATTGGAGCAGACGGGCGTCCCTTATCGGGGAAGCGATTTGCATCCCTTTACCGTCTATACGGCGACGCTTGCCGTCGAAGACAATTTCGGCGATCGGGCGGAGGAGACAATTTCCTTTGAGACGGGTCGTCTGAACACGCCATGGAAGGGGAGCTTTATTTCGGACGGAGCATATTCCTTTACCGAGAAAAAGACTTCTCCCGTTCCCATGAATTTCAAAAAGGAGTTTGCCGTTGCGGGTGAGGTGAAATCGGTCAAAGTGTACGCAACGGCGATCGGCATTTACGATCTGTTTCTGAACGGAAGCAGGGTCGGCAAACATTACTTTGCACCCGGATTTACTTCCTATCCGAGCCATTTGCAGTATCAGACGTACGATCTGACTGATCTTGTTCAGGGAGAAAACGAGCTGTCCTTTACCGTAGGCGGGGGCTGGGCTGTCGGCGCGTTCGTCTTTTCGAGAGTCAATCGCGTCACGGCTAAGAGACAGGCGCTCCTCGCGGAAATCCGCATCGAGTATGCGGATGGCAGAGTGGAGCTTTTCGGCACGGACGAAAGCTGGGATGTGACGATGGAGGGGAAAATGCGCTTCTCCGAATTTTACGACGGAGAAGTTTACGATGCGGGAAAGCAAGTGACGGGCTGGCACAAAGCATCTTTGGAGAAGCTTTCCGTTTCTCCCAAGATCGAAGCGCAGTACGGACTTCCCGTCACCGAGCACGAGCACTTCCAGCCCATTTCCGTAACGAAAGCGCCGAGCGGCGAGCTCGTTTACGACTTCGGTCAGAATATGGCGGGTATCGTCAAAATCAAGGTCAACGGCAAGAAGGGACAGGTGATTACCGTCCGCCATGCCGAAATCCTGACGAGAGAGGGAGAGCTCAACGTCGCCTTCCTCCGTTCGGCAAAGTGCAGATACGAATATACCTGTATCGACGGCGAACAGGAGTATGCGCCTACCATGACGTACATGGGCTTCCGCTATGCCTCCGTCAAGGGAATCGACGAAAAGGACATTTTGTCCATTGAAGCGGTTGCCCTTTATTCCGATCTCCAAACGGTCGGCTCGTTCTCGTGTTCGAATGCAATGCTCAATCAGCTTCAGAGCAACATCGTCTGGGGCGGAAAGTCCAACTTCGTGGACATTCCCACGGACTGCCCGCAGAGAGACGAGCGCATGGGCTGGACGGGGGACATTGCCGTCTTTGCACCCACGGCGTGCTATAATTTCGACATGAGCCGCTTTTTGGACAAATGGCTCAAAGACGTCAAGTCGGAGCAGACGAGGGGCGGGGGAATCCCCAACACCGTTCCCGTTCAGGGATACGGATTCCCCGTGACGATGCCCAAGAAGGCAATCGCGTTCTGGGGAGACGCCTGCATCTACGTACCTTGGGCAGAGTATCTTGCGCATGGTGACGTTTCTGTCTTAAAGAAGATGTATCCGACCATGAAGAAGTACTTAAAAGCCTGTACCTTCTGGGCAAAGCTCTTTAGCTTCGGCAAAAATAAGTACATCTGGAATGACATTCCCGCCATGCAGTTCGGCGATTGGGTCGCGCCCGACGTCCCGCAAATGGGACAATGGCAGGCGCGCTGCAAGTGGACGGGCACGGCTTCCATCGCGTACTCCAGCTCTCTCGTCGCAAAAATTGCCCATATCTTAGGGGAGGAACAGGACGAGCTGTACTATACCGATCTGTACGAAAAGACGAGCGACGCCTACGTTTCTCTTCTTACGGACGGTAACGGAAAGCTTTTGAACGAGTTCCAGACCGCCTACGTCCTGCCCCTTCAATTTAAGATGTTCCGCGGAGAGGCGCGCAAGAAAGCGGCGGCGAATTTGGTCGAGCTCATCAAAAAGAACGATTACTGCATCGGCACGGGATTCCCCGGCACGCCGTTCATTCTGTTTGCATTGGCTGACAACGGCTATCCCGACGTCGCCTACAAAATGCTGCTCAATACGAAGTGTCCTTCCTGGCTGTACGAGGTAAAGGTCGGTGCGACGACTATTTGGGAGAGATGGGACGGGCTCGACGAAAACGGCGTCTGCACCATCGGCGACGACGGAACGGGCGGCATGATTTCCTTCAATCATTATGCCTTCGGCGCAGTCGGCGATTTCCTCTATCGCAGAGTCGTCGGCATCGAGGCGAAAGAGGGGGGCTACAAGACCTTCCGCGTAGAGCCTCTCGTCGGCGGAGATCTCGATTTTGCCAAGGGAAGCGTCATTACCGCTTATGGAAAAATCGAAAGCGAATGGAAAAAGGACGGCGATCGCTTTACGCTTACCGTCATCGTTCCCGTCGGTACAAAGGCGGAAGTCATTCTTCCTTCGCGTGAGACGGAAATTTTGGAAAGCGGAACGCATACGCTAAGCTGCAATCTCCTTTGAGAGTGAAAGCCCTGAATAATCAGGGCTTTTTTCGTACGAAAAAAAGGCAGAAACCAAAATCGTTTCTGCCTTTTACAAGGGGAAAAGAAAGAATGATCAACTGATACGGCGCAGAGAGGAGGTCTCTTCGCCGTTGTACTCCAAATCAAACGGAATGGTCGATTGTCCCATCGGATCGAAGGAATCGGAAAGTTTGTAGAATTGCATTTTTTCAAGCTTGAAATTCTTGGGAAGCTGCTTGGGCGTATAGTTCGTGATGCTCTTGAAAATGCGGTTGAAATTGCGAAGAGAATAGAAGCCGCAGTCAATGGCAACCGTCGTGATCTTGACGTTTTTTCCGCTCTGCAAGAGGTCGACTGCCTTTTCGATGCGAACCCGATTCAAGTATTGCGAAAAGGTCATGCCGACGCATTTGTGAAAGAGGGCTGAAAAATAGGTTTTGTTCAGATTCATGAATGAAACTGCGTCGTCAAAGGTATAATAGGCGTAGTTCTGATCGATTTCCTTTAAAAGATCGTCGATATCCTTCATCCCGACGGAGAGCTCTCTCTCTTCGATGGCTTCAAAACGGTAGATTTCGATGAGAAGCCTTGCGATGGTCACTTCGATCGCCTGTGCATAAAAAGGACGTTTCGCGGAAAGCTCTTCTTTGATGGTTCGATAACACGAGGGAATATCGTACGTTCCCTTTAATAGGGGAGGGGCAATGTAATGTGCGCCCGCAACCGATCGGGCAAGTTCTTCCGTAAAGATCAGTACGCAGACGACGCTGTCTTCCGATCCGTCGATGGCGTGAACGTCGCGGCTGTTGATGAAGATGCAGTCTCCCTTCTCTGCGTCATACGTTTTTCCGTTGCAGAACAAGCTGATGGTTCCCTCTTCGACGTAGAGTATTTCATAATCGACGTGCCAATGTGGAAGATTGTGCAAGTTTTGATACTTTCCGACCCAAACGCCTGTTTCTGCCTCGTAGTGCCTGATTTCCTGTTTTACGATCATATTTCACCCTTCCTAATAAAAGCGTGTCCGCTTTTTTCATTTTCAGTATAACAGAAACAATTTTTTTGTAAATACTTTTTCTCAAATCTGTTCAAACATTTGCAATTCAATCAAAAAAATGATACAATACAATCAGAAATAATTAAAAGTGAGCAAAGATATGTTTTTAAATGAACGCTATGAAGCAATTCTTGCCTATCTCAAAAAGAACAGATCGGCAACCGTCAAGGAACTTTCGGGTAGATTATACGTCTCTCCCGCCACGGTGAGACGGGACTTAGAGGAAATGCAAAAGCTTGGACTTTTGCGGAGGACGCACGGCGGCGCTATCTATTATGATCAAGCCAGTGAGGTCTCTATCTTTATCCGACAGGAGTCGCGCGCGGAGGAAAAACGGGCAATTGTCAAGGCAACCATTCCGTTTTTGCCCGAATTTACGAGCGTATTCATCGACAATTCATCTACCTGTCTTGCCTTTTCGGATTTTCTCGATTTTGCCAATAAGACGGTCGTCACCAACGGGATGCAGATTGCTTCCCGAATCAGCATGCAGAATAACGTCTCGCTGTTTATGCCGGGCGGAGCCGTTCGCTACAATACGAACGCCGTTACTGGCGAGATGACCTGCGATCAGATTCGCATGTTCCGCTACGATTTGATGGTCTGCTCTTGTGCAAAGCTCGACGCGGAGGGTTGCTACGAGCAGGATATCGCAACCGCATCGATAAAGAAAACGGCATTTTATCAGAGCAAGAAAAAGATTCTCCTTGTCGACCAGAGTAAGCTCTTGCAAAATACCGTCTTTAAGTCTACCAATCCGAAGGAGTACGACTTCATTGTCACCGACGCGGACGATCTTACGGTAAGCGCTCTGCGCCAAAAGGGATTGAATATCTACAATTTCAAACGGTGAATTTCAAATTGAATGTCCATGTTTTGGAAATGAGCGTCTTGTTTTGCGGTCAAAATTCTGCTATAATAATCAACGTGGAGAAGGAGGCTTTGTTATGATTCATCTTGCCATCGATATCGGCGCAAGCTCGGGAAGACACATGATCGGTTATTTGCAGGGCGGAAAGATCGTTTTGGAGGAGATTTATCGCTTTCCAAACGGCGCAAAATCCGTGGACGGTTCGCTCTGCTGGGACAGCGAGGAGCTTTTCTTCCACATCAAGGAAGGACTCAAGCGCGCAAAGACTTTGGGTAAAATTCCCGCTACCGTTTCCATCGATACGTGGGCGGTCGATTACGTTTTGCTCGATCAAAAAGATCGGGCAATCGGAAAAGTTTATTCTTATCGGGATGAGAGGACGAGGGTTTCTTCCAAGCTCGTCCACGACGTGATTCCCTTTGAAACGCTGTATCAAAAAACGGGCATTCAGTTTCAGTATTTCAATACCGTTTATCAGCTCTATGCGGACAAACTGAGCGGAAAACTCGACCGGGCGGAAGCAATGCTGATGCTTCCCGATTACTTTCATTTCCTTTTGACGGGAGTGAAAAAACAGGAATATACAAACGCAACCTCAACGGGCATGGTCAATGCGCGAACGCATACCTGGGATCGGGAGATGATGGACGCGCTGGGGCTTCCCGAAAAGCTCTTTCTTCCGCTCTCGCAGCCCGGTACCGTCGTCGGGGACTTTACCGATCAGATCGCACGGGAAATCGGCTACCGCGCGACCGTCGTCCTTCCCGCAACGCACGATACGGCAAGCGCCGTTCTCGCCGCACCTCTTTCGGACAAAAACGCCCTGTATCTATCGAGCGGTACCTGGTCGCTTTTGGGCGTAGAGGAGGACTTTGCTTATACCGATGAAAAGAGCAGAGCCTTTAATTTTTCCAACGAAGGAGGGCTTGGGTGCACCTTCCGCTTTCAGAAGAACATTATGGGGCTTTGGATGATTCAACAGGTTCGCCATGAGCTGAACGACGCCTACTCCTTTGCGGAGCTTGCCTCTCTCGCAAGGAAAAATCCCTGTTCCGATCGGGTGGATTGCAACGATCAAAGGTTTCTCTCTCCCGCTTCCATGATCGGCGAAATCGAAAACGCCGTCGGAAGAAGTATGACGGTAGGGGAGCTTGCCTATTGCATCTTTGCCTCTCTCGCGCAATGCTATGACAAAGCGGTCAAAGAGCTCTCTTCCATGACGGGGAAAGCGTATACTTCCCTCAACATCATCGGCGGGGGATGCAACAATCGCCTTCTAAACGAGTTGACCGCAAGGGAGACGAATTTGAAGATCATGACCGGGCCTTCGGAAGCCACTGCCATCGGCAATATGCTTATGCAGATGATCGCCTCGGGCGAGATTTCGGGCATACGAGAGGGCAGAGAAATCATAAAAAAATCGTTTGACATAGAGGAGGTTTCATTTTATGGATCGCTATGAATCCGCAAAAGAAATGTATGCAAGCTACGGGATTGATACGGAAGCGGCTCTTTCGAAATTGAAGGAAGTTCCGATTTCTTTGCACTGCTGGCAAGGGGACGACGTCATCGGCTTCGATTCGAAGCAGGCGCTTTCGGGGGGAATCCAGACGACGGGAAATTATCCCGGGAAAGCGACGACGCCCGAAGAGTTGATGGCGGACATTGAAAAGGTCATTTCTTTAGTTCCCGGCAGGTTAAAGCTCAATCTTCATGCAAGCTATGCCATCATCGAAGAAGGGGATCATGCGGACAGAGACAGCATATCGTCCAAGCATTTTGAAAAGTGGGTCGCCTTTGCAAAGAAGCACCATATGGGATTTGATTTCAACCCGACCTTCTTCTCCCATCCTAAAATGAAAGACGGGCTTTCTCTCACTTCGCCCGACGAAGAGACGAGAAAATTCTGGGTTGAGCACGGCAAGCGCTGCATTGAAATTTCCGAATATCTCGCCGGCGAAACGGGTATGCCGGTTGTCATGAATATCTGGATTCCCGACGGCATGAAGGACATTCCCGGAGACAGAATGGGGCCGAGAGCGAGATACAAGCAGTCTTTGGACGAGATTCTGTCCATTCCCTACGATAAGAGCAAGGTGCTTGTATGTCTCGAAAGCAAGGTGTTCGGCATCGGGTTCGAGAGCTATACGGCAGGTTCTTCGGAATTTTGCATGAATTACGTCATGCAGAAGGGAATCCTTCCCCTGATGGACAATGGTCATTATCATCCGACTGAAGTCGTTTCCGATAAAATTTCCGCCATGCTTCTCTTCTCCGACAAGCTCGCGCTGCATGTGACGAGAGGGGTCAGATGGGACAGCGATCACGTCGTGCTCTACGACGACGAGACCAAGGAGATTATGAAGGAAATCGTTCGCTGCGACGCGCTCGACAGAGTGTTCATCGCTACGGACTACTTCGACGCCTCCATCAACCGCATTGCCGCATGGGTGACGGGCGTTCGAAGCGTGCAAAAGGCGCTTCTCTTTGCCCTTCTTCAACCGAACGCAACCTTAAAGGCGTTGCAGGACGAGGGACGCTTCACCGAGCTCATGGCGTTACAGGAGGAGCTTAAGACGATGCCCATCGGCGACGTTTGGACGGAATATCTGAAGCGGGAAGGGATTGTTTCCGCCTATATTCCGGAAATCAAAGCATATGAAGAAAAAATTCTGAAAGAGAGGATGTAATATGAAAGACATTTTAACGGCTCCCTTCGTTTTGGAGATGGAGAATACGACGGCAAATATGTACCGTCTCGGTTGGGATGAGAGAAACGGAGGTAACATTTCTTACCTTTTGGACGAAGCCGAAGTGAAGGAATACCTCGACGTTTCCAGCGTAATTCGGGAGATTCCCACCGGCTTTGACGCTCCGTCCTTGATCGGCAAGTATTTTATCGTCACGGGTACGGGGAAATATTTCAAAAACGTGAAGGATGACCCCGAAACCAACCTCGGAATTATCCGAATTAAGGAAGACGGAAAGACGGCGCAGCTCCTTTGGGGGTATCGCGACGGCGGGAAATTTACTTCCGAGCTTCCCGCTCACCTCATGAGCCACATGGCGAGACTTTCCGTCGACCCCGAGAACAGAGTCGTCATTCACTCCCATCCTACCTATACGCTCGCGATGAACTTCGTTCATGAGCTCGACGAAAAGAAGTTTACGCATACCCTTTGGGAAATGTGCACGGAATGCATTGTCGTCTTCCCCGACGGCGTGGGCATTCTCCCTTGGATGCTCTGCGGCACCAATTCCATCGGCGAGGCGACAGCGTCAAAGATGAAGGAGTTCCGCCTTGTCGTTTGGGGAATGCACGGAATTTACGGCGCGGGTAAATCCCTCGACGAGACCTTCGGACTCATCGAAACGGTAGAGAAGGCGGCACAGATTTACATGCTCACCTGTCATATGCCGCGGGTCAACACCATCAAGGATTCCGAAATGAAGGAGCTTGCGGAGTTCTTCGGCGTCAATTACAGAAAGGACTTTTTGAATCTTTGAATCTTTGAATCTTTGAATCCGAATCGGATGATAGATAAAAACTATTAGGAGAAATAAATTATGGCAAGAATCGTACTCAATGAAACTTCCTACCACGGAGCGGGCTGCCTTGCGGAGATCGCAGGGGAGATTGAAAGAAGAGGCTTTCAGAAGGCGTTTGTCTGTTCCGACCCCGACCTCGTGAAGTTCGGCGTCACTCAAAAGGTGCTCGACCTTCTTGACAAAGCGGGAGACGCTTACGAGCTTTATTCCAACATTAAGCCCAATCCCACCATCGAAGACGTACAGACGGGTGTCGCTGCGTTTAAGGCGAGCGGAGCAGACTACATCGTCGCCATCGGCGGCGGCTCTTCCATGGATACCGCCAAGGCAATCGGCATCATCATTGCAAATCCCGAATTTGAAGACGTTCGGTCTCTCGAGGGCGTAGCGCCTACCAAAAAGCCCTGCGTTCCCATTCTTGCCGTTCCGACGACTGCGGGCACGGCTGCGGAAGTGACGATCAACTATGTCATCACCGACGTGGAAAAGAAGAGAAAGTTCGTCTGCGTCGATACGCACGATATTCCCGTCGTAGCGTTTATCGATCCTGAAATGATGTCCACCATGCCCAAGGGACTGACCGCTGCGACGGGTATGGACGCTTTGACTCATGCAATCGAAGGCTACATCACGAAAGGCGCATGGGAGATGACGGATATGTTCCATCTCGAAGCCATTCGTCTCATCTCCGCAAACCTTCGCGGCGCGGTGCAGAATACCAAAGAAGGAAGAGAGGGCATGGCGCTCGGTCAGTACATTGCCGGTATGGGATTCTCCAACGTAGGTCTCGGCATCGTACATTCCATGGCGCACGCGCTCGGTGCGGTCTATGATACCCCTCACGGTGTCGGAAACGCCATTCTTCTGCCCACCGTCATGGAATACAACGCGGAAACCACGGGCGAAAAATATCGTGAAATCGCAAGGGCAATGGGCGTGAAAGGCGTTGACGAGATGTCGCAGGAAGAGTACAGAAAGGCGGCGGTCGACGCAGTCAAGCAGCTTTCCAAGGACGTCGGCATTCCGCAGGATCTTAAGGCAATCGTAAAAGATGAGGACGTTGACTTCCTTGCGCAGTCCGCAATGGACGACGCATGCCGCCCCGGCAATCCTAAGGATCCCACCAAGGAAGACATCATTGCGCTCTATCGTTCGTTGATGTAAAAATTTAACGATAAAATTTCCCATAACCCCTTGACCGTTTCGGCTTATCGTGCTATAATAGCTTTATCCGATCAATGAGTGTAGGGTCGGGAAATCTGTATTTTAGGAGGAAGATGATGAAAAAAACAAAAAAAAGCATTTTTGATAGTCCCGTTTTCAAATCGAGAATCAAATCTGCTAACACGACGTTGTTCCCGGAAGGAGTGTTAGGCTATCTCGTGGGCCCTACGCTTGCATTGCTTGCGAACTCTATTCTGTCGAACTACTTTAATCAGTACATGACCGACGTGCTGAAAATCAACGATTGGTTGGGTGAGTTTGGTAAATTGTTCTTTACTTGGCTTCCCGTTATCTCCGTTATTTTCGTCGTGGCGGGCAATATTATCGTTGGACGACTGCTCGATCGTGCGCCGTCGAAGGCGGGTAAGGCGAGACCGCTTTTGCTTCTCTCCGTTCCCGTGTCCCTCATCGCGCTCATCGTATTGTTCGTGCTTTTGCCCAATCCCGACGGCATTACGGAAGGGCAGCAGATTTTCGGAATGGTCACGATTGCGATCGGCTATATCCTTTGGTTTGGCTTTGCTTATCCTCTGTACTATACGCCGCACGCAGCGCTCGTCAACCTCTCGACGCGCAGCAGTAAGGATCGTTCCTTGCTTGCAACCCTCTCCAATGCGACCGCGCTTGCCGCAATGGGCGTTACCTCTATGGTTCTTCCCTTCTTCCTGGGACTTCTTTTCAAGAGAGTTACCGATCCCGCACTTGTGCCCGAAGGTGCAAAACCTCTGCCCGATGGCGGCTTCGAACTCAACGGTTCGATTATTTACGACCAGTCAGCTTCCTTCAACGCATGGAAGGTGTTTGTTATCGCACTGATTATCATCACTTTTATCGGCGCGGTGATCGAGTTTATGTTCACCCGTGAACGTGTCACCGAAGAAACTTTGACCGCTTCTCATAATGAAGAGAAAAAGGCTCTTCCCTTCGGCGAACAGGCTGCGATCTGCTTTAAGGACAAATTCTGGTGGATCATGATGGTGTTCTTCTTCCTCTATCAGCTCGGCGGTATGTTGAAGAACGTATCTCAGCTTTATTATTGTGCTGCTAATTTCGGAACTGTCAATCCTGAAACTGGTAATATGGCATACGGTCTTGATATCGGTGGTACGTTCTCCGGAACGATCGGTATCGTCGGCGCAATTCCCACTGCGATCGGTATGGTCATCGCCGTGCCTCTTTCCAACAAGATCGGTAAGGGAAAATCCATTCTCTTCGGATCGATTATCGCCGCTGCCGGCGGTGTCCTGGGACTGTTTGCGAACGGTAACTTCATTGTCGCCGTTGTGGCATTCGTCATCAAGGCGCTCGGCTCGACTCCCGCTATGTATCTGTCCCTTGCGCTTTTGGGCGACGTATTCGACCATCAGGAGGCAATGACCGGGAAGAAAACAGACGGCTTCACGATGATGATTTACGGTGCGATCATGGCAGGAATGACGGGTATCGCGACTGGTATCATGAACGGCGTTATCGCGGCTTATGGCGCGGGTACGACAGGCTTTGACTATCAGACGATCGCAATGCCGATGAGCTTTATCTTCTTCGGCGGCGAGGCGCTCTGCTACGTCGTTATCTTCATCATCTTCCTGTTCATGGGCGTTGAGAAGTTCTCCGCATTTGACCATAAGGCTATCGTTATGGATCAGAAGGCTGCTGCTGCCGCCGCAGGCGTCGAGTACGTCGATCCTGCCGTGAAGCTCGCGCTGGAAGAGGAGGAAGCCAACAAGGCTGCCGATGCTGCTAGAATGGAAGAGCTGAAAGTGGCGTGCGAGAAGAAGGGCTTGAATTTCGAAGCGGAAAAAGCCAAGTATCAGGAAAATCTTGCAAAGAAGCAAGCTGAAGCGGCAGCGAAGAAAGAGGCTGCCGAAAAGGCAAAAGCCGAAAAGCAAGCTGCAAAGCTCGCCGCTATGACGGAAGAGCAGAAAGCTGCCATGAAGGCAAAGGAAGAGGCAAAAGCGAAAAAGCAGGCTGAAATCGATGCCAAGGTTCTCGAAGAGTTCAACAAACTCAGAGAGCGCAACGGTCAGCCCATCCTCGAATAATTCGAATCAAAAGGGAGTCGTTTCAAAGCGACTCTCTTTTTTTGCGTAAAGGAAAATCTCCTTGAAAGATAGGTGAAATCTCCCGTTGAATGCTTGCGCGGAAGCGAATTTTATGATAGAATGTTAGAAAAACAATGTGCTCATCGGGGCAATTACAGAGGGTGAATTATGCAGAATTATATTAATGCAGCATTGAAAAAACGTAAGGCGGATCTCGTCTTAAAGGGCGGCTCTTTCGTGAATACCTTTACGCAGGAAATCGTAAAGGCTGACATCGCCATCGTCGGCGGCAAAATTGTCGGATTCGGTGAAGGATACGAAGGAGAGCAAGAGATCGATATTACGGGAAAGATCGTAACGCCCGGACTCATCGACGGACATGTTCACATTGAAAGCTCTCAGCTTTCTCCCGAAGAGTTTGCCGCTCTTATCGTTCCGAGAGGAACGACGACCATCATCGCCGATCCTCACGAGATGACCAACGTCTGCGGAATGGCAGGTGCGGAATATATCGCGCGCGCCTCCGAAAACGTGCCGTTGGAGGTTAAGGTGATGCTTCCTTCCTGCGTTCCCTCGACGCCCTTTGAAACGAGCGGGGCGATTTTGACGGGTAAGGACACGCGGGAGAACATCGGCAATTCCTATGTTCACGGTCTCGGTGAATTTATGAACTATCCCGGCGTCATTTCCTGTGTGCCGGACGTGCTCGAAAAGATCGAGGCGGCGCACGAGATCGGCAAGGTGATCGACGGACATGCGCCTACCCTTTCGGGTGACGGGTTGAACGCCTACCTCTCGGCGGGAATATCCACCGATCACGAGTGCATTACGACCGAAGAGATCGAGGAAAAGATCGGAAAGGGACTTTATTGCCATCTGCGCCACGGTTCTTCGACCCGCAACCTCGTCACCAATTCGAAGGCGGTCAACGAAAAGAATCTCAGAAGATTCCTCCTCTGCACGGACGATCGGCACGCCGCCGACCTTAAGCGCAAGGGGCATCTCGACGACGCGCTCAGAAATCTCGTCCGCTCCGGCTTCAATCCGATCTGGGCGGTCATCATCGCGACTCTCAACAATGCGGAATGCTACGGATTGCGCTGGAAGGGCGCGATCGCTCCCTATTACGACGCCGATCTCGTCGTCTTCGACAATTTGACAGATTTTAACGCCGAAATCGTCGTGAAAGACGGAAAAATCGTCGCCAAGGAGGGCAAACCTCTCTTCGACACTTCAAAGCGTTATTTGCCCGAAAAAGTGCTCAATACCGTTCATTTGAATCCCGTCAAGGCGGAGGATTTCGTCCTTTCCCTGAAGGGGAAAAAGGCGCACGTCATCCAGATCGTTCCCGATAACGTCGCGACGCTCGACGTCGTTCGGGAAGTGGAGAGCAAGGACGGCGACGTCGTCGTCAAGGGCACGAATCTCTTGAAGCTTGCCGTCGTGGAACGCCATCACTATACGGGCAACATCGGAAAGGGACTTTTGGAAGGATACGGCTTCCATGGCGGCGCGATCGGCGTTTCCATCGCGCACGATTCGCACAACATCATCCTCCTCGGCGACAACAACGAGGATATGGCGGCAGCGGCAAACCACTTGAGAGAAATCGGCGGCGGCATGGTGATTGCGCACGACGGCGTTTGCGATTCCGTGACGCTCGACATTGCGGGCTTGATGAGCTCCAAGACGGAGGACGTGTTGGAAGCCGAATCTTACGCCTTGATCGAAAAAGCTTACGAAATGGGCGTGGACAGGAGATTCGAAGCGTTCATGAGCTTGATTTTCCTCTCGCTCGCGGTGATTCCCGATCTGAAGCTGACCGATCAAGGGCTCTTCGACGTCAATCAATTCCGCCTCATCGACATCAATGCGGATTGATTTTTGCAAGGGAACGGAAGCGGACGTAAAAGCAATCGGCGGGCTTTACCGCGAGGCGATCACCTTCATGGCGGCTAACGGGCTCGACCAATGGCAGACGGGCTATCCGAACGAAGAAGACGCCCTTTCGGACGTAAAAAACGGCTTTTCCCGCATTCTAAAGGAGGATGGAAAGGCCATCGCGACCTGTGCAATTCTCCCGTACGAACCCGATTACGAGCGCATCGACGGGGCGTGGAAGGGGACTTCCTATCTTGCCATTCATCGCGTTGCCGTTTTAAGCGCATGCAAGGGCAAGGGCTATGCGGGAAGGCTGTTTTCCGAGGCGGAAAAAGAGGGAAGGGCACAGGGCGTGTCCGCCCTTCGCGTCGATACGCACAAGGACAACAAACCAATGCGATCCGCTCTCGAAAAGAGTGGATTTCGCTATCGCGGAATTATCTATTTGCAATGGGACGGAGCCCCCAGAGTGGCTTATGAAAAACGGTTATGAAAGTAGTTGCGGCAACGGGTAATCTGAACAAAATCAGGGAATTTAAGGAGATTTTAACGGGATTTACCATCCTTTCGCAGAAGGAAGCGGGGTTTAACGGCGACGTGGAGGAGACGGGAACGACCTTTCTCGAAAACGCCATTTTAAAGGCGAAGGCGGTTGCCGACTGTCTGCACGTTCCCGCGCTCGCCGACGACAGCGGAATCTGCTGCGACGCCCTCGGAGGCGCACCGGGAATTTATTCCGCAAGGTATTCGGGCGGGCATGGCAACGATGAGGAGAACAATCTTCTTCTCGTCAAAAACTTGCACGGGAAAGATCATTCCGCCTATTATTACTGCGCCGTCGCGCTCGTCTTTCCGGACGGCAGGGTTTTATCGGGAGAGGGGAGAACGGACGGCTACGTCATGGAAGAGCCGATCGGCACGAACGGCTTTGGCTACGATCCCTATTTTTTCTCGACAGAACTCAAAAAGCCCTTCGGCTTGGCAACCCCCGAAGAGAAAAATTCCGTTTCTCATCGGTATCGGGCATTAAAAGAACTTTTTTCCAAATGGGAGGAACTATGACAACCCTCGTCGTTTTATCGGACACGCACGGCAATCATGAGGCAATTGACAAGCTTTCGCAAATTTTTGAAGAGAGCGATTATATCATTCATCTCGGGGACGTCTCTTCGGACATGAGAGGCGTCGCTTCCCGTTATCCCCAAAAGACGTATCGCGTCATCGGCAATTGCGATTTCAGCTACGAAAAGGACGAAATGACCCTGGAAGTGGAAGGACATCGCATCTTTTTCTGTCACGGACACAAATACGGCGTGAAATCCGATCTGAAAAAGCTGGTATCCCGCGCAAAGGAATTGGGTTGCGATATTGCGCTGTACGGACATACGCACGAAAAAAAGATCGAGGAGATCGACGGCGTGCTCACGATTAATCCCGGTTGTCTTACGAGATATACCCTTCAAAAGAGTTATTGCTATCTCTGCATTCACAAGGATAAGGTCGTTCCGACGCTTGTCGATCTTGCATAAGCGAAAGAGCAAAGGGGAATTATCATGAACTTTATGGAAATTGCAAAAAACAGGCAATCCTGTCGGCGCTACCGGGAAAACCGACCGGTGGAGCAGGAGAAAATAGAGGCCATTTTAGAGGCGGCACGGCTTGCGCCTTCCGCCTGCAACGGTCAGCCGTATCACTTGACGGTTTGCATGGGAGAATCCGCAAAGGCGATTGCCAAAGCGACGCAGGGGAAGGGAATGAATGCCTTTACCTCTGCCGTCCCCGTTTTCATCGTGATTGCGGAAGACGATTACGTCAAACGCGCAGAGCTCGGCGCAAAGGTGATGGGGATTGACTATCGCTCTATCGACATCGGAATCTGCGCCGCCTACATCACAGCCGAAGCGACGGCGCAAGGGTTGGGCAGCTGCATCATCGGCTGGATGGACAATGGGGAAATTCAGCGCGTTTGCGCGTGGAATCACCCTGCCCGCCTCGTCATCTGCATCGGGTACGCCGATGACGATCTGCGCCCGAAAAAGCGCAAGTCGGCAGACGAGCTGATTACCCGACTTTAAGCCTAGTTATTTTACGTTTGGAGAAAGAGGATGGATCAACAGCGCATAAACTCGTATATCGATTTATTGAAGCGGGAACTCATCCCTGCAATGGGGTGTACGGAGCCAATCGCCCTTGCCTATGCGTCGGCGCTTGCCGCCTGCGCCCTGGGAGAGACCCCTGAAAGCGTGGAAGTTTTCGTCAGCTATAACATCATCAAGAACGTCAAAAGCGTCGTCGTCCCCAGTACGGGCGGAGCAAAGGGCATCGAATCCGCAGTCGTCGCGGGCATCGTGTCCGCTCGTCCCGATCGCAAGCTTCAGGTGCTCTCTGTGTTGACGGAAGTGGATTTGCCGAAAATTCACGCCCTTTTGGCAGAGAATATCGTGAAAATTACGCCCGTCGAAGGGATATTCGAAATTGGCATTCGCATGAACGGAAAGGGGCATACGGCTTATGCGCATATTTCCGAGTTTCATACCAACGTCGTAAAGCTCGAAAGGGACGGCGTTTCCCTTCCGTTAAAGAGTACTTCCTGCACGCCGCGTCAAGAGAAAAAGGATGAATTTTTGACTTCGATTACGGTAAGGGAAATCTTAGAATTTGCGGACAACGTCGATCTCTCCCTCGTTGCTCCTATTCTCGATCGGCAAATTGAATGCAATATGGCAATCGCGGAAGAGGGAATCCGTGGAGACTTTGGCGCGAACGTCGGCAAGACGATTTTGTCCGTCTATGGGAATGACGTCAAAATCAAGGCAAAGGCTTACGCGGCGGCAGGTTCGGATGCACGCATGAACGGCTGCGAACTCCCCGTCATTATCAACAGCGGAAGCGGCAATCAGGGCATTACCGCAAGCGTTCCCGTCATCGTCTATGCGCGGGAGTGTGGGCTTTCCAAGGAAAAGCTTTATCGCGCACTCCTCGTTTCCAATTTGTGCACCCTCCATTTAAAGGCGGGAATCGGGAGGCTCTCCGCTTATTGCGGTGCGGTCAGCGCGGGCTGCGCCTCGGGAGCGGGCATTGCCTATTTGCTCGGAGGCGGATTTTTAGAGGTGGCGCATACGTTGGTCAACGCGCTCGCCATCGCTTCGGGGATTGTCTGCGACGGCGCAAAGGCGTCCTGTGCGGGAAAAATCGCGGCTGCCGTCGATGCGGGACTTTTGGGCTACTTTATGATTTTAAAAGGCAATCAGTTTTACGGCGGGGACGGCATCGTCAAAAAGGGCGTTGAAAACACGATCGATACGGTTGGAAAGCTCGCCCGTTTGGGTATGTCCGAAACGGATAAGGAGATTATTCGCCTGATGTTGGGTTGACCGAAGCTCCAAATTCAAAATACTCCCGTTAAAATAAAAAAATGATATAAAGTCTCTTGACAAAAGAGGCTTTTTTTGCTATAATAAAAGCATGGCAAATCTTTATGATTATCTTGAGGAATACGGCGGGGAAGCGTTTGCTTCCTTTCCTCCCAATGAAATCGACAATTTGATTTTTTCACAGCTTTCGTATCTTTCCTTTTCCGGCATTGTGCCCAAAGACAGGGATCTGTCTCTCCTGCGTGCGAAAAAGACCTTTTTTGCGAAGAATCCAAACCTTTCTTCCTTGGGACTGGTGCTTCCTAAGCAGATCATTCAGTTGCTGCGCGTCATTACGGACTATCCCCGCTATAAAAAGGTACGCATCTCTCACGTCGTCGAATTGACTTCTAATGAACTCCAATTTGCCGCTTGCCTGTTTACCCTTCCGACGGGAGATCGGTTCGTTGCCTATCGCGGAACGGACGATCAGGTTGTCGGCTGGAAGGAAGACTTTATGCTCTGTTACGAGCGGGAAATTCCCGCTCAGAAAGAGGCGGTGGAATATCTGAAAAACGTGATTCGCACAACGGAGGGAAAGCTGTACATCTGCGGGCACAGCAAGGGCGGCAATCTTGCCGTTTATGCGGCGGTCAAGTGCCGAAAGCTCTTCCGCGGAAGGCTTGCAGCCGTGTACAACGACGACGGCCCCGGATTTATCGACGCCTTTTACAATTCCGATTCCTATCGTGCCATTAAAGGAAGAGTTCATGCCTTCATTCCGAAATCTTCCATCATCGGCATGCTTTTGGAGCACTCCGAAGATTATACCGTCGTGGAGAGCAAGGCGGTCGGTATTTTTCAACACGACGCTTTTTCCTGGCAGGTAGAGGGAGATCACTTCAAGGTCGTCGACGATCGGACGAGGACGAGCTACTTTATGGACGAATCGGTCAAGGGCATGATTGGTCGGCTCACCCTTGCGCAGAGAAAAAAATTTGTCGATGCGTTTTTCAAGATTTTGGAGCTTTGCGACGTGGAACACTGCATCGATATTCCCAAAAATCTCGGAAAAATCATTCAACAGACCATTAACCTGGACGACGAACTCAAAGAAACCCTTCTTTTGGTCGTCAAAGCGCTGTTTGCAAGCGGCAGAGAGGTATTTTTCAACATGATCAAAGCGCCTTCCTCTTAAGGGGGCGTTTTTTGTCGGAAGGCGCATTTGTCATATTTTTCAATGACAATATTTGTATTTTCCTTGACTTTTCACGGACGAGTTAGTATAATGAAAGGGAAAGAGGAGCATAGACTATGAATCAACGAAAGAAATTGATCGCAACGGCACTCGGATTGCTTTTCGGAAGCAGTCTGTTTCTCGTCGCGTGCCAGGAAGAGGAGAAACCGACCATTCTTCCTCCCGTCGTCGAGGATAACCCTTCTTATTGCGTCACCTACGACTTACCTACGGACGGCTCGAAGCCTACCGATCACACGGGCTTGGAAAATATCGGATATATGGCGGGACAACTTGCCAAGGCGGAAAATTATCACGTCGAAATTTCCAGCGACGTTACGGCAAACATCGTTATCAGCTACGTTCAGCACGTCGAAACGGTAAAGGATTATCAAGGCGGCGTCATGGTTGCACAGGACATCGCCACGAGCGCCTTTGTCAATACGGCGTCGCAGGCTTGCTTTATGGACGATTACGTCTATATGCGAAAGCCCGTTTCGGATAAGGTTTCCGATTGGGACGGCGTCAATACGGCGTGGCAGGAGGGGAAGCCTTCGAAGTATACGCTCGAGCAGTACCTTCCCCTGTACGGACTTCCTTCTACGACCTTTTCCAGCTATGTCATCAACGAGGAGACCTTACTGACTTCCTCGGAAGTGACCGATCTTGGGAACGGGCTTTATTCTCAAACTTACACCTTCCATCCCGAAAAGTCGTCCGCTTACTATCGTTCCCGCATGAAGACGATGGGCGGCCTTGCCGATTATCCGGAGATGCAATCGATCACCGCAACTTACGTGTTCGACGGGAATTGGCGGGTGCAATCGTCGCACTACGAGGAATATTACGGGTTTAAGCTCAATTCCCTCATCAAGACCGATCGATGCAGTGCGGTCACGGACAGTACATATTCTTACGGAACGGCGGATATTTCCGACTATACGGATTTTTACGGCAAGTACCGCGATATTCCCGCAGAGCCCCCGAAGGAGGATAAGACGCTGACTGCGGGCGATTGTCTCATGGAAGCGTTTTCTCCCGTATTGGCGGGAGAGGCGACTTATAACGTCGAGGCGCAGCTTCGGGACAAAACGCTGAAGGGTAAGCTCTCGTTGGATCTCGAGGAGTCCTGCTTTGTCCTCGCGATCGGGGATCTGACCCTCGGCTATAACGGAAGCAACGTCCTTCTGTCCTATCGCGATTTAAACGGAAGGATTCCGCTCGCGACGCTGCTTGCCTATCTTTCTCCCAAATTCGGCGAAGGAGACGTCGATCTGAACGATTTCGACACCGACGCCATCTTGGACAGCTTTGCCGAAGGGGACTTTTTGGACTATCCCGACAGCGCAACGCTCGAAACGAGCCTCAAGATCGAGGAAGAGAGCATTCCGCTCTTCTTCACCTTTGCAAAGGACGGCGAGGAGATTTCCCTCGATTCGCTCAAGGCGACCATTTTCCTCGAGGGAGAGCCCATTCTCCTTACCCTGACGGAAGGCGAGGGTGCGCCCGATATGCCGAGGGGGACTGCCGACTTATCGGCATACCTCGATTTGATCTTCGACTTTGTCAATACCGACGTCTACGGCTTTGACGTCTCTTATGCAGACGACGCGATCGAGCTGAACGCCGCATTGTCCTATGCTCCCAAGGATGGACTTTCGGGCAATGCGTCTCTCAAATACGGAGAGCTTTCCTTGACGACTGATCTTGCGCTCGTCGATGAAATCGTCTATCTCGACCTTCACTCCATCAATGAGGAAGCCCTTTCTCTGAAAGTGAGCTGTGCGCTTGAAGCGCTTCCGCTGACTATTCCCGCGCTCTTTGACGAGATCAGCGATGAAAGCTATGCCATAGCGGATATTCTCTATGAAGTGTTGTCTCTCGATTACGGTGAGGTCATTCAGTCCCTGCAAGCCAACCGAAACATTCTCAATATGACGGTAAACGCAGATCTTCTGCTCCCGCTTTTGGGCGTTGAAGAGGAGCTCGGCGACGTAGAGCTCGTCGCGACCAAGGACCACCTTTCCGCATCCGTTGCGGGCGTCAACCTCGTCGTGCGCCCGAAGGGAAGCTATCTTCCCCCCAAAGGCGCTTATGAAGACATTTCGCCCATCGCTTCGGCGCTTCCAGAAATTCTCTCCTTTGTCGCGAGCGAAAATTACTATGCTTTCTTGAACGGAACGCTTTCCTATCACGGAAAGAACTATCCCGTCAAGGGCGAGGCAAAGCTCCAAAAAATCGATGAGGTTTGGAACTACATCTTCACTCTCTCCGTCAACGGGATTCGGGTCGATCTCCTTTCGGACGGCAGAGAAGTGACCCTGATTTTGCCCAATCTGAATATGGAGGTTAAGGCAAAGCCCGACGAAGCCAAGAAGCTGTTTACCGATCTTTCCGGCAGAATTTCCATAGGGGACGGCGGCGAAATCGAAACGGCGATCGCGCTCGCTCCCATTTTGGAGAGCTTCAAAATGCTTCCTGCGGAGGAAAGTCTCTTCTCCTTTGAACTCAATCTGTCTTCCTTGCTCGACGGACTTTCCGTGCGTGCCAAGGTGAAGGATGATTCCGCGCACATCGCGCTTTCTACCCTTACCTTAAACGATGCTCGCCTTTCCGGATTAAATGTGACCCTCTCTTCCGGTGCGGATCACTACGTTCGCTATAAGGAAGCGTACTCCGTCCTTTACAGCGGAGACGTCTACTCGATTGCGGACTTCCTCGATTCTGACGCCTATCGCATTCAGGCGGGAAACGACCCGCTTTCCGTCGACGCGATTGTCTGCTTGAACGGAACTGTTTGGGGAGACGTTCGTATCTTCGGAAAAACGCTGTCCTTTGCTTACTTGCAGGATACCATCTATTTGTCGATGGGAGAGTATAAGGTCAAATGCACCGTCGCCGCCATCCGTGACGCAGTTGAGAAACTGCTCGGCGAAAACGGCATTCCCGATCTTTCCGTCTCCATGCAGGTTTCCGACCTCATTGAAGGCGTCCTGAATCTGAACTTCAACAAGATCAAGCTGGTTTCGAGAGGAAACGAACTCAAGGCAACCCTGTATCTCCACGATCTCTTGGGAGCGTTCGGACTCGATATTGCCATCGAGCAGGTTGATTTTGCCTATCATTACGATACGCAGACCCTGCATACCGATTTGTTCGGGATTCCCATCGTCATCAGCCGTGCGGGCAGAAATGTGTATTATCCGGGCTCATTGGATGGATACGTCTCTCTCGACGCCTTCCTTCGGGCGATGCAGCACGCCATTACCTTCGAAGGCGGAACTTCCGTCAAGGTGCAAGATACGAACGTCGATCTTTCCGTTCTCGGCGAAATCAACTTTGAAAATGCGTTGAGCATTTTCGGCGTCGTCACCGCAAAGGTGGATGCGGCAACGATTTACGTTACCTTCGAGTACGACGGAACGAGCTTGAAGCTCTCGTTCGGAGAGGCAGGCGTCAGCATTCGGCAAGGGGACACCCAAATTCTCCTGACCGATCTCAAAGATACGTTCGACTCCGTCGTTTCCAGCATTCGGAACGCCCCCGAGGGCTCGAAGGAGCTCGTCTATAAGCTCATCGCGGTGATTGCTTCCCTTGAGATTTTGGACAATCTCGACCTGGACGCTATTTTCGATCAGGTGCAGGATGCCTTAGAGCAAACGAACAACGCGAGCGAGATCTTAAACGAAATTCTCGGCTTCTTCACGGCAGACGACAGGTTTGCGCTCGAAATCGAAGAAGAAAAGATTACGATCACCATGCGTGCTCCCGCGTCCGAGGAAATCGCCTTCTCCGACGTCGTTTTGGTGCTTCGTCCTACGAAGGGCGTGGTTGCGGGAAACGAGTTCTTCCTTGCGGGAAAGGACGCCGACTTCTGGACGCTTACCGAGGCGCAAACCCTCCTTTCGTCCGTTCGGGCGACGGCTGCGCTCGTCGAGAACGATTACTTCACCCTCGGCTATCAATTTAACATTTACAATGACGCTTCTGCTTACAGCGCTTACGGCGGACTTCGCTTTACCGCAAGCGGAAAGATACAGGTTTATACGGGAGACGATCCTTCTTTGAACGGATCGTACATCGGAATCGACCTGACGCTGATTGCCGCCAATCACGAAAAGGACGGCGATCTGTATATGACCCTTCTCGCTTATGACGGCGATAAAGACGGAGAGACGGATTTCTACATTACGGCTTCCCGCTATCCCGAGGGAGATGCAAACCGCGTTCCCTTAAAGCTCATGGCGAGCCAGGGCGAGCTTCGTAAGCTCATCGAGACCGTTCTGACGTTCGCAGGGGTAGACTTCAAGTATTACGACGGCGTTCTCTCGGACGACATGATTCAAAGAATCGAGACCTTTGCCGAGAGCTTTGACCGATCGGCATTGACGGGGGCGCTTGGCGATCTCACGCAAAAGGCGGATTCTGCCCTCGGAACGATGGGGTCGGATCCCCTTCTGAACAGCTATCTGAAAGAATTGTCCCTGCGCGATGGCCTGGTTACGCTGAGAATCGACGGAGCGAAGCTCTTCGGAAAAGAAGGACTCTCCGATTTGACGTTGACCGTCGAAATGGGCGAAAACGACGTCATTGAAGGCGTCGGACTTCAAAACGTCTATCTGATTTCCGAAAGCGAAACCGAGAAGGTCGATATGGCGCTTACCATGGGGTGCGATCGGTTCGAGGTCGGCGTGCCTTCCGATTTGCAAACGTATATCGATGCCGACGGCATTTATGATATGCTCGCCATGCTGTTTACTTCCGCCACGCATACGGAGGGAGAGGGTTATGCGATCAATCGCGAGTATGCGATTGGCGGCGACGTCACGCTGTCTATCCTCGGAATTAACAATGTCGACATCAATGTGGGAATTGACGTAAGACCGACGGAAGACGCCCTGGACATCGATATCCGCATCAAAGCGGACGGCGCAAAGCCTCTCATTACGCTCATCAACGGAGATACCGTTTCGGACGTTTCCATTCACGTTCCCAAGGAGGGAGCGGCAATGGTTTCCATTCGGCGTGTCCAGTCGTCCGATTT
Source organism: Clostridia bacterium (assembly GCA_017621155.1). Lineage (GTDB taxonomy): Bacteria > Bacillota > Clostridia > Christensenellales > Borkfalkiaceae > RGIG8762. The sequence continues at coordinate 53,866 of JAGATP010000003.1, forward strand.
TGGCGGTTTCTTGGGCAAGAGACGTGAGATTACGCCTATCGTCATCTATCGCAGTATGCCTTTGCAGACCTTCCTCGATGACATGCTCGAGCAATTCGGCTTCATCCTCAACTTCGGCGATACGATTATGAACCAGATCGGCGGTGCGGGAGGGGAAACTCCTTCTCAAACGGATTCCGATTACGGCGCTTATCTCATTTCCTATACCAAGGCGGAAAACTCCTTTGCGCTTACGTTGAGCGGTAAGAATCTCACCGGCGGACTGTTATCCGACGTGACGATCGATCTCAATCATCAGAACCGGAATCTGACTTCTTTAAACGTTTCGACGTCTCTTTATAATCTGATTTCGATGAGTATGAATCTCGATTATCATAATCCCGGAGAGAACGTGGCGAATGTGCCCGCAATTACCGAGCAAATCGGAGAGGAGACGCGCATGATGTTCGGTGTTCTCTATGACGAGACGAAGTTCCTCGAAGGGAAAACGGTGATTCTGACCTTCCGAAACGAAAGCGAGGTGATCGCGACGAAACGCTATATTCCGGGCTCTCAGGCGAACGTGGCTCCCGACGTTTCCGCTTACGGAAAAATCGGCTATACGGCAAGCTGGGATTCTGTACTCGAAGAGGCTACTTCGGACACGGTGATCTCCGTCGTTCTGACGCCGAACGTCTACGAGGTCAAACTCATTTCCGATTACGAAGCGGAGGGATTTGTCCTCGAAAACGGCAAATACGTCAAGACGCTCTCCTATACTTACGATACCGTTCTGCCCCTGCCTTCCGTCTCCATTTCGTCTGAGGATTACGCCTTTGGCGGGTGGCTGCTCAACGGTTCGCCCGTGACGACGATTTCGGGCATTACCGAATCCGTCGAGCTGACCATGGAAGTGGTCGAGCGCGTCGTCGTCAATCTGAATCTCTCCTTCAACGGAGTTGCGGCAACGGGTGCGACGGAGGGAGCGATTACGTTTGATTCCGATTACAGCTTGCCTGCGCTTTCCGCCGAAGGGTACGTCTTCTTAGGTTGGTGGTCGGATCGCAGCGGCGAGTGGCAGGAGTACACTTCCGCGCTCGCTTTGGAAAGCGGCGATACGCTGATGGCAATGTGGCTCAAAACAGACGTTGCGCTTTCGGTCAGCAACGCTTCCCGCAGCGGGAATCCCTTCTCCGGCTATCAGGTCAGTGCGAAGTTGAGTTTGGAGGCTCCCGTTGTCAGCGCACAGATTGCCGACCGCATTCAGTTTACCTATTCGATTTCCTGGATCAACAATACTTCCTCTGCAAAGCCCTCTTCTTATAGCATGACGTTAGAAGGACAGAGCGGAAGCATTTCCAACAAGGGCTCGGCATTCAACAACTACATTCACGCCGTAGGTACGATTACCTATACGCTTGGAGATCATACGGGATTCATCGAATCTTCCTCCGTCGATCACAAAGTATAGCCTTTTTGCAAGAAGAACTGCTTTTTGCTTGACGGTGCGCTCATATTGTGTTATACTTTCGTCGTTTCAATAAGGGAGTAGTTTGCCCGCAAGGGTAGCCGAATCTACACAATGGTTTTTCCAGGTTCGGTTTTAAAAAACGAGACTTATGCTTTTGGCATAAGTCTCGTTTTTTGTGCATAAGGAGAAGGGTATGGATTGGAATTTTCTGTTTTTTTGCAACAGCATTTTGCTCGGCGTCGGGCTCGCCATGGACGCCTTTTCGGCTTCGCTTGCAAACGGACTGCACGAGCCCCACATGAAAAAGGGGCGCATGGGATTTATTGCCGGTGTTTTTGCATTCTTTCAATTTCTGATGCCGATGATCGGCTGGGTTTGCGTCCATACGATTTTGCAGTACTTCCGCCTGTTTGAGCATTTGATTCCGTGGGTTGCCCTTGGACTTTTGGGATTCATCGGCGGAAAGATGATTTACGGCTATTTTTACGGCGAAGAGGAAGTCGAAAAACATAAGGCGGGCGGAGGAGAACTCTTTATGCAGGGTATTGCTACTTCCATCGATGCGCTTTCCGTCGGCTTTACCATTGCCGAATATTCCCTTTTGATGGCGTTTGTCGCCTCCTTGATCATCGCTCTCGTCACCTTTTTGATCTGCCTTGCAGGAATATTGCTCGGCAAAAAATTCGGGACGAAGTTTTCGGGAAAGGCAGAACTCTTCGGCGGGATTATCCTCGTCTGCATCGGCATCGAAATTTTTGTCTCCAACCTCATTTCCCTTTATCTATAAAAATTGCGCTCCGGAATTAAAAATTTCAGAGCGCATTTTTTACGATTATAGCTTCGACTTTTTCCAAATTCCGCTGCCGTAAAAGGAAAGGGAAATGACGGTTGCGACGATCCAGCCGACCGGCCAGGCGCACCAGATGCCGACCGTTCCGAATGATCCCGAAAAGAGGAATGCGAGAAACACGCGAAGGATAAGGTCGATCATGGTGGAAATCATAAACAGGTGCATCGCTCCCGAGCCGCGCAAGACGCCGTCCGAAATAATTTTCAGGGAAACGGCAAAGTAGAAGGGGGATACGATGAAGAGGAATTGCCTTCCCGAGAGCAGGGCTTCTTCCGTCGTCTCCTTCATGAAAAACTCGATGCAGGGGGTGCTTCCCAGCGTAAAAATGAGCACCAAAATCCCCGAAACGAGATAGCCCATGCCAAAAGCGGAGAATAGCCCCGGTTTGATTCTCTGCGGCTGGTTGCTCCCCAAGTTTTGCGCCGTATAGGACGAAAGCCCGTTGGCGATTGCCGTAAAGCAGGAAGTCGCGATGTTGTTCAGCTTGATGGCTGCGGTGTACCCCGCCATTACGGCAGGCCCGTAGCCGTTGACTATGCCCTGAATAAAGAGATTGCCCACGGAAATGCTTCCCTGCTGTAAAATAGAGGGCAGAGCGACCTTGCAGATCTTTTTGAAATAGAAGGAAGAAAAGAGGGGCGTTTTTCCTTCCGAAGGCATTTTTTTGAGCCGCAAAAAGAGGAAAACGAGGGCGAGAAGACAGCTGATTCCCTGACAGATCAGCGTTGCGACGGCGACGCCCGCAACGCCGAGCGGCGTAAACTTCACGAGTAAATAGTCAAGCAGGATATTGGCAAGGGAGGAGGCGGCTAAAAACCAGAAAGGTGTTTTGGAATCACCCATGGCGGAAAAAATTCCCGTCGCTACGTTATAGAAGAATACAAAGGGAATGCCCGCGGTGTAGATCATCAGATAAACGACGGAGTCCTGAAGGATATCGGCAGGGGTCTGCATCAGACGAAGGAGGGGATCGGTGAACAAAAAGCCGAACGCCATGAGGAGAACGCAGAGGACGCCGAACATGATCAATGAGGTTGAGACGCAAGTCTTTGTGCCTTTATAGTCCTTTGCGCCGAACAGATTGGATACGACGACCGAGCAACCGATGTTGCTTCCAAAGGCAAACGCGGTATAGATCAAGGTGATCTCCGATGCGTTCCCGACGGCGGCGAGGGCGTTTTCTCCCAGAATTTTCCCCGCAATCAGGGAATCGGCGATGTTATAAAGCTGTTGAAATAAAATGCTTCCTAGAAGGGGCAGGCAGTAGAGCCATAGGACTTTGGAGGGCTTCCCCGTCGATAAATCTTTGTTCATAGTTACCTCTTTTGTCCCTTCATTATAATCTTTTTCGGGGGAAAGTCAAGTGTTTTTTGGAAGATGGCTTTTTTGCCAAAAATGGTGGATTTTACGCGGATTTTACGTTCAGAGGTTGCGTTTTTCGTCATAATGTGATAAAATAGAAAAAAATAAGGGGGCAGTTATGAAATTCAACACCAAACGCGTATTTTTTGTAGGAATGGCGTTCTTCCTCATTTGTGCTTTCTGGCAGGCATATGATGCGATTATCCCTTTGACGCTCACCAACAAATTCGGCTTTTCCCAAACGGCGTCGGGATTCGTCATGTGTCTCGACAATATTTTGGCGCTGTTTTTGTTGCCGTTTTTCGGCGCTCTGTCCGATAAGAGCAAGTCAAAATACGGCAAACGAACGCCCTTCATCTTCATCGGCACCATTCTCGCCATTGCCTTTTTTATCGGCTTGACCTTTGTCGACAATGCGAAAATCTCTTCGCCGGACGGGACGATTTATCTGAATGTTCTCTTTATCATCATTCTCCTTTGCGTCCTTTTGTCCATGGCGATTTTCCGCTCTCCCGCGGTGGCATTGATGCCCGACGTCGTGGTAAAGCCCTTGCGGAGCAAGGCAAACGCCATCATCAACCTGATGGGCGCGATCGGCGGCATTTTGGTACTACTCCTTGGCATTGTGTTTGGAACGGGAAAACCCGAAAATGCGACGATGTCGTATACGCCGTACGTCTGTACCGTCTGCGGCATTATGGCGATTGCGTTCTTCGTCTTTCTCTTCACGGTGAAAGAGCCCAAGTGGAATCGGGAAATGCTCGAAGCGCAGGCACACCTTGAAGATACGCCCGATCCCGAAGAGCTTTCGGGACAGGAAAAGCTCTCGAAGGGAAAACTCATCTCTTTAATTCTCATTCTGGCGTCCGTTGCACTCTGGTATTTCGGCTACAATGCCGTCACCTCGAAGTTCAGCGTTTATGCTTCGAACGTCCTGAAAATGGATTACAATCTAACCCTGATGATCGCGCAGGGCGCGGCGATCCTTTCCTACATCCCCGTCGGTTTCATTGCCGAACGAGTAGGAAGAAAGAAATGCATCCTCGCCGGCGTCGCGTTTCTCTTTATCGCCTTCCTGGGCGGCTCGTTTATGACCTCTTCTTCGCCGATTATTTTGCTCTATCTTCTCTTTGCGCTTGCGGGCGTCGGCTGGGCAACCATCAATGTCAATTCCTTCCCCATGGTGGTAGAGCTTGCAAAGGGGAGCGACATCGGAAAATACACAGGATATTACTACACGGCTTCCATGGCGGCGCAAATCGCAACTCCCGTTTTTTCGGGATTCTTGATGGATCGAATCGACTGGACGGTTCTCTTCCCGTATGCGGCGATCTTCGTTGCGCTTTCCTTTGTGACCATGCTGTTTGTCAAACACGGGGACAGCAAACTACAATCCAAATAAAAAACGATATTGTCGGGACGAAATGAGTCCCGACATTTTTTTGCCTAAGATTCCGCTTATATCCTTGTCATTCTTTTTACAACGCTCTGAAAATTTTTAAAAGTTGGTTTGACAAAACTTAAAAAAAGGATTATAATGACCATAGAATCATAAATTTGATTTTTTTGATCGAAGGAGGTATTATGCGCGTGATCGTTTGTGCTGAGGAAGAAGCTTCGCTCGGCGAGGTCTTAAAGGAAGAACTCTTCCCGGGCAGATCGGGCTCGCTGTTCGGCATTCCCGTGAATCCGAGCTTCGTGACGGCGTTCTGGCTTTCCGTTGCCCTGATCGTCCTTTCCCTCATCTTCCGCTTTCTCATTTATCCGCGTTTTAAGACGACGGGTGTTCCGGGAAAGTTTCAGTGTCTGATGGAGAAAGCCGTCGAAGCGGTAGAAAATTTCATGAAAGAAAAGAGTCCGCATTCCACCACGTGGATCGGAATGCTTTCCTTTACCGCCTGTCTCTATATCGGCTTTGGCACGATGTGCGAGGTCTTGGGAATCCGTGCGATTCTCGTCGATATCAACGCTTGCATCGCGCTCGCGCTCGTGGGGTACGGGACGATGCTTGCGGGAGGTTTTTACGGCAATAAGGCAAAGGGGGCGCTCGGCGTTCTGAAGGACGTCACGATGCTGCTTTCCATGTCCTTCCGACTCTTCGGCGCCATGATCGGCGGTCTGATCATGACGGGGCTCGTTTACTATTACGTCTTTCTCATGTGGGGCGTGCCCATTGTCGTTGCCGTTCTCTTCTCTGCGCTCCATGCGATCATTCAATCTTACGTCTACATGACTTTGGTCGGAATGTTTTACGGCGAAGCGGTCGAACCCAGATTTTTAGACGGATCGACTTCTTCCGAAATCAAACGAAAAAACAAGCGAAAGGAAGGTATTTGATATGACTCTATTTGCGCTCTTGGAAGAGACTTCGACGCTCTCGGATTTAAGTGTATTTGCCATTGCGGCGGCGATTGCGATTTTGGTTGCGGCGGTCGCGGCGATCTCTATGGGGCTTGCCATTTCCAAAGCTCTGGAATCCATCGCCCGTCAACCTGAAGCGAGCAAACAAATTTCCAACACCCTGATGATCGGACTTGTCTTTATCGAAACGTGCGTCATTTACGCGCTCGTCATTGCAATCCTCATCGTAATCAATGTTTTGTAAGGAGAAAAAATCATGAATCTTACCATGCTCTTGGAAACTGCGTCCAACGTTTCCGATTTAAGCGTATTTGCCATCGCGGCGGCAGTTGCGATTTTGGTCGCGGCGGTTGCGGCGATCTCCATGGGGCTTGCCATTTCCAAGGCTCTGGAGTCTATCGCCCGTCAACCCGAGGCGAGCAAACAAATTTCCAATACCTTGATGATCGGACTCGTGTTTATCGAAACGTGTGTTATCTACGCGCTCGTCATTGCAATTCTCATCGTCATCAACGTTCTGTAAGGAGATAGGTATGACAAATCAATTGTTGGCAATTCTCGATTTGGATGGCTTGGACGTGATTGCCCACCTTGTCAATTTTCTCATTCTCGTCGTTGTCGTCGGTTTTTTGGTCTATAAACCGATGGTAAAGCTCATTCATACGCGGCAGGATTCCATCCGAAAGCAAATGGAAGAGGGCAAAGAACAGATGAAAAATGCCGAGGCGTTGAAAGAAGAATATGAGGGCATGATTGCAAAATCAGCCGAAGAGATTGCGCTCAAAAAGGCGGAAGCCGAAAGAGAGACGGCAATGGAGTCTGATGCCGTCCTGCAAAATGCCAAAGCCGAAGCGGCAAAGATTTTGGAAAAAGCAGAAGAGGAGGCAAAAGAGGAAAAGGCAGCCGCGATTGCCGATATGAAGGGAGACATCGTCTCCATTGCCACGATGATTGCCTCGGGGATTCTCTCGAGAGAGATTACGCCCGAAGAGGACGCAAAGATCATCGACGACTGTCTGAATGAGTGGAGCGAACAATGAAAGAGCGTAAGATCAAGCTGACCGTAACTTCTGCCCGACCTTTGACGGAAGAACAGAAGGAAAAGGTGGAAGCTGTCTTTTCAAAGAAGTACGATTGTCTTCTTGAGGCGAATTACCTCGTAGACGATTCTTTGATTGGCGGGTTGATGGTATTTGACGGCGCGACGATCTATGACGGCACGGTCAAATCCAAAATAAACCAGATAAAGGAGAAGCTCGGCAATGACTGATTACGCTTTTCTGACCGACGAACTCAAACGACAAGTACAGTCTTTTGAATACGGAACGCAGTTGAAAGAGGCGGGAAGAATCGTCGCCTGCGGCGACGGCGTTTTGACCATCGAAGGGCTTGTCGGCGTCAAGAGCGGAGAGCTCATCTATATTACGGGCGGAAAGTATGCGCTCGCGATGAATCTGGAAGAGGACTCCGTTGGCGCAATTTTGCTCACCAATGCGAGAGACCTTTCCGAAGGCGACCTCGCTTATTGCACGGGGCGGATCGTCTCCGTACCCGTCGGCGACGAGCTTTTGGGAAGGGTAGTAAATCCCATCGGTGAGGTGCTCGACGGCGGGAAGCCGCTTAAAGGCGAAAAATTCAGGCGTACGGAATCTCCCGCTCCCTCCATCTTTGACAGAAGCAAAGTGAATGAGCCCCTCTATACGGGAATCAAGGCGATTGATTCGATGATTCCCATCGGAAAGGGGCAGAGAGAACTCATCATCGGCGACAGGCAGACGGGAAAGACCGCCATCGCAGTCGACGCCATTCTCAATCAGAAGGGAAAGGACGTCATTTGCGTCTACGTCGCAATCGGACAGAAAATTGCGGCGGTTAATTCCGTCATTCAGACGTTAAAAAAGCACGACTCCCTTTCTTATACCGTCATCGTTTCCTCTACGGCGTCCGAATCAGCGCCTTTGCAATACCTTGCGCCCTATACGGGCACGGCGATTGCCGAGGAGTTTATGCTGCAGGGAAAGGACGTTCTCATCGTCTATGACGATTTGTCCAAGCACGCCGTCGCCTATCGCGCGATTTCTCTCCTTTTAAAAAGACCTTCGGGGCGTGAAGCGTATCCCGGGGATATTTTCTACATCCATTCGAGGCTTTTAGAGCGGAGCGCAAAGTTATCCAAGGAGCTCGGCGGCGGTTCGATTACGGCGCTTCCCATCATCGAGACTTTGGCGGGGGACATTTCCGCGTACATTCCCACCAACGTCATTTCCATTACGGACGGACAGATTTATCTCGAAAGCGAGCTCTTCCACGGAGGCATGAGACCTGCCATCAACGTCGGCCTTTCCGTTTCCCGCGTCGGCGGAAGCGCGCAGTGTCAGGCGATGAAGGAGGTCTCCGCTTCCGTTCGTCTCGATTTGGCGCACTATCGCGAGATGGCGCAGTTTTCTCAGTTCGGCGCAGATCTCGACGTCGCGACGAAGCAAACGCTCGCCAAAGGGGCAAGGCTGACCGAAAGCATGAAGCAGCGCCAGGGCTGTCCGAAATCAATGGGTATCATGGTATTGGAACTGTACGTTGCGGGCAAGAACTTCCTTTCCGACGTAGAGCTTTCAAGCGTCAATGCCGTCCTTTCGGAATTTATTTCCTTTGTATCGGAGTATTATCCTTATTTTATCGCAGGGATCGAGCGGAAAGGAAAGCTTTCCGAAGAGGATAAAAAGTCCGTAGAAACGTATTTTGCGGAATTTAAGAGAAAAAGAGAGACGGTATGAATACGATAGATTTAAAACGGCGGATCGGTACGATCAAGGAAACCGTCAAAATTACAAGCGCCATGCACTTGATTTCCGCTTCAAAGATCGGTAGAGCGAGAAAAAAGAGCGAGAGTGCCCGCCGTTATCTGGAACAGCTTCAATTGATTTTAACGGAAGCGGACGATAAAAAACTCACCGCTTCGCCCCTCGTAAGGGAAAACGGCTGTGATAAGACGGCGTTGATCGTCATTGCGGGGGACAAGGGCTTGTGCGGCGATTGCAATCATCGGCTTCTTAGTATGGCGGAGGAAATTCTGCAAAAAAAGAAGGTCTCCAAAATTTACGTCATCGGACAGGAATCGAGAGAATTTTTCCGAAGAAAGCACATTGCCGTCAATAACTTCTACTCGCACATGGCAAATGAGCCGCATGCCTTTGACGCCATTATGGTCGCCAACGATATGCTGGAATTTTTCTTGAAGGGGGAGTACGGCGAGATTTACCTTCTGTATACGGAAACGCCTTCCTATTCCGAGATCAATCCGAAGATGAAGCGGCTGCTCCCCATTACCTTGCCGACTCCCGTCGGATCGGACGGCTTATTCGAGCCGCATACGGAGGAATCGGTCAAAAACTTCCTTTCTCAATACATGATGGCGGAAGTCTATTCTGCCCTTGCCGACAGTAACCTCGCGATCAATTACAAGCGGATGCTGTCCATGCAGGAATCGACCAAGAACGGAGAGGAAATGATTGCGGCGTTTACGCAGGAATACAACCATCAAAGACAGGAAAGCATTACGAGCGAACTCGTCACGGCGAGCGCCTCGTTAACAAGGGAGAGGCAATCATGACGAAAACTTATATCGGAAAGATTGTACAAATCGTCGGCTCTATCATCGACGTCTTCTTCGATAATCATCTTCCCTCGCAAAATGAGCTTTTGCATGTCAAAACGGAGGACGGCAATGTGGACATCGAAGTTCTTGCGCATCGTCCGGGCGGCATTTGCCGCTGCATCGCTTTGGAATCTACGGAAGGCTTGGCACGGGGAATGCAGGTCGAAAGCACGGGAAATCCCATTATGGTTCCCGTCGGAGAGCAGGTGGTGGGGCGCGTTCTCAACGCACTCGGAAAGCCCGTTGACGGAAAAGGGGAACTTACCGGAGAGCGCGCGTCCATTTATCGCGAAGCGCCCTCTTTGATCGAACAAAGCCCCGCAACCGAAGTTTTCGAGACGGGAATCAAAGTCATCGACCTTCTGACACCCTATGCGAAGGGCGGCAAAATCGGTCTGTTCGGCGGCGCGGGCGTCGGAAAAACCGTTTTGATTCAGGAGCTGATTTCTTCCATTGCCACCAAACACCACGGTAGATCCGTTTTCATCGGCGTGGGCGAGAGAAGCCGTGAAGGCTATGAAATGATCGAGGAAATGCAGGAATCGGGCGTCCTTTCCCAAACCTCTCTCGTGTTCGGACAGATGAACGAATCGCCCGGTGCGCGTATGCGCGCCGCTTTTACGGGACTTACCATGGCGGAGCATTTCAGGGACAAGGAAAAGCAAGACGTGCTCCTGTTCATCGATAACATTTTCCGTTACGTTCAGGCGGGCTCTGAAATTTCCGCCTTGCTCGGAAGGATGCCCTCAGCCGTCGGCTATCAGCCTACGCTTGCGACGGAACTCGGACAGCTTGAGGAGCGAATCACAGGCACGAAGCACGGCTCGATTACCTCTATTCAAGCGGTGTACGTCCCTGCGGACGATCTGACAGACCCTGCGCCTGCTACGATCTTTTCTCATCTCGATGCGACGACCGTTCTTTCCCGAAAGGTTGTCGAGCAGGGAATTTATCCGGCTGTCGATCCCTTGGAGTCCTCCAGCCGCATCTTGGAGCCGGATATCGTCGGAGAACTGCACTACAATACGGCTAAGCGCGCGGTGGAAACCTTGCAGCGCTACAAGGAATTGCAGGACATCATTGCCATTCTCGGCATGGATGAGCTCAATCCCGAAGACAAGTTGCTCGTTTATCGGGCAAGAAAGCTGCAACGCTTTTTCTCCCAACCGTTTACGGTCGCCTCGGTGTATACGGGTATGGAGGGGAAATACGTTCCTCTTGCCAAGACCATTGAAAGCTGCAATGCGATTTTGGACGGCAAGTGCGACGACATTCCCGAAAATCAGTTTTTTTTCATCGGCGATTTATCCGATATTCCGGGGTATCAGCCATGACTTTCCATCTGATTATGCTCCGACCCGATAAAGAATTTTTTTCGGGCGAAGTGGAGAGCTTGATGATTTCCAAGCCGGACGGAAGAGAGACGATTCTCGCACGGCATATGCCTGTTTTTATGAACCTCACGACGGATATTTGCTCGTTTACGCTTGCGGACGGTACGAAAAAGGCATTTGCCATGGGAGAGGGTATGCTCACCGTTTCCGGACGAGAGGTCGTTTTGCAGAGCGACTTTCTCGCATGGGAAGAAAAAATGGAGGAAGCGGTTGCGCATCGGGAGACTTATATCGATGCGGAAACGCAAAGGCGAAAAAAGAGTTTTCTCGAATACAAGCAAAATAAAATTGAGATGGCAAAGACGTTTATGAAGCTGCAACGCCGTCATACCGATTCGGAGGATTCGAAATGATTACCATTGAGAACGAATTTCTGTCCGTTTCCATCGAGGAAACGGGGGCACAACTGAAGCGTATTTTTTCGAAAAAGACCCAGACGGAATACTTGTGGCAGGGCGATCCTGCCTATTGGACGGGACGGGCGTATAATCTGTTTCCCATTATCGGAAGACTGCACGAGGGAAAATATGACTTGTATGGAAAAACCTATGAAATGCAGCCTCACGGGCTCATTCGCAGGCGGATGTTAAAGGGAGAAAAGCACAGTGTTTCTTCTTGCGTTTTCACCTTTGTTTCCGACGAGGAGACGCTTGCAAGCTATCCGTATGACTTTGTCTACTCCATCGAGTATTCTTTGAAGGGCGCGTGCATTCTGATGACGGTTTCCGTTCTCAACAAGAGCAAGCAAACCATGTACTTTGCAATTGGAGGACATCCGGGCTTTTCTATTCCCTTCGACGGGGGCGCTTTTGAAGACTATGCGGTTTTCTTCCCCAAGGCAACCTCTTTGAAATGGCATAAGTTCAGCGAAAATATCTTAATGAGCGGCGAAGTAGAGGATTATCCCTTGATGGAAAACAAACTTTCGCTAAGACACAGCCTATTCGGGCTGGATGCGATCGTGCTCGAAGGATCGGGCGGCGTCGCTGAAATCGCGAGAGCGGGCGGCACGCGAAAAATTGTCGTTAACTATCCTTCAATGGACTTTGTAGGCGTGTGGCATAAGCCAAAGTCGGATGCTCCTTTCATTTGTATCGAGCCTTGGTCAACGCTTCCTGCAAGGGACGGCGTCAGAGAGGACTTTGCGAAAAAATCCGATTTTTTATCTGCTCGTCCGAATGAGAAGCATCAAACGGTATGGAGCATTGAAGTAAAAGAATAAACCGGAAAAACGAGCATGAATTTGCTCCCAAATTAATCTTTTCAAGACCACTCGTATCACGACGAGTGGTCTTGAGTCTTTAGACGCAGGAAGTTCTTCCTGTGCTTTTTATTGTCTTGAAAAATACTTTTTGCAAAAGCGAAACATTGAATAACAGCTTATCAGTATGCAAACATAAAGAATAGAAATAAAATTAATGTTTATAAGTCCAGAAAAGATGAAAAAAGGAAAAGAATAAAAGGATGAGCTTGTTTTTTGAAAAAAAGTGTGGTATGATTATTTTGGCGCTACCCAATCGGATAATGAATGTTCGAAATAGAGCCATCAAAATAAAATACTGGATAAAATGGAAACTCGAAGGTGCACGTTCATGGGCTTTCTTTTTTTGCAAAAAATAGAGAAGGAGAACAACTATGAAATACAAAGAATGGTTAAAAGAATGGTTGGAAAACTATGTGCGTCCAACCACCAAAATGAGAACGTACACGCGGTATGAAGAAATTGTAAAGCAAAGACTTTGTCCCGAGTTTGGAGAGATGGAATTGTCGCAATTGACGGTTGATCGAATCCAGCGCTTCATTGCCGAACTATTAACGTGCGGGAATCAAAAGAACGGAAAGGGGTTAGCTCCCAATTCCGTCGTTTCGATCATTAACGTCTTACAGGGTTCTCTAAAGACTGCATATATGCTCGGTTATGTATCGGAATATCATGTAGATAAGGTCAAGCGTCCGAAAATGAAAGAAAAGGAAGTATCTTGTTTTTCCAAACGAGAACAGAAGTTGATCGAGGAGGAAGTGCTGCGTCGAAAGAAGGACAAACTCTTGGGGATTCTTTTGTGCTTATACACGGGTTTGAGAATCGGGGAACTGCTTGCATTAGAGTGGAGCGACGTCGATCTGCAAAGGGGTGTCATTCATGTTGCGAAATCCTGCCATGACGGGAAAGATGAAAACGGAAAGTATAAAAAAATTGTGGAAGTACCGAAAACCTCATCTTCTGTCCGATACATTCCCATCCCCAAACAGATTATGCCGATGATTCGAGATATGAAAAAAAGAAGCCGCTCGTCGTTTGTCGTGGCGAACGGAGAAAAAGAGGTATCGGTCAGATCGTATCAGAGCAGCTTTGCAGCAATCTTAAACAAAATAAATATTCCGCACAAGGGCTTTCATTCTCTTCGGCATACCTTTGCGACAAGGGCGTTGGAATGCGGCATGGATGTCAAAACCTTGTCGGAACTGCTCGGGCATGAATCGGCTACCGTCACCTTGAAGCGATATGCGCATTCTCTTATGGATCACAAGCGGATCATGATGAACAAACTCGGCAGATTTCGCATACCTTCGGCTGATTTTGACGAGAAGTAAAAAATTATAACGCATGGAATTCGCTCTATGGGGCAGCTTATGCTTGTAAGAGGAAGAAGGCCGGGAGTGAACACACAAAAAGATAAAAAACCATCAGAGAGCCGTTTATTTGGCTCCCCGAGGGATTCTAAGGGCGCAAGTTGAACATCATCGACTTGCGTTTTTTTGCGGGATAAATTTTTATTGTTATATTGTTTTTTTCAGATATACCATATCGATTAGCCTTTTTCCGTTTTCTATTATGGGATGGTCATAATTTTCGACAAAAAAATTTTTCACAATATGCGATTTTATAAAACCGCATTTTTCATAAAAGGGGACAGTAAGCAAACTGTCGCCCGTTCCTACTTGTAAAACGGAATACCTACCTTTGTATTTTTCACAAATAAAGCGTATCAACGCTTTGCCGTATCCTTTGCGCTGATATTCGGGAAATATGGCGAGATTTTTTATTTCTAAAATTCCCCTCGATAATTCGCGTACCGTGATTTCACCTATAATCGCATTGTCATCTAAAACATACATTTGGCTCGTTTTAATATAGCGATCTATCATATTTTTCTGCTCGTCCGCAAGAAGCAATAACGGCAGGTATTTCTTTTTATCCGTGACTTCGTATATCTTCATTTTAATGCAAATTCCAACTGCAAATCACAAGGCTCTCTCGCGGCAAGGGATTGATTGATTTCTTTCGCAAGCGTACATCCGTAGCTTTTATATGCCGCAATGCTCTCTTCTGCCGAATGGGCGGAAATATAAAGTTTTTTTCCGCCTAATTTTTTTGCCGCAATACAGGACATTTGAAACAGGGCTTTTCCGATTCCTTTTCTTCGATAGGGCTTTGAAACATAAAATTCTGCCAAATCGATGTATTGATTTTTGCTTCCGAAGCGTTGGTTGAGGATTAATGCAAATCCTACAATGCGGTTATCTTTTATTGCCCCGTAAGCGATAGCGCCCAACGATAACTGATACAGAATTTTTTGGGCCAATTCTCTGCATTCGGGTAAAGACCATTTTTCCGTGTAAGCAATCGGTAATAAAGTGTAACCATCGCCCACTTTCCGCCAACACTTTTTTACATTTTGATGCCGCTTAAAGTTGTCCAATGAGTTAAAGTAAAAATTAGTGGCAGTCAATTCAACATACACAAAATTTTCCATAAAATAAAACCTTCGAAGTTCGTATAACGCTTTTGCATTTAAAATGCGACATATTTGATAGAATTTAGTCTATGGCGGGCGCTTGTCTTGTATCCTCAACCATATATTGGCTTAAAATGCGTGTTTTACGGTTTATGCTATGACGAGTTTTTGGAAAAAATAAGGGCGTAAGTAGCATTATTCAACTTACGTCCTTGATTGGCGCAGAGAGAGGGATTTGAACCCCCGGAGAGTTGCCCCTCAACGGTTTTCAAGACTTATTCGCTCTGATACCGAAACTTCACGGTTGTTCCCGAAATGTCTCAAATAATCACTGCGAAAAGGCTTGATTTTGAGGGATTTTGAGAAAAAAAGCGAGAAAAAATGCGAGATTTTGGCAAAAATCAAAAAAATTCAAATAAAAAATACACAAAAAATGGTGGGTTCGAATGGTATCGTCGCTTGGGCAAAAATGCAGTTAAAACAATGAAAAATTTACCTTACGGTATGCTGTCTGCCTTATTAAAAACGAAAAAGGAGAATCCAAAATGACAAGAGAAGAAAAGGTTGCGGAGCTTGAAAGAATGCTCGCAAAAGTCCCGGACGTGATGAGTCCACTCAGAGCAAGCAAATGCTCTCCATTTGGAAGAAACAAGGTTTACGAGCTGATAAAAAACAAAGACCTACGAGCCTTCGTATTTCAGGGCTCATACATAATCGCCAAGGTGGATCTGATAGAAACCATAGTTGACTATAGCGAAAGGAAAGGCAGGTGCTACAGCATAGGTCGGGAAGTAAAATGATGATGCTGACCATTACCGTGGAAGAAATCCGAAAGAATTGTCCCCCCATTCTCTCGCTCGAACAAGTCAGATGCATCTTACATATCAGCAAACGCAAAGCTGCATGGCTTCTGCAGAACGGACACATTGGGTGTACAATCGGAGAAAAGAAAACAAGACAGTATTCCGTACCGAGAAGCGAGCTGATCAAGTACATAGAGAAATGCTCAAAAGGGAAAGCTCCGAGCGTACCTTACGGAATATTCTCTACACAAAAGTATCCAAGTCAACGAAAAGAA
>JAGATP010000019.1 GCA_017621155.1 Clostridia bacterium
AACGGCTTGCTTGTGTGCGGTAGGCGGTTTTGGAACGGTGCTTAAGCACCGCGCCGGTATCAATGCCCTTTAGGGCAAACTAAAGCCCCCACTTTAGTGGGGGATAGTTACTGTGGGACGCATGGTTCGTGCCCCTTCGATTCAGAGGTATACGCGCAGGATGATGTAGGCGAGGAAGCCCGCATACAGGAGCAGCATGATAACGCCGTGCCAACGGACGAGCTTTTTTCTCTTTTGGCAGAACAGCCAGACGACGAGGCTCATGCCGCAGAGAATGGCGATGTCGATAATGTTTTCCATCGCGAAGGTAAGCGGCGAAATGACGATGGCAATCCCGAGCACGAAGAGGATGTTGAAGATGTTCGAGCCGATGACGTTGCCGAGCGCCATGTCGAGTTCGTTTTTGCGGGCGGCGGCGACGGAGGTTGCAAGCTCGGGCAGGGAAGTGCCGAGCGCTACGACGGTCAAGCCCACCAGGGTGTCGCTCATGCCGAGGAGCTTTGCAAGATCGCTCGCCGAATCGACGACGAGATTGCCCCCGACGGCGATGGCGGCAGCTCCGCCTAAGATATAGAGAATGCAAAGGAGAACGGAAAGCTGTTTCCCGCTCCCCTCTTCTTCCTGCAAGAGCCCTTCCTTTTGCTGTTTTTTTGCGGAAAACACCATCCACACGAGAAAAGAGACAAAGAGAACGAGGAGAATCGCGCCTTCCCACCGCGACACGACCCAACCCGTGAGCCCGAAGACGAGCAGGAGCAGGGCGATTGCGACGGAAAAGGGGAATTCCTTCAACAGGGTGGACTTTTGAATGGCGAGGGGACAGAAGAGTGCGCACAGCCCGCAGACGACCATTAAATTGAAGATGTTCGAACCGATGGCGTTGCCGATGGCAAGCCCGTTGCTCCCCGCAAGGGACGCCGTGACGGAGACTGCACATTCGGGCAGGGACGTTCCCATCGCCACGATGGTCATGCCGATGATGAGGGAGGGCACTTTCAGCTTTTTGGCAACCGCGGAGCTTCCGTCCACGAAAAAGTCCGCTCCCTTGATGAGCAGAACGAATCCGAGCAGCAGTCCTCCGATCATGAGGATAATATCGAGTGCATTCATAATTTTTCTCCTTAGGATTTGGAAGGCAAAGGGACGCGGCGCAAGCTTTTGCCCTTACGCTATCCCATTTTATTATACCCTGTTTGTCCTTTTTTGTCAAGGCGAAGGAAAATTTTCTCGTACGAAAATATATTTTTTAAAAAAAGGTATTATTTTTCTTGACAAGAGGTAATCTAGTATTGTATACTAGATACTGTAGAAACCAAGAGGAGGTTTTAAGTTATGCAGGCTTTATCTTGCGTTGTACCGAGCTATAATACCGAAGCCATCCGCATGGGATGGGAAAGTTTTACGCATTTTCAAAGGGACATGCGGGAGGATTCCTTTTTCCTTCGCCATCAGTCCGAAGTGCGCCGCTTTATTGCCGAAATCGAAGGGGGCACGTCCGAAGAAGCGCTCGTCGAAAAGTGCCGCTGTTTTCTTTCAGAAGCAGAGCTTGGCACCGCCTTTCAAAGAGAAGGCTGCGGGTATCGCTTAAGAGAGCTCTTTCCCTTCCAGCGCGAGCTCTTGTGCGAGCGTTTCGTCTCCCTGTGCAGAAGAATTTGCGCCGAAGCGGACTTGGTTTACGGGTTTGAAACCTTTTACGCCGTGCTCATGACCTTTTTGGCTCTGTTTGCGGGGCAGACGAGCGCGCTCGACCCTTCCGACCACTTTGCCAATCTCCTTTTGGAGCTTGCGGCAAACGAGACGCCGGAAGCCTGCTTTGTCAATTCAATTTTGGCAGAGTGAGCCTTGTATCGATGAAAAAAATCGATACAAGCAAATATTTCCATCAAAAAAATGCGACGTACCCCTTGACGAGCGCAAAAGCATATGCTATAATGAGCAAAACATAGAAACCGTTGATTCGGAGATAACGGTGCAAAAGTCCCCACAGAGAGTTCCGCAAGCTGAGAAGGAATGGAAAACAGTGCATCAAATGGACCGAGGAGGGTGCAGTCAAAGGAGAAATCTGAGTATTCTGCAACGTGAAAATCTACGTCAGTGATTGGAGATATGTTAGTATCTCGCAGAGTGCGGGAATTTTCCCGTGAAGCAAGGTGGCACCACGAACAAACCATTCGTCCTTGACAGTTTTTCTGTCAAGGATTTTTTATTTGCAAGGAGGAGACAGATGTATCCCGATCTTTCCACGGTTTTATCCTATCGGCAGCAGGGCTATCGGCGCGTCCCCGTCTGCATGGAGCTTCTTTCTGATTTCACAACGCCCATTTCCCTGATGAGAATTTTAAAAGGCGTTTCCGACCACGTCTTCTTGCTCGAATCCGTCGAAGGGGGCGAAAAATGGGGCAGATATACCTTTTTGGGGTACGATCCCGTCCTCACTGTCACCTGCCTTGACGGCAAGATGAAGGTGGGGGAGAGGGAAATTTTTACGGATTGCCCCGCGGCGGTCATCGAGGGAATTTTGAACGAGTACCGCTCCCCTCGCGTTTTTGGGCTCCCCCCCTTTGCGGGCGGGTTGGTCGGCTATTTTTCCTACGATTATTTAAAGTACGTCGAGCCGTCGTTAAAGCTCGACGCGCCCGACGACGAGGGTTTTTTCGACGTCGATCTCATGCTCTTCGACAAGGTGATCGCCTTTGACAATCTCCGTCAGAAACTCCTTCTCATCGTCAACATCGTTCCCGACGAAGGCGCTTACCAAGAGGCGGAAAAGACCCTTTTCGACATGGCGACCCTCGTAAAGGAGGGGAAACCCGCTTTCATCGAGCGGGGAAAACTCATCTCGGAGATGAAGAGCCTCTTTTCAAAGGAAGCATACACCGCGATGGTAGAGCGGGCAAAGGAGCACATTCGGGAAGGTGATCTCTTTCAGATCGTCCTTTCCAACCGCTTCGAGGCGGCTTTTTCGGGAAGCCTCTTCGGCGCATACCGAATGCTCCGCACCCTCAACCCCTCTCCCTACCTTTTTTATCTTTCGGGATCGGACAGCGAAGTCGTCGGGGCGTCTCCCGAAACGCTCGTCAAGTTGGAGGGCAACACCCTGCACACTTTTCCCCTTGCGGGGACGAGACCGAGGGGAAGGACGAGCGAGGAGGACGAAGCGCTTGAAAGGGAGCTTCTCTCCGACCCCAAAGAGCTTGCCGAGCACAACATGCTCGTCGATCTCGGGAGAAACGATCTGGGCAAGCTCTCTTCGTTTGGTACGGTGGAAGTGGAGCGTTACCACGAAGTTCTTCGCTTTTCCCATGTCATGCACATCGGCTCTGCCGTCAAAGGGGAGCTTGCCGCAGGAAAGACGGCGATGGACGTCATCGGCGCAGTCCTCCCCGCAGGCACGCTTTCGGGTGCGCCCAAGATCAAGGCGTGTCAGCTCATCAACGACCTGGAAGGGAACAAGCGTGGCGTTTACGGAGGCGCGATTGGCTATCTCGACTTTTCGGGCAATCTCGACGTCGCCATCGCCATTCGGCTCGCTTACCGAAAGAACGGCAAGGTCTTTGTGCGGAGCGGGGCGGGGATCGTCGCCGATTCCGTCCCCGAACGGGAATACAAAGAGTGCCTCAACAAGGCGGCTGCGGTGTTCAGGGCGCTCAAAGAGGGGGAAACGGTATGATTCTTCTCATCGACAATTACGACAGCTTTTCCTATAACCTCTATCAGCTCATCGGCTCGATTTGTCCGGATATTTCCGTCGTTCGCAACGACGCGCTCACCATTTCCGAAATCAAAGCCCTTCACCCCGAGGCAATCGTCCTCTCTCCCGGGCCGGGGAGACCGGAGGACGCGGGCGTGTGCGTGGAGCTTGTGCGTTCGCTCGAAGGGCGCATTCCCGTGCTCGGCGTGTGCCTCGGACATCAGGCGATTTGTACCGCCTACGGAGGGGTTGTCTCTTACGCAAAACAGCTTATGCACGGCAAGGAATCCCCCGTCGAGTTCGACGCAAACAGCATTCTCTTTCGGAATCTAAAAGAAAAAATTTCCGTAGCGCGCTATCATTCCCTCGCCGCCGTGGAAGATTCTCTCCCGCCCTGTCTGAAGGTGATTGCCAAAGCGGACGATGGGGAGATCATGGCAATCGAACACAAAACGCACCCTGTCTTCGGCGTGCAATTTCATCCCGAATCCATCATGACGCCGAGCGGCAAGGTCATGCTGCAAAATTTTATTCAATTCGTCAAAGGAGAAGTACTATGATTCAAGAGGCAATCTTCAAAATCGTCGGCAAAGGGGACTTGACCTATGAAGAGGCTTACGCCGTCATGAACGAAATTATGGACGGCAAGACCACGCACACCCAAAACGCGGCGTTCCTTGCGGCGCTTTCTACCAAGAGCACGCGGGCGGAGACCATCGAAGAAATTTCCGGCTGTGCGGCAGCTATGCGCGCTCACGCCGTTCCCGTTCGGTACGAGGGCGACCTTCTCGAAATCGTCGGCACGGGCGGGGACAACGCCGGCTCGTTCAACATTTCGACGACTTCCGCCTTCGTCGTCGCGGCGGCGGGCGTCAAGGTCGCCAAGCACGGCAATCGCGCCGCCTCTTCGAAGTGCGGCACGGCGGATTGTCTCGAAGCCCTCGGCGCCAACATCGACCTTTCCCCCGAACAGTGCGTCTCCCTTCTCGACAAAGTCGGAATGTGCTTCTTCTTCGCCCAGAAATACCACACTTCCATGAAATACGTGGGCGCAATTCGCAGGGAGCTCGGCTTCCGCACGGTGTTCAACATCTTAGGCCCTCTCACCAATCCCGCCTCGCCCGCTTATCAGCTCCTCGGCGTGTACGACGAGCTCCTCGTCGAGCCGTTGGCAAAGGTGCTCGTCAGCCTCGGCGTCAAGCGGGGCATGGTCGTGTACGGGCAGAACAAGCTGGATGAAATTTCCCTCTGCGCCCCTACGACGGTCTGTGAATTTGAGGGCAACCGGTTTGAGACTTATGAGATTTGTCCCGAACAGTTCGGACTTGTTCGCTGTCAGAAGGAAGAATTGGACGGCGGAACGCCTGCGGAGAACGCCGCCATCACCCGCGCTGTTCTCAGCGGAGAGAAGGGCGCGAAGCGGGATGCCGTGCTGTTGAATGCGGGAGCAGCCCTCAAGATTGCGGGCAAGGCTTCTTCCCTCGCGGAGGGAATCTGCTTGGCGGCAGAACTCATCGATTCGGGCAGGGCAATGGCGGTGCTCGAACGCTTTGTCGAGGAATCCCACTGAAATGGACATTTTACAGACGATTGCCCAAAGGACGTGCGAGCGGGTTGCGGAGGAAACAAAAGTTTTTTCTCGCGCCGAGGCAAAGCGCGCCGCGCTCTCCCTGCCCAAAGGGGATTTCCCCTTTGAACGGAGCTTACAGGGAGAGGAGCTCTCCTTCCTCTGCGAGGTCAAGCGGGCTTCTCCCTCGAAGGGGCTGATTGCAAAAGAGTTTCCCTATCTTCAAATCGCTTCGGAGTACGAGTGCGCGGGGGCTTCCGCCCTCTCCGTCCTCACCGAACCGGTTTGGTTTTTGGGCAAGGACGAATACCTCGCGCAGATTTCTTCCGCCGTCTCCCTTCCCTGTCTTCGAAAGGACTTTACGGTAGACGAGTACATGATCTATCGGGCAAAGAGCTTGGGCGCAAAGGCGATTCTCCTCATCTGTTCTCTGCTCGAAGAGGGGAAACTTCGCGACTTTTTCGGGATTGCCGAGAACTTGGGGCTTTCCTGCCTCATCGAGGCGCACGACGAAGAGGAAATTGAGCGGGCGCTCAAGATCGGCGGGCGGGTGATCGGCGTGAACAACCGCAACCTGAAAAACTTTACCGTCGATTTTTCGAACGCCGAACGGCTTCGCTCCCTCGTGCCGAAGGATAGACTCTTCGTCGCGGAGAGTGGCGTGAAAAGCATAGAGGACGTCAGGGCATTGAAGGCGGCAAAGGCAAACGCCGTGCTCGTCGGCGAAGCGCTCATGCGTTCGCCCGACAGGGGAAAGCTCCTCGCCGAATGGAGGAGAGTATGAAGGTCAAGATTTGCGGAATCACGACGGAAGAGGAAGTAAGCTTCGTCAATTCGTGCAAGCCCGATTTCGTCGGCTTCGTCCTCTGTCGCAAGAGCAAGCGATTTGTCCCTTACGAAAGGGCAAAGAGGCTACTCTCTCTTCTCTCTCCCGACATTCGCTCGGTCGGGGTGTTCCTCGGAAATCCCGTCGAGGAGATCAAGCGGTGTACCGCCTTTGACGTTTGGCAGCTTCATGAATATACGGAAGAAGCGCTTTCTCTTCTCTCCGAAAAGCTCCTCATTCAGGCGTTTTCCGTGCGGGGGGAGGAGGACATAAAACGGGCAGAGCGTTCGAAGGCGGACTTTATTCTCCTCGACCACGGAAAAGGGGGCACGGGGCAATCCTTCGATTGGAGCTTGCCGCTCCCTTCTCGCCCCTTCTTTTTGGCGGGCGGGCTCGACGAGGAAAAGGTCAAAATGGCAAAAAAGCTCTCTCCCTACGCCGTGGACGTGAGTTCGGGCGTGGAGAGAGAGGGAAAAAAAGATTACGAAAAAATCAGGCGTTTTATCGAAAACGCGAGGAGGGAATCATGAAAGGACGGTTTGGCATTCACGGAGGACAGTACATCCCCGAAACGCTCATGAATGCGGTCATCGAGCTGGAAAGGGCTTACAACCACTATAAGGACGATCCTGCGTTTCAGGAAGAGCTGAGCGCGCTTCTCAACGACTATGCGGGGAGACCGAGTAGATTGTACTTCGCCAAAAAGATGACGGAGGACTTGGGCGGCGCGAAGATCTATCTGAAGCGGGAAGATCTCAACCATACGGGTGCGCACAAGATCAACAACGTATTGGGGCAGGCGCTTCTCGCCAAGCGA
>JAGATP010000020.1 GCA_017621155.1 Clostridia bacterium
CGGGAAAAATCTCTTTCGATTGATTCATCAGCACACAGAGGCGAGGCTCATATTCATTTTTATCAATCAACTTACTGAAGCGCTCAGAAACCGAAGCGATCATGGTTACAGATAAAGGCATATTGTCCCCCTAATGGTTGTTAATCCTGGGTGTGTTCTTTCAGCTCCTCAATCAACATATCGCTGAGTGCCTGGGAAGGAACTTTCGCCCAACGCTGAGTGGTATCAAATTCGGGATAGCGATAACGCCAGCGGTCGTATTCTTCCTGTGTGATCTCTCCTGCTTTCAGCATAGCGGCAGCTTGCCGCCAAGCGCACATCATTTCGTGGAGATGGGATGCGTCCTTGCCCTTGAACACATTGACACGAAGATGCACTTCGCCATCGCTTCCGCAGATTTCAAGACCGTATCTGTCCTCCAAGGTAAACAATGTGTGCATCAATCCAACATAGGAGTCAATGTCCGGTACAGCGAGTACCTGCGGCGAAACATCAAGCGTATCAGCCAAGGCAGCGGTCAAATCCGCTTTGGGAGTTCTGGTTCCTGTTTCGTACTGTGCAAGACGAACATCGGCAGACTTCTCCGGGAAGCCCACCTGCATACCTAAAAATTTTTGTGTCATACCTCGCATATTGCGGAAAAGGCTGATCCTTTCGCTAATAGCCGTAACATTAACTCCTGTCGCAAGTGTTTCTTTTTATATAGTATAACATATTTGTTTAGGTTTGTCAAGATAACCTAACCAAATTTGTTTCATTTTATTTTGAAATCCTTTTAACATAAATATAAAAATTTAGTATAATAATTGCAAATCTAAGCAAATATGATTAACAAGAAAGAAATACCTTAAATACTATTCCATTATAGCTTAGGGAGCGGAATTTGAAAAGTGCTAATCCAGATGTTGCACTTTTTTTGTTAAATATATTGTATCAGGAGAGGCTATGGAGTATTGTCAAAACATAACGCTGAAGGGCGGAAGAGCGTGCTGTTTGAGAAACGGGACGGAAAAAGACGGACAGGCGGTGTTCGAAAATTTTAATCTGACGCACGGGGAGACGGACTATTTGACTTCCTACCCCGAGGAGAATAGCTTCGATGCGATAGAGGAAGGTAAGTTTTTAAAGGCAAAAACCGAAAGCCCAGATGAGATTCAGCTCGTTGCGGTTGTCGATGGCGTCGTCGTCGGAACTGCAGGAATCGAAGCGATCGGCAAAAAGTACAAGGTGCGCCACCGCGCCGGGTTTGGCATCAGCGTTGCGAAGGCATTTTGGGGACTCGGAATCGGACACGCCTTGATGCAAGCTTGTATCGAATGCGCGAGAAAGGCGGGGTATGTTCAGCTTGAGCTGGATGCGGTTGCCGAAAATACGAGAGCGTTGTCCCTGTATAAGAAAGCCGGATTCGTCGAATACGGCAGAAACCCGAAGGGCTTTCGTTCTCGCCTGACGGGATTTCAGGAGCTGATCTCGATGAGATTGGAATTGTGAATAGAAAGACTCGAAGTTGTACGAAAAGAACAATTTCGAGTCTTTTTCAAATAGGCGGAAAAAGGGACGGTCGGATACCGGAAACCTCAACGTTTCAAGAGGAATCTTGCATAGCGAACGGGAGAATGCTCCGTCTTGATTTTGACGATGACGTGTGCCGTTCCGCTTGCGTTTGCGGGGATTTGAACGGCGCACGTCGAGCGATTTGCATGTAACGTGGGCAGAAAAGAGGAAATATCCCGATAAACGAACCACTCGAACGCGGTGTCGTTCGGAAACGAGCCGTTTACCGCCAATTGTACCGTCCGATCGACGCGAATTTCATTGTATTCGTTTTGGATAGAGGGAAGGGGATCGCCTTTTCCGATCGTCCAGAGAAGCCTCGCGTAAAAGTCTTCCTGGAAATCCCTTCGCCAACGCCAAATCGTCGCTTGCGGAGAGGTGTGATTGTTCCCATCAATGCCGCGTACCGTATCCGAAACGTTGGTGTAGATGGGGTAGTATTCCTTGACTTTGAATTGTCGCCTGTCGGGAAGGTAACGAGCGTATCTTCCGCCCCATCCGCCGTATTCCGGATGTTCGGGAAGATTGAGCCCGTTTTGGATCAACCACAAAAAGGAAGGGGTGTCGCCTTCGGTGATATAGGCAGGATATGGATAGCCCTTTGCATAGGGGAATGATCTGACGTTTTCCCGAATCCAGCGATTGTCGATGAGCGAAAAATCAGCTCCTGAAAAACCCTTCGTCCTGCGGATTCCGTCCTCGCTTCCGTGCTTGAATCGGTCGGAAGAGATCCCTGCCCAAGTTGCCCTGTAATAGGAGAGATTGCCCATCCACGTTCCCTTGGACGGGGAGACGATGAAAAAGAGATTTTTTCCGTATCGCTTTCTGATCCAGCGGGAAGCCTCATCCTGATCGGAAATAGAATAAATGCGGAGCTTGCCGAGCAATGCGTCGAAGTCGCTTTTTGCGTGCGTGTTTTCGCACTGCCAAAGTGCCTGCGCAAGGGTATTTGCCCCTGCCCAAAGACCGATAAAAAGGGGACGATCGTCCTTTTTCTCAAACGACCTTATCAGCAGTCGGACGCCTTCGTTCGTTTCGTATTTTTTTGTCGCAAATTGGATTTTCGCCCATCTTCCGTAGACGGGGATACCGATCGCCGTAACCGATCTGAGAGCTTGCGGCGAGGGATAGTCTGCAAATTGATCCAGGTTTTCCTTGACTTTTTCGTAGCTTTCTATGACGTTTAGGATGAGCGCTCTGTTTTTTTCGGAAATGCGTTTGACAAAGCAAGAGGTGTTGACGATTAAGCCTTCGATTTCAATTTCGTTTGCATACAGAAAAAGGCGATACATCGATTGAATATCGTCCACCTCGGGTGCCGAGTTGATGTCGGTCAGCACGATATACCTGTTTTTCATAGAGGCTTTCATTTCCTTGGTATTTTTTGAAAATATTATACTTGAGGGAAAGCGAAATGTCAATCCCGAGAAATGAAAATTTCGAAGAAAGGTCGGCTATTTTGGTAGCTTCCTGATCGGAAATGGAGTTGATCGGGGAATGGAGAAAAATGGAAATCGGCTTTTCCGATTGCAGGAGAGACAGTCAATTTCGCATTGGATTATGGAGTGAAGCAATACAATTCATTCGCTGAAAATGACAGTTCGCTCAAAAATAGACATATACTATCATTCTGTGGTACAATTAATCATGGCATTTTTTAAGAAGTACAAGGAGAGGAAGAGAATATGAATATTGCAATTGTAGAAGATGAAGCGGAAGAAAGGGGGAGAATTCGGGAATATCTGAAAGAAATGGAAAAGACGGAAGGTATTTCGTTTGAAATTGACGAATTTTCCGACGGCTTTACGTTTGTGGAACAATATCGACCGAAGTATTCGATGATTTTTCTCGACATCGAAATGCCGAAGATGAACGGGTATGAGGCTGCAAAGCAAATCCGTACGGTAGATTCGGACGTCGTGATTATCTTCGTAACGAACATGGCACAGATGGCGATCAAGGGCTATGAGGTCGAAGCGCTCGATTTTATCATCAAGCCGTTCAAAAAGAATGAATTTCAGATCAAGATGAAGAGGGCGCTTTCCCGCGCGGCGAGGAGAGAAGGGGATCTCGTGCAGATTCACGAGGGAAGGGATATTATGTGTTTCCCGATTTCGTCCATTCGCTACGTCGACGTGGACGGACGCTACGCGATCTATCACACGTTGAACGGAAACTACTCCGAATGCATTACCCTCAAAGAGGTGGAAAAGAAAATCAATAAATCCTTCTTTGTCAAATGCAATCGCTGCTATCTCGTCAATCTCAAGTACGTTTCCTCCATTCAGAAGGAAATCGTATTTGTCGGAAAAGACCAGCTCATCATTTCCCGTCCTCAAAGAAAGGCGTTTATGGACGCGCTTGCCGATTATGTGTCGGGTGGGGGAAGAAATGACTAGAATCGGAAGCGTCTTTTATATGGTTGAGCTTCTGGTGGCGGAACTCATCTTCCTGTACGCCTGCCCGAAGCGAAGCAAGTTTTTTCTTCGACTCATCCTTGCGTTTGTCGGAGGGATTTTGATTGCCTATCTCTTTCCGATTCCGGAGGAGCTAAGGGGAGTGCAATGGTACATCTTCATCCGCCAGGTTCTCTTCATTGCAACGGCGTATATATTTTCACTCGTCTGTTTCCGTTTGAACGGGCATGTGACGCTTTCTCTATGTATGGCGGGACTTGCCGTTCAGCACCTCACTTACCTTGCAGCCGGAATGTTACAGCAGATTGAAGGGGTTTCCGACTGGAAATTCGGTATTTTGGGTGCGAGCCATATTTGCGAGCTCATCGTCGTTCCGCCCCTCTACGTGCTGATTTATTTTACGCTCGGGCGAGCGGCGGCAAAGGAAGAGTATTATAAGACGAGCAATCTGCGCCTCGATATTCTCGCGATCAGCATTATTCTCTTCAATAACGTGATCAATCGCGTCGCTTATTACTTTGAGGTGCACGATTCGCCGATCTTCAAGATTTACGGCATCACCGTCAATCTTCTTGCCCTCATCATTCAATTCCTGCTTTACGGAAGGAGTTCGATTGAAAATGAAAAGCAATTGATCGAGAAAATGTGGAAAGAGGACAAGATTCACTATGCGCTCACGAAGGGCGCAATCGATGTGATCAATCTTAAGATGCACGATATGAAGCACCGCCTCGATCTTGTCAATTCCAAAATGACGGACGAAGAGATCAAATCCATTCGGGATTCGATCAGCCTTTACGATTCTTCCGTGAACACGGGAAACGAAGTCATTAACGTCGTCCTGATGGATTATAACATTCGCTATGCAAAGGAAGGCGTTGTGTATACCTTCAACGGCGACGGCGCTCTCTTTTCGTTCATGAAAGAGACGGATATTTATACGCTCTTCGGCAATGCGATTTCAAACGCCTCCGAGGCGGTGTTGAAGCTCCCCATAGAGGACAGGGGCGTCTTCATCAACGTCGAATCGAAGGGGGAGTTTGTGACGTTTTCCGTTCGCAATCGCTATGACGGCGTATACCTGCACGACGGGACGCTTCCCAAAACGAGCAAGGAAGACAATTCGTTTGATCACGGTTACGGGGTGAGAAGTATGGCAATGCTCGCCCAAAAGTACGGAGGCGACCTCAGAATTTCTACGAAAGACAAGGTATTTACGATGACCGTCTTTATGATAAAATCGTGAAAACGGCGTGAAAAGCAATTCATTCAATCAAAAAGGCAATTTGTTCAGAATTGCCTTTTTCTTTTTCCTTTTATGGTAGAATACGCAAGAATCAACAATACTTGGAGCACGGCGACGTATCGTGTCTCGCCATGCTCCGCAAGACAAATCAAAACAGGAGAAGGGAAATGAATTTTAAGAAGTTGACACAAATTGCACTTGGTTCGTTTCTGTGTCTCTCGGTCGGTCTTAGCATGGTTGGATGTGGGGAAGAGCCTGTTAAGACCACGGGAGTAAAGCGTAATCCTCCCGAGGGAAGAGAACAGAAGTACGACGGGTTTTATTCGACGGTTCATTGGGAAGAGAACAAGACGACGGGCAAGTATATTTACAGCAGACTGTTCCGTCCCGACGACTTCGACGAGAGTAAGCGCTATCCCATCCTCGTGATGAGTCACGGCTACAACAGCGTGGGTATGGACGGCTCGAGCTTTGTCGTTCAGAATGCGATTGCAAACGGCATGATCTGCATTACCTACGATTTCTGCGGAGGCGGCAAGCTCACGAAGTCGGACGGGAAACCCACCGAAATGTCCGTCAAGACGGAAATTTCCGATCTCGAAACGATCGTCGACTACGTTTGCTCTCTGTCTTATATCGACAATTCAAAGCTTGCGCTCTTTGCGCACAGCTACGGCGGACTCGTATCCTGCACGGTAGCGGCAAGGCATCCCGAAAAGGTCGCGGCGCTCTGCGTGCACGCGCCTGCGCTTTCCATGTTCGACGGCATTCACGAACGCTTTGGTTCGATCGATCAGATCCCCGAAACGATCAAGATGAACAATCTCGAAGTCGGCAAGAAGTTCTATGCGGACGCTTGGGATTTCGACGTGTGGAGCGAGATCGGGAATTACGACAAAGACGTCTTCATGATGTGCGGCTCCAAAGACGGGCTCTTGGTCGCCAACCAAAAGGCGCAGGGCATTTACGGAGAAGACAGAGCGACGCTCTACGTGGTAGAGGGTGCGGCGCACGACTTCTCTCCCGAGCAATATAAAGAGGCATTCACCGAGGGCGGCGGAAACGACTACCTTCGCAAAATGGGGGTCATTCAATGAAAAAGACACTTGCAATCGGCGGAGCATTGCTCCTTTTGAGCAGTTTCGCATTCGGCATGGTCGGATGCGAGGAAAAGAAGCCTCAGACCACCGGGGCGAGAGTTCCCAAGGAACTTCGCGAAGGGTATGAGGAGAAGTTCGACGGATTTGTCAGCCGCGTTCACTGGATCGAAAACAGGGAGAACGGCAAGAGAATCTACGGAAGACTGTTCCTTCCCGATGGTTTCGATGAGAAGAAAGGATATTCGACGCTCATCATGAGTCACGGCTATAACGCTTCCGGCGAGGGCGGAAACAATTCCCTCATTCAGAACGTCATGGCAAAGGGCATGATCGCCTACACCTACGACTTCTGCGGGGGCGCGCGACTTTCCAAGTCCGAGGGAAAAACGACGGAAATGACCTTCAAGACGGAAATTTCCGATTTGGAATCCGTGTTCTATTCGTTGAGGGCGGAGGCGTACACCAAGGACGACAAGATGGCGCTGTTCGGACAATCGTTCGGCGGACTCGTCACTTCGTTGACGGCTGCGTATCACAAGGACGATATCGCCGCGGTGATCTTGCAGGCGCCCGCTATCGCCTATGACGTATATAGCCTCTATGAATCCAAGGATGATAGGCTATCTCCTGACGGGAGAGCGGGTGATCGACTATGCTTTGGCTTGCAGAACGGGCATTTTCCGGCTCGAAAACAAGCAGTTTGACGAAGAACTTTTGGGCGAGCTCGGCATTTCGAAGTCCCTCTTCTCGAAGCCCATGCTGACGGGAAGCATCGTCGGTTCGGTCAAGGAGAGCGTGGCAAAGGAGCTTGGGATTTCGCCCAAGACGAAGCTCGTGCTCGGCTCGCACGATCAGATCTGTTCCGCCCTCGGCGCAGGCGTCGTCAAGAGCGGGGAATCGGTGGACGGGCTTGGGACGGTGGAGTGCATCACGGCAGTCTTCGATTCCCGTCCGATCAACGTCGAGATGGGGAGAAGTGGTTACGTCTGCGTACCCTACGCCGTGGACGGGCTGTATTGCACGTATATGTTCAACTATTCGAGCGGTTCGCTCGTCAATTGGTTCCGAAAGGATATTCTGCACGGTTACAGGGGAGAGCAAGCGGATTTCTTTGCCTATATGGACGAGACCATGGGAGAAGAGCCGAGCGGACTTTTGACCCTTCCCTATTTTGCGGGTGCAGCGACACCCTATCAGAACATCAACGCAAAGGGCGCGATTCTCAACCTCACGACGAGGACGAAGGATTCCGATCTTTACCGCTCCATTCTCGAGGGGACGGCGATGGAAATGCGCGTCAACATGGAAAAGATGAGGGAGTTCGGCGTCCGGATCGAACGCGCCGTCGCGACGGGAGGCGGGGCTAATTCCGACCGTTGGCTTCAGATCAAGGCGGACATTCAGAACATCTCCATTCAGACTCTCCGTTCGAGCGAAGGGGGACTGTGCGGTTGTGCCATTCTGCAAGCGGTGGCGATGGGCGGCGCAAGCTCATATGACGAGGCGGTGAATCGTTTCGTGGTGACAAAGCGGCAGTTCTTCCCGAATGCGGAAAGACACCTTTCCTATCGGGAGAGCTATGAAAAGTACAAAAAACTATATGATATTTTAAAGGAGTTTAACTAAGATGAAATTTGCATTGTTTTTCGGAAACCGCGGCTTTATGCCCGGCGAATTGATCACCGGCGCAAGACAGGACATGATCAAGGCTGTCACGGACGCAGGACACGAGTATCTCGTCATGGATGAGAATGCGACCAGATACGGCGCAGTCGAAACGAGGGAAGAGGGCAGGCTCTACCACGATTGGTTGAAGAGTCATGAGGGCGAATACGACGGCGTCATCCTCTGCATGCCCATCTTTATCGATGAAAACGGCGCGGTTGCCGCGTTGCAGGACGCGGGCGTTCCCATCCTGATGCAGGCGTATCCCGACGAGATCGGCAAGATGGACTTCAAACACCGCCGCGACGCGTTCTGCGGAAAGTTTTCCGTGACGGACGTCTTCTATCAGTATCGCATTCCCTTCACCGTTTTAAAGCCCCACGTCGTTCATCCCCTGAGCGAGGCGTTCCGCCGCAATCTCGACGATTTCGCCGCCATTTGCCGCGTGGTAAAGGGCATGAAGCGCTTCAACCTCGGCTGTATCGGCGCGAGAACGACGGCGTTCAAGACGGTGCGCTTTGACGAAGTCGCTCTTCAACGGTATGGAATCAACGTTGAGAGCTTCGACTTGTCCGAGCTCATCTTCAAGGTCAACGCGATTGGGGATGAAGATAAGAGAGTCGCCGCAAAAAAAGAACGCCTTTGGAAGTACACCGACTTTTCCAAAGTGCCCGAATCGAATTTCAACACGCTCGCAAAGATTTCCGTCGTCATCGACGAATACATCGAGGAATATCATCTCGACGCCATCACCCTGCGCTGCTGGAACGAGATGGAGACCATTCTCCGCGTGTGCCCCTGCGTCCTCATTTCCGAACTCAACGACAGGGGAATCGTCTGCTCCTGCGAGATCGACCTGACGAGTGCGATTTCCATGCGCGCCATGGCGCTCGCGAGCGAAAAGCCGACGGCTTGTCTCGATTGGAACAACAACTACGGCGACGAGGAAGACAAGGTCATTCTCTTCCACTGCGGCCCCGTCGCGCAGTCCCTGATGGCGGGAAAGGGAACTGTCACCGAGCATAAGATGTTTGCAAAGGGCGATCCCGGCTCGGGCTGGGGAACGAACGAGGGCAGAATCGCTGCGTTCGATATGACGATGAGCAACTGCTTTACCGAAAACGGAAAGCTGAAAATCTATGCGAGCGAAGCGCGCTTTACGGAAGACCCCATCGAGTCCGCCTATTTCGGTTGCGGCGGCGTGGCTGAAATTCCCGATTTGCAAAATAAGCTCATTCGCCTCGCAAAGGGGGGCTTCAAGCACCATACCACCGTCGGCATGGGACACATGAAGTCCGTTTTGGAAGAGGCATTTAGTACTTATCTCGGTTATGACGTCGTTTCGATCGAAAAGGAGTAAATTATGTTAGTCACGCTAAATCAGATCATCGAAGAAGGCAGAAAGAAAAAGATTGCAGTCGGTAGCTTCAACACGCCGAATTTCGAGTGCCTGCTCGCCGTGCTCGAAGCGGCGGAGGAACTCGATGTTCCCGTCATCATCGCGCACGCGCAGTGCCACGAAGGGGTTGCTCCCTTAAGTCAGATCGGCCCCGTTATGGTCGAAATGGCGAAGAGGAGCAAAGTTCCCGTCTGCGTTCATCTCGACCACGGCGAAGACTTCGACTATTGTAAAAGAGCGATCGAGCTCGGCTTTCCGTCGGTTATGATCGACTATTCCACGCGGGAATACGAAGAGAATGTGGCGGGAACGAAAGAAGTCGTGGACTTTGCGCATGCGCACGGCGTTTCCGTCGAGGCGGAGCTCGGCGCGCTTCCCCAAAGAGAGGGAGGCGAGGGCGCAGCTGCCGTCGATCCCACGGCGCTCTACACCAAGCCTGAACTCGTTCCCGATTACCTCGCAAGGACGGGCATCGACGCTTTGGCAATCGCATTCGGAACGGCGCACGGCATTTACAAGACGAAGCCCGTCCTCAACATGGACATCATCGGCAAGGTGCGCGCATTGACGGACATTCCCCTGGTCATGCACGGCGGAAGCGGCATTTCTCACGAGGAGTATCGGGAGGTCATTCGTCGCGGAATCGATAAGATCAACTACTATTCCTATATGGCTTATGCGGGTTATGCGGAGGCAAAGAGAACCGCAGAGGCAAAGGAGTCCGACTTCTTCCACAACATGGCTCTAAACGTCAAAAATGCGATGAAGGAAAATGCAAAAGGAACCATGAAGGTCTTTGCGGAGAAGTAAGATGAACGGAAAGATCAACAATTTGATTCAAATTGCGGGCATTCGTCGCTATACCCTGACCGAGGGCAAGGAAAAGGGCTTGGACGTTCTCGACTGCGACAACGGCAAGCTTCGGTTTCTGCTGAACGTCGGCAAGTCGCTCGATATGATGCAGCTCTACCACGAAGGGCAAAACGTGTCGTTTGTCTCCAAAAACGGCTTTACCGCACGGGAGCTTCCCTTTGCATAGCGATTCGAAGGCGGTATGCTCTACACCTGCGGGCTCGACAGCGCGGGAGGAAGAGAGGGGTTTGAAATTCACGGCTCTCTTCACAATACACCAGCCAAGCTCATTCATGCGGAGTGCAACGAAGAGGAGATCGTCGTGGAGGCGGAGACGAGCGTATCCTCGCTGTTCGGGGAAAACCTCGTTTTGAGAAGGACGGTTTCTTCCAAAGTCGGAAGCGAGAGCGTCACGATAAACGACGTCCTCGAAAACAGAGGATATCGGGAGGAAAACTATTGCTTTCTCTATCACTGCAACGTCGGCTATCCCATGCTCGACGAAGGGGTGACGGTCATGGGAAACGTGATTCGCTCGGAAGCGAGAACGGAATGGGCGAGGGAAAAGGAGTACGAGCGCGAAGTGATCACCGAGCCGCTCGCAGGGCAGGAAGAGACTTGTTACTTCCTCACCTTCGGAAAGCCCGAAGTCGAAGTGACTAACCGCAAGATCGGAAAAAAGCTCATCCTTTCCTGGTCGAAGGAAACCCTTCCTCACTTTGTGGAATGGAAGAGCATGGCGTCGGGCGATTATGCGCTCGGCATCGAGCCTTGCACGACCGAGCTTGACGACAGATTCACCTATCGCACCATTTGTCCGGGAGAGAAAATTGCCTTTTCGTTAAGGCTTTCCGTCTGCAAAACAGAATAAGTGAAAAGACGCCGATTGCAAGCGGTCCCAAACGACCGAACTTGCAATCGGCGTTTTTGAATGCTTGGCTAGCAAAATTCGGTATGGTTTTCATCCGTGGAAGCGATGTCTATCCAAACAGTCAAAATGTGGAACTTTTGTTCCGATTGACTTTTGCCGAAAAAGAAGGTATAATTCTCTCGATATTATCGTGAAAAGGGGTATCGCCATCATGAAAAGATACACGGTGAAAGATCTGAGCATTGAGGAAAAACTGCGGCTTTTGTGCAGCAACGGGTTTTGGCATACGATGGATTTCGATGGAAAGATTCCTTCCGTTTGCGTTTCGGACGGCCCTGTCGGACTGCGCAAGGAAGAGAAAAACGAAAAGGGCGAAACCGTCACGCTGCCTTCCATAGCCTATCCTTCGGCGCAGTCGCTCGCCAATACGTGGAACGTCGGGTGTGCGGAGCGCTTGGGAGAGTGTCTTGCCGACGATTGTTATGAAAAAAAAGTCGATATTCTCCTCGGCCCGGGCGCAAACGTCAAGCGACACCCTTTAAACGGCAGGAACTTCGAATACTTTTCCGAAGATCCCTATCTCGCGGGAGAAATGGCGAGAAATTACATCGGGGGCGTTCAGTCGCAGGGCATCGGCGCTTGTCTGAAACACTTTTGCTGCAACAATCTGGAATACAATCGCTTTGAGCAGTCCAGCGAGGTGGATGAAAGGACGCTTCGGGAAATCTATTATCTTCCCTTTGAAATTGCATGCAAGGCGAAACCCGTTTCGATGATGAGCGCATACAACCGCGTAAACGGCAGGTATGCCAGCGAAAATAAAAAGGGATTTAAAGTTTTGAGGGAAGAGTTCGGATTTGACGGCGCCATGTATTCCGATTGGGAAGCCGTCCGCGATCGTTCTGCTTCGGCAAAGGCGGGATGCGATATCGAATTTCCGTTCAGTGAAAAAAATTACAATCAATTGATCGAGGATTTTAAACGCGGTAAAATCAGCGAAGCGGAGATTGATGACTGCGTCGAGCGGGTTCTAAACCTCGCCTATCGATGCAAAGAGATGCAGAAGGGAAAGGGCGTCAAGAGAACGGTAGAGGAACGTCTTGCCGTTGCAGAGAAAATTGCCGCGGAGAGTATCGTCCTTTTGAAAAACGACGATCAGATTCTCCCTTTGAAAAAGGGAAAAAGCGTCTGTGTCGCAGGCTGTTATGCCAAACCCGAACGCGGGATGCTTGCCGGAGGCGGAAGCTCTCAAGTTGTCTCCCTGACGGAGAAGTTTGACGGCGTCGCTCTGCTCGAAGAGCGGCTCGGTGTGAAAATTCCCTATGAGGGAATGTATTATTACGATAAGGTATTGGGTACGAATGGTTATGGCGATTGGACGGGGAAACCCTTCAACGGAAGAAATCATGCGGCAAATGCCGAGATTTGCCTGATCTTTGCCGGAACGGGCGCACCGTTTGAATACGAATCGTACGATCGACCCAATATGAAGTTGCCATACGTTCAGGAGCGCGCGATTCTCGACCTTGCGGCAATCAACCCGAATACGGTCGTCGTGCTTTTTGCGGGTTCCGCAATCGACGTAAGCGCGTGGGCGGATAAGGTGAAAGCAATCGTTTATGCGGGATTTTGCGGTGAAAGAGGCTTGAACGCCCTTGCCGACGTGTTGTGCGGGAACATCAATCCTAGCGGCAAGCTTTCCGAAACCTTCCCCGCCCATTTCGAGAGTTCTCCCGTGGCAAAAGCATATACGGATACCATGGTCACTTGTTACGAAGAAGGGCTGAACGTGGGCTATCGCTATTACGATCGGCATCCCGAAGCCGTGAGATATCCCTTCGGCTATGGGTTGAGCTACTCCTCTTTTGTTTACAGAGACTTAACGGTAAAGACGGACGGATGCAGCGCCGAAGTTTCGTTTATCTTGGAAAATACCTCGGAGATGGACGGCAAAGAAGTCGCTCAAATCTATGTTCAGGAATGTTCCCCCGTCGTCTATCGCCCGATCAAGGAGCTAAAAGGCTTTGTCAAGGCGGATTTAAAGGCGGGCGAAAGGAAAACGTTTTCGGTAACGCTAAACGAGCGCGCCTTTGCCTATTATTCGACTGCGGACGACGCGTGGCGGGTCAACGACGGAACGTATCGCATTTTCGTCGGAAGCTCTTCGCAGGAGATTCGGCTTTGCTGTACGGTGCGGATCGAAAACGGAAAGCTCGTTTAGGTTTTAATTTCTTGGATTGCTTTTAAAAGATAAAAGCTTTCGGCAAAGAAACAGTCAGATATTGGAAGCCTTTCGACTATTGCAAAGAGAAGTGTTTTATGGTATCATAAAGACAAACATAAGGAAGGAGATATGATATGGCGGGTTTATCCTTAAGGCACATTTACAAGACCTATGATGTAAAAAAGAAGTTCAATCTGATCAAACTGATCAAGAACAAGGGCAAAGCTTCCCATGAGCCGAAGGAATTTGTGGCGGTCAAAGATTTCAACATGGAGATCGAAGACGGCGAATTTATCGTGTTTGTCGGGCCCTCCGGTTGCGGAAAATCCACGACGCTCAGAATGATTGCGGGGCTGGAGGAAATATCGAGCGGCGAACTCTACATAGGGGATACGCTCGTCAACGACGTCGATCCGAAGAGCAGGGATATTGCCATGGTCTTCCAAAGCTATGCGCTCTATCCGCACATGACTGCCTATGAAAACATCGCTTTCGGATTGAAGATGAAAAAGATCCCCGATACCGTCACCGATAAAAACGGGAATACGAAGCAGATCATGCGCCGTATGACAAAGGCGGAGATCAAGGAAAAGGTCGATTGGGCGGCAAAAATCTTGAACATTGAAGAGCAGCTCAACAAAAGGCCGGGAGAGATGTCGGGCGGACAGAGACAGCGCATTGCGCTTGGGCGTGCGATCGTCCGCAATCCCAAGGTCTTTCTCTTGGACGAACCTCTTTCCAACCTCGACGCGAAGCTGCGTGCGGCGATGCGTGCCGAAATCGTAAAGCTTCACAATAAACTCAAAACCACGTTCATTTACGTCACGCACGATCAAATCGAGGCGATGACGATGGGCACGCGAATCGTCGTTATGAAGCTGGGCGTCGTTCAGCAAATCGACACTCCTACCAATCTCTTCGATTATCCCGATAATTTGTTTGTTGCGGGCTTTATGGTAGACGGAGTTGCCATCGAGGGCAATACCTTTGTGGCGAGCAAAGAAGAACATACCGTGACTGCGGTGTTGGTCGACAACGCGGCGGACATGACGTGGAAGAGGATCGATTCGTATACGACGAGCGGCGACGACGCAAAGACGTATAGGCTGGATACGACAGTGCAACGACCGAATACGTCACGGATAAGAAGTACGAAGGGGCGGACGGCGACGTAAAGGAAAGCGGTTCGCTGAAAGTGACTGAAATCAGCGGCGGAGAGCTGGCAATTTCCACCGACAAAGCCCTGAACGATATGCTTGCCAACTACAAAGAAGTTTACTTCTACGTTTGTGTCGATTCCGATGGCGCAAAGGCAGGTACATGGTGGTGTAACGATACCGCTCTGACGGCGGGAGTATGGACAAAAGTTTCGGTGTATCGGGACGGCTCGCTCAACTCCAACGGCGGGAATCCCTATGAAGCGGACGGCGTCAACGGCAAGCTGTTTGCCGCGGGAAGCACGGGTTCGAACTTTGTCTTCCGTATTATGGGCGGAGCCGGCAAAACGGTTTACCTCACGTCTCTCTACGGCGTTCCCTATGCGGACGTTGCGGTGACGATTCAGGCGGATGCACAGGGTTATCTCAAAGTCTCCGATCCTGCAAACGGAAGCTACAAAGAGGGCGAAACCGTCACGCTCACGCACGACGGTGCGCCGGTCGGAAAGGCATTTGCATACTTTACGGCAAACGGCGAAAAGATAGAGGGCAATACCTATACGCTTTCCGAGGCAGTTGAATTCGGCGTCGCTTATACGGACATTTCGTCTTTGACGCTCGGCGAAGGCATCGTGACGGCGGAAGGAAAGACGGAGTACGGCAGAGGGGCGGAAGTTACCCTTACCTTCAACGGAACGCTTTCATTAGGGCAGGTCTTCGATCACTTCACGGTAGACGGCGTCGCCATTGCGGGCAATACGTTTACGACGAGCGGCGCAACGCACGACGTTCAGGCGGTAATTGTCGACAACGCTCAGGATATGACTTGGACGGAAGTGGAATTTGTTCAGCCGACGGACGCGATTTCAAGCTGGGGTGCTTATCGAAAGCTCGGAAGCGATTCCAACTGGGTCGTTCAATATGATATTACGGCAACAAACGGCGTTACGTTGTCAAACGGAATTGCGAATAGCTGGTATGTGGGCGTCTTGTTCCGCAACGATCAGATCGTCGGTTACGAAATGGGCGACAATGCGAATTACAAGCAATACCTCGGTTCTGCCGGCGACGGAACGGGATCTACCTGGGATAAGATTTCGAACGGAAATCTGGCGCAGAGTCTGATCGATCTGTTGAACGGCGCTTCGAAGGAAAACCCCGTCACTCTGATCTTTATCCGCCAAGGGAACGAACTTTGCGCTTATCTCAAACAAGGCGACCGGATGTACTGCGTCGTTAAGGATAAGACGCACAGCGCGTTTGATGAAACGTACGGTCTGGACTTCGGCTATGGCTGGAGAACGGACTGCGGCGGTATTCCTACCATCGAGAACATTCAATTCGTAACGGGCGAAGGCAAGACGGGTCTCTATATGGATTCGTTAAAGGTCAATCTCGCGAAAATAAGCGTGACGACGGACAAAGAAGAGTATCTTCTCGGCGATACGGTGACGCTCACGCACGATGCGCCTGAGCTTGGATATGCGTTCTCGCACTATACGGTAGACGGAACGGCAATCGAAGGCGACAGCTTTGCGACGACGAAATTCAATCACACCGTTGAGGCGGTCTTTGTGGACGTCAGTCAGACCTATTATATCGACGTGCAATCGGCAGGTACGCTGTTTACGGAAAACGGACGGCTCGTGCTTCCCGTTGCAACCGTGAAGGACGGAAACGGAGACGTCGTTTCAGGCTATGATATAACGGTTTTAGTCAGAGATGCAAGCGGCAAGGAATATACGGTTTCCAACGGCGCGGCAGAGCTCGGCTATACCGGCGCGATGAACCTGAATCTCACCTATTCCTGTGCGAACCTGAGCGGAAAAGATGTTGAAGTCGCCGTTACGGCACAGGGAAAAGACGGAACAGTGCTCGCGGCAAACGAATCCGGCGCAAGTCTCGTCAAACCCGATTCCGCTTACGCATCGGTGGAGTATTCGACGGCGCAGAAATGCGACGCCACGGGCGATAGCGGTTCTGTAAAAATCACCGTCAATGCGGCGAAAGGCAACCAGGATTACGCATACGTCAAGTTCGATTTTGCCGATTGCGATTATGTGGAGTTTTACGCCTATACGACGGGAACGGGAAAGCAAATCGGATGTTGGTGGTACGGCGATACCTCTCTTGTCGCAAATACTTGGACGAAGGTTCGTCTGTCTCTTCGTAACGACAACGTAGATGCGGCAAACGGTTGGAGAATCCGCTTGATGGGCGTCGACGCGGGAGATGAAATCTACATCTCTTCGATGAAGCTCTGTAAGTACGATTACAGTTTGCCCGTTCTCGACGTGTCCAAGGGCGCGACAAAGGGCGAGTGGACGAATGAAACCGTTTACAACGGAGACGATCCGCTGGTGGACAGAACGGGTACGCTCAAGCTCACTCCCGACAGCAACGATTATTACGGAATCAATGTCAATGCCGATGGCATAAACGTATTGGATATTGTGGAAGGTGGTTATTCCGAGGTTTACTTCTACGTTTATACCGAGGCGACGGGAGCAAAGGGAAGCGTCGAATGGGCGGCTGATACCGATTTGACCGCAGGACAGTGGACGAAAATCACCGTCACTTCCGAGATGTTCAAAAACTTATCGGGTAAAGGAACGACAAT
Source organism: Clostridia bacterium (assembly GCA_017621155.1). Lineage (GTDB taxonomy): Bacteria > Bacillota > Clostridia > Christensenellales > Borkfalkiaceae > RGIG8762. The sequence continues at coordinate 17,106 of JAGATP010000020.1, forward strand.
GTCGTCATTCAGCTACAGAATCATTGGCGGAAACGGCGGAACGTTCTATGTGACATCCCTTTACGGCGTACCGAAAGCGGAAGGTTGAGTACAATAGGGAATTTTTGATTCCCCGAACATGAAGTTGCCCCCGAAGTCGACTTCGGGGGCATTTTTCGGAGAAAGAATTGACTTATTCCTTCGAATCTCTTATAATAAAAGGGAAAAATCGAAGCATGTCGGCAATCATGCAAAAAAGCGCCGTGGAAAAAACAGAGGTGTAAAAAAATGAAAATCGATTATAAAACATATTCCGAAAAAGTGAAAGGCTGTTATCTCGGCAAAAACATAGGCGGCACGCTGGGCGCGCCCTTTGAGTGCTTCCGCGGCGTGTACGATATCGACTTCTTTTTACAGGACGTCTCCTCGCCCGTTCCCAATGACGATGTGGATTTGCAGCTCGTATGGTTGTCTGCCATTGAACACGAAGGCAAGAACATCGATTCTCATATTCTTGCGCAATATTGGGAAAATTACGTTTCCGCCGTTATTTCGGAGTACGGAACGGGGAAGAATAATTATCAGATGGGGATCTGCCCACCCCTTTCGGGCTATATGCGCAATGAAAACCGAGAGAGCAACGGGGCTTGGATTCGCACGGAAATCTGGGCGTGCCTGTGTGCGGGGAATCCCGCCTTGGCGGCAAACTACGCTTATTACGACGCGTGCGTGGATCACAGCGGCGAGGGAATCTATGCGGCGATTTTCACGGCGACTGTTCAGGCTGCCGCCTTCTTCGAAAGCGACGTCGATAAGCTCATCGAAATCGGGCTTTCCTATCTTCCCGAGCGTTGCGGCGTTCGCAACGCGGTGGATGTTGTGCTTGACAGTTTTAAAAGCGGTGACGATTGGAAGACTGCACGCAAAAAATTACTGATCGCCGAACCGTCGAGCTTCGGCGAAATCGGCGGCGAGTGGCAGGGCACGGCGCAGGTGCCCGCAAGCGCAAGGTGTCCCGTACAGCAGAGAGATGACGATATCCCCAAAGCGGTTCACGGCTACGACGCGCCCGCAAGCATCGGTATCGTATTGATCGGTTGGCTGTACGGGGGCGGCGATTTCGGAAAGTCGATCTGTATTGCTACAAACTGCGGCGAGGACACGGACTGCACGGCGGGAACGCTGGGCGCGATTTTGGGTATCATCGGCGGGGAAAGCGGTATTCCAGATAAGTGGAAAAAGGGCTGTTCGGAAAAAATCGCAATCTGCACGCTGCGCCCCGACCTTTTGTTAAACGTTCCCGAAACCGTTTCGGCGCTGTGCGAGAGGGTAATCAAGCAGTTTCCTGTGGTTTCTTCCGAACGGTGTAGTTTCAGCGAACATGGCTTTGAAATTACTTCGACTTGTTTGAAGTACGACGAAAACGCATTTTATCCCTATCAACAGGAAAACTTCAAAGAGCTTCTGTCCGAAAGTCCTTCGACGGTACGCTTTCATTTCAGCGGTTTAACGGTAAAGGTGAATTACGGTGAAACTTTGGCGAAAATAGAAGAGGGGGCTGAAAAGCGTTTGACAATAACCCTTTGCAATAAGCTGTATCTTTCGCAGTATTTAACCGTTCGTATTCTCGGTGTTCCCGAGGAGTGGAGCGTTGTGAACGGTACGGAACGCGCGGTGGGACTTGAACATTGGCACGGAAGCAAGGTCAATCATACCAATTCGTTTGATCTGAAGTTTACGCCGACGGCACTCAACCATTCTAAGTATCAGCTTACGCTTGAAATATCCGTAAACGGCAGGGGCGAACGGTATTTCGTGCCTGTAATGCTGATCAACGGTGCTTGTTAAGAGGGTATTATGTTGTTTTAAGACGGACAAAAAGGAGTGTTTATCGGCGATTCTGCGACGGATTCGGGCAGAAAACGCCCCGTCGGCGACGGACATGGTTTGTCATTGGTATCCCCGAAGTTTTAAACGAAACGGACGCCGAAGAGTTCGCAAGCGCGGGCAGGTGGTTTGCGCTTTCTTTGGACTTTATGAAAACGCTCGGCTTTTGAGGAGTTTATGGATTTTGATAAAATAGACAATGTTTTGTTTGGAGAGAATTATCAGAAGGTTGTAAAAAGCGACTATGCGATTGTTTGCGGAACCGCGCCCGAATATTCGTGGATACGCGCAAAAATCGCCGCTTCTTTTTATAATAAGGGCGGTGCAAAACAAATAATCGTAAGCGGCGCCGCCGTGTCGGATAAAAGCGTTACGGAATGCTCCGTTTTGCAAAGCGAGCTTAGAAAGCTCGGCGTTCCTGCGGACGCAATCGTAGAGGAGCCACGCGCTTACGACACTATACAGAATATGACCTGTTCGCTTACGGAAATCTGCAAGCGGACGGATATTATGGAAGTCAAAAGCATAACTGTTATAACCGAACCTTTCCATATGAAGAGGGCGGTGTTGCTTGCAAAATTGCTGTTGCCGAAATTTATAAAAGTTTACGGGTACACGGAAGGTGTGCTTACGCAGCGCGAAGAGTGGAAAACGGACGAGCGGCTCAAAGCTTGCGTGGAGAACGAGGTGGAAATTTTAACGCAAATCAAGGAAAAAGGTTTTATCGAGGTTGCCCTATGAAAATACAAATTCTCGGTTCGGGCGGAGGAGAAGGGTATCCCGCACTGTTCTGCGGTTGTAAGCACTGCAATGCGGCAAGAAAAGCGGGCGGCAAATCCTTACGCTCACTCTCTCAGACGCTTATCGACGGCAAACTTTTGATCGATTTGCCTGCCGATACGCTCTCGCATTTCAGACAAAACTCAATTAACTTTGGGGATATAGAAAACGTTCTTATTACTCACGTTCACGCTGACCATTATTGCCTCAATTTGTTCGAAACGCGCGGAACGGATTTTGCGCCCGTTATGACGTATAAAAAACTGCACGTTTACGGCAATGCAGACGTTGAAAGACTGTTTAACGGGTATTATGAATTATTTCCTATCAGGGACGAAATCCGTAAAAATATCGTATTTCATACCTTGGCGCCCTTTGAAAGCGTGAAGATAGGCGGGTACAAGGTTACGCCTCTTAAAGCCAACCACGCGCCCGAACAGGTCGCGCTAAATTACATAATGGACGACGGGAAAGTCGCGCTCTTGTATCTTTTGGACAGCGGCTATCCGACGGATGAAACGCTCTCGTATATTAAAAGCTATCCGCGCAGATATTCCTGCGTGATTATGGACGGGACTATGGGCGTGAACTATTACGTTCATCATATGAACTTTTCCGAGGATATTAAGTTTAAAGAAGAACTTTGCGGCGCGGGCGTCTGTGCAGACAATGCAAAGTTCGTCATTGCGCATATCACGCACAACCACTGCGGTCTGCACGAAGAGATCGAAGCGTATTTCAAAGACTGCGGTATCATACCCGCATACGACGGGATGCGTTTGGAAATTTAAGGCAATTATGGAAAAGATCAAAATCGAAACATACATACTTTCACATTTAAAAGGCATTTTAAAACCGCCGACCAAAAATCTGAAGCATCCGTTTATCGTACCGGGGACGGGTTATTTGACCGAGCTTTGGAGCTGGGACGCCTATTGGGAGGCGTTGTCCATTAAGAGGGCTTTCGAATTATTCGGAGAGGAAACAATGAACCGCGCTGGAATATCCAAGCAAACCGCCGTCGAACACATTCGCGGTTGCGTTCTCGATTTTCTCGACGCGCAGGAAGAGGACGGATTTATCCCTATCATGGTTTCGGTGGGCGGGCTGTTTGAAGGGTTTTTCCACAGCGAACACGAAAAGGGAACGCCGCTCAATCAGTGCTTGCCTTTTTTGTGTCAGTTTGCCCTGCTTGCGGGGGAGTTTTCGGGAAGATTTGATTTCGATACCGAAAAACTTATAAAGTATATGCAGTATTTCGAAACAAGGCAGTACGACGAAAAGTCGGGACTCTATTTTTGGCAGGACGATATCATGATCGGGATCGACAACAATCCAACGGTGTTCTACCGTCCGAAGAGAAGCGGCGCTGATCTGTTTTTGAATAGTTTTATTTACCTTGAATATACCGCGCTTGCCGAACTGCTTGAAAAATCATACGACAGTCGCGCCGCGGATGCAAGGCAAAAAGCGGAAAAACTCAGATCCGCGATCAATGCGGAAATGTGGGATGAGCGCGACGGCATTTACTATTCACAGGATATCGGTTTTTATCAGACGAAATGCGTCGTCAAGGGCGTCGCGCTACATTCGGGGCTTGCACCGCACTGGAAGACGATGCCGCTGAAAATTCGCTTCTGGGCTTGTTTTCTGCCGATGTATGCGGGAATTTGTGACGAAGTGCGTGCCGAAAGAATGTGCAGACACCTGCGCGAAAATGACGACTTGTTCGCAAAATACGGGATAAGAACGCTTGCGAAAAACGAAAAAATGTACAGCCTTGTAAAGAGCCCGGGCAATCCCTCCAATTGGCTGGGCGCAATCTGGACGATTGCGAACTACTGCGTATACAAGGGACTTGACCGGTACGGAAAGCGCGAGCTTGCCGAAAAGCTGAGAGAGGCAACGCTCGACCTGCTTGATAAAAATTTGAAGGAATATGGAGATTTTTTCGAAAGTTATCACCCCGATACGGGAGAGCCGTTTATGCACGCGGGTTTTTTAAGCCACAATCTGCCCGCAATCGATTTATTAAAATGAAGATTTCAGAAGATTTCGTCAAAAACGACGTTCCCGCAGAGGGACAAATGAAAGACACGGATTGCGTTTCCTTTCATACGGTGGAAAACGCAGCGATCAAAGTCCTGTTTTTGGGGAATTCCATTACCCGCCACGGAAAAGCCGAAGCGCTCGGTTGGTACGGTGATTGGGGGATGGCGGCTTCCTGCGAAGAAAACGACTACGTTCATAGGCTCGTCTCTTACCTGGAGCATGATGGGAAAAGGGTTTCCTATTGCGTGGCGAATTTGAGCGAGTGGGAGCGCAGCCGCGATTCTTCTTTGTTGAAAAGTCGCTATGCGGCAGCGCGGGCATTTCAGGCAAACGTCGTCATCGTGCGCTTGGGCGAGAATGCGCAGCTTGCGGAAAATTTGCATACCTTTATGCCTTGTTACGTCAATATGGTCGAGTTCTTTTCCGATCATGGCGCGCGTGTGGTATTGACTGACCTCTTTTGGGAATACGAACCCTTTGATCGGTTTGTGAAAGAGCTAGCTGCGAAAAAAGGCTATGCGTTTGTTCCGCTGCACGATCTCGGCGATCGCGACGAAATGAAGGCAAAGGGTCGCTTTGCGCACGCGGGCGTCGCCGCGCACCCCGGAGATCAGGGGATGGCGGAAATCGCAAAGAGGATTGCTTTTGCAATAAAATCGATAAAATGATCCGAGAGTAGAAAAATATGGCGGAGTGGTTTTTGAATGAGCTAGAATCTTTAATCGGCGTGTTGGTTGCTGTCGTATTGGGCTTTGCCATCGGATTCGAACGCAAGCTCCGCTTCAAAGAGGCGGGGATTCGGACGCATACGATCGTGTGCGTCGGATCGGCGTTGATCATGGTGGTCAGCAAGTATGCGTTTACCGGAATGGACGCCGACGTCTCCCGCGTAGCGGCGCAGATTGTTTCGGGAATCGGCTTTCTCGGTGCGGGCATCATTATGCTTCGCGGGCAGAAGATGCACGGCCTAACGACTGCCGCGGGCATATGGGCGACTGCGGGCGTCGGCATGGCGGCAGGTGCGGGGCTTTACATCGTTGCAACGGGTGCGGCGCTCATTCTCATCGCCGTTCAATGTATCTGTCATATTGATTGCCGCCTTTTCCGCACAAAGCGCTATTATCAGGTGAAAATCGTCTTCCGCAATGTTGGGGATGAGAGCGCACGGGTCAAAGAGCTCTTTCAGACGGAGCATTTCAACAGCCTTTCCATTCAGCGCGAAGGGGAAAATACCGTCTATCACGCGGTGCTGAACACCGATAAAGAGTACTCTTCGTAGACGCTCAACAAAATCATGGCGGAGAACCCGTTTATTATTTCCGTAGAGCGCTTCGATGAAGAGTAAAAAATAAGACCGCAAATGCGGCAGTTCCTTCCGTCTTTCGGCGAGCCTTGCCGAAGGGCGTTTTTTTTCGGAACGGGTCTTTGGAAATAAGGTGCATACAAAGGGTGCAAAACGCTTGACATTACACGGGAAAGCGTCTATAATAAGTAACAGATGTTGCGTAACGATTGTCTCTTATAGGAGGAAAAAGGCATGCCGCCGAAATTTAAATTTACGAGGGAGGAGATCGTGCAATCCGCCTTGGATTTAACGAGAGAGAAGGGGATTGCCGCTGTGACCGCAAGGGGACTTGCCGAAAAGCTGGGCTGTTCGGTCAAGCCGATCTTCGGGCTCTTTCAGAACATGGAAGAGGTGCATCGGGAAATCATCGCTTCCGCGAACAGGCTCTTCCTTTGTCGCATGGAGGAAACCATGGCAAGCGGCGCTTATCCGCCGTATAAGGCGAGCGGCATGGCGTATATTCTCTTTGCCATCGAGGAGAGGGAGCTCTTTCGCCTGCTCTTCATGCGCGACCGTTCTCATGAAAGAATCCCCGAGGGATTCGATGAAATTAAGCCGGTCATCGAGCTCGTACAGGCGAATACGGGCTTGAGCGAAGAGGAGGCAAACTTATTTCACCTCGAAATGTGGGTTTACGTGCACGGAATTGCCACCATGCTGGCAACTTCCTATTTGAATTGGGACAAAAAGCTCATCGAAAAGACGCTCACGGACGCATACGAGGGACTGAAATTTCGCTTTACGGGAGGGAAACAATGAAGGAAGCCATTCGGATTACGGGACTGACCAAACGGTATCGGGACGTTGTTGCCGTCGATCGGTTGGAATTAAGCATCGGAGAAGGGGAGCTCTTTTCCCTGCTCGGCGTGAACGGCGCGGGAAAGACGACGACGATTAAAATGCTCTCCTGCCTGACCGAGCCGACGGAGGGCGACGCCGTTTTGGACGGACACAGCATCGTCACGGACGCCATCGGGGTCAAGCGGATCATCGGGGTGTCTCCGCAGGAGACGGCGGTTGCTCCCAATCTGAGCGTGCGGGAAAATTTGGAGCTCATCTGCGGATTTTACGGTTTTGGGAAAGAAAAGCGGAAAGCCAAGACGCAGGAGCTGATTGAGGAATTTTCCCTGCAAGAAGTGCTCGACAAAAGGGCGAGCAAGCTTTCGGGCGGGTATCAGCGGAGGCTGAGCATCGCTATTGCGCTCATCGGCGAGCCGAAAATCTTGTTTTTGGACGAACCGACCTTGGGGCTCGACGTCATTGCGCGGAGCGAGCTTTGGGATGTAGTGCGGTCTCTGAAGGGAAAGACGACCATCATCCTCACGACGCATTATATGGAAGAGGCGGAGGCACTTTCCGATCGGATCGGCATCATGAAGGGAGGAAGACTGCTTGCACTCGGCACAGCCCGATCGCTCAAGGAACAGGCGGGCAAAGAGCGCTTTGAGGACGCCTTTGTGGCGATCGTAAAGGAGGGATGACGATGAAATTACTTGCTTTTTCGTGGCGCAACGCAAAGGAAATTCTGCGTGACCCGCTCAATCTCGCGTTTGGTTTGGGATTTCCCCTCATCGTACTCTTGCTTCTCAGCGCCATTCAGGCGAACATTCCCGTCAGCCTGTTCGAGATCGACCGCCTTACGCCCGGGATTACGATCTTCGGACTTTCCTTCATGACGCTGTTTTCGGCAACATTGATTGCAAAGGACAGAGAAAGCGCCTTCCTGCAAAGGCTTTATACCATGCCCCTTCGGGCGACCGACTTCATTTTCGGCTATCTTTTGCCCATTCTTCCCATCGCCGTCGCGCAGAGCGTCGTCTGTTATCTCGTTGCGCTGCTGCTCGGCTTGTCGCTTACGGTTACGATTTTGTATGCGGTCTTGTTCATCGTTCCCATCTCCCTCTTTTTCATCGGCTTGGGGCTTCTGTTCGGCAGTTTTCTTCAGGTAAAGCAGGTGGGCGGAATTTGCGGTGCGCTCATCACGAATCTGACGGCTTGGCTTTCGGGTACCTGGTTTGATCTGGAGCTTGTCGGAGGGGTGTTTAAGAAGATCGCCGATCTCCTTCCCTTCGTCCACGCCGTGGAGCTGGAACGCGCAGTCCTTGCGGGAAATTGGGCCGCTCTCGTGCCTCATATCTATTGGGTGGTCGGCTATGCCGCCGTTTCCGTCTTGGTCGCAGTATTGCTCTTCTTGAGGCAGATGAAGCGGCAATAATCAAAGTTTGAAAAACATACATCGCGCAAGAGGGTATTGTGCTTGCATTTTGTCTCGGTCACGTACGGAAAAGTACGATCCCGTCGTCAAATCCTCGCCCTCCTTGTCTTGCGCGCGTCTGTTTTCCAAACGGTTTTACGATAGAAAATCATGATGATAAGAATAGAAAAACATCGGACGTCCCGAAACGGAATGTCCGATATTTTTTAGTTCAAATCGTTTGAAAGAGTGATGACGAGCAGTTCGGGGGGATTGTTAATTCGGATGGGAAGAATGGAATTGCCCAAGCCGCGGCTGACGACCATGTCCGTTCCGCCTTTGCGGTACACGCCTTCGGTATAACGCGGAAAGAGGCCCTGATTGGGTGCGACGAGTCCGCCGACGAAGGGAATGCGCACCTGCCCTCCGTGCGCGTGCCCCGTGAGGACGAGGTCTGCCCCCGTTTTTACGTACCCTTCGAAGAGCTCGGGACGGTGGCAGAGGACGACGTTATAGCAGTTTTCGATCAATAGGCCTTTGAGTTTGGTCGTAACCATGGACTCCTGCACGCCGTCAAATGCGCCCCGCTCGGTAAAATCGGGGTCTTGCAGGCCGATGAGGTTGATTCTCGCGCCGCCCCTTTCAATCCACACCCTTTTGTCATCCATCAGATGCACTCCGGCTTCCGACAACCTTCGTTCTAAGCTCTCGTAGTCATTGAGCCAAGCCTCGTGATTTCCCGTGACGTAGTAGGTAGGGGCGATTTTCACGGCTTGATCGATCAGTTCCATCGCAACGTCAACGTCGGTGCGGGAGGAATCGACCAGATCGCCCGTCACCACGATCATGTCGGGCGCTTCTTTCCGAATGCGGTCGGTGAGCTTGTCTCCCCACGCGTGGTTGTGCAAATCGGAAATTTGGACGATTTTAAAGTTTTGAAACGAACTTGGAAGCTTGTCGCTTTGAATGGAAATGCGGCAGGTCTCAATGGTGACGTTCCCCCAAATCGTCCATGCGACGATGAGCAGGGCAATCAGGGCAAGGAGAGGGAGAAGAATGCGCTTTTTCTTTGATCGTAATTGCTTCATGGCTCTATTGTAGCATTCGCGCTTTCTTTTGTCAAACGAACGACTTTCGTCGCGACGGCGGCTTGGAACGCCCTGTCGTGCTCCACGAAGAGCATGGTCGGACGATACGTCACGATGAGTTTTTCCATCTGCAAGCGGGCATACAGATCGAGGTAGTTCAACGGTTCGTCCCAAAGGTAGAGGTGCGCCCTTTCGCACAAGCTTCCCGCGATGAGAACTTTTTTCTTCTGCCCCTCCGAATAGCGGGAGGGTTCCCGTTCGAAATCCTCCTTTTCAAATCCGAGCTTTTGTAAAATTGCCTTAAACAGCGTTTCGTCAATCTCTTTTTCCCTTGCATAAGCGGAGAGCGATCCGCTGAAAGCCTCCGCCGTCTGCGGAACGTAGGAGATGCGAAGTCCCGATGCGAGCGCAAAAGTCCCGCTGTGCTTAATCTCTTTTCCGAGAACGAGCTTGAGAAGGGTGCTTTTCCCCGAGCCGTTTTTGCCCTCTAATGCAACGCGCTCTCCCCGCAGAAGCTCGAAGCGAAGAGGAGTTGTAATTTTTCGTTCCCCGTAAAAGAGCGCGACGTCCGAAAGGGATAATAGCCTCTCCTTGCAAGGAGTCAGGGGAAAGAGCTTTAAGCTTTCGCTCGTCTCCCTGTTTTTTAGCAGAGAGGACTTTTCGGCGATCGCCTTTTCTTGTCTCGCCTCCGTGATTTTTGCTCGCTTCATGACCTTTGCCGCCTTGTGACCGATGTAGCCTCTGTCCGGTCGCAGTCCCCCGATTTTCGTGTTGTACTTTGCTTCTTCCGCCCGATTTGCCCAGGAAGTCGTTCTCTTGGAGGTTTCCGACAGCTTGGAAATTTCCCGTTTTAATTTCTCGCTTTGAGAAAGCTCAAAGGCTTGCGTGCGTTCGAAGTTCAAAAACCAGGAGGAAAAATTCCCGCTCTGCACTTCGATATTTGATTTGTTGATGGAGAGAATGTGATCGACGCAGTCGTCTAAAAACGCCCTGTCGTGGGAGACGAGGAGAAATCCCTTTTTTCGCTTTAAGTACGAGGCGACGATTTGCCTTCCCTCCGTATCGAGGTGATTGGTCGGCTCGTCGATGAGAAGATACTCCTCCCTTAAAAAGAGCGCCGCAAGCAGCGCTTTGCTCTGTTCGCCGCTTGAAAGGCTGCAAAAGGGGAGATACAGGCAATCTTCCGCTTTTAGAAGGGAAAGCTCGCGGAGAAGCTCCCATTCCTGCGCTTCGGAGCAGACTTCCTGCAACACTTCTATGGTGAGGCGATCCTTCCCTTGAACGGGGAAGGGGAAATAAGTGCAGGAAAGCTTCGGCGTTATGCTCCCGCGGTATTCGTATTTTCCCGCAAGAAGCTGCAAAAGCGTCGTCTTTCCCCGTCCGTTTCGCCCGACGACGCCGAGCTTCCAATCGGTGTCTAGCATTAAATTGACGTTTTCGAAAACGGGGACGAAGCTTCCCTCGTGCGTAAACGATAGATTTTGAATTTTGATGACTGACATGGCTTTTCTCCCGAAAAAAAGAGCTATGAGAAAAATCTCATAGCTCAAAATAGAACGATGGTATCAAATTGAGGATGACGGATTTTGCTCTCTTGCAATCGGCAAGGAGACCCCGCCGCTGCGCTATTCGATTGAAAGAGTAGCAAGATACATTTTACACCTCAAAAGAATCTGATGGGATAAGGATAGCATATCTGAAGAAAAAAGGCAAGCGTTTTTCCTTTGGAATTTGCGTTTTGGAGTCTATATAGGGGAAAGGAGAGTTTTGTTCTCTTCCGCTTAGGGAAAAATAATTCTGTCCTTTGAAAGAATAAAAAAATGGTTGACAAATGCTTTTTTTCGTGGTAGAATAAGAAAACGAACGGGGGCATAGCTCAGCTGGTTAGAGCGCATGCTTCACATGCATGAGGTCACAGGTTCGAGCCCTGTTGTCCCCACCACCGTTTTGCCATAGGGCGTTTTGTTGAAGAGACCAACCGCCCTCGGCTTGTTAAAATCTTGCCGAAAGAGATTTTGAGGCGCTTGTTTGATTTCGGCATTTTATATTTGGGATGGGGTTATGGCTCAGCTGGTAGAGCGATGCGTTCGCAACGCATAGGCCAGGGGTTCGAATCCCCTTAGCTCCACCATGTAAAACCCTAAACGAATATTCGTTTAGGGTTTTTACTACAAGATAACGGCAAGATTCGTAGAGAATTGCCGTTATAATGCCACCGGCTATGCCGGTGGATCTGAAAAACCTTTGGCGTTTTGCTATCATATATTTGCTCAATTAGAGCGCTAAACTGTAATTTAGCGGAGGAATTTTACGAATTATGAGTGTGTGTATAATTTCATTTAGTTCTCGAAAAAATGGTAATTGTTCGCAAATTGGTGAGTTTATCAGCTCTTTGTTTTCAGATGCCAAATTTTATAACTTCGCTAACTTTGCAATAAATGCTTGTGGTGATTGTTCCTATCAATGTTTTAATAGCGGGAGTAACTGCCCTTTCTTTTCGGACAAGGAATATGAAATACTTGATGCAATCACGAACAGCACGGTTACATACTTTGTTGTGCCGAACTACTGCGATTTTCCGTGCTCGAATTTCTTTGTTTTTAATGAAAGAAGTTTATGTTATTTTCAAAATAACGATAAATTATTGACTGCCTACTTGAAAGTGCCTAAAAAATTTATAATAGTAAGCAACACAAATTTGGAAAATTTCAAAACGGCATTTGCATATCATACGAATGATGAGCCCGAAATTCTATGTTTGGCGGCTAAAAAATACGGCAAAATAAGCATTGACGGCAATCTGCTGACTTCAAAACAAGTTATTGAAGATTTGAGAAAATTTGCAACCGTATAATGCAGTTTAGCAGTAGAAATTACAATTTAGCGGGTATCTTAAAATTTGTTTTACGTTACTCAAACTTTACCATCGCGTTGCCGCAAGGCATATTTTAACAAAAAGCGGTCTTGAGCCGTTTTGCGGAATAAAGTCATATTGGGAAAACAGAAAATGAAAATAAGAAGCTATGAAATCAGTGATGAAGCTGAATGGTTAAAATGCAGGGTGCTTTCCTTCTTGGACACCTCTTATTATAACGACGTTCTGACGAGCCGTGAAAGGTATTCGAGCGATGCAATTTGCCTTGTGGCAGAGGAGAGGGGGAGAATCATCGGGTTACTTGATGCGGAAATTGAAAGTGCGGCGGGCAGTTTGTGCGTCGCGGGAACAGAATGCGGCGCGGTGATTTGGCATTTGGCGGTATTGCCTGAATATCGAAGGCAGAGCGTCGCCACGGCGTTATGGAACGAAGCGGCAAAACAACTGAAAGAGCGAGGGATTCGATACTGTGAGGTTTGGACGCAGGAAGACGAACCGGCGAACAGATGGTATCAAAGACAGGGCTTTTCTAATTTGAAGGAGCATAATTGGTTGCGTTGTTATGCGCACGTCTCGCAAAGGCAATGGTTTTTGAAGGAAGAAAACGTAGGCGAAATTTACGGGGTCGAGGAAATGGTCTTCGAAGCACCCACCTCGCGAAAAGAGGAGCTTGCCCCGCATTGCAGTCAAATCATTGAGGTAAGGTTGTACGCAAAGGAACTGTAACTTTTTCCGTGTGGTAGGTAGATATGGAAAATCAAAGGAAGAAAAAACTTTCGGAAATGACAATAGAAGAGCTTTGGGAATTGTTTCCGATCATTCTTACGGAGCACAAATCGGATTGGACGGATCGGTATCAGGAAGAGGTTGCGGTGCTAAAATCGATTTTGCCGCCTTCTGTCCGATATTACCACGTCGGAAGCACGGCGATAGACGGTATCCGGGCAAAGCCGATTGTCGATCTTTTGATCGTCGTAACGTCAGACCGAGAGCAAAAAGGCGTCGCTGATCTCTTACAGAAAAACGGGTATCTCTTGATGGCAAGGACGGACAAGCGCATCTCTTTGAACAAGGGATACACGGAAAACGGATTTGCCGAGAGCGTATTTCATCTGCATGTAAGGCTTGAGGGCGATGTTGACGAGCTCTATTTCAGAGATTATCTGAATGCGCACCCCGAAATCGCAAAGGAATATGAGAAGTTAAAGCTTCGGCTATGGAAAGAATACGAGCACAACAGAGACGCCTATACGGAAGCAAAGACCGAATTTGTAAAGAAATACACGAGCTTGGCAAAACAGGAGTTGCCCTGAAATGCTGCATTGTCGCCGTAAGGCGAGAGGTCAAGAGGTTGCCAAAAAGGGAAACTATTGGCTTTTTAGCGGCTTTTCAGAAAAAACTTCTGTTTTATAAATTTTTTGATCGTCAAGGATTGAAAAAATCGAAGAAGTATGGTAAAATGTAAAAAAATCGTAAAAAAGATCGTTATTTGACAGGAGAAAAAGATGGAAGACCAAAAGAAGCCTTACGAAGAGGTGAAAGTGGAAATCATATCCTTTCGGGAAGAAGACGTCATTCGCACGAGCGGCGGACTTATGCACGATGACACGGGCATCGATTGGATACCGTGATGCTTTGCGCCATTTTTGGCATTGACAAAGGAGAAAGGATGAAAATCAAGCAGGGGTTTGTGGTGCGCAAGGTGGGCAACGACGTATTCGCCGTTTCCACGCGAGCGGACTTCAACGGCATGGTCAAGTTGAACGAAACGGCAGCTATGCTTTGGGAGTACTTTCAGACGGAGCATACCGCAGAAGAGGGTGCTCTTTTTCTGTGTCAAAGCTATGAGGTGTCCCCGGAAAAGGCAAAAGCGGACGTAGAGAAGTTTTTGAAAAGCTTGCGGGAAAGCGACATTTTGCAATGACAGGGGAGAGGGGAGAAGCAATGAGCGACACGGAATGTACATCGGTCGGAAAAGAGCAGGTTATGGAGCTCCTTCCATTGCTCTCCAAAGCCGTTCTTTCGGGAGCGTGCATGCCAATGCCTTCTCCCGACGAAGGCGTCCTTGCGCTTGCGAAACGCCATTTGGTCGCATCCTGTCTGTTTGCGGAAGATCGCAATGCCGCGATCAAGCGGCAAATCTTATTCGATGCCGAGCGGGAGGAAATCTTCCAAAGGGCAAAAGCAAGGAATATTCCCGTTTTAGAACTAAAGGGAAACGCGCTCTCTAAGCTCTATCCTGCGTACGGAATGCGCTCGTTTGCGGACGCAGATCTCTTGATTCCTACTTCCTTCGAACGAGCTTTCCATACCTTGATGAAAGAGGCGGGCTATTCTCTCCGCTCCAAAAGCGAGGTACATGCAAATTATTGCAAAGACCCTTGTTTTCATTTTGAAATTCATACGAGGCTCTTTCCCAAGACGATGAAAGAGTTTTCTTACTTTGAAGGGATATGGGAGAGAGTGAGCGAAGAGGACGGAAAGTACCGAATGCCTATCGAAGATAGCTACCTCTACTTTTTGGCGCATGCGTATAAGCATTCCGTCAGCGGGTTCGGATTGCGCACCTATCTCGACTTTCTCCTGTTGAAGCGAAAACTGATACAGGATGGGGCGGACTTTTCCGCAATTGAAAAAGAGCTTGCGCATATGGGACTATCTTCGTTTGCTGAGAAGCTTGCAGAAACATCTGAGATTCTCTTTTACGGAACGCCTGATCAAGAGCTATTGCAAACAATCGCCAAGGGAAGCGTTTATGGCACATTGGAGGAGAATACCGTTCATCGGATGGAGCAGGACGAGCATTTTTTGCGTCATGCACTTTTCCCGCCGATTGCGAGCCTTGCCTCGGCATATCCGACTTTATACCGTTTTCCCGTGTTGTATCCTGTTTTTTGGCTTTTTCGATTGTTCGCCATGTTGTTTTGCAAGAGCCGAAGGGATTCTGCGCTTTTTCGCTTTCGCGTTTATCGTCGTCGGAAGAAGAATAAGTAAGGAAGATTGCCTTAAATATTAGAGGAGATTTTTAAAACGTTTCTTTTCAGATATGATCCATAAAAAAGGACAGAAATTTTGATCTGAAACAATCAAAATTTCTGTCCTTCTTTTGTCTTAAGTTTTTGTTCTTCCGATGATGAAGTCAACGGTACAGCCGAAACCGTCCGCCATCATAACGATGCAATCGAGCGTAGGTGTGCGTTTTCCGTTTTTCCATTCATAAAATCGCGAGCATGAAATGTGGGTCGCTTGATAGAAGTGGCACCACGGGCATTTGAAGTGTTCTTTCAACACCTTGAGCTGTTCGGAAAAGGGCGGACACGGGTAAAAAGTATGAGAATGGTTTTCCGCCTCCCGACCCAATAGGAAATCGGTGGAGCAGCGGAAGAAGTCAGCCATTTTTACGAGATTTTCAACGGTGGGCGTATAGCGCGCACGTAAATAGCGCCCGATCGTCGTGGCGTCAATCCCTGTTTCCTTTGCAAGCTGTGTGATATTCAATTCGCGCTCGAATAGAAGCGAATCGAGCGTTTCCGAGAATTTCGACAAATTATCCATAAAATAGATCTTTTTCTACCATTCATTCTCTCCCATTTACGCAGCTTTTGCTTGTAATCTGCGCCGATGGGAGAGTATCCTATCAGTACACTCCTAGCGCACGTTGCATGAAAAAACCGCCGAGGAAGGGCTTCGGCGGTAGAAGCAAGTCGTTTTCATGATAGCAAAATGATCGAATTAAGGAAAGGAAAAGAAGAGCGAACGCGAGTTGATTTTATAGAAAACAGAGCATTTTTCTATCTTAAAAGGGAAAATGATCGCTTTGGACATGGTGTGCGATCATGTGCCTTCCCAAAGAAAAGCGTTTTGATTCTTGTCAGTGGCAGTCTTTGCACCTCTTTTTCCCGAAGCTATTTTGCGGAGCAAAATAGCTTCGGGAGTCCCAAATGACGCTAAGGCATGCTTTTATAAAAAGTCGTCCAAGAGGGCGGCTTTTTGTTTTTCGCCTGACGAAAGATTTTTAAAAATTTCAAGAATAAATGCAAAGTTTACTTGCTATTTTCTTTTTGTTGTGCTATACTTGTAAATGCAAAGCGGGCTTTGCAAAAGGGGGCTTGTCATTGAAAACCAAAGTGAGAGAACTGCGTAAAAAACACAATTTATCGCAAGAAGAATTGGCGTTAAAAGTTGGGACAACGAGGCAAACGATAACGTCCATTGAAACCGGAAAATACGTTGCCTCATTGCCTTTGGCGTATAAAATTGCAAGGTGTTTTCATCTTACGATAGAAGAGGTGTTTGATTTTTCGGAATATGAAATCGGAGAAAAGGGATAAGGGAGGTCGTATTCAATGAAACAATACAAAAAGGTTGTCATCGGAAAAATCATAGCGCTTTCGCTTTTCATGCTTTTTATGATTGGGATCGGGATTTTCGATGCGGTTTGGGCACGGAAGCTCCTGCAAAACAATGCTTTTGTCTTTTCTTTTCAATGCGGTTTTTCTTTGGCGTTGGGGATATTGGCAATGCTGCAGATCATACGCTTTGGCGGTGCATTGAAAAGCGAGGAGAAATTGAGGATTTTATACAACAAGGAAAACGACGAGAGAATAAAATTTGTCAAGGCAAAAGCAGGGCAACCTCTTTTATTGATTTTATCCGTTCTTTTGATTTTTGTGGCAATGGTGATCGGCTATTTTCATGCTATTTTATTCTATACCTTGCTTATTGTCGCATCTGTTCAATTGATCGTTTCTTGTATCATAAAATTTGTATATTTGAAAATCGTATAAGTCAAATCGGAGGCTGGGATGAAAAATAGAATAGCTATCATCGTTGGAATTTTGTTTGCTGTTGTCGGGTTGGTTTGCTTGGGAGTTTGTATTTTTCAAGGTACGAAAAATACAGCGTTATTGTCAGTCGGAACGGGATGCAACAGCATTGCTTTTGTAATCTATTGTATCACAATAAGACCAAAGAAATCGAAATGATGGAAGAAGGTTGTCCGAGAGGGCAACTTTTTTTCGTCTGTCAAAAAAATTTCAACAGAATGCCTGCGAATGCTTGACAAGAAAACTTGGCAGGAGGGTGGAAATGGAGCCGGATCAAACGAACGTTGTAACGGAGAGAGAGAAGTGCTCGCGGGAGGAAATTCTCGCAGTCAGCAGAGAGGAAAATAAAAATGGAGACGAGAGAGAACGGCAGTATTATGGAAAAGCCAATTCGCTCGCCTTTGGCGTAGGACTGCTCATCGCTGGCATTATCCTGTTGGTGGAGGTTAATCTGGATCGGCGTTTTTCCGCAGAAATTCTTTTGCTGACGTGCGCCATGCAGGCGGTGCAGAGTTTTGTGGTCGCATTCGGCAATCAGAAAATTCGGAAGCTCTATTTGACGGCGGGGATTGTGGAAGCCGTCTTGTCGGTGGCTTTCCTCGTCCTGTGGATTCTTCAGCTGTGCGGTATTTGGTGATGATGAAAGAGAATATACCCAAACTCATCTTTAAGAATCGCATTAGAGAGGCAAGGCAAAAAATGGGCTTGTCGCAAGGGGAGCTTGCGCAAATCGTGGGCGTCTCGCGCAATACCATTTCGAGCATCGAAACGGGTCAGTTTCATCCCACGGCAAAGCTTGCGCTCGTGCTGTGCATCGCACTCAATCAAAAATTCGAAGACCTCTTTTATTTCGAAAATGGGTCGTGACGGGAGCGTAATCGCCAAGGAAAAAGAAAAACACAAGTAAAATTTTCAAAAAAATCTCGGAAAGAATGGGTGAAAGTGGGGCGAGATAACAAAATTTCCCTTGTCATTGCCGAAGTTTTGTGTTATGATGAAAGAAAAAACAAGGAGGGCATGCAAGATGGAAGAAAGAAATTATTCGGAAATTACACCCTACATAAGAGAACTGGCCGATTTGTCCGACGAAAGAAACCACATCAGACCCGAAATGTACGCAAAGTACGACGTCAAACGGGGACTGAGAGACCTGGACGGAAAAGGAGTCGTCGCGGGACTTACCGAAGTATCCCACATCAAGGCGAAGGAACTTGACGAATCGGGAAGGGAGATTCCCTGCGACGGAGAGCTTTTTTATCGGGGCGTGAACGTCCGCAGCATCACGCACGGCTTTTTGTCCGAGGACAGGCACGGCTTTGAGGAGACTGCCTATCTGCTCTTATTTTCCAAATTGCCGACGGAGGGCGAATTGGAACGGTTCAAGGCGCAGCTCGCCGATTACCGCAGCTTGCCGCCTTCGTTCGTGCGGGATATGATTTTAAAAGCCCCCGGCAAAAACATGATGAACATTCTTTCCCGCAGCGTGTTGGCGCTGTACGCCTACGACGACAACGCGGACGACATTTCCACGCCGAACGTCCTGCGCCAATGCTTGCAGCTCATCGCGGAATTTCCCCTTCTCGCGGTGTACGGCTATCAGTCCTTTCAGCATTACCACAACGGCAAGAGCCTGTTCATTCATTATCCGAAAGCCGAGCTCGACACGGCGGAAAATTTGCTCTATCTCTTGCGGGAAGACGGGGGCTATTCCGCATTGGAAGCGAAAATCCTCGATTTGTCCCTTGTCCTTCACGCCGAGCACGGGGGAGGGAATAACTCTTCCTTTACCACGCACGTCGTCACCTCTTCGGGGACGGATACCTACTCGGCGATTTCCGCCGCGCTCGGTTCTTTGAAAGGGCCTCGGCACGGCGGCGCGAACGTCAAGGTCATGCAGATGTTCGACGACATGAAGGAATCGATCGACGTCTCGAACGTTTCCGAGGTAGAGGAATATCTCGTCAAACTCCTCGACAAACAGGCGTTCGACCGCGCGGGGCTCATTTACGGCATGGGGCACGCCGTCTATTCCAAGTCCGATCCCCGTGCCGATATTCTGCACCGCGCCGCCAAGGCGCTCTCCGTCGAAAAGAAGATGGAAGAGGAGTTCGCCCTTTACGAGACGGTCGCTGCCCTCGCGCCGCAGATCATTGCCGAAAAGCGGAAGATGTACAAGGGCGTCAGCGCCAACGTCGATTTTTATTCCGGGCTTGTCTACAAGATGCTGGGGCTTCCCTACGAGCTGTATACGCCCATTTTTGCGGTCTCCCGCATTGCGGGATGGAGCGCCCATCGCATGGAGGAAATCCAATGCGCGGGAAAGATCATCCGTCCCGCTTATATCAACGTCAAAGAGGCCGTTCCGTACACGCGCCTGAAGGAAAGAAGCCTCGATTGAAGGGTCAGCTTTCCTTCCGATAGCCCAAAATGTGCAGACAGCGGAGCCGTTCGAAGGAATACGAAGAGAGGGGACGGTTGAAGGTGTCGTAGCTGTGCGCCGCGACGAGGGGCGTTCCGTAGCGGAAGCCGACCACGACGGGGGTGTGATAAAAATCTCCCGTCTCCCGTCCGAGCTGTACGACGTCGCCGATTTGCAGCTCTTCCTCGGAGACCTCTTCGGCGAACGGCCCGACGCCCTCGTTCTGAATGAGAAAGCGATACAAAAACTCCACGCCCGTCCACGCGGGCGCACGGTTTTGCAGGCTCTCGTAATACCAGCCGAAGGTCGGCGTAAAGTTCATAATTGGCGCACCCGCGTAAATACACTGCGAGGCGTAGTTCGTGCAGTCGCCGCCGAGGCGGTCGAAATTGTAAAAGCGAGGATTTCTCGCGTATGCCCACTTCTTCGCATAGGCGAAGGCTGCGTCTCTGTCATATTCAAAAGTTTTCAGCGTCATACTGCCATTTTATGTCAAATGGCGCATTTTCGTTCGGGTCGAAAGATTCGAAAATAAGGAGGTTTGCATGAACGATAAGATTTCCGCAGAACGCTATGCGGCGCTTGCCGCGTACATCGATTTGCACCTGCAAGGAGAGAAAAGGGTGTTTCTGCCTGCCATGCGGGCATACTGCCTTGAGGACAAGCTCGCAAGCGTCGAAGAGAGCTTTTCCGAGCTGCTTCTGCGCAAGATCGACGAGTCCGGCATGACCGACGTCGAATGCTATAAGCGGGCGAACATCGACAGAAAGCTCTTTTCCAAAATTCGGAGCAATCCCGCCTACCGACCGACGAAGAGCACCGTTTTATCCTTTGCCTTGGGACTGAGGCTTTCCCTGGAAGAGACGAACGAGCTTTTAAAGTCTGCGGGCTTTGCTCTTTCCCATTCCAGCAAATCCGATCTTATCGTCGAGTATTTTCTCGAGCGGGGAAATCCCGACCTCTTCGAAGTCAACGAGGCGCTTTACGCGTTCGGACAAACGCCCCTCGGCGTGTAAAAATGTCGCCGGGCAGGCGACCAAACGGACGAAAAAATATGGTATATTCAGACTGCAAGGCGAAAGTTTTGCAGTCTATTTTTTTCGGAGGTAACAATATGAACAACACGACGGAAATTGTATTTATCATCGACGCAAGCGGTTCGATGCACGGCTTGGAAGCGGACACGATCGGCGGATTCAACGCGACGGTGGCAAAGCAGAGAGAGGTGGAGGGGAACGCCCTCGTCACCACCGTGCTCTTTGCGGACGAGGCAAAGACGGTGCACGACAGGATTCCCCTGTCGGACGTACCCCTCATGACGAAGGAGGACTACCGTGTGGGCGGCTGTACCGCTCTTCTGGACGCGGTGGGAGAGGGAATTGCCAAATTCGAACTCATTCACAAATACGCGAGAAAAGAGGACGTCCCCGCTCGCACGATTTTCGTCATCACGACGGACGGCATGGAAAATGCGAGCCGAAGGTATAATGGGGATACGGTGAAGAGAATGGTCGAACGAAAGCGGGAAGAGGGATGGGAATTTATCTTCCTTGCGGCAAATATCGACGCCGCCCTGACGGCGGAGTGCATGGGCATTGGCAGGGAGCGTGCGGCAAATTACAGACAGGACAAAAAAGGGGTCGGCGCTTGTTATGCGGCGATGTCTGCGGCGATCTCCGCCTTCCGCTCGGAAGAGGGGATTGACGGCTCGACCTGGAAGGAAACACTTGCCAAAGAGTAATTTTTTTCTCCTTCTTGTCTATTTTCTTCGGATATGGTAAAATAAAAGTGCAATTCGCACCGTAAAAGGGCTTTTTCGCGCTGTTAAATCGAAAACGGTCGAAATTTTTGCTAAAATAATCAGAACGAAAGAAGAAGGGGGGACAGGAGAATATGATTTACGCGGCGATCGTTGACGACGAAGAGTCGGAACGCAAGAAGCTGAAAGCTTGCCTTGCGTATGTGTCGGAAAAGAAGGGCGTCAAGTTTTCCGTGCGGGAATTTTCGGACGCCGATAAGTTTCTCGTCAATTACGAGTCGGACTACGACATCGTATTTATGGACATCGAAATGGAAGGCACGAACGGCATGGAGGCGGCGAGACAGCTGAGAAAGGTGGACAAAACGGTTATCCTGATCTTCGTGACGAACATGGCGCAGATGGCAGTGCAAGGCTACGAAGTGGACGCCCTCGATTTTATCGTCAAGCCCCTCGATAAATACGCGTTTTCCCTAAAGATGATGCGCGTGCTCGGAAGGATTGATTCGCGGAAAGACGACAAAGTGCTCTTGAGTATTGCGGGCGACATCATCAGCATTCGGGCGTCTCTGATTACCTACCTCGAAGTGCAGGGGCACTACGTCGTCTATCATTCGAAGGAAGGAAATTACACCGAATACATCACCCTGTCGGCGGCGGAGAAGAAGATTGCCGATCAAAACTTCGTGCGCTGCAACAGGGGATGCCTCGTCAATTTGCGGTTTGTGAATGCGGTCAGAAGGGACGTGTGCGTCGTGGACGGAGAGGAGCTCGTCATTGCCCGTCCGACGAGAAATTCTTTTATACAGGCGTTTGCCGATTTCCTCGGAGGAGAAAAAAGATGATCGATATTCTTTCCAAATTTACCTATATCACCGAATTATTGCTTGCAGAACTGATTTTTTTGTATCCGTTTCCAAAGAGAAAGCATTTCTGCGTCCGCTATATCGCGGCGATTTTGATCAATGAAATTGTCTGGGGCATTCTGTTCTTCTATTTGAATTTGCCTCGGAATCTGATCTTTTCGTTCGTCGAGATGCTTGCGAAAATCGTCTTTACGATTTTGACGATGTGGCTATGCTTCGACAGTTCGATTTGGGCGATCGGCTCTGCCTGCGTCGGCGGCGTCGCGCTGCAACACATCGGTTATCAGACGAGCGTTCTGATCTCCCGTGTTGTTCTTCAAACGTCGTGGAACATCTATTTTGAAATGGGCGCGTGCGCCGTCTTGTTTGTAATCTTTTTGATCCTATTCGGCATACCGCTTGCGAGGCATCACTATTACGAGAACTATGACAAGAGAATGATTGTCCTTTCCGTTTTGATTGTCTTTGTCTGTATCGGAATCATTCGCCTGTTTCGCGGTTACGTGCAGGAGGAGTCTAAAATTGTCTTATGTATCTGTACGTATTCGATTACCTGCAACGTTTTGGCGCTCTTCATTCAGTTCTTTTGGTGTCATTCCGTAATGCTCAAGAGTGAAAATCTGGTTTTGCGACAAATCAACGAGAGCGAAAAAATCCGATACGAAAACAGCAAGACGAATATCGACCTCATCAACATCAAATGCCACGATTTAAAACACAAGCTCGTCGCTTTGGAAGATCAACTTCCCAAGGAAGAGATCGAATCGATGCGCAAGCTCGTCGATGCGTACGACAGTACTTACAAGACGGGACTGGACGTTTTAGACGTTATCCTGAACGAAAAGAATATTCGCTGTATGAGCAAGGGAATCTCGCTCACCTGCATGGGGGACGGAAAGGTGCTGTCCTTTATGAGTACGATGGATTTGTATTCCCTCTTTGGCAACATGCTCGAAAACGCCATTGAGGCGACGGAAAGACTCTCCGATCCCGAACAGAAGCACGTCAGTATCGTCATCGAGAAAAAAGGAGAGATGGTCTATATTAATTCCATCAATTTTACCGATCAGGCGTATTTGTTCGAGGATGGTCTTCCAAAGACAACCAAGCAGAGAGAGGACGGCTATCATGGTTACGGACTCAAAAGCATCCGAATGATCGCGGAAAAATATCAGGGCGGAATTACCATCGCGGCGGAAGACGGCGTGTTCGCGCTCGGTATCTATATGCTTCCAAGTGAATAAGAAAAAGTGCAATTTGTGCGATCTGATTTTGAAGAAAGTGCAATTTGCACTTTTTTTTGCGTGATTTGAACTATATTTCGTTTTTGTGAAAAAAATGTGATAAACTCCATGCCATGGTGATAGCCTGTTCATCGCGTGAGTACGGGCGTATCTGACAAATCACAAGAAAGGAGGTTTTGGAACAATTCAGTCGGAAATCCGACGGGCAAATCTGACGCGTCAGCGTCGAATCAAAAACAGAAGGTAAGAAAATGAAAGAGTTTTTTAAAAACAAAAAGTTCGGTTTCTACGTAACGCTTGCACTGGTTGCATTGTTTATCATTACCGCGATCGTTTACTCGAACAGCTATGGAAATACGGCGTTTATGTCTTGGCCTGCGTTTATCGTTCTTCTCGTCGGAGCAGGACTCACGGTCGTTCTCGTAGCGCTCAAGCAGGATAGGTTTGCACCCGCGCTTGCACTTGCAACTTCCGTAGTTGCGCTTTGTCTCTACATTCTCGATATCTACTACTTTATTTCGTCTATCGCTTACGGAATTCAGTTCAGCGGTATCCCCGTAGAGCTCATCGCGACCATGGTTCTTTTCATCGGAACGATGATCGTCGCAATCGCAAATATCTTCTTCCCTCAGGTTGAAGAGTAATTAAGGAGAACAGAATATGAAATACAAAATCGTTAGAAAAGCGGCAACGACGGCAACGTTCGTTCTTGCAAGCGTTCTCTTCACAGGTACCATCATTGCAAATGCGAACGCTACGGTTATCAATCAGGCGCTCGGTATTAACTCCTTCAAAAAAGTGGAGACGAATGCCTCTACCAAGCTTGAGGACAAAATCTATTATCAGTCCGATTTCGACAACGTCGGCGATCTGAACAAATTCGGTGAAGCTGCCGTTCAGCAGCAGATCGAAGAGGGTACCGTCCTTCTCAAAAACGATAAGAACGCGCTCCCCTTGAAAAAGACGGAAAAGATTTCCCTCTTTGGAGACGGTGCATACAACCCCGTATTTTCCGGTACCGGTTCGGGTTCCGTAAACGCAGATACGGTGACTTATGCAAGATCGCTCAAAGCCGCGGGCTTTACGATCAACGAAGACTTGGAAAACAAGTATATGTCCGAAGAATGGGCTCAGTACAAACGCGGCACGGACGGTCGTTTCGGTCAGACGAAGGTCAGGATCAACGGTGCGCCTTGGGACGTTGTCGGCCCTGCTTGCGAAAATTCGCTGAAAGAATACGGCGACGTGGCATTTTTTGTCGTTTCCCGTATCGGCGGTGAAGGTTATGACCTTCTTTCCGGTATTGACGGACAGGATAAAGGCGACGGCCTCGGAAACGACTATCTCGGACTCAGCGCAACCGAAGAATCCGTATTAAAAGGACTGAAAGAGAAGAAGGATGCCGGCATCATCAAAAAGATCATTGTCGTCATCAACTATTCTTCCATGGTGGAAGCGGATTTCATCAAAGATCCCGCATACGGTGTCGATGCGGCGCTTTGGGCAGGTGCACCCGGACAGGGCAACCTTGCATTCGGAAAACTCATCAGCGGTGAATACAATCCCTCCGGACGTCTCCCCGATACGATGTGGATGGATAACGCAAAGAATCCCATCAACGTCAACTTCGGTCATTGGATTTATCCCAATGCGGAACAGATCGGCGTTTCCACGATGGTAGGAAATCTTCTCTATCCCGAAGTTACCCTTTCCTCGTATATGGTATATCAGGAAGGCGTTTATATGGGCTATAAGTACACCGAAACGAGATACGAGGATCAGGTGCTCGGTACGCCTAACGTCGGTTCTTATGTTTACAATGACGTTGTTGCGTATCCCTTCGCACACGGACTTTCTTACTCCTCCTTTGACGTTTCCAACGTTAAAGTCGAGAAGACCGATCTTCGCGATTACACGGTGACGCTTACCGTAACCAACAACTCCACCTCCGATTATGCAGGAAAATACTCCGTTCCCATTTACGTTTCCAAGCCTTACGGCGACTACGCGAAGAAGAACGAGATTCAGGTTCCTTCCGTCGAGCTGATTAACTTCACGAAGACCAAGATGCTCAAGCCCGGTGAAAGCGAAACGCTGACGGTAACGCTCGATGAACGGTATTTTGCTTCTTATGACGCAAATAACGCAAAGGGCTACGTCCTCATGGACGGCGACTATTACATCGCAGTCGGCGGAAGTGCACACGAAGCCGTCAACAACGTCCTTGCCGCAAAGAAAGAGAACGGCGTTTCCATCGACGAGAGCAAGATTGTCGGAGAAAAGGGAGATGCGTCCGTCGTAGCGAAGTTCGGACTTTCCTACAACGCAACGAAGTATGCGATCTCGGATGCTGTTTCCACCACGGACGGTCAGAGACATCAGATCACGAATTTGTTCGATGAGTCGGATATCAACAAGTATTCCGGCAGAGGCAACAATCACGTCGATTACTATACCCGTGACCATTGGGATAAGGTTTCCCTTGACATCGTAAACGGACATCCCGTTCTTGAAATGACGAGACAGATGGCAATGGAAGTGTACTCTCAGGTTCCCGAATCCTCCGGCGTATACAATGCGGCGCAGAAGCCTTCCGGTGAGTTCTTGCAGCCCATTCCTAAGGATGACGGTGCATATCCCACCTTCGGCGCAGACAACGGACTTCAACTCATCGACTTGATGTATGACGACGAAGGAAACGAAATTCCCTACAACCATCCGATTTGGGACGAATACATGGATCAAATGACTTGGGACGAACTCAAGCTCATCTGCGGTGACGCAAACCATGGAACGCAGCCCTGCACGAGACTCGGTAAACCTCAGGCAAGAGAAGAGAACGGGCCGAACGGTATGCCTCGTATCAAGTATACGCAGATGCCCAACGGACTCTTTACCCTCTATGAAATCGAAAAAGGGAACGTAACTGCGGACGGCAAGCTCGACAAGGAAAAGATGGATCCCGAAGGCAATAAGAAGCTTACTTCCTTCGCATCCAACGGACTGATTGCCGCTTCCTTCAACAAAGAGCTCGCTTACAACGTAGGTAAGACGATCGGCGAACAAGGACTTTGGTCTGGATGCTCCGGACTTTACGGACTTGGCTTGAACATTCATCGTTCTCCTTATCTCGGAAGAACGTCCGAGTACTATTCCGAAGACGGTATGTTGACCGGTATCATCGGCGCAATCGAAACGAAGGCGCTCGAAGAGCGTGGCGTACACGTATACAACAAGCACTGTGCGCTCAATGAACTCGAATCCAACCGTCATGGCGTTCAGGTATGGCTTCCCGAGCAGGCGCTCCGTGAAATCTACTTGAGAGCATTCGAACTTCCCATCATTGACGGCGGCGCGTTTGCAACGATGAACTCCTTCTCCAGATTCGGCACTTATTCCGGTGCGGCTTGCAAGCCCCTTGCAGACTTCCTCCGTATCGAATGCGGTATGAGAGGTGCGATTCTCACCGACTTCTACGGCGATATGAACGGTAATCAGAACGTTGACCCTTACTATGAGCAGGTATACGGCGTATACTATGGAACTTGCGATCTTGTAGACGGTTCTCAGCCGGGAGCAGAAGGACACTTCGATAAATTCGGCCCGAACACCGGATACAGCAAGATGGCATGGGCAATGAGAGAAGCCGTAAAGCGTTGTTGCTATCAGACCCTTTGGTCTTGCGCGATGAACGGTATCTCCTCTTCGACGAAGCTCGTTCCCATCACGCCTTGGTGGCAGATCCTTTTGACCACGCTTGACGTCGTA
The DNA here is from genome assembly GCA_017621155.1 of Clostridia bacterium. Classification (GTDB taxonomy): domain Bacteria; phylum Bacillota; class Clostridia; order Christensenellales; family Borkfalkiaceae; genus RGIG8762. Next base: position 44,188 of record JAGATP010000020.1, read on the forward strand.
TTCGCGCTTGCATTCGTTGCATCGCTCGGCTGGACGGTCGTTGCGCTTGTCAAAGAAGAAAAAGAACGTAAATAACAAAAAAAGAAAGGCAAAACTTCGGTTTTGCCTTTCTTTTCAGTCAAAAAGGGGAATTGTTTGCAATTTATGCGGTGAAAATGTCTATTTATGCTAAAATTCACACAAGTTGGTTTTTTTGTGATATGATATGCCCGTCAAAACAAATTGACACAAAATAGCTCATCCTTCCTCTTCATTATTCTTTTCTCCTCCGCGGAATTTGCCTTTCCGCGGAGGGGGAAGGATACCTAGAATTGTCCTCCTAATGGTTGAATCGACCGTGACGCATGTCCGGTCGATTCCGCTTTGGGGGATATTATCGGAGAAAAAAGCGCGGCATTAGCCGCGCGCTTTCCATGTCTGTCGAAAGAGAAAATTACGATTTCGGCTCTTGTTCTTTCGTTTTTTCTTCCTCCGATTCCGATTTGCTGTTGGGAGGGAAACCCATTACCTTGATGTAAGAACGGTAGAAGGTGGAGTAGTTCTCAAAGCCGAACATTTCCGCGACGACGCTCTTTTTCTCTTTGCCGAGGATAAAGGGGTGTGCGGCGATGATCTTTTTGGCGCGGACGTACTGCATGATGGGAATGTGAATGTGCCGCTTGAATTCGTTGCTGATGTAGGACTTGGAAAAGTTGAATTCCTTGTTCAATGTGTCGAGCGTAATCGTCTGGCGAATGTTTTCATCGATGTAGTTGATGATGTTGGTGATGAAGTCGTTTTTCTTGATCTGCCGTTCCGAGCTCTCCTTGCAGAGCATGATGATGAGCTTGATCGTCTCGCCGACAAAGAGAGTTTTGGTGTCCTCGTCCGAATAGTTTCCGTAATACGAGTCTAAAAGCTGTAAATTCAGGGCAAACTTCTTTTTGTCAAAGAAAAAGGTGTCCTGCGTCGCTTTCTTTTCCCTTAAGTAGTCGGGTAGAATTTCATCGGGGAATTTTAAAACGTACCGCTCATAGGGCGCTTCGTTGTCGAGGATTTTCGCATGGTGATACTTTCCGGGCTGAATCAGGAGGATGTCTCCCTCTTTCAGACGGTGCGTTTCCGCTTCTACGGTGTATTCGACGTTCCCGCTTACGAAATAGACGATTTCGTTGAAATAGTGCATATGCCTGTCATAATCGTCTTTCCTCGAATAGGCATCATCGATTTTATGGGCGAAATCGATGTTTGAATAAATGAAATTAAACATGTTTTTTCCTCGTTTTTTCCTTCTATTATCATCATATCCTATTTCTGAAAAAAAAGCAATAAAAAATGCAATGTTTTTTTAGAAAAATTGCAATTGCATATTGTTTGCTTTTATTGTAAAATTAGACTATGAAATTATATTGTTAGGGGGTTATCCTATGGCAAACACATCAGGCTCTGCTGCTGTCAACAGAGCGAAACAATGGCAAATTGCATTGTTCCCGTTTAACAATGCGGCAACGAACGTATACTTCGCGTTCTACAACTATTTCGTATATTGGGCAGTTTTGTACCTTACGGGCAGTACGGCGGCATCCATCGGAGGCGTAGTCGTCTCTGCGACGATCGCAATCGCCGTCAGTACCTTCGCAAGCTTGTTTGCACCCCTTATGCGTATTTTCGACGGTATCACCGACCCCATCCTCGGCGGTATTATGGACAAGACGCGGAGCAAGTTCGGTAAGTTCCGTCCCTTCATGGTCATCGGAAACGTCATGCTCGCGATCTCCATCCTTGTCATGATGGTCGCGTTCCGCTGGGTTCCCGATACCTTAAGCTGGCTCAGATGGGTTGTGTACATCGTTTCCTACATCATCTACGTCCTCGGCTATACCTGTCAGTGCGCCGTCACGAAAGCGGGACAAACCTGTTTGACCAACGACCCCAAACAGCGCTCTCAGTTCGTCATCTGGAACATGGTCGGTATGATCGGCTCGATCGTCCTCGTCAACGTCATGGCGGGCGGCGTGCTCACCAATCCCGCTATCTGCCAGAAGGGCTTGATCATCTATGAGACTTCCGTTGCGGACGGCGGATTTACTGTTGCACAGCTCATTGAGAAATGGACTGATGCGAAGATTGATTACAGCCAAATCATTGCTTCGTTGGATGCTTCGAAGACCTATACGTATTTGAGCGGAGCTTCTTACGGTGCTCAGTTCTACAACATCATGGTTCCCTTCGTCATTATCGTTTCCGCGATTTATACGGTCATGGCGGTTGCAGCTATCTCCGAAAAGGATAAGCCCGAATTCTGGGGCGTCGCTGCCGAACCCGCAAAGATGAAGGACTACCTCGGCATCATCAAGGGTAACAAGGAAATCAGATGGCTCGTTCTTTCCTCCGGACTCAACAAGCTCGCTTCCACCGTTGCAACTTCCGGTACGGTTGCCTTCCTCGTCTACGGATGTTTGATGGATAACTATAACGGACTGTTTATTCCCTTCTATGCGCTCTGCTTCGTTTTTATGGGCATCTTCTTTCTTTGGGGCTCCAAGACCGCAGGCGAAAAGGGCCAAAAGAGAGGCGTTGCGCAGTTCACGATTTTCGCCTTCCTGTTCTACATCGGCGTTCTCGTACTTCTTTGCCTTTGGAAGCAAGAAGATCCCGCCACTCATCTTTCTCTTTACTCTATCGATGAGAATGGAGGCTTCCATCTCACCATTAACTTCTACACCATTCTCTTCATCATCTTCTACGGATGCGGCTACGGCGCATTCAACTGCTGCGATAACCTCACCATTCCCATGGTTGCAGACTGCACCGACTATGAGACTTACCGTTCCGGCAAGTACGTCCCCGGTATCATGGGCACGATCTTCTCCCTCGTCGATAAGCTCATTTCCTCCTTGCAGACCCTTCTTTTGCAGGTTTTCATCGTCTTCCTTGTACCCGGTCTGAATGCACTTCCCGCAGAGGGAACGAAATATATGGATGGCATGCAGCTCTCTGCTATCATTTGCTTCTGTCTCCTTCCCATGGCGGCATGGCTCGTTACGACGTTCTGCATGACGAGATACGGGCTTTCCGGCAAGAGATTGCAGGAGATTCAGGCAGTCAACTCCGTCAGAAAGGCAGCCGTCAACGGCGGTATGTCCATGGAAGAAGCCATGAAGACCTGGCAGACCGTCGATCAGGTTCCTGTGATGTTCGTTCATCATCCGGCTCCCAAGATTGACAAAAAGACCGGTCAGGTGAAGGTGCAAAAGGAGAATGTTCTCGATAAAATTTATGCGAAGATATTCACCAAGCATGAAGCCGTCCACGCCGAGCCCTCTACCAACGTCGTCGATATTCCCGAAGAGTACAGGACGGAAGAAGTGAAAGCTCTGTACGAGGCAGCAAATCAGCAGTAATCAAAAATCAGGAGATAAGTTATGAAGCTCACATTTCGTTGGTATGGCGAAAAGGACTGTATTCCCTTAAACTACATCAAGCAGATCCAGAATATGTCAGGCGTCGTCACTGCGGTGTACGACGTGCCCGTCGGCGAGGTTTGGGACGAAGCGCACATCGCCCGTTTGAAGAAACTCTGCGACGAGGCAGAGCTTGAAATGGAAGTCATCGAGTCCGTCCCCGTGCACGAGGACATCAAGCTCGGAAAGCCTAGTCGCGATCGACTCATCGCCAACTATGCCGAAAACATCAGAAGGCTCGGAAAATACGGCGTAAAGTGCATTTGCTATAACTTCATGCCCGTATTCGACTGGTTCCGTACCAACCTTTACTACAAGCATAAGGACGGTTCCACCTCCCTTTCCTATTCCGAAGAGGACTTTGCCAAGCTCGACAAGCGCAATTTGCGCTTGCCCGGCTGGGACGAG
>JAGATP010000021.1 GCA_017621155.1 Clostridia bacterium
CTGAGGCCCGGTAGGGCCGATTGGCCCTTGCGCTCCGGGGATTCCCTGAGGACCTTGCGGCCCTTGAATGCCTTGCGGGCCTGCCGGCCCGGTCGCACCCGTCGCACCCGTCGCGCCCGTAGGCCCGATGATGCCCGTGTAAAGCGGATATGAGATTCTCTCCACCGTTTTCGTAGAATAATGACATTGACTGCAGCAATCGCCGCAGTGATTGTGACAACAACTCATCAGTTTCTCCTTTATCGACAAACTCATTGTTTGAGTGTGTCTGATTTATCGTATGATGCGGGAGAAAAAAAGGTGTCACAGCTTTTCCCGAAAGGAATAGAGGAGCTGGCGAACCACGGTGACGATGTGGACTAGGTCTGTTTCGATGGAGTTCGGAAGGGCGATGTATTCCTCGTGGGTGGTCTTTAAAAATTCGTCAAAGGGCAGGGGAGAGGGCGAAAAGGGAAGCTCCCGCTCGAAAAAGAGGGGGATTTGCTTTTGGAGCTTTACCTCATAGGCATAGTGCGCCTTTGCGTTTCCCAAAAAGGAAAAATTGTGCACGTAGGTGAAATAGTCCTCGATAAAGTGAATTTGATAGCCGAAGCGATAAAAATCGGCAAGACTCCACCTCTTTTTTTTCTTCAGCAGAGCAAGGGAAGAGCGCACCTTTTGCTCCGTCGTGTCGTAGTAGTGTCCCTGTTTGAAGGTATAAAGGAGGATATCCGGCATCACCGAGCCGATGAGAATCGCCTTTCTTTTCAGGGGCGGCATTTTCCCCAAGAGGCGGGCGGTGATGAGATAATGGCTTTTCTTTTTCATGTTCTATTAGTATGGGAAGTTTTTTGGATTAGAAGGGCAGCAAAATATGGAAGAGACGGAAATTAAAATCTTTTCCGAGAAAATTTTCTCAAAATACTTGCCTTTTTAAAATCAGGGTGTTATACTATATAAAATGAGTTTTTAAGCAGATACGGGATATCGGCAAAACCTTGAATGATGTTGGACGAGGACTGTTTCTGCGCGGAAACGGTCTTTTTTTCGGATTCGAGGGGAGTCCCTTCGGAAATATATTCACAGAGGTTTCATCTTATGAAATTGGCTTACGGCGTCAAGGACAGACCTTCTTTCGGAAAAGTCGTCCTGTTTGCACTCCAGCAGTTGCTTGCGATCCTGGCGGCGACCATCGCGGTTCCCACGATCATCGGCAACGGAATGTCTCAATCCGCAGCGCTTTTCGGCGCGGGCGTCGGTACTCTCGTGTACCTTCTCTTCACAAAGTTCAAGAGCCCCGTATTCCTCGGTTCGTCCTTTGCCTTCCTCGGTTCGATGGGAGCGGCGTTTGCAGGCGGCGTTTCCGCATCTGCGGGCTATCTCGGACTCATCATCGGTGCGGTGCTGGCAGGACTCGTCTACGTCGTGATCGCCCTCGTCGTCAAGTTCGTTGGCTCGGGCTGGATCGATAAGCTGATGCCTCCCGTCGTCATCGGGCCTACCGTCGCCATCATCGGACTCTCCCTTGCGGGAAATGCAGTCGGCGATCTCTCTTCCGGCGCATTCAAAATCGTAAACGGCGCGCTGTTCGATTCCAACGTTTACGCTTGCTTCGTATGCGGACTCGTCACCCTCGGCGTCACCATTGCTTGCTCCGTTTACGGCAAAAAGCTTCTGAAAATGATTCCCTTCATCATCGGTATCCTTGCAGGCTATATCGTTGCGGCGATCTTCACGCTCATCGGCGTTCTTGCAAAAGTTGACGTTTTGAGAATCATCGATTTTTCGAAATTCGAGTCCATGCAGTGGTATCCCGATTTCACCTTTGTGACGGCTTTCTTCGGCGAAGGGGGCTGGAGCTTCGGCGAGGACGGCTCGTTCGGCTCTTTCCTTGCGACCATCGCGGTTGCCTATGTTCCCGTTGCGCTCGTCGTCCTTGCGGAGCACATCGCCGATCATAAGAACATCTCCTCCATCATCGAGACCGATCTTCTCAAAGATCCCGGTCTGCACAGAACGCTTCTCGGCGACGGCGTCGGCTCGATTGCCGGTGCAATCTTCGGCGGCTGCCCCAACACGACCTACGGCGAGTCCGTCGGCTGCGTGGCAATTTCCGGAAATGCCTCCGTCGTTACCATCGTCGCTACGGCGGTTCTTGCGATTGCAGCTTCCTTCATCGCTCCCTTTACCACCTTCCTCGCAACCATTCCTTCCTGCGTCATGGGCGGCGTCTGCATCGCGCTGTACGGCTTTATCGCAGTTTCCGGTCTGAAGATGATTCAGCCCGTCGATCTCAACGAGAACGAAAACCTCTTCGTCGTCTCTGTGATCCTCATTGCAGGTGTCGGCGGCATGACCCTCAACTTCGGTCAGGTTACCATTACTTCGGTTGCCTGCGCGCTCATCCTCGGTATTCTCACGAACCTTCTCGTCGGCAGAAAGAAGCCCGAAGCGAATACTTCGGAAACCGAGACCAAGGAGGACTAATTTATGGCAGTCATGGTATTCGATCATCCTTTGATTAAGCACAAGGTGGCGATTCTCCGTTCCAAGGAGACCCCGATGAAGGAGTTCCGCGAGCTCGTAGAGGAAATCACCCTCGTTATGAGCTACGAAGCGTTCAAGGACGCTCCCACCCACAAAGTGACGGTGGAAACGCCCTTGGAGAGCTGCGAACAGGAGATGGTGCAGGAACGTTCCATCGCCATCGTGCCCATTCTTCGCGCAGGGCTCGGCATGGTCAACGGCGTGCACAAGATTTTCCCCGGTGCAAGGGTCGGACACATCGGCATGTACCGCGACGAGGAGACCGCAGAGCCTCACGAGTACTACTGTAAGCTTCCCGAGGGAATCGAAAAGATGAACGTCATCCTTCTCGATCCCATGCTCGCCACGGGCGGCAGCGCCTGCGACGCCATCGGGCTTCTCAAAAAGAGGGGAGTAAAAAATATCAAATTCATGGCGATCATCGGCTGCCCCGAGGGAATCGAAAAGGTTTCCAAGGAACATCCCGACGTCGACGTCTACGTTTCGACTTGTGATCGTCAGCTCAACGAAAAGCATTACATCCTGCCCGGACTCGGCGATGCCGGAGACAGGCTGTTCGGCACAATCTAGCACATGGCGCCTCCCGAAAAATCGGGAGGCGCTTTCCTGTGAAAATCACGTGAAAATATTTGCAAAATGTTGAAAAAACGGGACAAAAAGAAAATTATGTCAAAAAAAGGCTGCGTGCATTTGACAGTGTTTTCGATTTGTACTATAATAAAAACAAATTAATGAGCTGTTTGCATTTCTCGATATAAGCCATCTATTTAGGGCGATGGCGTTTCTACCGCAATGCCGATCAATTGCGACTATTGAGCGATGTGTTTGGGAAGTGTATCAGGCAGTGTTTTCACTGCTTTTTTGCGTTTTCGGAGTCATTCATGAAAGCATTGGAAGAAAAGATTGTAAGAGAGGGACAAGTTCTCGCGGGAAACGTCCTGAAAGTCGGCAGTTTTTTGAATCAGCGCATCGATACCCTGTTCATGATGGAAATGGGCAAGGAAGCAGCCTCTCTCTTTTCCGGTCAGAAGATCACCAAGGTTTTGACGGTGGAGGCTTCGGGCATTCCCTTTGCCTTTGCCGTGGCGAGTGCAATCGGCGTTCCCATGGTCTTTGCCAAAAAACACGCTTCGGCGAACGTGAGCGGCGCGCTCTATCGCGCTTCCGTCTATTCGTATACCCATCAAAGGACGTATGAAATCGTGGTCAGCCGCGAGTATATCGACGAAAGCGACAAGCTCCTTCTCGTAGATGATTTTCTTGCGAACGGCAACGCCTTGAAGGGGATGATCGCCATTGTAGGCGAGGCGGGCGCCGAAGTGGTCGGCTGCTGCGCCGCCATCGAAAAGGGGTATCAGGGAGGAGGAGATGACCTTCGCGCAAAGGGCTATCACGTCGAGTCTCTCGCCATTGTCGAAAGCATGGAAGACGGGCTTGTCTTCAGAAAGTGAAAAAATTTTTGTTTCCTCCCATCGAGGAAAAGGAGTTTATATGAAAAAATTTACCACTCTCGCTCTTGCAGCTCTCATGGCTGTATCTGCAACCGCAACGCTTGTCGCATGCAACAATGAAGATAAGCCGGATGACGCTGTCCGCGTAGGTCTTATCACATTGCACGATAATAACTCTACTTATGATAAGAACTTTATCGATGCAATGGAACAGGCTTGCAAGAACAAAAATGCAACTCTCATCCTCAAGACCGGTATTCCCGAGTCTAGCGTTTGCTATGATACGGCTTGCGACCTTGTCGATCAGAAATGCGACGTCATCTTCGCGGATTCCTTCGGACATGAGCCCTTCATGCTCGATGCGGCGGAGAAAAATCCCAAAGTTCAGTTCTGCCATGCAACCGGTACGAAGGCAAAGGTTGAAAACGTTGCAAACTATCACAATGCGTTCGCTTCCATCTATGAGGGCAGATACCTCGCAGGCGTTGCCGCAGGCATGAAGCTCGTCGAAATGTACAAGGGCGGCAAGATCACGGATAAGAACCTCGACGAAAACGGCAACATCAAGATCGGCTACGTTGGCGCATACACCTACGCAGAAGTTATCTCCGGTTACACCTCCTTCTACCTTGGCGCAAAGTCTGTTTGCCCCACCGTTACCATGGACGTTCAGTTTACCGGTTCTTGGTATGACGTAACCGCTGAAAAGAACGCTGCAGAAGCTCTGATCGCTAAGAACTGCGTTCTGATTTCTCAGCACGCTGACTCCATGGGCGCTCCCGGCGCTTGCGAAGC
>JAGATP010000022.1 GCA_017621155.1 Clostridia bacterium
ACCTGCTTATCCCCTTTTGGGTGGTGCCTTGGGGCGGAATCGAACCACCGACAGGCAGATTTTCAGTCTGCTGCTCTACCGACTGAGCTACCAAGGCATCTGTGAGATTGCCGAAGCAATCTCACATAAAAGGGTGGCGACCCAAAACGGGCTCGAACCGTCGACCTCCAGCGTGACAGGCTGGCGCTCTAACCAACTGAGCTATTGGGCCATTCATTCGTTTTGTGGTGGGCCTTCACGGACTTGAACCGCGGACCAATCGGTTATGAGCCGACCGCTCTGACCAACTGAGCTAAAGGCCCCTATCTGACTGCGCGGGATTCGCCACTCACACAACGCTCGTATATAATAACCCATTCCAACCTAAAAGTCAAGCATTTTTCCAATTTTTTTTTGATTTTTTCAAATTTTTTTCCAACCCTTTTTAGCCCTCTTTCGACAAAATTCCCAATCCTTCTCCCCCTTGAAAAATGATACAATACCGATACGCAAATTGTTATCCATTCGAGCAAATTTTAGAAAGGCGAAAGGACGCCGCCAAGGTTGTTCTAATTGATAACGGTTAGCCTACCCTGATTGATAGGAGGTTTTTCATGCAAATTCGTTTCGACGTCCGTTCTTCGATTCTCACCCTCTATTTAAGCGGAGAAATGGATCATCTCTCCGCACCCGAAGCCCGAAGACAATGCGATCGGATCATCGACGAAAACGCCTTTTGCGAAAGGGCGATTCTCGATTTGACCGACGTCAAATTCATGGACTCTACGGGGATCGGCTTTCTCATCGGAAGATACAAAAAGCTCTCCCGCTTTTCCATTCCCCTTTTCGTCGCAAACCCTTCCCCCGCCGCAGACAAGGTCTTGGATTTGTCCGGCGTCTATACCATCATTCCCAAGCTGTAAGGAGAAATCATGCACAACAACTATATGAAATTGCAATTTTACTCTCTTCCCGAAAACGAACCCTTTGTCCGCGGATCTGTCGCCGCATTCTCCCTTCCCCTCTCCCCCTCCCTCTCCGAGCTTTCCGACATCAAGACGGCAGTCTCCGAAGCCGTGACGAACGCCATCGTCCACGCCTACCCGAAGGGCGTAGGCACGGTGACCATCGAGGCGAGAATCGAAAATAATACCCTGCACCTCAAAATATCGGATACGGGACAGGGCATCGAAAACGTTGAAGAGGCAATCCGCCCCTTTTACACCACCTTGGAAAACGAAGAGCACTCCGGCATGGGCTTTACCATCATGCAGACCTTTATGACCGACTTTAGGGTAGAATCCAAAAAGAATGCGGGGACTATCGTCTATATGAGCAAGACGATTCGGCAAAATGCTGAATGAAAACGACTGCCTGATTCTCGTCCGAAGCGCCAAACAGGGGGACAACGAAGCCAAGGAGCGGCTTTTGACGGAGTGCTCGTGCCTCATGAAGAGCATTGTCAGGCGTTTTCTGGGCAAGGGAACGGAATACAACGATTTGTACCAGCTCGCGTCCATCGGGCTTTTAAAGGCGATTGACGGCTTTAAAGAGGATTTCGGGGCAAAGTTTACGACGTATGCCGTGCCGATGATTGCGGGGGAAATCAAGCGCTTTTTGCGGGACGACGGCTCGGTAAAGGTTTCGAGAGCCATCAAACAGCAGACGCGCGCCTTAAACGCCTTTATCGAGCGCTATACGCAAGAACACGGGAAAGCGCCCACCATGCAAGCGCTTTCCGAGGAATTTTCCATGGAAGAGAGCGAAATCGTCTTTCTCCTCGATTCCGCCAAGATGCCGATCTCCCTCTACTTTCAGGGGGACTACAAGGACGAAGAGAGCGGGGAGCTTTTAGACAGACTCCCCTCGAAAGACTTTCAGGACGAGTGGATCGAAAAACTTGAGCTCAAAGAGGCGATCGACGCCCTCTCCGAACGGGAAAAGAAAATTATCCTTCTGGGATACTATCGGGATATGACGCAGAGCGAGGTTGCAAGGGAAATCGGCGTCTCCCAGGTGCAGATCTCCCGCATCGAAAGCAAGATTTTAAGGGAATTCAAAGATCTACTGTGAACTTTTGGTGAAAGATTGTCCTTTGCCGTTGCAAATTGCACGAAAAGGGTTTATAATTTCATCGTAAGGAGGAACAAGATGATCGATCGGGAAAAAAATTATCTCAAAGGCGACCCCTTGATTGCTTTTACCATTACTTACTACCGAAATGAAGAAGGCCCGTGCGACAAACAGGACGCCACGGAGCTGATTATTCATGAATACGACCACACCGACACGCTCGTGAACTGCACTTATCGCGCATTGAAGCGCGAGCTGTGCATCTCATAACAATTTTCTCAATTTCTCCCAAGAAAAAAGAACGGCTCACCCCGTTCTTTTTTCTATCTCACAATGAGAAGCTTTTGCTTCGCCCGCGTGATTGCAGTATACAGCCACTTGTGTTTCTCCTCGAAGCACCACGATTCGTCGAATACGACGACGAAGTCGAACTCCGAGCCCTGCGCCTTGTGACAGGTGACCGCATAGCCGAATTCGAAGCGATTGGCGGGCTCTACGCCCTCGACGACCGCTTCGTTCCTCTTCCCGACCGTCTCGGGAACAACCGAGCCGTCCGATAAAAGGCAGACCATTCTGTCCTTGCCAAACCCGTAGCGGAACTCCCCCGCCGTGAAAATTCCCGCGTCGAAGGGGACTTCCGTGATGACGTCGGACAAAAATTCCGCCCGAAAGGAGCAAAGCGCCAGATCCCCCTCAAAGTACTGCAAATCGGACACATACCCCAAAATGCCGTTGACGAGATGGAACTCCTCTCCGTAATCGATGGTTCTGTCCCAATTGTTCAGCGTACAGATGAGCTTTTCTCCCTCCATGGGGAGCTTGTCCCGAAATCCGAGCAGTTCTCTAATTTCCGCGTTCAGCTTTGCGCGCGTCGCGTTCGTCCCGCAGATGATCTGATCGGCTTCCCGCAGAATGCGTTCCCGATCGCGCCCGCGAAACCGCGCCCGCGGAATGACGCACACGGACTCCCCGTACACGCCGTAGGGAATGGTCTTTCCCTCCCGCGCCAGGGAAGCGACCGTCACGATGGGGTTATCCGCTTCCTGTCGGACGATTTCCGTCAATTCGTAATCGGGAACGAGAGAATTTCTGCCCGCCACGGGCGGAAGCTGGGCGTTATCCCCGCTGAAGAGGCATTTGACGCCGAAGCTCAATAAATCCTGCACGGTGTCGTCGTTGACCATCGACGCCTCGTCCACGACAATGAGCTTGATCTTGTCGTCAATCGTCGAGCGCTTTTTAAAGAACAGCTTTTCACGCACGGTGACGACCCCGTCCTCGTCCACGTATTCCTCTTTGACCTCTTCTTTGCGGTAAATGAGGCTGTGAATGGTACTTGCGGGCGTTCCGTTCTGAATGAGGACGGTCGCCGCCTTCCCCGTAGGCGTGACAAAAACCGCGTCCTGATCGGGAGTGAGATAAAAGCACTCCTTTACGACGTGGTTGATGAGAAAGGTCTTTCCCGTACCGGCATACCCCGCAAGCAGAAATACCTGCGCCGAACGGTTGAAAAACCAATCGAGCAAGCATTCCTTTGCCCGTTCCTGATCGGCTGTCAACGCAATTTCCATGCGTTTATTATAGCACAGCGCGCCGAAAAAGACAAGCGATTACAGGAAAAACGAACAAATTTTCGTAAATTATCCCCTTCTTAGAAAATTTGCCCAAAAATAGCGATCGCCGAGCTGCATGCCGAAGGAAAGCTCCCCCCGATCGATGGTGCCGTAGAGATTTCCGTCAAAGATAATCTGCTTCGCCTCGGGATCATAGACAAACGTCCCCTCCCGCTCGAAGATTTCCCCTTGCGAAACGGCGCGATAACAATAGCCGTCCTCTTTGAGCTCGATGGTGATCTTGTCGAAGTCGTCCAAGAGGTTTTTTTCTCCCAACGTCATGCACTCGCAGGTGTAGAGGGAGAGATAGGGTTTTGAAAATTCATACAGAGAGCCGCCAAACAGCAAAGCGGGCAACAGAATGAGATTCCACATGACAAAAGTATTTGCATTTTTCGAAAAAAGTGCTATAATAGTAAAAAATTCAGGAGGCAAGCATGCAATTCGAGGTCAAATTGGTCGGAAAAATCGGTTCGATGGCGCTCATCAGCCAAAAAGATAACCTCATCGACTATACGAGGGTTGCCCGTCTTTCCAGAGAGCTGACCCCCGGCACAATCTGGGTATCCTCGGGCGCGACGGAGATCGGCAGGCTCGACTATCGGAATCGCACGGGAAAAGAGCTTCCCGATTGCGAGGAGTCCAAGGCGGACTATGCCGCGCAGGGGCAATCCATTCTCATGGAAACGTACCGAAGGTACATCGATCCCGCTTTCAACGTCAGACAGGTTTTGGTCGAGCATCAGCACTTCAACGATCCCGAAAAGTGCGAACATTTGAAAAATCTCCTTCTTCGCTGCAAAGATCAGAACGCCATTCCCATCATCAACTACAACGACTGCGTTTCCTCCGAGGAAAACAGAAGGCTGGAAATCGCCTCTCTCTCCGCCAAGGGCAAGGTCTACGAATGTGTGGACAACGACGAGACGGCGGCGCGCATTGCGACGCTCGTCCACGCCAAAACCCTGTTGATTCTCACGAGTGCGGACGGCATCTATGCCGACCCCGCCGATCCGTCCACCCTGATCGAGGAAATCGCGGGCAGGGACGACGAAGCTCTCCTTGCGGAAATCGAGCGCTGCAAATCGTATTGCGCAGGCGCTTCGAGAAAACTCGCGGGAGGTGCGCGCGCCAAGCTCGAATACGTCAAAGAGGCGGCGCTTCAGGGCACGGAAGTTATCATCGCCAACGCGAAATACTCCATCGCAGAAGTGCTCGGCGGCAACGCTCCCTGCACGAGAATCCACAAAATCTAACCCCATATAAGACAAAAAGTGCTTACACCCGACCCGGTGCAAGCACTTTTTTCGTTCTCAATTTATTCGATGCGCTTCCAAAGCTCCAGCGGAATGCCTCCTTGATCGCTCGAAAACACCAACTCGTACCTTCCTTCGACCACTTCCATGCCCCCTTCGTCGGGATACTGGTAATTGCACATCAAGAGATAGTCGGGAACTTGGTTTTCCACCATCTCCCACTGTTCCCTTAAAAGCTCGGGGAACTTGTAGTACTCCACGTTGACGATGCAGAAGTGATTGTTGACAGGGAGGGTATCCGAAAGGGCGTAAACGCCCCAATCATAGCTGTAATAGCAAAGGAGGGAAGCGTTCTCCTCCTTGATGATCTGCGCGATTTGCTCTGCGGAGGAAAGCTGTTTGCTTGCCTTTCGCGCATCCGCCGTATCCACGGCGAAATAGGCGGAAAATCCAAGCGTGAACAGCACGAGAAAGATCGCCGTTACCCGATCAAACACCTGCGGCTTTTTGAAGAGAGCCCCTTCTTTTCTCTTCCCGACCAGCTTTCTCGCGAGGATGAGATATTCCGTGATAGCGACGGGATAAAAGGCAGCGAGCGGAACAAAGTAGTAACGATGCGTAACCGCGCCGAAGTAGATGAAAAAGGCGGTAAACGCAAAGAGCCCAAACATTCCCCTTCCCTCTTTGGGGATACGCCTCGTCAAAAGCGCCAATCCCGAAAAGGTCAAAAAGAGGGGTGCAAAGTTCCATGCGGCGATCTGAACCCAGGTCTCGATTTTCTCCCGCCAGCCCATATCCTTCGAATAGCCGGTAAGATTCATTTGAAAGTAAATGCGGAACAGTTCGTCGAGCGCGCCGTTTATCCAAAAGTAAAGGAGTGCGGGAAGGGACGCAAGCGCCATGCCCGCAAGGACGAGGAGCATTCTGTAAAACGCCTGCAAAAAACCCTGTCTCTTCCAACAGAGAATGCCCAAAATGGCGCACCAGCCGATCCAGAAGCCGAGCATCGTAAACTTCCACCAAAGGACGACGCCCGCCATGAGCCCGTTAACGAAAAAAACGGGAAGGTGCATTTTTTCTTCGCGCCATGCCTTCAGAAAGGTATAAATTCCGTAGGCGAGAAAGGGCAGGATAAATTCCTCCGCGGAAGCTCCCCGATCCAAAAAGGCAGCACCGTAGGTACATACGCCCGTCAGAACGGCGGCAAGCCCTTTCATCCATTCCTCTTCGGTAAAAAGCCCCGCGATCAGATAGGCAAGGTACAAAAACGCCGTTCCCGCGACCACTTCGAGAAGAAAAATCCCCAAAAAGGGATTCCCCGCATGGGGCAAAAGCGCATTCATGACCCCGTAAACGAGGTAAAGATAGAGTCCCTTGTGATCGAACACGTCCACGTACAGAACCTTTCCGTCAAGAAGCGATCTTCCGACCGTCAGAAAGAGATTATCGTCCACCCAACTCTGCGTGCGGTAGAGGAAAGAGCATTCCGTCTCAAATGCCAAAAACAAAAAAGCCGACAAAAAGCAGAGCAGGAAGGCAAAAGCTTTGTTTTTTCTTTGCACCGTCATACGCTACCTCTTTTCGACTCATTGTCCCTATTATACACGCTTTTTCGCCAAAAGTACAGCGTTTTTTCGAGATTGACCCGATTAATTCTTTAATTTAGAAAGGGATTCCCTCTTTTGTTCGAGTTCGGAGCGTCCCGCTTCCTCCACCTCGTAATAATTGCGGCTATCCAGCTGCTCAAACAGGTTGAGCTGCTCCTCCGCGACCGATTGCAGACAGGAAAACAGCTCCTTCCGATAGGCTTTTTCCGTCCCCTCCGCAATGGCGTAAGTGTAAAGGCTCATCAGCCTCTTCTCCGTAGAAAGCATGTCAAACAGAGAATCTCTCTCGTTCAGCGTCGTCGATTGTCTGTCCTTCATGCTTCCCCTCCCAACAAGTTCATAAGCTTCGAGAACCTGTTTTCATGCGCCGCGCCGATGCGGTTGAGGCATTCGGACAGCGCGGTATCCGTCAAAATTCCGCCGTACAGCTTTGCCTTTTTTGCGGCGAGCCGTTCATTTTCCATCAGTTCGGAAAGGCAATCCAATTCCTTTTTGGTCAAATGTTTCATAGAAAAAACCTCCGCACGAAGTATGTGCGAAGGGTCTTTTGTTCATGCAAAAAGAGGGTCACGAATTTTTCCGATATTCGCAAAGGTGCGAAAGTGCGCACCTCTCGCAGTCGGGGTGACGGGAATGACAGACTTGTCTGCCGTGATAGATGAGCCAATGGTGCGCCTGCGACCAAAGCTCCTTGGGAATCGAGCGCTTTAAGTCCTCTTCCGTCTTGAAAGGCGTGTCCGCATGGGCAAGCCCCAATCGATTGCTGACGCGAAAGACGTGCGTATCGACGGCAATGGCGTCCCCGCCGAACCAGACGGAATAGACGACGTTCGCCGTCTTTTGCCCCACGCCCGCCAGCGATTTGAGCTCGGGAATCGTCGCGGGAACTTCTCCGCCGAATTTATCCAGAATGTCGCGGCTCGCCGAGAGGATATGCTTCGCCTTGCTGCGATAAAGTCCGCAGGGGAAAATGATCTGACCGAGCTCTTCTTCTGAAAGTTCGAGCATGGAAGAAGGGGTGTTGTGCGCTTCAAACAAAACGCTCGTCACCTGATTGACCCGTTTGTCCGTACACTGTGCGGATAAAATGACGGCGACAAGCAGCTCATAAGCCGTGCGGTACACAAGCGCGGGCTTCGCGTCGGGATAGCATTCCTCCAGAATTTCCATCATTTGTTCTGTCTGTTTCATAAGAGTATCATAGCACAATCAGGGGATTTTGGCAATCTTTTTTGGATAGCCCTGCAAAATTTTATAAAAGCCGACAAAGCCCGAATTTCCCTTGACGGCTACCCTTGCTTTGGGCAAAAGCTGTTCCTCGAACGATGCGGAAAGTCCGCAGCCGACGCCCGCCTCGTGCGGGGTAGAGACGATTTCCGCACTTCCCCCCAAGAGGCGAAAGGCGCTTACAAAGGAAAAGAGCTGTGTTCTCGAACGAAAAACCGCAATCATAGCATAACCTCTCTTTTGTCGGAATATAGTACAGTATATGCGTTTGGAGGTTTTCCCGTGATTTACTTTGACAACGCCGCTACGGGGGGAACGAAGCCGGACGAAGTTCTCCTTGCCGTCAAAAGCGTGCTCGCCCAATGCGCCAACCCAGGTCGGAGCGGGCACCGTCTGTCCGTTTCCATGGCAGAGCGGGTCTTTCTGACGAGGAGTCGTCTCTCTTCCTATTTCGGCGGCTACGGCGCGGAACGCGTCGTATTTACCAAGAATTGCACCGAAGCGCTCAACATCGCCATCTTTTCCCTGCAAGGTCACGTCGTCACGACCGCCCTTGAGCACAACAGCGTCCTGCGTCCCCTCTATGCCAGAGGGAATTACGCTGTCTGCCCCTTAAAAGAGGGGAAAATCGACCCAGACGACCTACTTGCCCTCGTTCAGCCCGACACGCAAGCAGTCGTCCTTTCCCTCGCGTCCAACGTGACGGGGTACGCGCCCAACGTGCGGGCAATCCGCGCCGTTCTCCCCAAGGAAGTCCTTCTCATCTGCGACGGCGCACAGTACGGGGGGCATCTGCCCCTTTCCATGAAGCAGCTCGGCATCGACGCACTTGCGCTCGCAGGGCATAAGGGCTTAAACGGCATTCAGGGAAGCGGCGTTCTCCTCTTCTCCCCCCGCTTCTCTCCCCTGCCCCGCCTGTTCGGCGGAACGGGAACGGAGAGCAATCGGCTCGACATGCCCGACTGTTAT
Organism: Clostridia bacterium; assembly: GCA_017621155.1. Taxonomy (GTDB): domain Bacteria; phylum Bacillota; class Clostridia; order Christensenellales; family Borkfalkiaceae; genus RGIG8762. The sequence goes on from JAGATP010000022.1 coordinate 8,725, forward strand.
CCCGAGCGGCTCGAATCGGGCACGCTCAATTATCCCGCCATCATCTCCCTTTACGAGGGAATCCTAGCCCTACAAACGAATGGAGAACACGATTTTACGCGCATGACGCGGTATCTGCACGCCGCGCTCTCCCGTCTTCCCGTCATCCTCTACTCTTCCCCCAATCCCTTCGGCATTCTGTCCTTCGGGAGCGAAAAGAAAAATTCCGAAGAACTTGCCGCCATTCTCTCCTCCGATTTCGACATCGCGACGCGGGGAGGGCTGCACTGCGCTCCCCTCATTCACCGGGCGATCGACAAGACGGAAGGGGGCAGCCTTCGCGTGAGCCTCGGCTATCAGAATACCTATCGGGAAATGGATAAATTCCTCAGCGCAATTCGCAAAATTCTGGCGTAAAAAGCGCGAAGCGACTTTTCCCAAACAAACTGCACAAAACAGCTTTCCCCCAAAACAAACTGCGCGAATCCGCGCAAAAATTCTTTCAAAAAACGGCAGGCGTCCCTCTTTTGAGACTGACCCTGCCGTTTTCCTTTTAAGTTGTTAAAAGACAAATCGCACGCGTGCAAATCAAGCTCTTGCAAAAGTTTTTTTTCGACTTCCTCTCTACACAACAATGCGAAAAACTATTTCTTCGGTTTTTTCGTATAAATCACCTTTGCCCCCGGGATATCGGGAAAATCATGTTTCCCGTTATCGAAAAGCATATCGTGCAATCTTTGCAACCAATTTCTTTTGGATTTTACGATATAAATCTCTTTCGCCCCGGAAATGTAAGGCAATCTCTTGAATTTCTTATCGTATCGGCGCAAAGTCCTTAAAAAATCATCCTCGAATCCCCCTTCCCACAATACCAAACGAATGATTGCGTCAAGCGTAGAACTATCACTATCAATCAAAACAATGCCTTTTTCAGCATTCTCTAATTCCCGCTCGATGATTGGGATAATAGAACCCTGAATCAACTCTGCTTCCGTCTCTTTTTGCGCTTCACAATGCAAATAGTCCAGCAATTCATGAAGATCCCGTTTATATTCTTCCATGGGATAGGGGATCGTTGCTTTTGGGAAAAGACGGGATTGCAAATTTTCTCTTTGGAAAAGATACGATTGCAAATCTTCTCTTTCGAGAAAACTCGGCTTAAAATTTTTTTGACCCTTCATAGGAAAACCTCATAAAGTCACACTATAACCTATCATGAAAAAACTCAATACTCTTTTAAAATGTTACAGCAAATCTCTTCCGCATAAATCCAAATCGGCGAAAAATCATAGCAATCCATATTAAATTTGAACAAATACCCCTCGCATATAAAATCAGCATCTTTTAACGGACTTTTCTTCACGTCGGAAACCACTTCGATAAACGCTTTCCCCTCACAGGGAGAAAAACAATCCAAAAGTTTTGCAGAGATGTACGAAGGCGTTTTGAATATAATCTCGATTGACTCATAGCCCTCCCAAAACAAATCTTCACTCCCTATGAGCACAATCCTGAAATCTTTCGCCTCATCGATTTTATAGATTTCTTTGAACGTAAAATCAAGCCACAGCGGTTTTTTTACATAAGCATTGATTTTCTCGACTTCATGCATTACCTGTTCTAACGTCATCTTTATCTCCTTACAGCTTTATTCCTTTGAGAATCTTCCTCCATTCCAAAAGAAGCTCTTCGCTCAATTCTTCCTTTAAAAGAATTTGATAATTTTCGGGAAAATCATTTTTTGTAATCTGACAAAAGAGCTTTCCTTCCTTTTTATAAAATAATACGGCGATATCGTTATTAAAAAAAGCGTAATACACATCGTATTGATGCAAATTCACTCCGTCGATCTCGTCTCTCAAATCACGTTCAAAGAGAAAAACGTCATAACCGATATCCTCCGATTGCGTTTCCTGGATGTGATCGATCTTGGAAAAATAATGCAACATGTACCCGATTTCGTATTGGAAAGAATCCTGCTCTATGAAATATTCTTCCCCATTGACCACAACGGACAAACATACGTCGTCCTCCGTAAAGAGCATTTCTTTAGGGGTGCTTATGATAAAAAAGCTATTTTCACCAATTCTCAGTTTTGCTTTCCTATTCTCATGAAAGAAATTTGTAGAAATGATCTCTTTCATCTGAGCAGACGATAACTTCGGTACTTTCCAATTTTGTTTTTTCATATGCAGGACAAAAGCTTCTTCTAGTTTGTAGTGGTATTTTTCCACATAATAGATGATCACGTCATCCCATATCCATACGCCATCCGTATACAGACACGGCCCTGTAAAGACTTGCTTGGAAAACACGTCCTCTACGATCGCGGGAGCGGAAGCAAAAACGTTTCCCTTTTTTAAATAGGAGAGAATTTCCGCCTCATTCTCTTGCGGAATGGCAGAAATTTTAGAAGCAATCCATTGAGAATCTTCCCAATCAAACAATAAAGAATTATTCAACATATTACACCCACCCTAAAAATACCGATATTTCTATGCTCGGTAAAAAATCGCATTGGATTCAACCGTCCATTCCAAAAGAATGCGCTTCCTCTATGATTTTACCAATCGCGACCTTTGTCCCTCCTTCATACAGTTCGAACTCTGCGCCGATTTGAAGGTATTCAAACGGCGCATTTTCAACCAGATAGGTGATCGTAGAAATCGTTTCTTTTCCCTTGATTTCTTCATTAAAGACAACCGAACTCCATAAAGGAAGGCGTGAAACATTTCCTTCCCAAATGGGCGTTGCGTACTGTCCTTTGAAAGCTATGATTGGAGCATAGGAATATTGTTTCTTTCTATCCTCCCGTTTTAAAATCGGCGGAATTCTCTTTGCGCTAAAAAGCCATAAGATTTTTGCTCGTGCGATTTTCATAACGCCCCCTAGATTCTAAACTCACTTTTTCAATCTTGTATCCTGCAACAATTCAGATTGCAATCGAGCGACAAATCCTTCGAAAGAAAAATCTTTCTCATAATGAAATTTGCCGTATTTCTTCTTATTTACACGTTAAAAGGCAAGAAATCGTACCCGTTATCGGATCATAATTTAGCAGAGTGCTATCAGATACGGTCTTGAATATATCCTCATGGGGAATTCTAATTCCATAATAGTTTTCGATATAATCTTGAAGTTCCGTAACAGACAGGCTATCCTTCTTTTCAAAGATGTATTCAAAGAAGTCTTTTCGGGTAAACTTGATATCGCCTTTGATAAACACAACTCCGCTCTTCATCCTTCGAAAAGAAAACCGATTATCTCCGCGCAACAGCGAAGCATAGAAAAGATCTCCATAGTCCAGAGCAGAGAATTTTTTTACCTTTCCGCCATCGAACACCATTTTAAGAGTAAAATATTCGTTCTCGGGTACGTTATCAAATACCTCATTGCGGAATCCTTCAATATCAGCATCCGTTACGCCTTGCTCTTTGATTCTCCGCACATTCACATACTCGTCAGGTTCAAACTCAATAATTTCACATGTGTCTTTCAATTCCATCAGGCAAGAGTAATACGTGCCGATACCCGAAAACCTGCTACCGATTTCACTTAAATTGATTACATCATCAGTCGTCAAGCACTTCCTAAAATATGCCTCCGCAGTCATAGTACTTCTGACAACATAATTGCAATATGGTGTAAAGCCCAAACGCTTGAAATTATACGCTGAAAGCAAAGTCTCATCATAACTCTTAGCGACTGATTTGTAAAGCTCCTTAGCCTCGTCTATGAAGTAAAAATCTTCCGTTAAAGCGGAACGTAGTGCATTGAAATCTTCCTTCGGCAACTCATCGTTTTTAACAGAAAAGATCCCATTGTTATAATATAAGTTAACCTCCGGAAGCCAGTTTGACTTTATGAATTCAGGTTTGAACCCGTATTCTTCACTCAAGAAGGCTGCCAAATCGTCCGAAGATATTGGCGAAAGAAGACAGATTGCGTCAAACACCGCTTTCGCACGACTAAATTCCCCGAAGCGGATTGTCGGGTTGCGCGAGAAGTTTATATATTCATCTTCACTATACACTTTACGCAGCAAATTATGCAGTTCATATTCATCGCGCAAGACGTAAGATTTCATCAGCTCCGAATAATCTTTAAAAAACTTTTCCGCAGACAGTTCTATATTACGATACCTTTTTAAATTGAGCGTTTGCAACAGCTCGGAAAAGTCCATTTCGTCTATATTATAATAACGCAAACGACGGTTCTGCTTCCAAAGTATTTTGCGCGAGCGGAGTAAGGAATTTTCAAGCGCTCGATAGTTTCCTTCGAGCTGCAACTTTTTATTATCTGCTAATTTGTGTTCCTCCAAAAAATCGTTGTATAATTTTATAAATTCATCAAAATACGTCTCCTCTAAACAGTAAGTTGAAAGGACATACTCCTTCAATGCAAATCTGTTAAGCGGAATTCTTTGATTGCCAATTATCAAGAAATCTTTATTGAGAAATCGCTGTATACCATACCGCAAATGTAGCGGTAGTTTCTCGTCTGAAAGCGCTTTCGATAACTCGTCCGCGCCGTTATCATACCTTACAGTAAGATAATTCCATACGTATTCCGCTTCCGAAGTCATTTCGCAAAAATCATCTTGCTCCAAAGAATACGTTTCAAAAAAATACTTATACTTGTCTTCTTTCACGTTATCGATAATATCGGCATGCTTATTTTTTACGAACAATTTTTCATAACTTTTTTCTATAATTTGACGAATACGCTCTTTTGTAAAATCATAAACTCCCGCTATTGCTTCAAGCGTTTCGCCATTTAACCGGCGAGCCATAACTTCCATTTCTCTACTCGTCAAAGTGTTTATTACATCCATAATAGAAGGATAAATAAAATAAACTTTGTTATATTCCCTATAAGCCGTACCTTTTAAAATTATTTTATCGACGGCGTTTTTAACTGCAACATCGTCACAGTCAAACTCGATAGCTTGTGCTATCTGCTCAATCGTTATTCCATCAAATAAACTTTCCTTTATGATAGCCGTTACTTTTATTTCAATCAGCTCATTGATAACAGGCAAAGATTTGATCAACAATAATAAACTTTGCAACGACCTTTCTTCTGCAGGTAAATCGAAAATACAGCCAAGTATGGTTGAATCCAAATGTTCTTCATTCCCTACCTTATATAAACACTGCAATTCAGTCTTAGCTTCCATAAAAAGTTCTAAAATGCACTGTCTTTCTTCTTCCATACCACGGATAGAACTGCTTATAAACTGCTTTTTTAGCTCAACTAATTCGTTTATACTTTTTTGCCCCAATCCGCTTATATTTGAAACATTTTCAAGAGCGAGGAACTGTCTTGCATATTTAACTTGCATTACATCCATACGGTTGCGGGAACGCACGGAAAGAGGAACACTATCAAACGATATATCCCAAGCAATTTTATTATGCCACTTAAATGCTATGATAACATCGTCGGTGGCGGTCTCATCTTCCCCAAAGTCCCCCTCCTCGAACTGCTTTAATTTTAAAAGCAACTCATTGACGGTGCCCACGCCCATATTTCTGAAATTCATTAGTGTAACGGTATTTATACCTATAAAATCGGAAATATTATGTAGTCCTTCACGGATTAAGACGTTATATGCCCTTACGCTCAAATTTAAATCCTCAATAGGCTTATCCTTTATAACCTTGCCTGTCGCTCGACACAGCAATTCCCCGTCAACAAGCACATAGTCTTCAAATAAAATTCTTCCGTATAAATCTTCCACTTTTTATCTCCCGCAAATATAATATTTCCTTTAGCTATAAGATACTTTTATTTCTCGGATATTTTTTCAGATTTCAGAGAATTCTTTAAGGGTAATATATTCTGCACCTTCAACTTATATCCTATCGTTACACGTCTCTTTCGTCTTATACATCTTCAAGTCAAATCCCGCCTCTTTGGCATACTGCAAAAGCTTTTCATGTGACGCCTTTTCGATATCAAAAACATCCATCATTACTTCAGGATATACGCTAAAATCTACAGTAGGAAAGTAATCAATCAAATTCGCTCATAATTTTTCAAAACGGCAATCCATTCTCTTTCTCCTTTCGTAATTCCTCTCTTTCAAGAGTATTATAGAACATTAAATATGACAAAAATAGTCATGATTAAAAATTTTTCCATTTTTTTGCCATTTTTTCTTCTTGAATTGTCAAACCAACTGCGACACTTTATCGTAAAAACTTTAAAGAAGTTTCCCAACCAAAACATTTACATGCTTCCTTAATTTCTCGCCTGTTGTACTCAATCATAGATCGATCACATCAAGGATATTATCGCACATAATTTCGTTTCTGTCAAGAGTAACTTTACAAATTGTCCACATACAAAAACGGCAGGCCTCCCTCTCACGAGGCTCCCCTGCCGTTTTCTGTTTCAAAATGAACTGTGACATCTATCTCCGCGATCTTTCCGCCGTTTACATGAATTATCTCTTTTTTTCTTCTCTCCGATAGTATTTGTCCTTATCGAAAATCGCCCGTTCGCGATAGACGAGGACGGGAATCACGCCGCCCTCGATGACTTCGTCGTACTCCCTTGCGGACAGAGCCTCTTCGCACTCTCTGAGGACGCCGCTTTCGTCCGTATACTCGTAAAGGACGTAGTAGGTATAATGTCCCAAAATTCTGCCACTATGGTGCGAGGAGTGATATTGCCTGCGCTTTCCTTTGACGAGTGCGGTTGCCTCTTTTCCCTTTCGCGCGACCTCGTCCGACTTGCGTCCGTTTCGAATCTGATTGATCGAAAAAACGAGGAAAAAGACCCCGAACGCCGCAAAAAGCAGTCCGAAAAGACCGAATGCGCCCGTCATTCCGATGGCAAGCACAATGAATACGACGGAAAAGACGACCCCGAAGATTCCTCCCGGCACGCTTCCCCTTTGAAATGGCTGATTACCGTTCACGACACACCCTCCTTAAACCGATGAGTACGAGCGGCGCAAGCCTCCTCTTCCAACCGCAAAAACCCGTCGCCGCCGCAAGGACGAAGAAGGGCGTAAAGAGAAAGAGATAGCGCGCCCCCGCTTCAAACAAGAGCTGATAGCCCCCCACACCGACGAGCGTCAACAAAACAATCGGGTCGCTCTCGCTGCTAAACAGATTGCCCGCAAGGCACAACAACAGGAAAATCCAAAGGAGCTGACAGAGCACTTCATAGACGTCGTAGGCCCCGCCCTCCGCGCGGAAGAAGGCGCGAAGGAGTCTGCCCAACCCGTTCGTTTCGGGAATGCCCGTGACAAACTCGCATTCGTAGCGCCAGCAGAACGCGCCGTCGCCGAAGGTGACGAGGAGCTTTTTGCACAAATGCCCCAGATAGCCGAAGAAGCCCATCTCCCCGATGCGGGAAAACGCCTCCGTTCTGTTTGCCCGCGCGCGGTCTGCGAGCGTGGCAAACGCACGCGAAAAGGCGTTGTCCTCGGCGGAATACGTGCCGTTGGTTTCCGCGTTCTGCCCCATCATAAAATAGTGCCAAAGTCCGAGCTCGGCTTCCTTATCAAAGGCAAAGGGCAGAAGTCCCGTGAGCAAGACAGTGAGAAAGAGGCCGCAAAGCGCTCCTGCCAAAAGAAGTCCCAAAGAAATCGCCCGCTCCTTTTTCCCGTCCGAAGTAAAGAGCCTGACCCCGTCCACGAGGAAAATGGCGATGAGGACGATGGCAACCGTGGGCTTGATCGCCGCGCCGATCGCAGCGGAAAGTCCCGCCAAAGCGGCGAAGGGATAGCGCGTCTTTCTCGTGCCGTCCGTCCAGAGAAAGAGGGTCAGCAGGGGGAAAATCATGCCGTACACGTCCGAATAGGGGACGGTATTGCGGGGCGAAAAGACGATGAACGCCACGAAAATCCCGTAAAACAGCAGGGAAACCTGCGCGTTTTTGGTCACGTTCTTCGCGGTAAATGCGAGCAGGACGCCCGAACACGAGGTCAGAAGGCAACCCAAAAGAATGAGGACGAGCCGCCAATTGCCGATGGAGAGGACTTTGCACACCCAAAGGATACCAACCTCCAGGACAGTCAGAAACAGATTGTTCGGGCAGGAGGAAAAATAGGCGACGTAATCGTCCGCGTTCTCGCCGTAGACGATGCGGCGGGCAAACTCGGAGACGACGCCCGCGTCCCCCCTCGCATAGGCATAGAGGTGCACCATAAGCAGAATCTGCACCAAAAGGGATACGCCTGCCGTAATCCAAACCGCCCTTGCAAAGGGAAGCTCCCGCTCCTTCCAAACGAAGAGCACCGTCAAAAGGACGGCGAGGGACAGGAGAAAGAGAACGAAGTTTTCCCAAGGGAACGTCACCTTCCACGTATACGAAAAGCCGATGACGGAATCAAGCAGCAATAAAAAAAGAACAAGGCAAACGAGCGCAGTCAGCAAAATTCTGACCGCGAAAAAAATGCCTTGTTCGATGCGTTCGTGCGTTTTCTTCATGACTTATACTTCGGCTTTGACTCGATGCAACAGCACGGGATCGCCTACGATTCTGCCGCCCCCCAAAATGACGGACATCTGCGGCTCTTCGCCGACGTGAACGTCCATCTGGAGCTGATTTGCAAAGTATTCTCTGATTCCCGCGATCTTCGCCGTTCCGCCCGCAAGGAGAATGCCCTTTTTGCGGATGACTGCCGAAACTTCCGCGGGAAGCTTGCCGAGGACGAGGAGGGCGTATTCGATGATCTTGTCGATGTGCGTCTGCAAGGGGAAATACAGGTCGGGCGCGTAGACGACCTTGGAGCAGGGTTTGCCCGTGGTAATATCCCGTCCGCTGACGACCATGCTCTGGTTGTCCGTATCGAAGAGAGAGCCTACCGTGAGCTTGACCTTTTCGCTCGTTAAAGAGCCGATTTTGATGTCGTACAAATCGGCGAGGTGGTCGATGATGTGCACGTCAATGCTGCCGCCGCCGATGTTCATGGAAATGCCCGCGATGATGCCGTCCGAGGAGAACGCCGCGATGTCCGTCACGCCGTGACCGATGTCGATGCAAAACGCGGGTTCGTATTCGGAGAAGGAGACGTCGTCGCCCAAGCCCGCGAGAATGGGGCTTTCCACAAAGGAAACCTTGCGGAACGCGCATTCGTCCGCAATCCGCTGATAGACCTTTTCCGTCGCCTTGTCAAAGCCGCAATGGACGCAGAACACCGCTTCCGCGCCGTTCTTGACGCCCGCCTTGTAGAGAAAGCTCTTGAGCATGTTGACGGCGACCTTTTCGTTGACGATTTCTCCCTCGAAAATGGGGAAGACGATGGTCGTATAGTCGGACGTCTTGCCGATTAAGCGCTTGGCGTCCTCGCCGATCGCCTTGACGGTGGAATCGGCGGTATTCATCGCCACACAAGAAGGCTCAGAAAGGACGATGCCGCTCCCTATCTTATAAATTTTGGTGACAGATGACCCGAGATCGATTGCAATTTTATTCATAGTTTACCTCTGCCTGCCTGAGCAGGTCTTTGACGATTTCGATGGGAAGCCCCACCACATTTGTATAACTGCCCTCATAAGAGGAGACGATTCCCCCGTCCTGAATGCCGTAAGCCCCCGCCTTGTCCATGGGAGAGCCCGTCGCAATGTAAGACAAAATCTCCTCTTTCGAAAGGGGAAACAGCCTTACCTTGGTTTCCGCAAACGCCGAAAAGCGCTTGCCCGCGGCAATCAGACACACCCCCGTAAAGACGGAATGCTCTGCACCCGAAAGGGAAGAGAGCATGGAAAAGGCGTCCTCTTCCGATTTGGGCTTTCCCAAAATTTTCCCGTCCTTGACGACGATGGTATCCGCGCCGAGAACGGTGTCCTCGGGGTGAAGCTTTGCCACGCTTTCCGCCTTTTGCCTTGCGAGGGAAAGCACAACTTCCGAAGGGGTATTCCCCGTCGCTCGTTCCTCTTCTCTCGAAGGAAGGACGGCAAAATCCGATACAATCTCTCCCAAAAGCTCTTTTCTGCGGGGAGAGGCGCTTGCCAAAATGAACATAATAAGTAGTCGGAAAGCACAATGCGGATTGCATCGTGCTTTGAATTTTACAGAATTTCGAGATTCTTGCGGAAGGCGCGCTTGAATTCGAGCCCTGCGTTCAGCGCATCTCTGATTTCGAGGGTGACGTCCCCTTCCACTTCCGTCTTCATGATGACGGAATCGCCGAGCACGTCGCAGTTGAGCCCCTTGACCGCACCCGAACGGCTTCGGTCGAGGCTTTCCGCAATGCGGAGCATGACGCCGAGCTTCTTGACCGCGTCGAGATCCTCCTCGTAGACGATATCCTTGTACTTCATCCATTCGTTGACGTTAAAATCGTCCTTTTTGTGGAGTCCCGCCACGAACGCCGCCAACACGATTTCGCGGTGGGAAACGCCGTACAGCGTGGAGTTGAGGATCATATATTGGCTGTGCTTGGGGTGATCGTAATACTTAAACCGCGTGCCGCAATCGTGCAAAGTCGCCGCAATTTTCAATACCTTGAGGTATTGACGGGGGAACTTGTGCAAAACCCGAAGCTGCTTGAAAAGCTGAATGGAGAGCGATACGACGTGTTCGACGTGCTTGCTGTCCGAGCCGTAGTACTTGACGAGGGACAAAAGGCTGTAGTTGAGGACGTCCGACACGGGCTTTTCCACCGTTGCGGGGAACGCCTGGTTGAACATGATGCCCTCCCGAAGTCCCGCGCTGCTGATGGCAAAGGACTGAAGATTCACATAGCGCATAAACGCCTTGATGATGGCGAGCGCCGCGGGAAGAATGTCCGCACGGGAAGAGGAGATGCCCTTGATCTTCTTTCTCTTGTCGATGTCGAGCACCTTGACGGTGTTATAGATAAAGTCGAAATCCTCGCCGCTCAGCGAATAGTTGTGAACGGTATCGAGGGGGTATTTTTTGATCATCTTGCTGATCTTGAACACGCTCCGGAACGATCCGCCGACGCCGATGAGCTGCACGTCGGGATCGAGCTCGTTGAGCCAGGAGATATTCTTCAGCTGCTCGGTGAAGAACTCCTCGATCTTCGCCGTCTCTTCCTCGGGCTTGACGCCCTCTCCCGCAAACAAGTCGGTGAGCGTCACCGCGCCGAAGGGAAGGGTCTCGTGCGCCAGCATGTTTCTCCTGTTGTAGTAGACGATCTTGGTGCTGCCCCCGCCGATTTCGAGGATGAGTCCCTTGGGCACGTCCATCGTGTTGATGACCCCGCGATAGACCAAGGTCGCCTCGTCCTCCGCGGAGAGGACGGAAATGCGGATGCCGCAGGTCGCCTGAATTTCATCGAGGAAGGAGCGCTGATTCTTCGCCCTTCTGACGGCGGCAGTCGCCACCGCGATGATACGAGTGACGCCGCTCGCGTCACAGAGCTTTTTGAACATCTTTAAAGTCTTGATCGTTTCCGCTACTCTCTGGGGCTTCAAAAACCCGTCGCGCTCCATATCCTGACCGAGACGAACGGATTCTTTGAGTTCGTCGACCACCATAAAAAAACCGTCTGCAAACAAATTGACAATGACGAGCCGGGCGGAATTGGATCCTAAATCAATAATGCCGATTTTTTCCATTGCAATACCTCTGACACGGAAATCCGTGCGTAAACAAGAAAGAATTGAAAAACTGATAACGTACAGAATGGTCTATTCTTCACATATTCAATATAACACAGCTATTTTAACACAGGTTTTCCGTTTTGTCTAGACCTTTTTGAAAAATTTTTGCAAAATTTACATGAAAATTTTTGAAACGAAGGCAGTCGGGACAAAAAAACCGAGGCAACGCCCCGGTCATTCTTTGTATTATACTTTATAAGGAAAGAAGAAGCTTCGTAAGAGAAGAAAAATCCGAAACGACGAAGTCCGCTCCCGCGTCTTTTAATTCGTTTTCCTCCGCATAGCCCGTCTCGATTCCGATCACCTTGACGCCGCATTCCTTCGCGCCAAGCACGTCGTGCTTCCGATCTCCTACCATCACGACGTCCTCTTTCGAGGCGCCCAGAAGGCGAATCGCCTCCTGCATGACGAGCGCCTTCGTGCCGAGAGAGCCGTCTAATCCGCTTCCCGTCACGACCTCGAAATAGGGCTTTAAGCCGAACTTTTCGATAATTTGATCAACGAACGCCTTCGGCTTGGAAGAGGCGACCGCCATGCGCTTGCCCTTTGCTTTAAGGGCATCCAGCATTTCGTATACGCCCTCCAAAGGGACGTTCTCCGCCCAGCCGATCTTTCCGTAGCGCTCCCGATATTTTCGGATGGCATAGGGAATCCGATCTTCGGGAAGCCCGTAAATTTCCCGAAACGAGTAGGAAATCGGAGGGCCGATGCAGTTTCTCAGTTTTTGCGGATCGTCGTCGAAAACGTCGCAAGCCTCCAGGGCGTATAAGATGCTCTTGGTGATGCCTTCATACGGATCGGTCAGCGTGCCGTCCAAATCAAATAAAATCGTATTCATGCCTCTATTTTATCCGATTTTTTCCCATTTGTAAACTGTATGACGGACAAAAAAATCAAAAAAAATCCAAATCCCTTTTTTAGGAGGTCGCCGTCGAGGAAAAGCGAGCACAAGCTCCCCGCAAGGCTTCCCGCAAGCGCGGGCAAAATCAGGGCAAGACTCCCCTCTTTTTGGACGAGTCCGCTCTTCTCGTGCTTGAAGAGCGCGATAGAAGCCATGGGGAGAAAGGAGAGAAGGTTGCAAAGCTGCGCCTCCTTTTGTCCCACCTTAAGGACGAGAGTCAAAAGGGGAATGAGGAGAGTGCCGCCGCCCATTCCCATGCCGCCGGGGATTCCGCCCAAAAAGCCCGCCAGAAAATACGCATAAAAACTCAAAAGAGAAGCCTCACCCCCACGAAGAACATGAGAAGGGAAAAGACGAGCCGCACCCATTTCTCCGGCAGAATAAAAAGGAGCTTTGCCCCGAGCAATCCGCCGAGAATGTTTCCGAGCATGACGGGAAGAAGCAGGGAAAGGGAGACGCGGACGGAAAAGAGATAGACGGCGGCGGAGAGGACGCAGAGCGGAAGAATGAGAAAGAGCGCAGTGGCGTGGGCAACCTTCGGAGGATAGGATAGCCGCTGTAAAATGGGGACGAGCACCATGCCCCCTCCGCCGCCGAACAGGCCGTTTGCGACGCCCGTCAAGAGCCCTCCCGCTCCCTTTCCGATGTATGATCTCTTCCCCGATTCGTTTTCCTGCATTTCTTTCCCCGTTTTTACTAGGAGTTTTTGCAACTTACAGAAAAATATCACAAATTTTTTTGAAAAAACGAACGATTAATACTTGCCAATCTTCGCAAATTATATTACAATAGTGAGGTATAAGTATTGGTTTCCTATATAATAACTGAAAAAGGTAGCAAATATGACAAAACATTCTTTCACCAAGACACGCAAAATAGCAGCCGTTCTTTTGACGTCTGCACTCTTTTGTATGCCCCTGACGCTCGCCGGTTGCGACACCGAAGAGGAGAAACCCAACCATACGGGCACGACTCAGACGGACACGCAAAAAATCTCCAACGCAAACTTCGAGTATTACGATACGAATGACGGCAAAAACGTCATCATTACCTCCCCTACCGGTTGGTCGAGATCGGCAAACGCAGACGCAAACGGCTCTACCGCCGCTTCCTCCGCAAAGCTCTCCGGCATCGTCAAAACCAACAAGAGCGATTGGGACAATATGACGAAGAGCAAGGTCGCCCTCACCGCCGAGAACGCAAAGGCGGAGTGGGAGAACGCCTCCGTCTACGACAGACTCAAATTCTATGAGGACGAGGACGTCGATTCCACGGACGACTTCGAGGATTACGTTTCCTACAACGCGGATCTCGACGATCTGCCCGACTGCGAGAATCCGGGCACGCATGATTACAACCCTTCTTCGGACACCGAAGAGGATTCCAGCGTGCTGATGATTCACAACTACCGCTCGGACGGGCTCGGCACGGCGCAGCGCTTCACCTCGACGACCACGCTGACCCTTTCCGCGAACACGGCGGCAAAGCTCTCCGTCTGGGTAAAGACCTCCGATCTGACCTTCAACGACGGCACGCCCGTCACCAAGAACCGCGGCGCGTATATCTCCGTCAATCAGACGATCGGCTCTACCGCCATGCAGCCCCTCACCATCAAAAACATCAACACCGAAGGGGTGACGGAGAACAACGGCTGGGTACAGTACACCATGTACCTCAAGGGTCACAACCTTTCCGACAGCACCTTCACGATTTCCTTCGGGCTCGGTCAGGGCGGCGGAAGCAACAAATTCGAATACGTCGACGGCTACGCCTTCTTCGACGATCTGACCTACGAGAGCATTTCCCTTTCCGAATACGAGAGGACGGCGGGAGACGTTCCCACCGTGACGAGCGCATCCTCCGCGGAAAAGCGCAACTTCGAAGTGGACAAGGAGTACAAAAACGAAACCGCCTTTGCCTCCAGCCTGTACTTTACGGAAACCTCCCTTAAGGATATGAACGTGACTTTCTCCCCCACCGAGGAGAAGTACGGCAACGTGTCCTACACCTCCGTTCCCGCAGAGGGAAGCGTCGTCTACAAGGGACTTTCTCTGGATACGAAAAACGACCGGCTCTTCTTCCAAGCCCAAGGGGACTTCGCTTCTCCCACCCAATCTTATTGGTCTCCCTATTTGGAGAAATACACCGAGGATACCAAGGACTATCCCTTCGATCCTTCCACAAAGACGGTACTGCTCCTCTCCGCAGGCGGCGCAGCTTATACGGCAAACGTGACGAGCGAGAGCTTCGTCCTTGCGCCCGATTCCTACGCCCTCTTGACGTACTACGTCAAGACCTCCGCGTTAAACGGCTACACGGGTGCGGCTGCTTCCATCGTGGACGGCTCTGCAAAGACCGCGATGAGCTCCTTTGACACGACTACCCTCACGACGGTGGACGTCGATTCCAAGGAAGACCTCTTCAACGGCTGGAAGAAGTGCGCCTTCCTCCTCTCCAACACCACCGATTCGGACAAGACGTTCTCCATGAACCTCACCTACGGCCCTACAACGATCGTCGGCACGACGAACGCGAGCTACCTTGCGGGCTATGCGGCGTTCACGAACTTCACCCTCGACACTTTGACCGAGGAGGAGTTCGGCGAATATGCGGCGGGCACTTACGTCGTTTCGACCTCCCTCGTCAACGGATACAAGACGGTCTCGACGGACGGCTTCGATTCCACGAGCTATTCGGACGCCAAGGCGATCGAAGAAGGATTCGGCACCCCTCAGAACTATAAGGGCGTGGACGGCGGAAGCTCCTACGTCGGCGGCACCGATTACAGCTATGCCAACAACAACGAGAACGCGGGTCTGCTCAACAGATCGTACGCGGAAGCCTATTGGAACAACAACGAGACGTGGATGTCCACTCTCCTTCGAATCGCCACGGCGGAAGACACTTCCCTTGCCACCGCGCTGAGAGCGGACAATTGGTGGAATCTTCTGTTCGGAACTGCCAACCAGCCCCTTCTCATCGTCAACACGGTGGAACAGGCTTACGGCTACATCGGCACGTCCCGCACCATTTCCTCCAACAGCTATCAGAGCGTTTCCGTCAAGGTCAAGGTCAGCAAGGGCGCAGTCGCCTACGTTTACCTCATGGATACCTCTTCCCTCTCGGACGGCTACAACAAGCCTGTCAAGCTCAAGACGCCCGCCCTCTCCTATTGGTATGACGACGACAACAACGTATGCAAGAGCGATCCTTTTGCAGACGATTACAGCGAGAGAGACGGCGTGGTCTACCTCTACAACAACAACGATTCCACCCTCGATGCAAACGGCCTTTACATGAGCGTGGATAAAAACGATACCAAGCAGTACGCAAACCTCTCCGCTTACGAGAAAGACGACGAGGGCAACCTCATCACCGAGGACGAAGAAATCGCGTTCTTCTTCAACAAGGCGGACAACCTCTACTACGCGCACTTCGACGACGAGACGAAGACCTATTCGACTCCCGTCTATGACTTCGATCATTCCTACGCCCGCTACACCGAGCAGGAAGCCGACTGCGTAACCGTCATCGACGGCAACGATCCCGCCGTTGCAGGCAAATGGGTCACGGTCAATTACTTCCTCCACACGGGCAACGATACCAAGCAGTACCGCCTCGAAATCTTCAGCGGCTCTCGCGACGGCTCTGTCAAGAGCGCAGCGGACAGCTACGTCCTCTTCGACGCCGTACCTTCCGGAACGCTCTCTTCAAGCTATGACGGACTTTTGAAGGAATCCATCGAAAAGATCAAGAAAGACGCCGATCCCTCCTACAAAGAGGACGACATCCGCTGGTATGAGAACGCCATTTACTACACCTACTCCTTCCACGACGATGCAGACTACCTCCGCTACGACGAGGCAGCCGACACCGAGAACAAGGGAGATCTGTACACCGGCTATCAGCAGTCCACCTATTCGGAAGTTCTTTCCTACCTCTACTATGAGGATACCGAGACCGATCCCGAGCATTACAGCTACACGACGTATATGGACTTCTCCGCCGTTGACGTCAACGTGACGCCCGCCTCCGCAGACGTGGACGATACCGACGACAATACGGAAAAAGAGCCTCCCGTCTACAACGTATGGCTGCTCGTCTCCTCCATCATCCTCTCCGTCGTACTCATCATCGTACTCATCATTCTCCTCGTCAGAATGATCGTCAAGAAGGTGAAGATGAGAAGAGTGCACAAGGCGAACGCTTACGTCGTCAACAAGAAGCAAGCGCACTACAAGAAAAAGTTAAAACTCAAGGATGAATAATCATCTTGGACGAAAGACGTCTCAGGGCGAATCGGCAAGCCGATTCGCCCTTGTTTTGTCTCCCGCCTCAAAAATTCTTCAAATCTCCCTGTCTAATCTTCTTATCAAATTAAAATAGTCCTCCTCCAAATTCCGAAAAAAAACGGCAAAAGGATTGACAAAATTTACGAAATCAATTATACTTGATCTTGCATTAATCTTGAAAGGAGTACTTATGGATAAGACTTGCTTGATTTGCGGACAACCGTCAGGGATGTATCCCCTCTGTGCCAAACATTCTGATATGATAAAAAAAGGATTCGTTGTAAAATGTCCCAAATGTGGGAAATGGCACAAAACAGAGTCTCCTTGCGATTGTGAAAAAGAAACGATAAAACAAGCAACTTGCCCTATCTGTGGTAAAGACACCAAGGGAAAAGAAGTTTGCCTTACTTGTTATCATGAAGTTATGGGCAAACAAGAAGAAATCGATAAAAACCAAAAGCCTTGGGAACTAAAAGACTATTTTTACAATCTCGATTCCAGCATATATCGTCTAAAAGATAAAAATCTTGTAAGAAGCCAAATCCTTAAGCTATACGCTATTGCGTGGCTTGTCAGAGATTTATATAAAGATCCTCAGCTTTCCGACGTTGTCTTTGATAGAATTACAAAAATCAAAGAATTTCAAAACAAGCACAACAACGATTTCAAATTGACGGAAGAAAAAGAAAAGGCAGAAAAAGCGCAAGTTGCCGCAACCAGCCCTAGAAACAGAGCCTCCGATGGGCATATCTGCAAATCAAAAGCAGAAGTGGAAATCGATAATATTCTCTATCGCAACGGTATTTGTCACGCCTATGGTTTAAAAGTCAAGGAAATCCCAGCTAGTACAGAAAGAACGGTAGAAGCCGATTGGTATATCCCTTTAAGCGGTCATGATGGAATCTACATAGAATATTGGGGAATGGATAAGCAGGATTATCAGGACAACAAAGAAGAAAAGAAAAAGCTCTACAATAAGTACAAAGATTCTGTAAAATTAATCGAAATTGAAAAAAATGATATCAATGACGTACAGAATCTGGAATATCAGCTATTTCAACGTCTACGCAGCCTAGGATGGAATACAAAATATTGATCAAAATCAAATAAGATTTAAAGTAAAACCCTTTTCAGCTTTCAGCTCACCGACTATTTCGGTGAGCTTTTTATGTACTGTATCTGTTCATGCGAAAAGGCGTGGCACAAAGCCACGCCTTTCAAAGGTTAAAGAATTACCGCAAGTTCCGTCGGAACTTGCGGCATATCATTTTTAATCTTTAATTCTTTTTGAGAAGGTCGCGGATCTCGGTCAAGAGGACGGTGTTTGCCATTGCCTTTTCCTCCGCTTCCTTTGCGGCTTTGGCGGCTTCTTCTTCCGCCTTCTTTGCAGCCTCTTCGGCAGCCTTCTTGTTCTCCTCAAGTCTGACCTTTGCCTGTTCCTTTGTCAAGCCCTCTTCCTTGCAAAGTCTCTTGATCTCTTTCTTCTCGTTGAGTCCGAGTCCCGAAGAGAGCTTTTCGTTTGCATCGCGAACGGAGTTGATCGCCTTGATGATGCAGAAGAGCACGAACGCGATGAGCAGGAAGTTGATGATCGCGCTCAGAAACGCACCCCAATCGATGTAGATGGAGGAAGCGAGATCGAGCTGTCCGTCCACGTAAGAAGGCTTCAAAATGGTGTAAGCCTCGATGCCCTCTCCGCCAACGAGCGCCGCGATGATGAAGTTGATGAGAGGACGGAGAATGTTGTTGGTGAGCGCGTTGACGATTGCCGTAAACGCACCGCCGACGATGACGCCGACAGACATGTCGATGACGTTGCCTCTCGTGATAAAGGTCTTGAATTCAGCAAAAAAACCGCTTTTTTTAGCCATAAAAATACCTCTTTTGAATTTTTTCTCTATTTTATCAAATGACCGAGATTTTGTCAAGCGATCGTTTGAAAAATATCAAAGACGAAGTCCCTTCGGCAGGTGATTCTTGACGATGCCGTTCACCCGCTTGCCGATTCCCAGGGGGAAACCCCGAAAGGTCACGACGCACCAACCGTTTTCCCCCTCGTTTTCAAAAGGTTCTCCCCGCAAATAGGAGCGGGCTTTTTCCCCGATTTCGGCGACGCCCAAAAAGCATTCCTCAGGATACGCCATTGCAAAGGAATGCGCAGGCTCGAATCTGCCCTTTTCGATCGTTCCCAAAGGAAGCCCCGCGCGCAGCACTTTGAGTCCCTTGAGGGAAAAACAGCCTTCGGGGAGGGAGCTAATCGAATTTCCGAACGCAAAGAGCCGCTCCTGCCTTCCGACAAAAAAGCTCCGTTCGAAGGTGCGATAGACTGTTTCCTCCGCAGCTTTCAAGAAATTCGTCTCCTTTCGCCAAGTCCCAATCTCTCCCGCCGTTTTGAGAAGCTTTGCCGCATAGTGCCCCTCGCCCTTGACGCGGTGAGGATAGAGCTTATGCTCTTCGAGGAGGGTAAATTCCCCGTGCCTTGCAAGGAAATCGGCGATCTGCCCCTCGTCCTCTTCGGGAGAAAAGGTGCAGGTCGAATAGACGAGAATACCACCCTCCTTCAGCATGGAAGCGGCGCTGTCGAGAATGCCCCGCTGGCGCTCCGCGCACATGGCGACCTTGGCGAGACTCCACTCTCCGACCGCATTCTCCTCTTTTTTGAACATTCCCTCCCCCGAACAGGGGGCGTCCACGAGGATTTTATCGAAGCAGGCGGGAAATCTCGTTTCCAGCTCGCGAGGATCGGCGTTTAAGACGACCGCGTTGCGAATCCCCATTCGCTCGACGTTTCCGGCGAGAATTTTGGCTCTGTCGGGCATTTTTTCGTTGAGTACGGCAATTCCCTTGCCCTGCATCAGCGCAGCGCTCTGCGTGCCTTTTCCGCCCGGAGCGGAGCAGAGATCCAAAAAGAAATCGCCCGGCTTCAAATCGAGAAGGGGAACGGCGCACATGGCGGAAGGCTCCTGCGAGTAAAAGAGCCCCGCGGCGTGCTCGATCGTCTTTCCGACCTTTTCCTCCGTCACGTAAAAGCCGCTTTCCTCCCAGGGGATTCTCTCTCCCAAGGGAAAGGGAGAACCTTCCGCAAAGGCGGAAGGCGTCGTCTTCAATAAGTTGACCCGAATGCCCCGAACGGGCGGGAGATCGTAGCTTTGAAAGAACGCTTCGCTATCGGAAAGCAACCGCATTCGCTTGATAAAATCTTCGGGCAGTTTCATACGAGTTTTCTCAGCTCCTCGGGCGTTAGAACCGTCACGTCCGTACGTTCGGAGATGCGGCGGAAGCGCTCCCCCGTCTCGTCTCGGCAGACAAAGACGTTGCAGGAAGAAAGTCGGGTCAGATACTTCCCGCCGTTCTGATAGATGAGCTGAACGAGGGAAACGCCCTCTTCTTCCTCTTCGAGCTTCCTCGAAAAGCAAAAAATCTTGCCCTTGAACGCACCGTTCACAAACGGGTGCTTTGCATTGACGACGCGGAAGAAGGCTTCCCTGTGGCGAAGGCGCTCGATGCGCTTGCGCTCGCATTCCTCCCGATAGGCGATCTCCCTTTCGGTCAGAGGCGCGCTGTACTGATAGTCTCTTAGGACGCCGAGGGTACAGCCGTATTTTTTCAAAAGTCCGAAAAGGTCGGTATGTTCCTCTTTGCAGAGCGCTTCGGCGACCTTCATGGTCGCATAGGCGTCGTCCATCGCCCTGTGCGGGGTAAAATCGACCCCCAAGCTCTTCGTCACCGTTTCGAGTCCCGGTTGCGTCGCAAAGGAATTTTCCCGCGTCATGTAGAGAAGTTGGGTATCTCCGAACGCAAAGGTAAAGGAAGGAAGGGAAAAGCGTTTGGTCTCCAGACAGAGATACTTGACGTCGTTGACGGCGGCGTGCCCGAACACGAGGGTATCTTCCCCTTCCAACAGCGCCTTGATGGTCGGATACGCCTTGTCAAAGGTGGGACAGGTGCGGAAGGACTTGTATTCGTAAGGAAGCACAAGCCCCCGCTCCCCCTTGCGGTCGGTCAGATGAAAGCCTCCCTTGGGATTTAAGCGCAGATCCTGTTGCTCTAAAATGTGAAATTGTTCGTCTGTGACGACGTAGCCGAATACGCAGATTTTAGCGGTCTCTTTGTTCACGGAGGCGCATTCGATATCGAAAAATACGTACCGCATAGTTACCTCAAAGACGACCGCAACTTGCGGTCGTCTCAATCAAAAGTCTTGTTTAACGCTTGGGAACGATGACTTTCGTCCCTCCCATATAGGGCCAAAGCACTTCGGGAATCTCCACGCTTCCATCCGCCTGCAAATGGTTTTCGACGAAGGCGATGAGCATTCTGGGAGGCGCGACGACCGTGTTGTTCAGGGTATGCGCAAACACGTTGCCCTTGTCCGTCTTGTAGCGAATGCCGAGCCTTCTTGCCTGCGCGTCGGTCAGGTTGGAGCAGCTTCCGACTTCGAAGTACTTCTTCTGTCTGGGACTCCATGCCTCGACGTCCACGCTCCTGTATTTGAGGTCGGCAAGATCGCCCGAGCAGCATTCGAGCGCGCGCACGGGAATGCCCATGGAGACGAAGAGCTCGATGGTGTAGTGATAGAGCTTTTCAAACCATTCGCAGCTCTCCTCGGGCTTGCAGACGACGATCATTTCCTGCTTTTCAAGCTGATGAATGCGATAAATGCCCCTCTCCTCGATGCCGTGCGCTCCCTTTTCCTTTCGGAAGCAAGGAGAGTACGAAGTGAGCGTCAAGGGAAGCTGCTTCTCGTCGAGAATGGTATTCATGAATCTGCCGATCATGGAATGCTCGCTCGTGCCGATGAGGTAGAGATCTTCCCCCTCGATCTTGTACATCATTCCGTCCATCTCCTCGAAGCTCATGACGCCGGAGACGACGTCGGAGCGAATCATAAAGGGAGGAATGCAATAGGTGAAGCCCTTGCCGATCATAAAGTCGCGCGCATAGGCGAGGACGGCGGAATGAAGCCTTGCGACATCCCCCGTCAGATAGTAAAAGCCCTGTCCGGAAGTTCTACGCGCGCTCTCGATGTCGATGCCCGCCAGTCTTTCCAAAATATCGGTGTGGTAGGGAATTTCAAAGTCGGGCACTTTCGCCTCGAGGAAATGCTCCCTGTCCACGTTTTCGGAATCGTCCCTGCCGACGGGAACTTCGGGCGCGATGATATTGGGAATGCTCATCATGTCCTTTTTGAGCTTTGCCTCGATCTCCTCCTGCTCCTTTGCGATTTCGTCGATTCGGAGGTTATTGCGGGAGACCTGCGCCTTGACGGCGTTTGCCTCTTCGATCTTCTTCTCCTTCATCAGCCCGCCGATCTGCTTGGAAAGGGTATTCCGCATGGCGCGGAGGTTATCCCCCTCGCTCTGCAAGGCGCGCTTCTTGGCGTCAAGCTCGATGACTTCGTCCACGAGAGGCAATTTTTTGTCCTGAAACTTCTTTTTGATATTCTCCTTTACGAGATCCGGATTCGTGCGGATGAGATTGATGTCGATCATTTCTTTACTCCTTCGATTGATACGACCCTATTATACTACCATCTGAAAACAAAATCAAATAATAATCGGCAAAAAATCGGATTTCTGTTGATAAGATCGCAAAAAAGTGATATAATGAAGAAAAGAAGGAGGCTCTTATGGAAAACCGTGACAAGGACAATCCCGGCGAAGAAACACCGAAAAACCCTTTAGAGGAAGAAACTTCTTCAAAGGCAGAGAAAAAGCGCTTTTTCCGCTCGAAAAAGGAGGAAGAAGTACATAGCGAACAGATTACGCTCTTCCACCCCGACAGCGAAGTCGGCTTGACCGATGAAGAAGTTGCCGTCCACGTCAAGGAAGGGCAAGTGAACGCTGCGCCGAAAAAGTACTCCAAAACTTACAGGCAGATCATTACCAACAACGTTCTGACCTTTTTCAACCTCCTCTGCGTCCTCTGCGCCATCGCGCTCGCGATCGCGAATGCGGAGCTTTCGCAGTTTCTCTTCGTGCCCATTTTCCTCTCCAACATCGTGATCGGCGTCTTTCAGGAAGTGCGTTCGAAGATCAAAATCGACAAGCTGACCATTCTGACCGAACCGCACACCAAGGTCATCCGAGGCGGAACGGAAATGGAAATTCCCACGCACGAAATCGTCCTGGAAGACATTCTCGTGATGGAGATCGGGCAGCAGATCCCCGCCGACTGCATCATCGCGGAGGGCGTGGTCGAAGTCAACGAGTCCCTCTTAACGGGCGAATCCGTCGCCATCAAAAAAGTTCCCGGCGATACGCTGTTTGCGGGCTCTTTCCTCACTTCGGGCAAGTGCCGCCTGCGGGTCGAAAAGATCGGCAAGCAGACGTATATCAATCAGCTGACTTCCCGCGCCAAGCAGTACAAAAAGCCGAAGTCGGAGATCATGAGCTCCGTCCACCTCTTCATCCGCATCATCGCCATCCTCCTCGTCCCCATCACCGCGGGCATGTTTTTCCGGAATTGGACGGCGCTGTGCGCTTCCTTCAACGCGACCATCTCCCGTTGGGCGACTGAAAACAACATGTTCTTTGCGGAAATCGGAAGCTGGGACATCTTTCACATCGGATTCGGCAGGGCGGAAGGACTGCACGAATTTTCCTTCCTGTTCGGCGAAAACGGGCTTTACGCCACGCCCGAGCTCTTCGTGCAGGCGTGCAGGGGCGTCTTTAACGACTCCGTCCAAAGGACGGCTTCCGTCGTCATCGGCATGATTCCTTCGGGGCTTCTGCTTCTGACTTCCTTTGCCCTCGCCATCGGCGTGTTCCGCCTCGCGCAGAACAATACCCTCGTGCAGGATCTCTATTCCCTCGAAATGCTCGCAAGGGTCAACGTCCTCTGTCTCGACAAGACGGGGACGATTACGGACGGACAGATGGAAGTTGCCGACTACACCGTCCTCAACAACAACCTCGTCTACCCCACCGAAGAAATTCTCTCTTCCATGCTCGCCGCACTCCCCGACAACAACCAGACCTCCATCGCCCTGCACAATAAGTTCGGGCACAACGCCTATTTCTCTTCGGGCATCGTGTTGCCCTTTTCCTCGGCGCGGAAGTACTCCGCCGTCACCTTCAAGGGGGTAGGCACGTTTGCCCTCGGCGCGCCCGAGTTTATTTTAAACCAAGTGCCCGCCCGCGTGGAAAAGGCAGTCAACGCCTACGCACAGCAGGGCTTGCGCGTCATTCTCCTCGCCTATACGGAGGAGGACATCGCGGACGACCGTATTTCGGGAAAAGCGAAGCCCGTCGCGCTCATCGCCCTTCGGGACAACATCCGCAAGGACGCCATCGAGACGATCGCCTGGTTTAAGGAAAACGACGTCAACATCAAGGTTATCTCGGGAGACAACCCCATCACCGTATCCGAAGTTGCAAAGCGCGCAGGCGTGGAAAACGCCGACAAGTACATCTCCTTAGAGGGGCTTTCCTCCCTCGAAGTCGAGAACGTCGCCAATGAATACACCGTCTTCGGCAGAGTGACCCCCGAACAGAAGGCGATTCTCATCCGCCAGATCAAGGCAAGCGGGGACACCGTCGCCATGACGGGAGACGGCGTCAACGACATCCTCGCCATGAAGGAGGCGGACTGCGCCATCGCCATCGCCTCCGGCTCGGAAGCTGCGAGAAACGTCTCCAACATCGTCCTTTTGGACAACAACTTCTCGAATATGCCGAAGGTCGTTTACGAGGGACGAAGGGTCATCAACAACGTCAAGAACTCCGCCTCGCTCTACCTCATGAAGACCTTTTTGACGGCAATTCTGGCAGTCTTCTGCCTGCTCACGGGCTCGACCTATTTCTTCGTCACGAGCAACATGCTCCTCTTCGAGCTGTTCATCGCCGCCATTCCCTCCGTCTTTCTCTCCTTGCAGCCGAACACCGATCGGGTACAGGGGAAATTCATCACTTACGTCATCAGCCGTGCCTTCCCGGGCGCATTTACCCTCGCCTTTGCGGTCATCTCCATGTATTTCACTTCAACGCCCCTCTTTGCAGACCTACTCGCAATGGGAAATTACGAGAGCATTCAGCTTCTTCCCATCGATGCGGAAAAAGCCGTTCTCCTCTCCGAATTGTTCGCGCGGGACTACCTCGCACTCTCCTTCCTCGCACTCACCTTTTCGGGCGCGGTCATGCTCTATCGCCTGTGTCAGCCCTTCAACATCATGC
>JAGATP010000023.1 GCA_017621155.1 Clostridia bacterium
GAAGAAAGATAAAACAAGAAGGAAATAAAACGGCTTGCTTGTGTGCGGTAGGCGGTTTTGGAACGGTGCTTAAGCACCGCGCCGGTATCAATGCCCTTTAGGGCAAACTAAAGCCCCCACTTTAGTGGGGGATAGTTACTCTTTTTCGGCGAAAAAGAGGGAAGGGAATGCAAAAAAATCTTTTTGCGTAAAATAAAAAAGAGCCCGAAAGCTCTTTCTCGTTTTTCGATTAAACGCGGTCAACCTTGTTGCCTTTGAGACATCTTGCGCAAACGTAATCGTTGACAACCGTTCCGTCTGCCTTTTTATAGGAAACTTTCTGAACATTGGCAAGGAACGTTCTTCTCGTTTTGCGATTGGAATGGCTGACGTTGTTGCCGGACGTTCTACCCTTACCGCACACGCTACATACTCTGGACATATCTAACACATCCGAGGAATATTTTCTGACATAAAGTGAACTCGATGAGGTGTATCCTCAAAACGAGCATTGATACTATACCATCTTTTCGGGAAAAAATCAATCAAAATGGGGCTTTTTTTTGGAAAAATACAAAAAAATTCAGAATTATTTTGAAGAAGTTTCCATTTTTACTTGCAAAATGACCGGAAATAATGTACAATACTATTGTTTCAGGAGTAAGGTTATGTCAGTTAATACCAGCAATGCTTACGGAAAGATTTCGATTTCCGACCTTGCAATCGCAAAGGTCGCTTCTCATGCCGCAACAGAATGCTACGGCATTGTCGAAACGGTTTCCAGGCGCTTTACCGATAGCCTTTCGGAGCTTTTGAAAAAAGATCCCGGAGGCAGAGGCGTCAAGGTCACGACTTCGGGCAACAGGATTTACATTGACGTCTATGTAATCATCAAGTATGGCGTATCCATCAATGCGGTCGCCGATTCCTTGAGAGAGAGCATCAAGTATAAAATTGAAAAGTTCACAGGCATGATCGTTGATACCGTCAACGTCAATGTCGTCGGTGTAAAGCTGTAATTTTTTACTGCAGAGTTTGAGGAGTTCAGAATGCCCAGATTGATCAATAGCATCGAGTTCCGCAAAATGGTCGCCTCTGGCGCCAGACTGTTGGAAGCCAACAGAGCGAAAGTCGACGCGTTAAATGTGTTCCCTGTACCCGATGGAGACACCGGTACCAATATGTCTCTCACCATCCAATCCGCCGTGAAAGAGATGAACCTTTGCCCTTCCAACAACTTTATGGAAGTGTGCGACGCCATTTCCAAGGGCGCGTTGAAGGGGGCGAGGGGAAATTCCGGCGTTATCCTTTCTCAGATTTTCAGAGGAATCTGTCAAGTCGTGAGAGAGGGAGGGGATTTCGATACCAGAGTGTTTGCAAAGGCGATGCAGAACGGTACGACCGTCGCCTACAGCGCCGTCTCCGTTCCCAAGGAAGGAACGATACTCACGGTCATTCGCATGATGAGCGAATATGCCGCCAAGATCGCCAACAAGAAGATGGACTTTGAGGAGTTCTTCAATAAGGTCATCGAGGAGGGCGAAAGAGCCCTTGCCATGACGCCCGAGCTTCTCCCCGTCCTCAAAAAGGCGGGAGTCGTGGACTCCGGCGGCGTCGGACTTATGACCATCTTCCGCGGTTTCCTCGCGGCTGTCACCGGTCAGGACGTCGGCGCAGACGACATTCAGACGGAAGCTGCTCCCGCACAGGCGGAAAGCGGATTCGGCGACAATGCCGACATCATCAATATGGATCTCGGCGACATTCAGTTCGCATATTGCACCGAGTTCTTCGTCATCAATCTCAAAAAGAGTACGACCCTTTCGGACATCGACAGACTTCGCGAAAGATTGATGGGAATCGGCGATTCCGTCATCTGCATCGGCGATCTGGAAATGATCAAAGTTCACGTTCACACGAACGCGCCGGGCGTTGCGCTCACCTATGCCTTGCAGCTCGGAGAGCTCGACCGTCCCAAGATCGAGAACATGCTCGAGCAGAACAGGGCTTTGAAAGCCAAGCTCGAAGCGGAAAAGAAGGTCATGGGTATGCTCGCCATCTGCACGGGCGAGGGAATTTCCGAGATTTTCAAGGATTTTCTCGTCGACAGAGTCATCGAAGGCGGTCAGACCATGAATCCCAGCGCAAGCGACATTGCTTCCGCCGTACAGAAGATCAACGCGGAAAACGTGTTCGTTTTCCCCAACAACAAAAACATCATTCTTGCAGCCGAGCAGGCAAAAGCGCTCGTCAACAACAAGACCATTCACGTCATTCCCACCAAAAACGTACCGCAGGGCTTTGCGGCGGCAATCGCCTTCAATCCTGAGGAGAGCGTCGAGGAGAATAAGACGAATATGATTCACGCCATCGACAACGTGAAGGCAGGTCAGGTGACGCATGCCGTGAGAAAGACGAACGTCAATGGCTTCGACATCGAGGAAGGGGATATCATCGGACTCGACGACAAGAAGATTCTCGCCAAGGGAAACGACATCGGCGAAACGGTGCTCGATTTGCTGAAGGCGATGAAAGAGGAATGGCACGAAATCATTACGCTATATTACGGCGAAGACGTCACGGAAGAGCAGGCGGACGCGCTCACCAAGCGCATTTCCGAAGAATTCCCCGATTGCGACGTGGACTATCGCTATGGCGGACAGCCGATTTACTACTATATGTTATCGTTGGAATAATCTCATTATCGTTAGAATCGACGGGGAAAGGCAACTTTCCCCTTTTTTCATAGGAGGCGTATGGAACTCAAAGCGCTGAAAGGCATTTCGGAAACGAGAGAAAAAGAACTCAATAAACTCGGGATCACCTCGGTGGAGGAGCTTGTCAAATACTTTCCGAGGGGCTATCTCGATCTGACGCAGCGCATGTCCATTCGCGATCTCTATCATAACGATATGGCGCTCGTCGCCTGTACGATCACGCAGGTCGCGCCCATCAACTATTACAGCCGATACAAGACGGTGCAGGCATACTGTCAGCAGAACGGCGAGCCCTTCCGCGCGGTGTGGTTCAATCAGCCGTACGTGGCGCAGCGGCTCAAAGAGGGAGAATACCTTCTTTACGGGCGGGTGCAGAACAAGTACGGGCAGGTCTCGATTACCAATCCCACCTTCGAACCGCTTGCGGCGAACAACCGCTTAAAGGGGATCGTCCCCGTCTATTCCCTAAAGGCGGGGCTCTCGCAGAGACTTTTGCGGGACGCCGTGAAGCAGGCGCTTGCCAAGGTGCGCTTCGACAGCCTGATTCCCCTGCCCCTGCAAAGCAAATACGCCGTGCAATCCCTCGTAAAGGCGTATCATCAGATTCACAACCCCGCCTCCATGGAAGAAAAGGAAGTCGCCTCCGAGCGCATTGCCCTCGAAGAGTACTTCGTGCTTCTCTCCGCCTTCCAGTTTATCAAGGGCGGGAAAGAGGACGTGCGAACAAATCGCTATTCCGTCACGGCGAAAGACGTAAAGGAGTTTGCCTCCCGTTTTCCCTTTGAATTTACGGACGGTCAGAAAAAGGCGGTCAACGACATCTTCGAAGGCGTTCACGCGCCCGGACGAATGAATCGGCTGATTCAGGGGGACGTCGGAAGCGGCAAGACGGCAGTCGCCCTCTGCGGCATCTTTATGGCGGTCAAGAGCGGCTATCAAGCCGCCTATCTCTCCCCGACGGAAGTGCTTGCTAAGCAAAATTATGACCTCATCAAGGGGTATTTTCCCGATTACGAGGTGGGATTTTTATCGGGAAGCTCGACTGCCAAGGAGAAGAGAGAGCTGAAAAAGGCGTTGAAAGAGGGCAAAATCGACATTATCTGCGGCACGCACGCCATCTTGCAGGCGGACGTGGAATTTGCCGCGCTCTCCTTCTGCGTCTGCGACGAACAGCATCGCTTCGGCGTCGCACAGCGCGCTTCCTTGGGGGAAAAGGGGGAGTCCGTCGATACCGTCGTCATGAGCGCCACCCCCATTCCGAGAACACTCAGCCTCATCTTCTACGGCGATCTGGACGTCACTACCATCACGGATAAGCCGAAGGCGAGGCAGGAAGTTTCCACTTCCGTGGTGTCCGAGGCAAAATACGGCGATATGCTCGCCTACATCGGCAGGGAGTGCAAAAAGGGCAAGCAGGCTTACTTCGTCTGTCCCAAAATCGAGGGGGACGAAGAGGGGAGCGTCATGTCCGTCACCGAGCTTTACGAGGAGCTCAAGGGGAGAATCCCCACTGCGCGCTTTGCCCTTCTTCACGGCAAGCTCAAAGATAAGGAAAAGACGCAGATCATGGAGGACTTCAAGGCGAAAAAGATCGACTGCCTCGTCTCCACCACGGTCATCGAGGTCGGCGTGGACGTTCCCGACGCGACGATTATGGTCATCTACAATTCCGAACGATTCGGACTCTCCCAGCTCCATCAGCTTCGCGGCCGCGTCGGCAGGGGAAAGGACAAGAGCTATTGCTTTCTCCTCCTCGGTTCGGATTCGGAGACGGCGCGGGAGCGTCTCGCCGTCATGAAAGAGACTTCGGACGGATTCAAGATCGCCGAACGCGACCTCGAAATGCGCGGGAGCGGCGATTTTATGGGAACGCGGCAGAGCGGAAAGGTCATGAACGACCTCAAAAACCTGCGCTATTCGACGCAAACCATCTTCATGGCGAAGAAATTGGTGGACGAATGCTTCTTAGGAAAGTACGACCTTTCCGAATTACGCATTGTTGCAATGCGAAAATATAACGAGTTGAGCGGGATTGTCCTCAACTAGAAGGGGAAGAAAAGGTTTACGAACGGGCGGAATTATGATATAATGAAATCATGGAATACTATAAATTGCCGCTCGGGGTACAAGACCTTCTACCCGACGAACAATTCAATCTGAACGAAATCGAAGCAAAGCTCAGGCGCGTCTTCGAAGGAACGGGCTGTCAATTCGTTTCCACAGCCATTCTCGATTATTACGACACCTATTCGGACATTTCCAACCGCATTCCGCAGGAAAAAATGTTCAAATTTACGGATAACGACGGAAAGCTTCTGGTGCTTCGCCCCGATATGACGCTGAGCCTTGCACGCATGGCGACCAAACATAAGATCGGGAGCGACAAGCTCTGCTACGTTTCGCCCATCTGGAACGCCGCCGAGGCGGGCGGACTCTCCGCGCGCGAGGTGTTGCAGGCGGGCGTGGAGTGCTTCGGCAGAAAGGGCGCGTTTGCGGACGCGGAGATTGTCGCGCTCGCCATTGATTCTCTGCTTTCCGTGGGACTTCAGGACTTTATCCTCGACATCGGTCACGTCGGCTTTTTTAAGAGCGTCCTCGAAGAGAGCGGCTTTTCCCGCGAGCGGACGGAGGAAGTCCGCGCCTTCGTCAACGCCAAGAACATCATCGGGGCGGAGCGCCTCGTCAAGGGGACGAAGGCGGAGGGGGCAATCTCCGCGCTTCCCACGCTGTTTGGCGGAGAGGAGGTCTTTTTAAGAGCGGAAAAACTCACTTCCTGCACCCTGGCGCTCGCCGCCATTTCTCACTTGAAGGAAGTTTACGACGCGCTCGTGTCGTTTGGATACGGGAAGTACGTCTCCGTCGATCTCGGCACGGTCAAGAGCCTCTCTTACTATTCGGGCGTCGTCTTTACGGGTCTTTCGGGCGTCATCGGCGCACCCGTCTTGAGCGGCGGGCGGTACGACAACCTCGCGAAGGACTTTTCCTCCGATTTCCCCGCCGTGGGATTTGCCATCGGGCTCAAACGCCTGCTCGTCGCGCTCGAACGGCAGGGAAGCCTCGTCAAAGCGCCGGGCGCCGATCTCATCGTCGCAGCGCGCAAGGGAGCGGAGAAAGAGGCGTTCGCCTTCTGTCAAAAAAAGAGGGCGGAGGGCAAAAAGGTCGATCTCTTTGCGGGCACGGAGGAAGAGGCGATGGCTTATTTTTCCGAAAAAACGGGGGAGAAATACCTCGTCACCAAAGAGGAGGTGCTATCCCTATGATTACCGTTGCACTGGCGAAGGGCAGGCTCGCCGAGGAGAGTTGCGATCTCCTGTTAAAGTGCGGGATTCCTGCCGAGATCATCAAAAGCGATACGAGAAAACTCGTCTTGACTTCTCCCGACGGGAACTTCAGCTTTTTTCTCGTCAAACCTTCGGACGTCCCCACTTACGTCGAGTACGGCATTGCGGATCTTGGCATCGTGGGAAAGGACACCCTCTTGGAGAGCGGCGCAGATCTTTACGAAATGCTCGACCTTGGATACGAAGGCTGCAAGCTCTGCGTGGCGGGCTTCCCTAAGCGCAAGGGAAGTGTGACGAACACCCATTTGCGCGTGGCGACCAAATACGTCAACATTGCGAGAAAACTGTATGCCGAGCGCGGGGAGGACGTCGAGATCATTCCCCTGCACGGCTCGATCGAGCTCACTCCCGTTACGGGGCTTTCGGACGTCATTTTCGACATCGTGCAGACCGGCTCCACCCTCCGCGCAAACGGACTCGTCGTTTTGGAGGAAGTTTACGACATTTCCGCCCGCCTTGTCGTCAATAAAGTCAGTCTGAAGACCAAAGCGGACGTGATTTTGCCCTTCATTGAGGCAATAAGGAAACAACTATGAATATTTTAAGTTTAAAGCAGGCAGAAATGCTCCTGACAAGGGGCAGTTTCGAAGAGGAAACCCTCGAAAAAACCGTGCGAACGATCATCGAAGACGTGAGAAATTGCGGGGACGAGGCGCTGAAGCGCTACGCAAAGCAATTCGACAACACAAATCTTGACGAGATTGCGGTGACGGAAGAGGAGTTCGACGCCGCCTATCGGGAGGCGAATCCCGCCGTCGTCGAAAGCATTCGCCTTGCCGTCAAGAATATCTACGAATATCATCTTCGGGCGAGAAAGCAGGGAGACCTCAATACGGACGGCGTGGGCAGGACGACGGGCTTTGTCGTGCGCCCCGTCAACCGTGCGGGTATTTACGTCCCCGGCGGCACTGCGCCTCTCTTTTCTTCCGTGTGCATGGGGGTTCTCCCCGCAAAGGCTGCGGGCGTCAAGGAAATTTACGTCACCACCCCGGCAAGGGACGGTAAAATCAATCCTCTGACTCTCGTGGCGGCAAAAGAATGCGGGGCAAAAGCCGTGTTCCGTGTTGGCGGCGCGCAGGCGATCGCCGCTCTCGCTTACGGGACGGAATCCGTTCCCAAAGTGGACGTCATAGCTGGGCCGGGCAATATCTTTGTCACCCTTGCAAAAAAACAGGTTTACGGTCAGGTCGGCATCGATATGCTGGCAGGGCCGAGCGAAATTCTCATCATTGCCGATCAAACGGCAAATCCCAAATACGTCGCGGCGGATCTCCTATCCCAAGCCGAGCATGACGTGCGCGCGCGCGCCATTCTTCTCACCGATTGTAAGGAGCTTGCAGGGGCGGTGGACGAGGAGGTGTCCCGTCAGCTTGCCCTTCTTCCGAGAAGCAGGATTGCGGGCGAATCCTTGCGGCAAAACGGCGGAATCGTACTCGTCAATCATTTGGATGAGGCGGCGGCGTTTTCCAACCGCGTCGCACCCGAACATTTGGAGCTTGCGATCGAGCATCCCGATTTGCTCCTTCCGAAAATTGAAAATGCGGGAGCGGTCTTTATGGGGCACTTCACGCCCGAACCCGTTGGGGATTACTTTGCCGGCCCCGACCACATTCTTCCCACAGGGGGAACGGCTAAATTCTGTTCGGTACTGAATGCAGATATTTTTCTAAGAAAGATGAGCGTCATCTCCTATTCGCAGGACGCCCTCAGACAGGACGGTGCTCATGTGGTCAGGCTTGCGACGAGCGAACAGCTTGACGCGCACGCCAACGCCGTCAGAATCCGCATGGAGGATTTGAAATGAGAACTTCTCACGTTGAGAGAAACACAAAGGAAACGCAAATTTCCCTGACGCTCGAGCTGGACGGAACGGGAAAGGCAAATATTGACAGCGGAGTCGGCTTTTTCGACCACATGCTGGATCTTTTGACCGTACACAGCGGATTCGATTTGACCCTTACCTGCAAGGGAGATACCCGTGTGGACGACCATCACAGCGTTGAAGATATCGGCATCTCCTTGGGGCTTGCGCTCAAAGAGGCACTGGGGGACAAGCGCGGAATCGCCCGCTTTGCGGACAGAATCGTCCCCATGGACGAGACGTGTGCGCTCGTTGCCCTCGATTTGAGCGGAAGGGCGTACTTGTCCTTTCTTCCCGTCATGAAGGGGAAGGTCGGCTCGTTCGATTTGGAGCTGGTCGAGGAGTTTATGCGGGCGTTTTCCTCGAATGCGGGGTTAAACCTGTACGTTGACCTTCTCAAACGCGGCAATTCTCATCACGAGGCGGAGGGAATTTTTAAGGCGCTTGCCAAGTGCCTTTCCGACGCCGTTGCCATCGTCTCCGACCGAATTCCCTCCTCCAAAGGAGCGCTCTGATGGTCGGCATCGTCGATTACGGCATGGGGAATCTCCGTTCCGTTCAAAAGGCGCTGGAATTTCTCGGTGCCGAGGCTGTCATTTCGGGAGAGAAAAACGTGCTGGATGAGTGCGATCACCTCATTTTGCCCGGGGTCGGCTCGTTCGGTCAGGGCATGAAGGAATTAAAGGAGATC
>JAGATP010000024.1 GCA_017621155.1 Clostridia bacterium
GCCTTACATTCAGTTTAGCACATAGGAGCTTTTTTGTATATTGTTACAAGGCTTGAAGCTAAAGCTTTTTCAGATCCACCGGCATAGCCGGTGGCTTTTTAACGGCAATCCTCTACGAGCCTTGCCGTTATCCTCTACAGCCAAAAAACGCCCCGTTTTCGATGAAAACAGGGCGTTTTGCGTTGTTTTGTGTTTTTTCAAAGATTCCCTTCGCCCAGAATTTCCTCGCTGAGCGCAAGAATGCGACCTCCGAACTTCTTCTTTCTCGAAGAGAGCATTGCCCGATAGATGGGATAGTTGATTCCCGAGAGGATCGCCCCGATCGCGCCGATGGCGCAACCTAAGACCATGCCTCCCGCAACCGCTTCGAGACACATGCAAAGTCCCACGCCGAAGACGAGCGCAGACAGCACGCCGAAGGTATAGGCAAAAATTTCGGGAACACGCCTGACCTTCCGATCGAGCGCTTTGAGCTCTTCCAGCTTATTTACCGTCTCCTCTTTGTCCGCATACTTCTTTTTGAGCGCTTCCACCATGGTGATTTCTTTTTCGTTCATTGTTCGACCTCCTTGTCTTTTTGATATTTGTATTTTAGGACGAAAGTGTCAACGAATGATTGAAAAATTGTAAAAGAAATGTAAAAGGCTGCCGCGAAACTTCGCGGCAGCGTCTTTACATGAGCGGAGACAAAATCCGCAAAAAGCCGGTGACGATGCGCTCGCCGAGGCTTTGCTTTCGCTCCTTGATTTCGACGGAGTCCCCAAAGCACGCCGTGAAATCCTCTGAAATTTCCGACAGGATCTTTGCATCCGCCGTATAGACGGCGCACTCCGATTCCTCGTAGAAGCTGCGGGAATCGATGTTGACAGATCCCACGATGGCGGCGTAATCGGTGAGCATGACCTTGGCGTGGACGAAGCTGTCCTTCATCACGAACACCCGAATCCCGTGAGAGAGAAGGCGTTCGGCGTAATTTCTCGTCTGCGCATAGACGAAGGGCTTGTCCGGAATTTCGGGAATGAGCAGCCTCACGTCCACTCCCGCGTGCGCCTTTTCGATGAGGAGGTTTTCGATCGTCTCGTCGGGGAGGAAATAGGGTACCATGAGATAGAGCTTTTCCTCCGCCTTGGCAAAGAGATTGATGTAGGCAGAACGCCCGATGTTTGCCCTGTAATCGAGCCCGTCCCCGTAGACGATGAGGGGACTCCCCTCCTTTTTCTCCGCCAAACTGAGATAGGGAGCATAGTCTTCCTTTGCGTCCGTCAGATACTCCCACTGTCTGAGAAAGAGCAGGGTAAATTCATCGACGCCGTCCCCCTCGATGCGAATGCCCGCATCCTTCCAATAGCCGTACATGCGCTTGGCGTTGATGTATTCGTCGGCGAGATTGACCCCGCCCGTATAGGCGATTTTGCCGTCGATCACGACGATTTTCCGATGATCGCGGTAGTTGATGGAGAGGGAAAAGAGAGGAAGCAGGCGATTGAAGGGATAGAGCTTCACCCCCGCTTCTTTGAGCATTTTCTTCGTGCGGCGGCTGAACTGCCCTTTGGGGCCCATATCGTCGTAGATAAAGCGCACGTCCACCCCCGCTTTCGCCTTTTCCATGAGAACGGCGGAAAGATTATGTAACAGGGAGCCGTCCGCAACGATGAAAAATTCGAGAAAGATGAATTTCTCCGCCCCCTCGATGCGCTCCAGCAAATCGTCGAAGAGCTTCGTCCCCGAAGGGAAGTACTCCCCTTGGGTGTGCTCCCACACGGGGAAAGGGCCTACCGTCCGAAAGAACAGGGCGTCCTGTCGAAGTCTCGGATCGTCGAGAGCAGGAACTTCGTCCCGATCGTACTGCTTCGTCCTCTCTTTGATCGCCTCGTATTTCTCGCGGGATTTTCCGTAAAAGGGCTCGACGTAAGAAAAGATATAAAAGACGTAGCCGCAAAAGAAGAAGCAGAGCAAAAAGAGAATCCAGACGGACTTATTGTGTCCGCTCTTTTCGGTGGAGAGGACGTGCAATGCGGCAAGCACGCTCGCCACAAAGGAAAAGGCGAGATACCCCCAAAATACGCCGGACAGCCACAAGAAGAGGGACACAAGGACGATGAGCTGAATGAGGACGAGGAGCGCGACGATGCAGATTTTCAAAAAGCCATGTCCGTGCGACTCCGTCTTGATGTGAAGCGCCGTCTTCTGCGGGGATTTGCCTCGACGAATGGTGCTTCCCCGCTTGCCGATTTTGACCGTGGTGATCGGATTATATCTCTTTTGTGCCATCTTCCCCTCCCGTCAGCCGTCTTCCTTCCTGGCAAAATTCGACGATCTCCCGCTCCAAGAGAGAAACCTGCTCGGCATAGCGGCGGTTTTCCCGACGCACGAGCAAAGGCCCGCCGATCGCCATGCCCAAAAACGAGAGCGCGGAAAGGGTGCTAAGCACAATTCCCCCGACGAGGCGGGAGGACAAGAGGAGCAAGCTTCCGCCCGCGAGGAAGAGGACGCCCGCAACGCCGAGCGCGAAAAAGAGAGAAGAGCTTGCAGCGAATTTCTTGCGCTGGCAGGTCTGAATGCGGTTGAAGCGCATTTCCATGCGCACTTGCAGATATTGCAATCTGTCCTTGTGCGGAATATTCCACGCCCGCTCAAACGCCAAATGGCGGAGATCGAAAAACTTCCGATCCGCCCATTCTTCCGTCAACGTCCACCCGAAGCACGGGTAACATTCTTTGATGTAGTCCGCCTTGTCCTCTTTCACGGACAGGGCGATTTTTTCCTTGGAAAACTCCTCTCTCATTCCTTCTCTTTCAACAGTTCTTCGCTCAGTGCAAGAATTTCCTTTCCGTATTTCCGTTTCCCCCGCCCAAGCACAATCGCATAGACGGGATAAGCGAGCGCCGCGAGGAGAAGCCCCGCAGCACCCAACGGGATTGCGGCTTCTATTATACTCCATTCGAGGACAAATGTCAAGCCCGTGCCAAATAGGAGAATTCCGGAAACGCCGAGGGCGATAGAAAGCCCCTGTGCCAAGCCGTATACCCTTCTATGCAGGCGGCGAAGGCGATGAAGCTTCCCCTCTTCTCGGGAAAGCGGAAGGTATCGCCTGCGGATTTCCTCGATTTCCCTTCGCTCCGCTTGCGTGGGAGAAGAATAGGTAATGTGTAGTTTTGATTCAGACATCTGCTTTCTCCTCTTTTTTACACTGACGGTTCCCGTAAACGACCATAAAGACGCCGATGGAGAGCACCAAAAGGGCGACTGCTGCGCCCATGCCCCCGTTGAGAAGACGCATGGAGTAATCCACCCCGCCCTCCGAAAAGGTATCGACGAGCGCGATCTGCAAGCTATACAACGAGGCGGTCGCCGCCGTTAAATTGATGTTGCGAAGGGCGCGGCTGACGGGATCGCCCTTTTTCCGCACCCCGAAGAAATTGACGATGGCAATGATAATCTTATAAAAGGTATAAGCTGCCGCCGCATAGATGAGAAATCCCGCATACGACGCACCCTTGGAAAAGATGACCATCTGTGCGATTGCGCCGCTGAACGCGAGATCGACGACGATGAGTCCCGCCCCGCAAAGAGAATAGCTCTTCCACTGCAAGCGGCGCTTTTCTTCTCTTTTTCGCGCGCGCCGTCCCCGCTCGACGAGCAAAAAACGTAAAAAGCCGAGCGCAAGAAAGTAGCCGCAGAGCGCGGCGTACCAAATCGAACGGTAATAAATCCCCAGCGCGCCGTTATAGAGGGCATAGACGACGTTGATCAGAAAGGAAACGCCGCCAAAAACCAGCGTTTTGGAATCGTAATCACTAAGATACTTTTCCTTCAGCTTACTGTTCTCGTAGACGGAAAGCATTCCCCTCTTAAGTCTTGCAATCGCGCCCGTCAAGGAGCAGACGATGAAAAACAATCCTGCCGCCGCCAATAAATAGACGGGATAGACGTAAAACGCCTCGTCTCCGCTGACGGCGAAATAGATGCTCCCCGCGATGACGGCAAGTCCCAAAGGATACAGAAGAAACAAAAACCACACCGGCGGATTCGTCAAAAACCGAAAAAACTTTTTCATACTTATGAGCATGAACTCCTATCACAAAAACCGTTTGGAAAACAGACGCGCGCAAGACAAGGAATGCGCGGATTTGCCGTAAAAACCTTATCCGTCGCGCTTGCCCGCTACCCTCTTGCACGATGGTTGTTTTTCAAACCTCTTCCTCAAAAAAGACGACCCGAAAGGTGCTTCCCTTCCCCTGTTCGCTTTCGACGGTGATCGTCCCGCCGATTTTGTCGATGACCTTTTTCACGAGCGCGAGCCCGAGCCCGTTTCCCTCCCGCCGATGAGAGGTATCGCCCTGATAAAACTTTTCGAAAATACGGCTTCCCGCCTGCTCGGAGATGCCGCAGCCGGTATCCTGCACCGTCAGCTCGGCCCCCTTTTCCTGCCGTTTGAGGGAAACGAAGACCCGCCCCCCTCGCTCGGTGAACTTCACCGCGTTGGACAGAAGATTGTTCCAGATGAGCTCCAGAAGCGTACAGTCGTAAAAGCCGAAAATCTCGTCGATGTCCGTCGTAAGCTCGATTTCCTTCTCGTCGATGGCTTCCTCAAAGGACAAAATTCCCTCCGCAAGGGCTTCGGACAAGTTCACCGCCTTTGCCTCGCTGCCGAGCTGACCGTGCTCGAGCTTGTTGAGCTTTAAGACGTTGCCGATCAAAAGATTCATGCGCTTCGTCGTCTCGACGATGCCCGCAAGGCACTCCCGCTTTTCTTCCTCGGAAGGATCTCCCGACAGCGTTTCGGCATAGCCCCTTAGAAGAAAGAGGGGCGTCTTCATTTCATGGGAGACGTTGGCGACGAAGTCCTTTTTTAGCAGCTCGCTTTGCGAAAGCTCCTCCGCCATTTTGTTGAAATTTTCCTTGATGCGATCGTATTCGTCGTAGCGATTCCATCGATTTTGCGGGACGAGCCGCACTGAAAAGTCACCCTTGATGAGCTTCTTCGTACCGAGCAAAATCTCCTCCACCTGCTTTTCGACGGTAAATTTTCGTCTGAGCCAATCGACGCAGGCGTAAATGAGCGTCCAAAGGAGAATGTTGAAAAAAAGGACGAGGGCGATCTTCCAAACCGCTTCGTCTGCGATTGCCGCGTAGAGCAAGATGGAGGACGACACGCAAAAGAGCACCGCCACGAAGAGGAACAGATATCCGACCAAAAAAGAGGCATATTTCCTTTTCATCGAAGCACCGCCTTATAGCCGAGTCCGTGCACGGTCAGAATGGAAAAGCCGTCGCAAGCGGAGGTCTTTTCCCGAATTTTGGCGATGTACACGTCCACCGTGCGCGAGGTTGCCGAAGAGTCGTATTCCCAGAACTCTTCCATGAGCTTCCCCCGCGAAAAGGTCTTTTTGGGAAAGGACAAAAGCCGAAAGAGAATGTCAAACTCCCGCACGGTAAAGGGCACGTCCTTTCCGTCGATGACGACGGAGCGCTCCGACCTGTCCATGACGAGATTTCCAAGCTCCAGCCTGTCCGACTGCAAAATCTTCGCCCGCCTTAAGAGCGCGCCGACGCGGAGGGTGAGTTCCTGCAACGGAAAGGGCTTGACGAGGTAATCGTCGATTCCGAGGCGAAATCCCTTTTCCTTCGAGGGCATATCGCCGAGCGCCGTCATAAAGAGGATGGGAATTTCCCTGTCGAAGGAACGGACTTCCTCCGCGAGCGCATAGCCGTCCATCTTCGGCATCATGATGTCGCTGACGATCAGGGAAGCCTTTTCCCTTTCCAGAAAGCGCAGCGCCTCTTCCCCGTCAAAACAACTCTCGACTTCATAACCGTTTTTTTTGAGCTCCCCCGAAACCATGCGGTTGAGCTGTCTGTCATCTTCGACTACCAATAATTTCATCATAACCCCGATTTTAGCAAAGCCCTGTTAAAGATATGTTAACAGTATAGCAGAAAAGCCTTTTCTTTTCAAGGAAAAAAGCCTTTTCTCCTCCCAAATCTTCGCACGAATGGGGCAATTTGCAAAAAGGGCGAATCCGAACAGTTCGGATTCGCCCTTTTTCATTTCTTTTCTCCGTTTTCCAAGGATCGCAAATACGCTTCGTATTCCTCGTCCGAAAGCTTGGGGATTTTTTGTTTTTTCTTGTTCGACATAAGATACCTCACAAAAAAATTTCTGCATTCAGTATGCACTCTTTTCCCTTCCCCTATTCAGAAAACGAAGCAGATGAGGTTGTTCTTTCCCTCGTTGACGATCTTGGAAAGGGTGCGCTTCATCTTTCTCTTCGCCTCTGCGCTCATACCGTTCATCTTGCGATCCAATTCCTCCGTGAGAAGGGATTCCACCGAACGCCCGAACACGTTTTTGTGTAAAATTCCCTCTTCCGACCCATAGGCGGATTTCAGCTCTTCGACGAACGCCTCGCCCTGCTGCTGCGTACCGAGAATCTGGCTCACCTCTCCCGTGACGTCCACCTTGACGATGTGATACCCGCTCGCCGTGGCGCGAATCTTCGCCCCGAAGTGCGGGCCACTCTTGATGAGCTTGGGTTCTCCCACGGAGAGATCTTCGGGATAGATGACTCCGTAGCCGCTCTCCTCCGCGTCTTCGAACGCGCTTCCCACGAGGTCGAATTTTTTCTTGCTCTCGGAAAGGACTTTCACATACTCCATGAGCTCGCTTTCATCCTTGATTTCCCTGCCGCACTCCTCGCTGAGAACGCCGTAAAAGACGCCGTCCTGCGCCTCAGCGCGGCACTCGATGCGCCCCTCCGCGGGGAATAGGGAGAGCGTCGTTCCCTTCCAGACGCTTTCCTCCTTGAATACGCTCTCCAGAAGGGGAGCGTCCTTGATCTTTTCGATGTTCGCGCTCACCTCGCGCAGAGAAGAGAGCACCCCGCCGATAATTTTGCTTTCGGGGGAAAGCACTTCCATCCATGCCGGCAAAGCGATGTCCGCGCGAAGGAGGGGAAACTCAAAGAGCACCGCCTGCAAAATCTCTTCCAACTCTGCTTTATTTAAGTGTAATATGTCGATGTTCAGAACGGGCGTCTTGTACTTTTCCTCCAGTGCTTCACGCAGCGGCTCGTTCTTTTCCGCCGTGTTCAGGACGATGACAAAGGGCTTTCCGATCTCCTTTAAGGCGCCAACCGTCTTTTCCTCCGCCTTTTCGTAAGAAGCGCGTTCGATGCCCGTAAACGAGCCGTCCGTCGTGACCAAAATGCCGATGGTGGAATGCTCGCGAATTACCTTTTCCGTCCCGATTTCCGCAGCCTTGGAAAAGGGAAGGGGCGATTCGCTCCAGGGCGTCTTGATGTAACGCGGCTTTCCGTCCTCTTCGAAGCCGCTTGCCCCCTCGACCGCAAAGCCCACGCAATCGACAAGGCGCAAATTCACCTCTGCATCCGAAATTTTGACTTTTACCGCCTCTCCGGGCACAAATTTCGGTTCCGTCGTCATGACCGTCTTTCCGTCCGAGGACTGCGGCATTTCGTCCTCCGATCTGTCCTTAAACGAGGAGGGCGGAAGGTAAGGCAATATGAGCTCCGAAAGGAGCTTCCCGATCAGAGTGGATTTTCCCGTCCGCACCGGCCCTACCACTCCGATATAAATATCACCGCCCGTGCGCCTTGCGATGTCCTCGTACACGTCGAATGTCTGCATGAAAAAAGCCTCCGTCAACAGTTTCTTGTCTATCCTATGACGAAGACTCTCTTTTTATGCCTTGAATGAATCAAACAGATCTGTTCCAGACGCCTGAATTTTTTGATAATTGGGATCAGAGGTAAAATCCCGTTCCTCAAAATACTCCCCGCCGAGCGCCTCGATGGCGTATTTCAGCTCCCGAAACT
Source organism: Clostridia bacterium (assembly GCA_017621155.1). Taxonomy (GTDB): domain Bacteria; phylum Bacillota; class Clostridia; order Christensenellales; family Borkfalkiaceae; genus RGIG8762. The sequence goes on from JAGATP010000024.1 coordinate 7,839, forward strand.
CGACGAACGTCACCTCTTCCCGCTTGATCTGCTCCAAAAGAGCGGGAATTGCACGCGCGTCCCCGTAAGATGCAAGATACCCCGCATATTTCGGAATGTCCTCAAGGTGCATCAAAAATTCATCGAGCAAAATCTCGTAGACGGCGTCGTCCTTTGTTCTGACTTTCGAAAGGAGCTCGAGCATCGTTTCCTTTGCGACGCCCGCGCGGTAAGAAAAAAGCGCCTCTTCTTTCACTTCGTCGGCATGTTCTTCCAGCCGATCGAACGCCCCCTCCTTTTCCGCTTCCGTCGCCCGCTCGGACGCCAAAAGGGACAAGTATTTGGGAAACGCCCTCTCGTCGTCTCCGAGAAAGCCGATGGCGTAGAGGACGACGTCCTCGTCCTCGCTCTCCAACAAGGGCAAAATGTCCTCTATGCAGTCCTTTTCTTCCAACGCCTTGGTTAAAAAGTCGGAGACGGAAACCTTTTCCGTCAGGTGCCGCTTTAATACGCCGATCAGAGCGTCCTTGTCCATCTCCGCATAGTAGCGGGAAGGGGTCGTGCCGATGGATTTTAAGGGTGTATCGCCAAACTTGCGATACAGGCGGGGAATGATGTCCTCCCACTCCTCTTCGGTATGCTCTTTTCCCTTTTGGGAGATGTAAGCGGCGAGCTTTTCGTCGAACAACTTGTCAAAATCGTATAATTTATCCACGATAAACCTCCAAAACCCTGCTCACCTCATCAGGGTCGGCGCCCAAAAGGAGGGAGACGAGCCGCAGCGATTCTTCTCCGTTTTTGAGCCCGCCGACGTAACAGAGGGCGGCGGCGACCGTCTCCGCACAGGATACGAGCTCGAGCTCCTCTTTTTCCGCCAGAACGCGATAGAGCTCCTCCGTCTTTTGCGGCAAAATGTCCGAAAAGCCCTCAATTCTCAATCCGAATTGGGAAATGCAAATCGCATAGCCCTCCAAAAACTTCTTTCTCGCCTTTCTTCCCAGCGAAAGCTTGGGAAGAGAAAGGATATGATACAGATTGAAGCAGACGATGCGAAGCTCCCTTCCCCTGTTCTGAACACAGAGCGTCCGCACGATTTCCATTTTTACCGCGTCGTCCACTTCGTAATTGAGGAGAATCTCCTGCAAAAAATCCATGGCGTCGAGGTGAAGGGCAACGGTAATCGCCAGCGCCTGCAACTCGACGTCCTGACCGTCCATCTCGTCAAAACACCATGCAAAGTACGCGCGGATTTTGCTGTAATGATCCATGTAATAATAGGGAGCGTCTTCCTTTTCCAAGGTGCAAATGTCGTTCATCTGCGCAATGCGGCGCTTGCGCTCCCCCTTCGGCACGCGATAGAGATAGCTCATCGGCTCTCTCCCGCCGTTCTTATAATAAGAAAGGTAGTAATCGACGACCGCAGCGTCGGGATAAATGGCGCGAAGTCGCTCAAAAACGTCGATTCCCTCCCGAATCCTGCCCGCATTGAGCGCAGCCGCACCCTCCATGTAAAGAAGATTTCCATCGAAGGGCATTGTCTTTTCGAGTTTTTTCGTATAGGCAAACGCCTCTTCGTGCAGTTCGAGCTCGCAGCAAAGCGCCGCAATTTTAAAGCTTTCGTCGTTGGTGAGATCTTTCCTTTCGATGAGCTTTTTACAGAGGGAAACGCCCTCCTCTCTCCTCCCGCCGTTTTTATAGGCGGTAGCAAGCGTGACGGAGAGCTCGACGTCCTCGGGATTGTCCCGATGCTGTTCCTCCGCAAATGCGATTGCCGTCTCCGTATCTCCGTCCATCAGACAGCTGATGGCGATGAGGTTCGCCGCCTTGGCATACTGAGGAGAGCCCTTCGGAATGGAGGAAAAGGTCTTCTTCGCCTTTTTAAATTCTCCCCGCCGCATCTGATCGACGCCACGACCGAGCTCCGCCGTGTAGTCCGCTTCCCGAACGGGAACGGGCTGGAAACCGGTTTTTCGTTCGGGCTGCGGTTCGTCGAAGTCGGAGAGAAAATTGTCGATTTCGTCCTTGTTCCAATCCAGCCGCCTGACGAGCTTTTCGTAGTAATAGGCAGCCGTCCCTTTGTCCCCTTGCTGTTCGAAGCAAGCGCCGAGCGCGTCGTAGATCTCGTTCAAATCGGATTCCTCCGCAGAGTCGAGAGCGTAAAACCAGTGCTTGATGGCAGTCTCCGTGATGCCGGCGCACTCATAAATGTCCGCATACAGCTCCTGAAATTCATAATCGGACTGTATATCCTTATAAAGTCTGTCCGCCTTGTTCGCCCAACGGAGCGCATCCATGATATCGTCCCGATCGAGGCTTTTCCTGGCATGATTTAACAGTTCTTTTCGGTTGAGTTCGAATCGTTTGATTCCCATGTTTCCTTCCGTTTGCCGAACATTTCGTCGACGTCTTCCTCATAGAATGCGTAATCGGTATTGCAAAAATGACAATGCACGCAAATTCTCTTTTCCTTTGCGAGAATATCTCTAAGCTCCGCTTCGCCGAACGAGCGCAGAATGTCCCGCAGGTACTCCCGCGAACAGGTACACCGATAGAGCGGATTTCTGACCGTATAGCTCTCTGCGCCGAACACCTTTTTCACGACCTCTTCGGCGTCCATGGCGGTGAGTTTGTCCCTTAAATCGGTCTTGGACAGAAGATCTGTCACGCGCTCGACGCTTTCCTCCCGTGCGCCCGGCATGGGCTGAACGATAATTCCGCCCGAATAGACGCAATTTTCATCGTCGGGAATGGTCACGAGGAAAAATGCCGTGGGAAGCTGTTCGGACAGGGCGAAATAGCGCGCAAATTCGTCGCCGACGTCCCCCGTCTTTAATTCACACGTCCCTACGAAGGGCGTCGAATACCCATCGTCCCGCACCACCGTCATCGAGCCGCTTCTGCCGATCGCGCCCTCAACGTCCTCTTCGCCGTTCGGCTTTGGGGGAAGGTAGACGTAAGGGTTGTCGATTGCTCCCCTGATGGAAAGGTCGTAATTGCCCGATACGCAGATGTCTCCCCCTTCGCCGTTTCCCTTAAAGGTGACGGAAACTTGTCCCGACTCGTCCTTTAAGCATGCGGAAAGGTACGTGACTGCCGTTAAAATGCGCCCGAGGGTCGCAATGCCGAGATTGGTCAAAAAGTGCGTATTTGCCGCCGTTTGCACCATTTGGGTATTTTGAATCACCGTCAACGAGACGTCGCCGCCTTCGATGAGGGCTCTGATTACTTTATCCATATCTTATCTCCGTTGCGCCAAAAACACGAGCCGATCAGCCCCCTCTTTGGGTTCTCCGAGGTGTCCCGTCACCGAAAGAGAAGTAAAGCCCGCTTCATCCAAAGCGGAAAGGAGAAATTCCTCTTCGTGAATATATTGTACCTGCGTTTCGTCCGCCCGCGCATAGCTATTATCCTCTTTCCTCAGAAAGAGGGTGATTTCCATTTCTACCCTGTCCCCCTTCCAGGTATTGGAAGAGAGATAGGTAATTTCCTCCCGATCGTCAAAGGAGACGCCGGGGACTTTTTCGATGAGTTTATAGGGGGAACTGACGTCAAAGAGGAACACGCCCCCCTTTTTGAGCGCTCCCGCTACCCGCTTGAATGCCGTTTTTACCTTGGAAGCGGGAATGTAATTGATGCAGTCGTTGATGGCAAGGGCAAAGTCCACCCGCCTTTTCACTTTCAGTGAAAGGAGATCGCAAAGCACGTACTCCGATTTTAAGCGCTCCTTAGCGGAAAGCTCCTTGGCGCGGTTGAGCATGGGAAGGGAAATATCGTACCCCGTCATCTGATACCCGTTTTTTTCAAACGCCCTGGTAAAATAGCCGTTGCCGCAACCGACGTCTATCCCTTCCCGAAAGGAATACGGCGCAAGAAGGCGCAACAAAAACGCTTCCCACGCCGCATAATCACAGTCGTCATTCAAAAGCTCGAACCAATTTCCTAGCGCTTCATAAGCATGCGCTTTCATCTCAGCGACCATTCAGCATTCTGGGAGCAGAGCGCTTCTTCTTTTTGGTTTCGGGAAGGACTTTTTCCCTCTCGTTCCAAATCTTGTTGTATTCGGCATAGGCGGCATCCGAAGAATGCGCCTTAGCATATTCGTCTGCCTCGGCAAGGACTTCCGTCTGACTCTCTTTTACAGCCGCCAAGGACTCGCGGGAGAGGGTATCCAGCGCGTCGAACGATTTTCCCTCGTCCAGCTTCATCATCGGTCTGCCGTCCAGATACGACCACTTGCGGGAAAGGATCATGCGCCGCCTTTCGTCCTCTTTCTCCTTCGTTTTGTCCTCTGCCTTGGGTTGTACCGCAGGCTTTGCGTTCTTTTCCGCTTCATAGGAAATCCCTTCCTTGCCGGTATACTGATCGATGACCCACTGCACGAAACTGAACCACACCATCAGCGCATACACGACGCCGAACATGACGTAGAAGAAGATGGCGATGGTGGTAAAGAAGCCGCCCAAAAACAAGAGCAAGACGGGGGCAAGCGCAAGCACGGCGTAAACGAGGGTCAGCGGGAAGGTTCCCGTCAGCAACAAAAAGGCATTTTTATAGAGAGCAAAAAAGCCCTGCTTGAAATTCACGCCGAGCGCGAGCGTCCAAAGGCTGAATAAAATTCCGAGCGCGAGTAAGATGTACGCCGCGACCTTGGAAATGACGAGCCAGACGACGGCGTCCGATCCCGAAGCGATCAAAAAGTCGGCAAGATTCACGACGTAGGACGTCAAAAAGAGGAAGAGTGTGACGAGCGCCGCCGACTGCATCGCGGGAAGGTAATGCTTGGAAATGCCCCGCCAGAAGTCCTTCACGGACAAATCGCCGTTGGTGCGGATCATATTGCGGATGACAAAAGAGCCGCCCGCAAGTCCGAGCGCGGCGAGAAAGCTCGCCACAAACAAACCGCCGAAAAAGATGAGATCGACGTTCAGGCGAAGGGATTCCGCAGCGCCCGTCAGATCGGGCGAGGCGGGATAACCGACGCCGAGCCCGCCGCCGAAGGGATACAAAAGCGTACCCGAAGAGAGCGCGAGACTCCGGAATACGATGAGTCCGATCATCGGGCTGCAAAAGATCAAAATAAAGAGATTGACAAGACAGAGGATCCCCAGCTTGTCCGCCACCATGGTGCGGAAGACCTGAAAGCGGCCTCCGGTCGGCATAACCCGTTTGTACGAGCCGTCCTTTTGCGGTTTTTGTAGTATATCGGCGATTCTCAGTTTCATTTCGTTTGCCATCGTTGCCTCTCCATACGGGATTTTTTCTTATTATAGCGCATTTCGAAAAATATTTCAATTAAATTGCCGTGATTAAATGAAAATCTTTGACATTTCACAATTCCTATGCTAAAATGAAAAGGCAAAATCGAGGAGCGGAAGAGCATGAGTAAGCAGCGGGAGGAGAAGCACTCTCTTAAGATCGCCGCCCAAAGGGCATCTCCGCCGAAGAAATTTACCCTGTGCGGGGTCTTTTTCTGGGCGTATCGGTCAATACCGCTGCGACTGTCACTTCCGTGAAGCACTTTTTTGCCGTAATGTGAGAGAATGGGCGGTGCTTTCCACCGCCCTTTTATTCATCAATTTTTTCTCAGGAGAATACAATAACATGAAACAGTATAACGTCGGAATCGTAGGCGCTACCGGCATGGTGGGGCAAAGATTCATCACCCTTCTTGCAGATCACCCGATGTTCCGCATTACCGCGCTTGCGGCATCCGCCCGCTCTGCGGGAAAACCCTATCAGGAGGCAGTCAGAAAGTGGCTCATGACCTCTCCCATGCCCGAATGCGTGAAGGAGCTGCTCGTTTTAGACGCCGAAGCGGATCTCGACGCCATCGCAGAAAGGGTCGATTTCGTCTTTTGCGCCGTCAATATGAAGAAAGAGGAAATCAGAGCCCTCGAGGAGACGTATGCAAAGCACGAAATTCCCGTCGTCTCGAACAACTCCGCACACCGCTTTACGCCCGACGTGCCCATGATCGTTCCCGAAATCAACGCCGATCATCTCGCAATCATCGAGAGCCAGAAACAGCGTCTTGGCACGAAAAAGGGCTTCATTGCCGTCAAATCCAACTGTTCTTTGCAATCGTACGTTCCCCTTCTTCATCCTCTGATGAAGTACGGAATCGAGTGCGCCGCAGTCACCACCTATCAGGCGATTTCAGGTGCAGGCAAGACCTTTGAAACGATGCCCGAAATCATCGACAACATCATTCCCTACATCGGCGGCGAAGAGGAAAAGAGCGAAAAAGAACCCCTCAAGATTTGGGGAAGCGTTCAAGGCGACAAAATCGTCCCTGCAGAGAGCCCCGTCATCACGGCGCAGTGTCTCCGCGTCCCCGTCTCCGACGGACACACCGCGGCGGTCTTCGTCAAATTCAAAAATAAGCCCTCCAAGGAACAAATCCTCGCGGATTGGGCAAACTTCAAGGGCGCTTTGGAAGGGCTTGACCTTCCCTCCGCGCCCAAGCAGTTCATCCACTACATGGAAGAGGACAACCGCCCGCAGGCGAAGCTCGACCGAAACACCGAAAACGGCATGGCGATCCTCGCCGGAAGGCTTCGCGAAGACAATCTCTTCGACTATAAATTCGTAGGACTTTCCCACAACACGCTGCGGGGTGCGGCAGGCGGAGCGGTTTTACTCGCCGAGCTCCTTGCCGTCAAGGGATATTTTGATTAAGGAGGAAGTATGACCGGTTTTTTTCACGGCACCGCAACGGCGATGATTACGCCTTTTGTCGGTGACAAAATCGATTTTGAGGCGTTCGGCCGCATGATCGAATACCAAATTCAGGGGGGCACCGACGTGCTTGTCGTCCTCGGAACGACGGGCGAGCCTGCCACGATGACGGAGGAGGAAAAGGAAGAGGCTATGCGTTTTGCCATCGAAAAGACGGCGAAGCGCGCGAAAATCGTCTTCGGGAGCGGTGCAAACTCGACCAAGAAGGCAGTCGAAGCCTCCAAAAAGGCAGAAGCCTTCGGGGCGGACGGACTCCTCGTCGTCACTCCCTATTACAACAAGTGCACTCAAAACGGAATTTACGAATACTACAAGGCGATTAACGACGCGGTGTCCATTCCCATCATTGCCTACAATGTTCCCGCACGCACCGGCGTTAACATCCTGCCCGCCACGGCGGAACGGCTCGCCACTCTCCCCCACCTTGCGGGAATCAAAGAGGCTTGCGGCAATATGGAGCAGATCTGCGAAACCATGCGGCGCATCCGCGGCAAGATGGATCTCTATTCGGGAGACGATAACCTGAACCTTCCCATCCTCGCCATCGGCGGCGAAGGGCTCATTTCCGTCGTTTCCAATCTCCTTCCGAGGGACGTCAAAGAGATGTTCACCCTCGTCAAGGCGGGGAAGCTTTCCGAAGCAAACGCATTGCAAGACAGACTTCTCCCCGTCATCGACGCGTGCTTTACGGAAGTCAATCCCATCCCCGTCAAATACGGCTGCGAGGCTTTGGGCTTAGGCGGAGGCATTCCGAGAGGGCCTTTGACCGAGCTTGAGGACGCCCACAAGAAAGTCATGGACGACGCGCTTTCCGCTTTTGGCGCAAAGAAGGTGAACGCATGAATGTACTCATTCGCGGCATCTGCGGAAAGATGGGCACGAACATCTACGAGCTGTTAAAGGACGACGAGACGGCAACCGTCGTCTGCGGCGTCGACCTTACGAAGAAAGAGCTGCCCGTTCCCGTCTATCCGAGCTTCAACGATGTGAAGGAAGATGTCGACGTCATCATCGACTTTTCCTCCCCCGATTGTCTCGAAGAGGTTCTCCTCTTTGCCGAATGCAGAAAGTGCGCTATCGTCCTCGGCACGACGGGCTATTCGGAAGCCGACCTTAGGCGCATCGAAATGGCGTCCAAACGCATTCCCGTCTTTAAGACGGCGAATCTCTCGGTAGGCGTCAACCTCATGGAGCACCTCGTAAGGGAAGCCGCAGCCTTTCTCGGCGATAAATTCGACATCGAAATCATCGAGAAGCATCATAACCTCAAAAAGGACGCCCCCTCGGGCACGGCGCTCATGCTGGCAAAGGCAGTGCAGGACGGAAGGGATCATTCCCTCACCGAAGTGTACGGAAGGGAAGGTCAGGTCGGTGCGAGAAAACAGAGCGAGCTCGGCATTCACGCCGTGCGCGGCGGTACGATCGTCGGCGAGCATGAAGTGATGTTCGCGGGCGAAGACGAGATCATCACCATTTCCCACAGCGCAAGGAGCAAAAAGGTCTTTGCTGCGGGCGCGATCAAAGCGGCAAAGTGGCTTGCGGGAAAATCTGCGGGCATGTACAATATGTCCGATCTCCTTTGACCCTCAGGCAGAAGCATTCCCCAAGGCAACCAAATCCTACAATACGGGCGAATCGAAAATCGATTCGCCTTTTTTTAAGACGAAATCGAGCCGTCGCGATTTGCGACGGCTCGATTTCTCTTGTTTAAGGTTTCTCCGATCGATCCGCCGGGGAATACGTTTTCCCGTATTCCCCTTTGAATCAGGAAGAAGAATGATTAATCCTTCAGGAAACTCTTGACTGCGAGGAGCACCATTCCTGCGATGACGCAGACAATGCTGGCTGCTCTGGTATAGAACGCCTGCCAACCGCTTACGTTAACAGCGTCATAGGTAAACTGTGCTGCTGCCAAAACGGCGCTGTCGAGAATCAGGTTGGTGAGTGCAACGACAAGCATTACAAGCGCAACCAAACCGACGACGACGACGATAGGGTGATGGTTAGAGAACTTTGTGGCGAGATAGGCATCTGCTGCAAAGACGACAAAGCCGATCACCAAAACCGTTATGGTAAGGGAGAGATGTTCCATATTGACGATGTTGCTGCTGACCAATGCAGTGATAAATGCAACGATCAGAAGAACAGCGGATACACCGGACAAAATCATTGTTTTTTTCATTTTACTAGCCCTCCTTTCTTGTTTCAAGGACGAACATAACAGCTGCACCGAGCGTAAGGACTGCGGTAACGGAAATCGCCGCAATGTATGCGCCTCTCCACCAAGTCATCTTCCATACCTTATGCGTAGAAGCGTTGAATCTATTCATGAGGTTGGACTGTGCAAGACCCCAGAGGAAGTCACGGTTGGACTGTCTCAAAGCCTTGTTCATTGCAAGGTCGCCGTCATAGATGCCGGGAGCGATTGCTACGCCGTCCACTTCGTTGCCGAATCTGCTGGAAAGCTTGGTCTTATCATAGAAGGAAGACGCGCCGCGGATATCGAAGCCGGTGATGCCCGCGTAAACGGCTGCGGTGTACAGGTCGGTATCGTCAAAGATATCGGTGACAGCATAGCCGTGGAAGCCCCATTCGTTGCGGAGGATATCGGTAAGAAGTCCTCTCGAGCAGGTGACTTCGACTGCGCCGATCTTGGAGAAGGAGGTCATGAGACCGATCATGCCCATATCTTTCTCGGCGGTATCATACTTGTTTGCTTCGAATGCGATCTGGAAGGCACGAAGCTCGACTTCTCTTGCACGCTGTTCGGTCATGAAGGGAGCGACGCCGTTACGGTTGGTTTCCTGATCGTTGAAGGCAAAGTGCTTGGGAGCTGCGATAAGGCCTTTTGAACGAGCACCGATGGCAAATTCCATTGCACAGACGCCGGAAAGGACGGGATCCTCGGAGTAGTACTCGCAGTTTCTGCCGTTGTATGCGTGGCGATGCGTGTTCAGACCGGGGCCCCAAAGGATGGGAAGTCCGTCGAAGAGCGCCTCTTCGCCGACGAATACGCCGAGCTCATACATCAGATCGTGGTTGAAGGAGGAAGCGAGGTTGGGCGACGCCGCAAAGACCTGAGGGTTCCAATTTGCATTCTTATCGTTATCGATGTTCTTCGACCAAGGAGCGTTCTTATCGACCGTCTTGTTGAGCGAAAGAACCATACCGTTTCCGCAGTTCTCGGTCATGTAGTATTCTTCAAGTCCGATGGATGGAACAGCGGGAATGGTCGGGCCGCCGTAGCCTGCGATGTACATGGATTCTTCTACGGTCAGCTGGCTCAAAATGGAAGGCCAACGATAATCATCGTACTCTGCGCCGACCATCTCATAAAGTTGAATGTTCGTTTCTTTACTGTTCCATTTGATGGAAGAGGTATCTTCACCCTGTTTGATGGTGTAGTAATGACCGTTCAGATCGTTCATCATGGAATCGGGAGCCTTCATATTCGAATACGTCTTGGGCCAAGTACCCGACCAATTCGATCTCGAAAGATAGGTCACGGTATTCGGCTCATAGAAGTTCCAATCGCCATACTCGAGGTGGTTGGAGATTCTCTGACCTGTCTTGGAGAATGCAAACGTATCGGTATCCTGCTTGCCACCCTGATAGTTATAATTCCATTTGAAGGTTGCAGCGGCATTGCCGTTGTAATCCATACCGTCTGCCGTGGTCTTGCCTTCTGCCGCAAGGACGTTGTTGAGGGCGTCGTGTGCGCCGTTTCCGATCGCGAAGTAATAATCTCCGGAATCGAATACGTACGTACCCTTCGTGCCGTCGGGATTGACGAACGTGCTGTCATAGCTTGCAAGATCCTGCAAATCGACGGTGACGGTCACTTCTTCGGACTTACCGGGTTCGATGATGCCCGTCTTGCCGAATGCAAGGAGTTGAATGGCGGATTTTTCGACCATTCCCTTCGACCAAGGAGCCTTTCCGTAAATCTGAACGGCTTCCTTGCCCGCAACGTCTCCGGTATTCGTTACCTTTACCTTGAAGTCCATGGTAATTTCATGGGAATCCTTCGTAATAACAGGTCTTCCGACAAGCTCCTGCTTGAAATCGGTATAGGAGAGACCGTAACCGAAGCCATAGGTCACTTCATCCGCATACGACCAATTGCCCTTGGAGCCGTAAACGCCTGTCGAGGATGCCGCATTGCCCTGACCGTAAACCGCATCGTAGTATCTGGTCTCGTAATACCGGTATCCGACGTAGAGACCTTCCGCTTCGACGACGTACGTTTTGCTCTTGCTTCTGGTGATATCGTCCGCATTCGAAAACTTAAAGTCGCCCATGTTCTGCATTGCGGGAGCGGACATATTGTAGGTTGCATAGATGTCGTAAAGGTGTCCGGAAGGAGCTTTCTTGCCGGAAAGGACGTCCGCAACGCCGAGCATACCGTAAGATCCGGGGAAGCCGATCCACATGATGGCGTCGATATCCTTGTCCTCTTTGAGCTCGTCGATTTCCATTGCGGAAGTGCAGTTGACGAGAACGATGACCTTTTTGCACTTTTCCTTCGCGAGTTTGATCATTTCTTTCTCGTTGGTGGTAAGCGCAAGGGGTTCTTCCGCTCCCGTACCCGCTGCTACACTGCCGGGTAAATAGTCGTTGGACTCACCGCCGGGACGGGAAATGACGACGATACCCGTCTCTTCATAGCCCCCCGTAATGCTGTCAACCGCATTTCCAAGCTCGGAGATGGCGGGCTCTTTCGGATCGTACTCCTTCTTTGCGCCTTCGTTGTGCGCCCACGTCTGAGATTCTGCAATTTTGGCATAAGCCTGCATCATCGTGGGATTGACGTCGAAGCCTGCGCCGTCGAAGTCAAATTCGTCTCCCGTCCAATCGCCGCTCATCGTCAAACTCCAACCGCCACGGCTGGGAATTTGAGAAGCGATCGTGTGTGCAAAATCCGTCTTGTTCTGGGTGAGCGCCTGCTCGAGCGTGATGCAGGGGCCCTGTACCTTGACGCCGAAGCTGGAGCCGAGAAGAGGCACGCTGGAACGAATACCGAACAGCGTTACCTTGGGTTTCGTTCCGGTAATGGGAAGCGCCTTTCCCTCATTCTTCAGAAGGACACATCCTTCTTCTCCTTCCTTACGGCCAAGATCAATCGCCGCCTGAATCAATGCTTTGGTATTGGTTGTTTCCGTTGCAGGGTCATAGAACTTCGCATCGGGCAAAAACGTCTTGTAAAGATTATCGCCGTCGTCCGACACGACTTCTTCGCTCACCGTTCCGAGTTCCTTGTCGATGTCCCCTCTGTAGGCTTCCAATACCTGGGATACTGTGACTGACAGTCCGAGTGTGATACCGCACACTACGGTTAAGCCGTGCCACAAAGCCTTTTTAGCCATCATTTTACCTCCTGATGATTAAAAATTTTTCCTCTGATGAAAGATTTGTTCATGTTGCTTTCACAAATCCATCACTTTGATTGCACACATTATACACCCTTTTATGCTTCCCGTCAATTGCAGAAATATCCGAGCTTGATTGCATTTTCAACTTTAATTTTCAAATTTTACTCTTTTCGACATCGTAAATTGCTTTTTTGACATCACGAACTGCATTTTTATTGATTAAATAAAACCGTCCTTCCCTATCGAAAGACGGTTTTGAAAAATTCTTTCATTTTGTTTTTTCATGAATAACGTCAGGCTTTTTCGATCTCGGCAAAGACGGGAAGAAGGGGAGAGGGGTCGATTTCCTCTACCTTTCCCAAGTCCGCCTTTTCGGCGGCGACGGGGTCGACGGGCATCCTCGCAAAGGAAGGAATTTCAAACGCGCGCGCAAGCTCCTCTACTCTGCTTTTCCCGAAAATCTCATGCTTTTTCCCGCAATCGGGGCAGGCAAAATAGCTCATGTTTTCGACGATGCCGAGGATGGGAACGTTCATCATCTTCGCCATATTCACCGCCTTTTCGACGATCATGGAGACGAGATCCTGCGGGGTTGTGACGATGACGATTCCCGCAAGCGGAAGGCTTTGGAAGATCGTGAGCGGCACGTCTCCCGTTCCGGGGGGCATGTCCACGAACATATAGTCCACGTCCTGCCAAACAACGTCCGTCCAGAACTGCGTGACCGTTCCGGCGATCAGAGAGCCTCTCCAAACGACGGGTTGCGTCTCTTCGTCGAGCAAAACGTTCATGCTCATCATCTGGATGCCGCTTTTCGAAAGGACAGGGAAAATCCCCCCTTCGTAGCCCGTCGCCCGCTCGTGAACGTCAAAGAGCTTGGGAATGGAAGGCCCGGTGATGTCCGCGTCCAGAATCGCAGCGGTATACCCCTGCCTGTTTGCGTAAGCGGCGAGCATAGCGGTCGTCATGGATTTTCCGACCCCGCCCTTGCCGCTGACCACGGCAATGACCTTTCTTACGGAAGCGTTCTCGTGCAAGGGCTTGATGAGGCTGTCCCCGCCCGCCCGCGACGAACAATTTTCTCCGCAAGAAGAACAGTTGTGCGTACAATTTTCAGACATAATATTCTCCTGTTTTCGATTAGGGTTGTCCTTTTCTTTCCGCTCTATGCGAAAAGAGAAAGATCCCATTGATTTCCGATAGTTTTCACAGAAAAACGCTTGCAAAATTCTGCGTTTTCGTGTACAATAAAGAAGCTGTGCTAGACGGGGAGTTAGCGGTGCCCTGTACCTGCAATCCGCTATAGCAGGGTCGAATGCCTCCTCCGGCAATGTGCATGGAAGGCAGTGGCAGTACACGGGATGTTGATTCCGAGGTCTTACGCAACGAGTGGCTGCGAACCGTGTCAGGGCAGGAATGCAGCAGCACTAAACAGATTCTCTCGTGTGCCGTAAGGTTGCTTCGGAGGAGTTACCGATGCTGTCGTCGCTTCGGTGTACGTTGACAAGGGAGGCTGCACAGTTTTTTTGAAAAGGCGAAGTCGTGCAAAAGCACGGCTTTTTTCTTGTCCGAAGTACTCTCGTAAAAAAGGCGCGCGGCGAATCCGCAAGCGCCTTTTTTCAAGAAAAATCACAATTCCGAACGCGGAGTCTCCCCCTTTACTCGGTAAAAAATTCGTGATAAATGGCGGAAATGCACTTCTCGCAATCCGCATTGTCGACGCCGACGATGATATTCAGCTCGCTGGAGCCCTGATCGATCATTCGGACGTTGATTTCGGCGTCCGAAAGCGCCTTAAAGAGCCGCGCGCTCGTACCGACGTTGGAAGCCATGCCGTGTCCCACCGTTGCGATGAGCGCGACGTTTTCGAGCGAGCGCATGTAATCGGGGTGAACCGCCTCGTTGATTTCGGCTTCGACCTGTTCGAGAAGATGATCGGAAAGCTGCGCCGACTCGATGACGAGGGAAAGCGTATCGATTCCCGAGGGCATATGCTCAAATGCGAGGTTATGATGCTCGAGAATGGACAAAATCTTGCGCGTAAAGCCGATTTCGCTGTTCATGAGGGATTTCTCAATGAAGAGAACGGTATAATTCTTCTTGCCCGCAATGCCCGTGACAATGTTGTTGTGCTCCTGCATCTTGTAGTAGACGGACGGCAGGATAAGCGTGCCCTCGTCCTCGGGACGGAAGGTGTTTTTGATGCGAATGGGAATGTTCGCCTTTCGAACGGGGAAAATGGACTCCGAATGCAAGACGCCTGCGCCCATGTAAGAAAGCTCGCGAAGCTCTTTATAGGACAGCGAAGTGATGTTCTTCGCTCCGGGAACGATGCGGGGATCGCACGCCAGAAAGCCGGAGACGTCCGTCCAATTTTCATAGACTTCCGCCTGCGCGCCGCATGCGACGACCGCGCCCGTAATGTCGCTCCCGCCCCTCGAAAAGGTCTTGATTTCGCCGTCCGCCCCCATGCCGTAAAAGCCGGGAATGACGGCGTGCTTGACGCTTTTAAACGTCTCGAAAATGACGGAATAGCTCCTTTCGTCGAGCATGCCCGCCGCATTGAAAAAGATGACGTCTTTGGCGTCGATAAAATCGTAGCCGAGCACCTCCGCCATAATGCGGGCGCTCAGATATTCGCCGCGGGACGCCGCATAATCGCTGCTCCCCGTGCGATCGATGGTTTCTTCGATTTCGTCAAGGATACCTTTCATGTCAAGGTTGAGTTTGAGTTCTTTGGCAATTCCCAGAAAGCGCTCTCTGATCTTTGCAAACACCGCTTTGCAGCTACCCTCCGACTTTACGGCTTGGGCGCAGCGGTAGAGCAGATCCGTCACCTTGATATCCGCGCTGAAGCGCTTCCCGGGAGCGGAAACGACGATATACCTCCGTTCATCGTCCGAACGGACGATATCGGCGACCCGCTTCATGATGTTGCCGTCCGCCATGGACGTTCCACCGAATTTACATACCTTGATCGACATAACAACCTCTGATTTCGGGGATTTCCCCCTCTATTTCATCCTATTCCCCTTCTCCCCGTTTTTGTTTACTTTTTATGTTCTACGGAGAGATCTTTCCAATAATATTCCTCGAGCGCGCCGCGAAGCATATCGTAATCGGCATACCTTGTCACCTTGCCCGCCTTGACGATGGAGATGATTCCCGTCTCTTCGGAAACGATGAGCGCCGTGACGTTGGAGACCTCGGTGATGCCGATGCCCGCGCGGTGACGCGTCCCGAGCTCTTTGGGGTAACTTAAGTTCTGCGTCAAGGGCAAAAAGCATCCCGCGGCGACGATTTTGTGACCGCTCAAAATGACTGCGCCGTCATGCAAGGGCGCCTTGGGGAAGAAAATCGCCTCCAGAAGCTGAGAAGAAATATCGGCGTTGAGCTTGACGCCGCTGTCGAGCACCTGCTTGGGCAAGTTGTCGTTGGAAAGGACGACGAGCGCGCCCACGTCGCTCTTGGACATATTTTGCAGCGCCTTAATGACGGCGGAGATACACTCCTCCACCTCGGGCTTTTTTTCGCCTCTGACCGGCTCGACGATTTTCAACTTGGTATTTTTCAGAAAGAGCCTTCTCACCTCCGTCGGGAAGAGAAGGAGAGAGAACACGGAGAAAATGAGCTCCCCGATGACGTACACCGCGCCCAGGTATTTGTTCTCCGTGTAGAGCCAAACGATCGCCACGACGACTCCGCTGACGATAGAGAGCACGAGATAGAGCGCGACGTATTTTCCCGCTTGATTTTTCCCGGCGACCACGCTGACGAAAATCAGCATGAAGGCGACCAAAACGACAGCCAGATAGTCTGTCAATTGAAGAGATTCCAAATGAAATTCGGGCATAGCTGTGTCCTCCGATAATACAATTCTCATTATATCTTTTTTTTGCAAAAAAGGAAAGCAATTTTACATACTTTCAAAGAAAATTTGCGAAAGAACCTTCTGCATCGCCCCCTGCGGCGTGTAGTTCCCCGTCTTGATTCCCGTCACCGCCTCGTAAATTCCCCGATAGTAGGCGGCAAGCTGCTCCATCGAAAATTTTGCCGCCTGTTCGCGATTCTTTTTGACGGCGTATTCCTTCATACCGAGCGCCTTTGCGACGGAGGCGTCCGTCCCCTTGCTGACGCTTACCTCGTAGAGCGTCTTATAGTAGGCGCAAAGGGTTGAGAGAAGCGCCATTTCGTCGTAGCCCTTGACCATGAGGTCGTTCACGATCGTCATAAACCGATTGTAATCCTTGACGGCGATCGCCTTGGACATCTCGTAGAGCTTGAAGTCGGCGTCGGCGTAGACGAGCTCTTCCACCGTATTTTGCGTAATCGTTCCGCCCGCCCCGACGTAGGCGATGAGCTTTTCCGTCTCCTTGGAAATTCTCGCCATATCGGACACACAGTATCTTAGGAGCAATTGAGAGGTCGCCGTATCGATCGCAACGCCCGCCCGCTTACAGGTGAGGTAAATCCATTTGGCAATCGTCAGCTCGTCCGATTTGGAGCAGTCCACGAGGCGTACGCCCTCCTTTTTCTTCCAATCCACAGAGCCCGCCTTTTTCCCGACCGTGCGGTTGACGATGAGAAGGAGGGTGCTCTCCACGGGCGAAGCAAAGAGCTTGGAAAGGTACGCCTCAAATTCCTTTTCGGTGGGCAAAAAATCCGTCACCTTGACAAATCTCTTCTCGCTCAAAAAGGGAAGCGCATAGAGCGCATCGACAAGGGCGGTAAGCTTACTGCCCTTGAGGGAAGCGCCCTCAAAGGCGGTAAAATTTAGAGACGGCTCGGTAAGATACCGCCTTTTAATCATCTCTTCCGCGCGATCGGAAAAGAACAAGTCCTCCCCTTCCAGGAGATAGCAAAAGGGAGCGGGGTTTTTCAAATCTTCTTTGAGTTCGGTAAATTTCATATCGTACTTCCGTAAAGAGTTTTTATCACGAGCAGGGCGACGGTCGCCGCCATGAGAAGAAGGCTTCCGACGATGCGCACGGGGCGTTTGAGCCGAAAGAGATCGGAGGCAAAAAGAAGCGCCGCGTAGTAGAGAAAGGCAATATTTCCGAAGGCAAAGCCCTCGATGAGAAAGGGAGAAAGATCGGCGACGGTAATTCCCCACAAAAAGAGCCTGACCAAACCCTCGGCAGGGACGAGAAAGACGGGCGAGAGATAGGAGAGCGGAATGCCGACGAGGAGAAACGCCATCAAGGGCGCCAAAAAGGGAATGAGGACGAGGTTGAAGAGGATGGACGCGCCCGAAACGTAGCCGAACGTGTCCATGAGTACGGGAAAAGTCGCAAGCTGTGCAGAGAAAATACCCGCAACCGAGGAAGAGAGCTGCTTGGAAAGGGTGGGAACGGCGGTAAATTTGGAAAAAAGCGCAATGCCCGCACACGCCAAAAAGGAGAGCCGAAAGCCGACTAAAAAAGCTTCTTCCGGTCGAATGAAGAGGACGACGAGCGCGGCAAGTCCGAGGGCGTTCAGAAGGTCGTACTTTCTTCCCACCGAGCGGGAGAGTCCGGACACAGCGCACATGCAAAAGGCGCGAAGCGCAGAGGAAGTAAATCCGCACATGCCCGTATAAAAGAAGAGAAAGGGCAAAACGATGAAAATCCGTCTCCTCTTGAGAACGGGAAACAGCCCCGCGATTGCCATGAGTCCGCCGTACAGAATGCCGATATGTAATCCGGACACGGCAAAGATGTGGGCGATTCCGCCGTAGCGCACCGCCGAAAGGGTCTCGTCGCCGACAAAAGAAGTCGAGCCCGTCAAAAGGGCGTAGGAGAGTGCGGCAGGCTCTTTCTCCATGCAGGAAAAGAGCGCGGTATAGATCGCCCGCTTGGCAAGGAGGAAGGGAGACAAACTCCTTCCCGTTATTTCCGCCCGATTCGCAAACAGGGTGTACTTGAGATTGTCGGCAAGGTCGGAATAAAAGAAACTGTGCTCCTTCTCTTCGAGCACGGCGACGCAGGAAATTTCATCCCCTACCGTCGGCAGCTCTCCTTGAGAGAGGTACAAAACGGCGTTTCCGTCCGCCCTCTCCCCATTCAGGCGCAAAGATGTCAGGCGAAAGCCTCCTTTCTCCGTCTCCTCGACGACGCCGACAACCTCGTACTCTCCCTCGGAAAAGGCACACGCGGAAAAGGCATTCGCTTTGAGGGAGAGATGCGCATAACTGCATGCGAAAAAGAGCAGGCAGAGCGCAAGGACGAGAGGCTTGCGCTCCGTCAACGCACAAGCCGCAAAGAGGGCGAGCGCGAAGAGAAAGAGCCACACCTCTTTCCCATCGGCAAAGAGTGCGCCAAGGAGAGCGGCGATTCCGAACAGGAGCAGATTTCTTTCGTTGACGAAGCGTTTCATATCAAGCGAGCATGACCCTCCCCGCAACCGATTGCAGAAAATAATTGCGCGCCACGCCCTCTTTCAGGCAGCTTTCGAGGAAGGCGACGTTTTTCTTGTGCGAAGGGAGATGAAATTCTTCCAGGAGAATGCGGAAGAGCTCCTCTTTTTGGAGGGCGATGCGGTTTTCCAGCACGGTCGTCATGAGGGCGAACACGTCGTAAGGGGTGACGATGGGTGTCCCCTGCTCCGTCACGCGGTACTTGTTCGGATGCACTGCCCTGTCGTTGCCGTAAAAATAGACGTCGTCGAGCAGTTTTTCCCGCTTGAAATTGCTCTCCGCAAGGAGTTTTTTGAGCTTTTTCTCCGCCTTGGAGGATTGCACGGCATAGGCGTTCATCACGCGATGGACAAGTTCCCCTTCCGAGACGGGCTCTTCCTTTGCAATGACCTTTTTCATGACGAGGAGAAGCTCCTTGTCGTTTTCGGCGTTGACGATAAACTCTTCGCTCTGCGAGGGGAAGGAAAATTCAGCCACCTTGTACGATTGCCGCATTTTGAGGACGTTAAGCCGCCTGTTTCCCGCACCCGTGAGCTTATCGAGAAGCTCGCGCAGCCGCCTGATCTCCTTTTGCGGGTTGGAATAGTAAGAGGCGGCGTACACCCGCGTGACGTTCCAATCGGAAAGGCGAAGCGCCTGCGGCTCCAACACCTCGGCATCGTAGACGGAGCCCCTTCCGTCGCCCAGAATGGCGAGGATAAACCTGTCGGGATTTTTGGGGTCGATGACGGCGACGTCGATTTGAAAGGAAGATGCGCCGACGTCGTAGCGGCATTCATAGCCGTAAGCGGCGAGGTCTGCCGCGATGAATTTTCCGAGGCTCTGCGTCTTTTCCCCGCTCCCCACGGGCATGGTGAGCTTGCCCCGCCCTGCAAATTCGAGAAAGCCCTTCAAGCCCGCAACGCCTTTGGAGGTCGTCTTGGACAAATCGATCATGGCGGAAGTCATCGAGGCGAAGATCACCATTTCCTCCCGCGCACGGGAGACGGCGACGTTGAGCCTTCGCCAGCCGCCCGTCTGAT
This sequence comes from Clostridia bacterium, assembly GCA_017621155.1. GTDB lineage: Bacteria > Bacillota > Clostridia > Christensenellales > Borkfalkiaceae > RGIG8762. The sequence continues at coordinate 27,344 of JAGATP010000024.1, forward strand.
TGAGCGGGCCGAAGTTTAAGGAAATTTTTCCCGTGCGGTCGGGGCCGTAGCAGACGGAGAAGAGAATGACATCCCGCTCGTCTCCCTGTACGTTTTCGAGGTTTTTGACGAAAATCGGCTCTTCCCTGTCGTATGCCGCCGTCTCCAGCTTGAGCCGCACGATCTCCTTCGTCAAAAGGCGCTCGATGTAATCCTTTTGCACCGAAGAAAAGGTGACGACGCCGATGCTGTGCGAAGAAAGAGAGGGATCGGAAAGCCTTCGGACAACCTCGGCAACGAGGGCGTTTGCCTCCTCTTTGTTGCGCTTGGTAAAGCCCCTGTCGTAAACGCCGTTCTCGACAAAGACGAGGCGCACCTTGCTCTCCATGCCGTCGGGAGAGGGGAAGGTAGAGAGCCTTCCCTGATAATACGTCGCGTTCGAAAAGGCGATGAGGCTCTCGTGGCGGGAACGGTAATGCCAGGTAAGGTAGCGTTCGGGCATTCCGATGGCGAGGGCGTCGTCGAGGACGGATTCGAGGTCTTCGTTTTCGAGGTTGTCCTCGTCCACGTATCCCGACGAGAAGAAGGAAGTGGGCGGGAGCTGATTGGGGTCTCCCACGACGATCGCGCTCTTTGCCCGCGCGAGCGAGCCGATCGCCTCCGCGGTGGGAAGCTGAGACGCTTCGTCGAAGATGACGAGGTCAAACTCCCGCTCGGGCGGCAAAAACGCAGCTACGGTGGTCGGGCTCATGAGCATACACGGAACCGTCCTCTTTAGAAGAAGGGGAAATTCGGTAAATATTTTCTTGACAGAGCCCCCTCTGCTTCCCGCAAAGCGCTTGAAGTTCATGAGCTCCAGACTCACCGGTCCTTCTTCCTCCTGATCGGGAACGCGGGCGATGAGCTCGGCGCGGAGAAATGCTCTGCCCTTCTTCATGCAAGTATCGCACAGCGCCTTCAGCTCCTCCGCCTTCTCTTCAAGGGACGCCCCGGAAAAGGCGGAAAGCACGCTGTCTCCCGTAAAGAAGGTATCGAGGAAATTGCGGTAAACGTGTTTTTCAAAGCAGGAGACGATGTTGGAAGGATCGACCTTGCCGCTCTCCATGTCATCGACCATAAACCCAAGCCCCGCCTCTTTGAGGGTATAGGCGGTCTTTTTGTACTTGCACCAGCTGCCGAGCTTGTCGATTCCATTCAACAGCGCGTTTGCCTTGTCGCTGAAATAGCGGAACAAATCGTCCGAGCGAACCCCCTTTTCGTCTAAGGCAATCGTCTCGGAAAAGGTCTTTAAGGCGTCTGCAAAGCCGTCTACGGCGTGAATGAGTCCGAAGAGGACGGACTTCGTCGAGCCGCCTACCGTGCGGTGACACATGCTGTTGAAGGTGTCGGCGTTATAATCGAGGAAGCAATCCTCGCAGAGGGCGTGAAGGTCTTTAAGGTCGGAAAGGTAGTCCTCCCTTGCCTTAAAGTCGATCAAACCGTCTCGTTTCAAAAAGGGCTGCGCCAAGGGACTTTCTTGAAGCTTCCTACACGCCGCATTCATCTCCGTCGCAAGGCGCAGAGAAGAAAGCCTTTCTTCCTTGGAAAGCCTTCCCCTCGCCACCCATTCCAGCCTGCGAAGGGCGGTGCGGACGGACTTTTGCGAGAGGCACTCCTCCCCGTCGAGCGGGGGAAGCGCGCCAACCTCCACCCATCGCTTAAAGCGCGCGAAGTAGGCGGGAGACAGCTCGTCCAGCCTCTTGTTGGCGTGGAAAAATTCCCGAAACGACTCCTCGTCCTCCCGATAAAATACATCGTATCTTCCGCTCAAAAGGCGCTCTGCGATCTCCTTGAGCTTTTGCAATTTGCAGGTCGTAATCACGCTGACCGTCTGGCGATACTGCGCGGTAAAGAGGGACAGATACCCTTTCAGGTGTGCAATCTCGGAGAGAATACACTTGGAAGCGCAATACACCCCGTCGCGAATCTCCGAGGAATACTCCGTCAGATTGACGTTTTCGAAGGGAGAAGTCCCCACCCCGCCGCACTCCTCCGCGGCAAAGGAAGCGGAGAGAAGGAGCTCCTCGAATCGATCGATTTTTTCCTTGGTGAGGCTGTCGTAGAAGGCGCTGTCGATTCCAATGAGGTCGGGCGCGCCCTTGTTGGAAAGGTATTTTACAATCCCTTCATAGACGGAAACGCCGATGCGGCGAATTTTGTGCACGGAATCGTACACCCGCTTGATGTCGTTTTCCGTCTTATTGAGCCTGTCCCCTTCGACTTGAAAATCGACCTCCTTCCCCTGCAAGGAGAGCACGTCCTCGATCTTTTTGACGATGTCCCCCTTCTCTGCGCGGGAAGAATGCAGTTCCAGGCAAAAGTCGCCCACGCCGATGGATTCGAGCCGACGCTTGACGACGGAGAGCGCCGCCTCCTTTTCGGCGACGAACAAGACCCGCTTCCGATCGTGCAGAGCGTTGGCGATCATATTCGTGATGGTCTGGCTCTTGCCCGTTCCGGGAGGCCCGTGCAGGACGAAGGAAGCCCCCGTCTTGGAGAGTGCCACCGCTTCGAACTGAGAGGAGTCCATGGGAAGGGGTGTCAACACCTCGTAGGGCTTATACGCCTCCCGCTCCTTTGTCTCGAATTTCTCCGTCTCAAAAGCCGAGCCCGAAAAGAGCGCCCGAACGACGGGCGTTTCCTTGAAGAGATCGATGTGCTTTCTGACGTCGTTCCAAAGGAAGTACCGCGTAAAGGAAAACACGGAAAGAAAAACACTCTCCTCGACCGTCCAACCCTTCATGCGGGAGATTTCCGAGCGCACCATGGCGAGGATTTCCCGAATGCGGAGCGCCTCGATGCTCTGATCGAGCCCCCGAACGTCGATGTCGTATTCCTGTTTGAGGTATTCGAGCAGAGTGGTATTCATTCCCGGCTCGTCCTTGATTTCAAGGGTAAAGTAATCGCTCCCCTTCGTCTTTTTGATGCGAACGGGCAAGAGGAGAAGAGGCGCGCTGAAAGCCCGATTTTGGGACGTGTAGTGCAAGAATCCGAGGGCGAGATAGATGAGGTTTCCCCCGCTCTCCTCGTCCGCCTCCTTCCCCTTTCGGATGATGCGGGGAACGACTTCGGAAAGCTCCTCTTCGGAATATTCGCTCCGCAAATTCCCCTCGGCGAGCTCCGCCTCGATGAGAGACTTTGCAAGGCTCTTCTCCCGCAGAATGCGCCTTCCTTCCTCGTTCGAGGGATAGAGCCGAAGGCTTCCCTTTTCGGCGCAGGCGACGTAAAATTCATCGAGGGAAGAGACTGCCACGGGCACGGCGTTCTTCTTGGGGGAGAAATTCAGAAGCGGATTTTTAAAGGACAGATCGAGCAGTCTCCTTTCCCACTGCTTGTTTTTGGGGAGCTTTTTGTCGAGGGAGAGCTTAAAATCGGCGATCTCCTCGGGCGCGGTTTCGGGAGAAAGCTCCTTTGCGTCCAAGAGCTCATACCCCTCTTCCGCACGATTGCGAACGGGGAGGGGGCGATAGCCACCCAGCCTTCCCCTACGAATGTCGAGGCAGTATTCATACGAGCCCTTTTTGAGCGCGTCTCTTAGGCGTTCGCCCGCACGGGAAAAGCTGCCCTCTCCGCCGAACAAATCCATAGCGCGCACAAAGGAGAGGTTATGAATGCCGTCGGAGGTGTAGTTCTCGATGACGGATAAGTCGTCGAGGACGGCGGAATAAAAGCAGCCCTCATAGAGCCATGCGCCGACGGCGATCTCCTTGCCGAGAAGGAGAACGGGGAAGAGCCCCGCGCTCTCGAGGCAAGCGGAAAATAAGAGGGCAAGGTCGAGCTCGGAGCGTTTTATCCCCTCGTTTTGCAGAGAGACGGGAGACGAAAAATCCGCCTCGACTCTCTGATAATTTCTCTTTTTGAAGGCGGAATAAATGGCGGCGAACTGCTTTAACGCCGTGTTTTTGTCCCGCTCGTAGCCGTTCAGCTCTTCCGAAAGCCCCCACTGCTTGAGCTGCGCCTTGGCGTCCGATAAAATCGCCCGCCCTTCGTTCGTTCCGGGACGAACGAAGCCGCACAGGAACTCCGCCTCGGAGGAGAGCCCGCCGTAGGTATCGAAGGGAAGCACGGTCAAACTCTGCTTTGCGGAGAGAATGACCTCGCCCTTTTTTTCGACCGTCACCGTGACGACGCATTCCGAAAGGGAGGTAAGCTTCGCAAGGTAAGCGGGGTTCAAAAGTCCTTCCGACGAGACTTCCACCTCGCTCTCATAGGGAACGGTGACTTCCCTGCCGTTGGAGATAAACAGCCCGTTTTCGTCTAAAAAGCGAACGGTGACATCGATGGGTTCGGGCGAGGAAGAGGCTAAAACGACGCGCCGAAAGGGCGGAACGCGATACGCATAATCCGCATAGGAGACGAAGGGCTTTGCTTCCAAAGTCAAGGAAAGATTTTCTTTGAGGGACTTTTTCTTCATACTTTTCATTATACAATAATTCCGTCAATTTTTCAATGGTTTTGGGGAATAAGTAGAATGATTGCCAATTTTTTTCTGTTTTATACCTGCACTCGGTTTGGCAATCCGAGCGCAAAAAATCCCCGAAAGCAAACAATTGCTTCCGGGGAGAGAAGAATCGGGCGCAAAAGAGCGCGACCACATTCCGTTTTAATAGCGTTCGGGGTGTTTTTTGGCGTCGACCACCCGCACGACCGTCCAGCCGATCATTCCGACGACGGCGGTGCAAACGACGATAGTCACGGTCAAGAGCGCAACTCTCCAAGGAGACATATCATAGTAAACGATCGTTCCGGGCGCAACGTCCTGAAGGACGGCGGAATTGGCAATGGTGTAAGCGATGTGGTGCATTGCATTGCGGATCACCGCCTTTGCCGTAGGGCTGTCGTAGTCATTGAAGTCGCCGAGGCTGTTCCAAACAAGCCAGCTGTCCGTTCCCGCTCTGATCGTATACTCCACAAAGTTGTTGGAGCCGCTGAACATATCCGTGTTGATGTAGCCGTTGAAGTTCCATTCCTGTCTGACGAGTTTGGTCATCAGATCGTAATTGGCAAAGGCAGTCGTCGGCCCGAAGCAGTTCTGCGCGCCCATCATCGCGGTGCAGCCGCGCATGACTTTGGTCTTTACCGTGCCTTCGGAATCTGCGGTGTAACGAATGGTCTTACGGGCTTCGCGAATGCAGATTTCAAAGGGTTTATTATAGAGCTCTCTGACGACCTGTTCCGTTGCCCACGTATGCAGAGATTTCGCGCGGTTCGTTTCCTGATCGTTCAAGCCAAAGTGCTTGATGAAATCGAACATACCGGAAGAGGACGTTCCCGTCACAACTGCCGCGGCAACCTTGCCGGAGAGGAGGGGGTCTTCGGAATAGTATTCGAACACTCTGCCTTGGAAGGGATTTCTGTGAAGGTTAAACGCCGGGGACATTCTGCCCTGTCTGTTGCCGATGAGTGCTTCCTGCCCCATCGCCTCGCCCATCTCCTTCATGAGCTGAACATTCCAGGTAGACGCCATGACGGGCGCCATGCACCAGGAAGCGGTTTTCAAGCTGTTTTCCGTTCCCACGCCGTCGCCGTTGTCAAGCCGAATGCCGTTTGCCCCCTCGCAGTGAATGCTTTCGGGCATGCCGATCGAGCTTAACGCATTGGTGGAATAGCTCGTTCCGCAGAGAATCTGCCGTAAATTATCGTGATCTTTGTCATAATCGAGCTGATTGAGGAGCAAATCCCAATTTTCGTCAAAGAAATCCTTTCCGCGCAGATCCGAAACGGTGAGTCCGTTGTCCTGCTTTTCGGGATAAGCTTCCTTCACGTAGACATAGCTTCCCTCTACGTTGCCGAGCTCTTTGTCCGTCGCATAGTCAAAGGAATTTTCCTTGCCGAACAAATCGATGTATTTCTGACTGATCGTCTTCCCCGTCTGCTTTTCGCCGAAGGGAAGGGTATTCTCCCAATTCGATCTGGAAAGGATCGTGCTCTCCTCGTTCATGTAATCGCTCATGTACGGGAAAAGATTCGTCGCCGCGATGAACTTCGCATCCGGATCGACGGCAGTTTTTTCAGGATAACCGAGGAGATTTCCCTCGTCGTCCATCGCCGATTGCATCTCGATTTCGGAGGGACGGGGATTGGAATTGTCATAAAAGATCGTAGAATCATTGTGCCAGATTCTTTCTTCGAGCACCTCATGACTGTTTTTACGGAGTGTCAGCGAATAATCCCCCGCCTCGAGAAGATAGCAGCCTTGCGTTCCGTCGCCGTTGTCCCGCGTATAGCAATAAGAAGCCATTTCGTCCTTTGAGAAGGTGAGCGTAACGCGATCGGATTCCCCGGGCTTCAATTCCTTCGACTTGCCGAAGGCGATGAGATTTGCCGTCGGCTTTTCGATTTTCATCTCCTGATCGTAAGCGGTATAAGGCGCGTTCATGTAGAGCTGAACGACGTCTTTCCCCTTCCGATCGCCCGTATTTGCGACCTCAACCTCAATTTTAAATTCGTCTCCCTCGGAAACAGAAACGATCTTCTGTTCAAAGGAAGTGTAGGAAAGTCCGTAGCCGAAGGGATAGGCGACTTCCCCTTTCACCGTTGCCGCACCCTTACCGTCAAGCTCGCCGTAGACGAAGCCCGACGCCTTCGTATCGTAAGCGGTTTCGTAATAGCGATAGCCGTTGTACATGCCCTCGCAGTATTCAACGTAAGGTTCGCTTCCGACGCCCTCGGTCGAATTGGTATAGTGGAAGTTGCCCCAATTGTTTGTCGACGGCAATTTCAGAAAATCAGCCGCAAACAGATCAACGAGCCTTGCGGAAGGATTGACTTCGCCGCAAAGAATGTCCGAAAGGGACTCGAAGCCGACGTCGCCGGGATGCCCCGCCCAAACGATCGCGTTAACCTCGAGCTCACCCTGCATCACAGGCAAGAGCTCTATGGGGTTGGAAGAGTTGACGACGAGCACGACGCCCTCGCAATGCGCCTTTGCCCATTGGATCATATCCCGTTCGTTTTTGGAAAGCGAAAGATAATGGGGCGTGCCGTCCGTGTAGCCGTCGCTCTTTTTGTCCCTGTCCTCATTGCCGCTTCTCGAAACGAAGACCAAGCCGACGGACTTCTTCATCTGCGCAAGGTCATCGGCGGAAATGTCGTCGTAGGCGGAGACGCTGAGTTCGGGAATCTGGCTGTCCGCTCCGAATTTCATGACGTTGTGCCTCGTCGTTCCGGGCGCAGCCGAAGGCGCGTCGGGATAGTTTTCATATTTAAAGACCTGAATCCATCCGCCCTCTGCGGGATCGTTGATGTAACCGCCGAACCCTCCGTCCGTCGTCAAGCCCATATCGGCAGGCTGCTTATCTGCAGCCGCGCTGATAATGGAAAAATTGCGTTCCAATGCCGCTTTCGGGCTGATCCCCGCCTCGGGAGGGGTATATTTGATGGAACCGCCCTCCGTCATGCCGTTATAAATAGGATGGGCATACCCTCTGCCGAACGGGGAAACCGCGCTGTTCTTTTTGAGCGGAAGAAGTCCGTCGTTTTTGAGGAGCACCATACCCTCGTTGACGACTTCTCTCATCTTTTCCTCGGAAGCC
>JAGATP010000025.1 GCA_017621155.1 Clostridia bacterium
ACGAGACCCTTTGGTCTTACGGCATTCTCTCCAAGACCAAGCACAACGAGGTTGCCCCCGCACAGCACGAGATGGCGCCCATCTTCGCCATGACCAATATCGCCGTCGATTCCAATCAGTTGACGATGGAGCTCATGAAGAAGGTCGCGCAGAAGCACGGACTTGTCTGCCTGCTTCACGAAAAGCCCTTTGAAGGGGTCAACGGCTCGGGCAAGCACAACAACTGGTCGATGAGCACCGAGACGGGCTTCAATCTCCTCGATCCCGGCGAAGAGCCCGAAAAGAACACGCTGTTCATGCTCATCCTCGCCGCCGTCGTCGAAGCGGTCGACGATTATCAGGGAATCCTCCGCGCATCCGTCGCCTCCGCCGGAAACGACCACAGATTGGGTGCGGACGAAGCGCCTCCCGCCATCATTTCCGTTTACCTCGGCGATCAGCTCGGCGCGCTCGTCGATGCCATCGTCAAGGGCATCGATTACGTCCCCGTCAAGGCGACGCCGGGATCCATCGGCGTCCCCGAATCTCCCATCTTCCCCATGGACGCGACGGACAGAAACAGGACGTCTCCCTTCGCCTTCACGGGCAACAAGTTCGAATTCCGTATGCTCGGCTCGACCTTCTCCGTTGCCGACCCCAACATCGTGCTCAACACCATCGTCGCGGACACCTTCTGTAAGATCGCAGACGAGCTGGAAGGGGCGGAGGACTTCGAAACTGCGACGAAAGCGCTCATCGAGAGAACGCTCAAGGAGCACTATCGCATCATCTTCAACTACGACGGCTACGGCCCCGATTGGGAGCCCGAAGCGGCGAGAAGGGGACTGCTCAACAACAAGAACACCGCCGACGCCGTTCCCGTCTTCTTCGAAGAGAAGAACATCGAGGTGTTCCTCCGTCAGGGCGTCTATACCCGCGACGAGGCGATTGCCCGCGCGAAGATTCAGCTGGAGAACTACGTCAAAACCATTAACATCGAGGCGCTGACCACTGCCGAAATGGCGAAGCAGGATATTTTCCCCGCCGTTTCCGATTATACCGCCGCGCTCTGCGCCAACATCGCCGCAAAGCAGACAGCTTGCCCCGACATTCCCTTTGCGTCCGAAAAGGCGATCGCAACCAAGCTCGCCGTGACCAACGATAAGATGATGGAGGCGGTTGCAAAGCTCGAAGCAGACCTTGCCGATATGCCTTCGGACGTCTGCGAGGCGTCTCAGAAGATGGCGCACGTCATCATTCCCGAGATGAACGCCATCCGCGAAGCCGTCGACAGCATGGAACGCCTCTGCGCGAAGGATTATTGGCCGTACCCGACTTACACCGACATTCTTTACAGCGTGAAGAAATAGTCGCTTTCTTTGCCCTTGATTCCTCCCCCTTAAAAAGGGGGGAGGGTCGAAAGGCGGTAATTTTTCGCCCGCTTTCTTTTTTTACCATTCTTATCGATAAGAAAATTTTTTATATGTTAAAAGATTTTCTTATACTGTGAAAAAAGAGGGGGGACGAAGCCCTTTTGAAAATCGGAACAGGTGAGAGCGTTTCGACGTTCGAAAGGGGTATCACCATTGTTTCAAATTTTTATCGGAGGTTTTCTTATGGATATGTCGGTATGGTTCTTAATGGGAGCCGCACTCGTATTCTTCATGCAAGCGGGCTTTGCCATGGTGGAGACAGGTTTCACCAGGGCGAAGAACGCGGGCAACATCATCATGAAAAACCTGATGGACTTCTGCATCGGCACGGTGGCGTTCTTGCTGCTCGATGCGGGATTGCTCCTCGGGGAAGACACGCTCGGAGGGTTCTTGGGACTTCCCAATTTCAATTGGATTTCCGCCTTCGACTCCATCCGTGCGGGGGATTGGCAGACCGCCTTTGACGTCGGTTCGGGATTTCTCTTCAACCTCGTCTTCTGCGCGACGACCGCGACCATCGTTTCGGGCGCGATGGCAGAGCGGACGAAGTTTTCCGCCTATTGCGTTTACAGCTTCGTCATGAGCCTCGTCGTCTATCCCATCGAGGCGCACTGGATTTGGGGCGGCGGTTGGCTTGCGCAGCTCGGCTTCCACGATTTCGCCGGCTCTACCGCCATTCACATGGTGGGCGGCACGGCGGCGCTCATCGGCGCGATTTTCCTCGGGCCTCGCGTCGGCAAATACGAGCGGGATTTCTCGGGAAAGGTCGTCAAGAACAACGCCATTCAGGGACATTCCTTGACCTTGGGCGCGCTCGGTTGCTTTATTCTCTGGTTCGGCTGGTACGGTTTTAACGGCGCGGCGGCTTCCAATCCTCTCTCTCTTGCGCAGATTCTCGTCAACACGACGATCGCCCCCGCGGTGGCTTGCTGCTCCTGCATGGGGTATACGTGGATGAAAAATAAAAAGCCGGATATTTCCATGACGCTCAACGCTTCCCTTGCGGGGCTTGTCGCCATCACCGCACCCTGCGCCGTCGTTCCCGCATGGGCTGCCGTTATCATCGGCTTCGTCGCCGGCATTCTCGTGGTCGTCGTCATCGAACTGCTCGATCAGAAGTTACATATCGACGATCCCGTCGGCGCGGTCGGCGTGCACTTTGCAAACGGCATTTTGGGCACGATTGCAGTCGGTCTCTTTGCCGATCCCAACCTCGTCGCCGACGCGGGTTATACCTTAGGCGAGGACTTTGCGGGCGGCGGACTCTTCCTCACGGGCGATCCGACCATGCTCGGCGTACAGCTTTTGGGCATGGTGACAGTCCTTGCCTGGACGGTCGTCACGATGATCGCCGTGTTCTGGGTCATCAAAAAGACCATCGGCGTGCGCGTCAGCGCGGAAGAGGAGGTCGAAGGACTCGACCCGACCGAGCACGGACTTTCCTCGGCTTATGCGGACTTCGTGCCTACCATTCCCTCGTATACCATGGACAAAGAGCTTCCCTTCGACGTTTCGGACGTCGAGCCTGCCGATCTCACCCTTGCTCCCGGGGCTGAGAGCGGAACGTATACGCAAGTCACCATCATCACGCGGCAGGAGAAATTCATCGACCTCAAAAACGCGATGGCTTCCATCGGCGTGACGGGCATGACGGTTTCCTCCGTCATGGGTTGCGGCGCGCAGGGCGGCAAGACCGGTCAGTACCGCGGCTTAAAGACGAGCATGAATTTGCTCCCGAAGGTAAAGGTAGACATCGTCGTCTCCACCGTCGATCCGAAGCTCGTCGTGGCGGTCGCCCGCAAGGTTTTGTGCGACGGCAACATGGGAGACGGCAAGATCTTCGTCTCCAACATCGAAAACGTCATGCGGGTGCGCACCGGCGAGACCGGAAAGGATGCGCTCTCCAACGAGGCGGAATAATTCCATTCGCTCACACGCTCTCTCAGAGATTGGAAGCGCCCAAAGCCACCCGGCTTTGGGCGCTTCTTATTTTAACCGAAGCATTTCGAATCCTCCTTAAAATAGAGCTCGGGTCTGGAATGCTCCGGTCAGGAAAAGAGGGGATAAATTATAAAATTTGATTATACCCGCCATCATTATTCTTCTGATTGATTTGAAAAATTTTGCTTGACAAGAAAGGGGGGAAGCACTATAATGATAGTATATTACGCTGTGACAAGTCCGATCCTCTTGGGATCGCAAAAACGGGAGATACCATGATTTCCGATTTTCAGTTAAAAACGACCCGCGCTCCGATGGAAGGAGAAGTTCGCATCCCTTCGGGATGCGCTATTTCCGCCGTCATTGACAGAAGCGGCAAGCGAATGACGGGCGAGTGCATGATCCGTTCGATCGCGACCATGCACGACAGATCCAACGGGCTGGGCGGCGGATTTGCCGGCTATGGCATTTACCCCGAATATAAGGATTTTTACGCCTTTCATCTCTTTTTCGACGACTTTCAGGCGAGAAAGGACGCGGAGGACTTTTTAAACTCCCACTTCGAGATCGTCTATTCCTCCGAGATGAAGACCTGGAAGCATTCCGCCATTACCAATCAGCCCATTATCTGGCGTTATTTTGTCTCTCCCCTGCAAAAGAGGCTGCAAAACAGCCTTCTCGACGAGGAGGCGTACATCGTCGCCTGCGTCAATGCCATCAACGCAAGGTACAAGGGCGCTTACGTCTTTTCCTGCGGCAAAAATATGGGCATTTTCAAGGCGGTGGGCTATCCCGAGGACGTGGGTAGGTTCTATCGCTTAGACGAATACGAAGGGTACTCCTGGACGTGCCACGGCAGATACCCGACGAATACTCCCGGCTGGTGGGGCGGGGCGCATCCCTTCGGGCTCCTGGACTATTCCATCGTCCACAACGGGGAGATTTCCTCCTACGACGCCAATCGCCGCTACATCGAGATGTTCGGCTATCGCTGTTCCTTGCAGACGGATACCGAGGTCATCACGTATATCATCGACTATCTGCTCCGTCAGAAAAAGCTCACGCTGGAAGAGGTTGCAAAGGTCATTTCCGCTTCGTTCTGGTCGACGATCGCCGAAAAATCCCCCGAAGAGCAGGAACAGGAGACCTTTCTCCGCCGCGCCTTCCCCGGGCTTTTGATCTGCGGCCCTTTTTCCATCATCTTCGGCTTCAACGGCGGGCTCATGGCGCTCAACGACCGCTTAAAGCTCCGTTCCATGGTGTGTGCCGAAAAGGGCGACCTTGCTTATATTGCGAGCGAGGAGTGCGCCATCCGCGTCATTCAGCCCGAGCTTGACAAGCTGTTTTCACCCGCAGGCGGTCAGCCCGTCATCTATCGCCTGAAGGGAGGTGTCGATTAATGGATACTTATATTTATCCCGAATACGAGGTCGTGAGGGACACCGACAAGTGCATCGCTTGCAGGGTCTGCGAGCGGCAATGCGCCAACAACGTCCATCGATACGACGAGGAGCTCGGCAGGATGATTGCCGACAGCGATCAATGCGTCAACTGCCACAGATGCGTCTGCCTCTGTCCCACGCACGCCTTGAAGATCAAAAAGAGCGAAGATACCTATCGCACCAACGCGAATTGGGACAATCAGACGATGAACGAGGTGTACCGTCAGGCAAATTCGGGCGGCGTGCTTTTATCCTCCATGGGCAATCCCAAGCCCTATCCCATCTATTGGGACAAAATGCTCATCAACGCCTCGCAGGTGACGAATCCTTCTATCGATCCCTTAAGAGAGCCGATGGAGACGATCGTCTACCTTGGCAAGCGCAACGTGGAAATCGTGCGCGACGCGGCGGGCAAGCTCAAAAACAACCTGCCCCCTCAGCTGAAATTGAACGTGCCCGTCATGTTTTCCGCCATGAGCTACGGCTCGATCAGCTACAACGCTCATGCGAGCCTCGCGCGCGCGGCGGAGGCGCTCGGCACTTACTACAACACGGGCGAGGGCGGACTGCACCGGGACTTTTATCGGTACGGCAAAAATACCATCGTGCAGGTCGCTTCGGGGCGGTTCGGCGTCCATAAGGACTATCTCGACGCCGCGGCTGCCATTGAAATTAAGATGGGGCAGGGCGCAAAGCCGGGCATCGGCGGACACCTTCCCGGCAAAAAGATCAGCGAGGAGGTTTCCCGCACCCGTATGATTCCGCAGGGAATCGACGCCATTTCTCCCGCACCCCATCACGACATTTACTCCATCGAGGATTTGCGTCAGCTCATCTATACGATCAAGGAAGCGACGGCATACAAAAAGCCCGTCATCGTCAAAATTGCCGCCGTGCACAACGTGGCGGCAATCGCGAGCGGCATTGCACGCAGCGGCGCGGACATCATCGCCATCGACGGCTTCCGCGGAGGAACGGGCGCAGCGCCCACGAGAATCCGCGACAACGTCGGCATTCCCATCGAGCTTGCGTTGGCGCAGGTAGACGAACGCCTCCGCCAAGAGGGCATTCGGGACAACGTCTCCATCGTCGTTGCCGGTTCCGTCCGTTCGAGTGCGGACGTCGTGAAGGCGATCTGCCTCGGCGCGGACGCCTGCTACATCGGTACGGCGGCGCTCCTTGCCCTCGGCTGTCACCTTTGCAGGAGTTGTCACACGGGCAAGTGCAATTGGGGCATCGCGACGCAGAATCCCGAGCTCGTCAAGCGGCTCAACCCCGAGGTGGGGGCAGAGCGGCTCGTCAATCTGGTTTCGGCTTGGAATCACGAAATTCAGGAAATGATGGGCGGAATGGGGATCAACTCCATCGAGTCCATGCGCGGCAACAAGCTGATGCTCCGCGGCGTCGGCTTGACCCAAAAAGAATTGGAAGTACTCGGCATTCATCATGCCGGTGAATCTATGTAGAGAGGAGAACGATATGTTAACATCAATTTGCGGAATCAACTGGGGTGACGAAGGAAAGGGCCGTATGGTCGATCTTTTGTCCGCCGACTACGACATCGTATGTCGGTATCAGGGCGGAAACAACGCAGGGCACACGGTCATCAACGACAAGGGAGAGTTTATTTTAAATCTTCTTCCTTCGGGTATCTTGCGCGAGAACGTCGTCAACGTGCTGGGTTGCGGCATGGTCATCGACATCAGGCACCTTTGCGGCGAGATGGAGAAACTGAGAGCGGGCGGCATCAAAATTTCCCCCGAAAACCTGAAGATCAGCGACAAAGCCATCATCACCATGCCCTATCACGTGCAGATGGACTGCCTCGAAGAGGACAGATTGTCCAAAATGACGGGAAAGCCCTTCGGTTCGACGAGGCGCGGAATCGCCCCCGTCTACGCGGATAAGTACATGAAGAAGGTCTTCCGCATGGGCGAGCTCTTAAAGCCCGAGCTCATGTACAAGCGCATTCACGACATCGTCGCCTGGAAGAATCTGACCGTGGTCGGCGGTTACGGCGCAGAGCCCGTCAAAGACGAGGATATGATCGCCTACTTCGAGGAGTACGGCAAAAAGCTCAAGGACTACGTCATCGATACGGGGCTTTACCTCAACGAGGCGCACAAACAGGGCAAGAAGATCATGTTCGAAGCCCAGCTCGGAGCTCTTCGCGACATTGACTTCGGCATCGTGCCCTATACCTCTTCTTCCTCGACGATCGCCGCTTACGCTCCCATCGGCGCGGGCGTTCCCAATTTGAAGCTCGATCAATCCATCGGCATTATGAAGGCGTACTCTTCCTGCGTGGGAGAAGGCCCTTTCACCTGCGAATACTTCGGCGAAAAGGCGGAGAGACTCCGCGAAGCGGGACACGAGTACGGCGCGGCTACGGGCAGACCCAGAAGGGTAGGGCCGTTTGACGTCGTCGCTTCCCGCTACGGCATTCGCTGTCAGGGTGCGGACGAAATCGCCCTCACGAAGCTCGACGTCCTCGATTCTTACGAAACAATCGAGGTCTGCACGGCATACAAGCTCAACGGCGAAATCTTGCACGAGTTCCCGTTCACGGACGTTCTCGACGAGTGTGAGCCCGTCTTTGAAACCCTTCCCGGCTGGCATACCGATCTTTCCAAGTGCAGAAAGAAGGAGGATCTTCCCAAAGAAGCCCTCGACTACATCCGCTACCTGGAAAAGGCGTGCGAGTGCCACATCAAATACGTATCGGTAGGAGCCGAACGCGACGCTTATATCGTCATGGATTAACCAGACGCTTATAGCGTCATGAAATAATTAACGGTTATGAAACGAATCTATGTCAACGAACAATGGTGCCTCGGGTGTCATCTCTGCGAATACGAATGCGCGTTTGCGTCTTCGGGTTTGACGGATATGGTCAAAGCGCTCAAGGGCAAGAAGATGGAGATCGACCTGCATCCCCGCATTCGGGTAGAGGACGCGGAGGACGGCATTCACTTTGCCGTCAACTGCCGTCACTGCACCGAGCCGAGGTGCGTCTATAGCTGCATTTCGGGAGCGCTCTCCAAGGACGAGACGGGTATGGTCGTCATCGACAGGGAGAAGTGCGTCGGTTGCTTTACCTGTATTCTGGTCTGCCCTTACGGCGCCATTCTGCCTTCGGGAGGGAAGCCCGTGCAAAAGTGTATGCTCTGTACGGACAATTTGCAGGGTACGCCCAATTGCGTGGCGCACTGTCCCAACCGCGCCATCGTGTACGAGGAGAGATAACGCATGAAATATGTCATCATCGGCGCCTCGATTGCGGGCGTCGCAGCTGTGGAAGGCATTCGTTCCGTTGACAGAGAGGGGAGCATCACCATGCTCTCCGACGAGCGGTATCCCGCTTACGGCAGACCGCTCATTTCCTACTACCTCCGGGGTGAGACCACGGAGGAGAAAATGAAATACAGACCGGACTCCTTTTATACCGAGAACAAGGTCGATCTCCGCCTTTTAGAGGAGGCGATCGCCATCGATCCCGTCAAAA
>JAGATP010000026.1 GCA_017621155.1 Clostridia bacterium
AAAGGAGGTCAACCAAATGGAAGACATAAACAGTTTATCACATACGAAATGGAATTGCAAGTATCACGTGGTGTTCGCACCAAAATATCGGAGGAAAGTATTTTACGAAGATAAGCGGCTAGAAATCGGAGCGATCCTTCGAGAATTATGCAGGTGGAAAGGGGTAGAAATAATAGAAGCAGAAGTATGCCCAGACCACGTGCATATGTTGCTGGAGATACCGCTGAAGCTAAGTGTAAGCGGATTCATGGGATTTCTGAAAGGAAAAAGCAGCCTGATGATCTATCAAAAATGGGGCAACATGAAATACAAATACAGGAACAGGCAATTTTGGTGCAGAGGGTACTATGTAGATACGGTAGGGAAGAATACAAAAGCGATAAAAGAATACATAGGGAACCAAGTGAAAGAAGATAAAGAAATGAGCCAAATGAGCATAGACGAGTTGAAGGACCCGTTCACGGGTAGCAAGTAAGAAACGCGAGACTGCCAGGTCGTCATATGCGCGACTTGCGCGCGGCTAGTAATATGAGGGCTAACTGCCCGAAACTGAAAAACCACCGGCTTAGCCGGTGGATAATTATTACGATTGGGTGAGATAGGGGCGGAATTGCTCGAAATAAATGACGGGAATGGTCGCGTCGATGATACTTCCTTCCTCGGTATAAGAGACGCCACGTTCCGTAAGGAGCTTCTTTTTGGCGTTGTATTCCGCGATTTGCGCATAGGGAATAAAGAGACGCGCTCGCCTGAAATCCTCCTCAAAAGCCTGAAAAATGGCTGATTTTAAATGCTCGAGCCCGACTTTCTCCTTTGCGGAGATAAAGACCGCATCTGCGGGAAACCCCGAAAAATCCGAAAGCGATTCGCTCTTGTTGACGACGGTAAGCGTCTTTCCGTGAAATCCCATGGATAAAAGCGTCTCCTTAGTCGTCTCTAACTGCATTTCGTAATTTCCCGTGCCGTCGCAGACGAGCAGGGCAAGATCAGCGGAAAGGGCGCTTTCGAGCGTGGAATGAAAGGCTTCGATGAGATGGTGAGGGAGATCCTGCAAAAAGCCGACCGTATCGACGAGAAGGAACTCCGTTCCTTCAATGGTAAGCCGTCTCGCCGTCGGATCGAGGGTTGCAAAGAGCGCGTCTTTGACGAAGACGTCAGCGCCCGTCAGAGCGTTTAACAGGGTCGATTTTCCTACGTTTGTATAGCCGACCAAAGCCAACGTTTTCACGCTGTTTTTCTTTCTGCGGTCGATTTGGAGCGCTCTGCGCCGCTCCATCTCCGCCATTCTCTCTTTCAGATAGTTGATACGCCGTCTGATGTGCCTTCTGTCCGTTTCGAGTTGCGTTTCACCAGGGCCTCTCGTGCCGATTCCTCCACCCAAACGGGAAAGGGCAGAACCTTTTCCCTTCAGCCTCGGATAAATGTAATTGAGCTGCGCAAGCTCGATCTGCATTTTACCTTCCGACGTTTGGGCATTTTTTGCAAAGATGTCCAAAATGAGGGTGGTGCGATCGATGACTTTTTTCTCACCGAGCGCAGCGGAGATGTTCAAGGTCTGAGAAGGGGTAAGATCACCGTTGAAGAGGACGGTGACGTCTAAATCGTGAATGCGCTCGTATAGTTCGGCAAGCTTTCCCGAACCGATGTAGGTGGCGGGAGAGACCTCGCGAATTGTCTGAAAAAGCGTACCGCAATACTCTCCGCCCGCGCTTTCGACGAGGGAGATCGCTTCATCTCTGAGTTCTCTGTAGTGTTCCGATACAATTGGCTGCACAATATAAACTTTTTCCATTATTCCTCCGGATCCTTGCGCAATTTGACCTTAGTTGACGCCTCTCGGCGCACCTTGTCGCTGATGTTAGCGTAGTGTTTTTTCGTCGTATTGACGTCTTTATGCCCCAAAACGTCCGCCACAACGTAAATATCACGCGTCTCGTCGTACAGATTGGTGCCATAGGTGCTTCTGAGCTTGTGCGGCGAAATTTTTTTGGTAGGGGTGACGATTTTCGCATACTTACCGACAAGGCACTCGACGGCTCTGACGCTGATGCGCCTTCCCTGAGAGGAGAGAAAGAGGGCATGTTCGTCGTATTTCGTCTGAATGAGAGCACCTTTCTTTTTCAATGCCTGCTTGTAGGTTGCAATCGTCTTTTCTTTTTCGTCCATATAGTCGGCGATGGCGGAAGCAACCTCTTCGGAATAGTACAAAATCATGCGATTCCCGCCTTTTCTCGTTACGACAAAGGACAAATTCGCAAGATCGAAATCCTCGTTGTTGAGCCCGACCAGCTCGCTGATACGGATTCCCGTTCCCAGAAAAAGGGTAATAATCGCGCTGTCTCTTCGTTTCGTCTTTTCGTGATAGGACATCTGTCGCTTGGTCAAGCCGTATCCATTTTCGGACACCTCGAGCATTTCCGTCACTTCTTCCCGATCAAGGCGTACAATTTCCTTTTGGTGGAGCTTGGGCGAAGCGACCTTCGAAGAGTTGTCGACGGAAATTTTATCCTTATTGAAGAAATAGCGATAAAGGGACTTGACCGAAGAAAGCTTTCTCGCTTTTCCCTTTTCGTTGCAGGTTTCCACCGAGCCGTCTTCCTTGGAATAGCAAGAAAGATAGCTCAAAAATCCCTCGATATCGCCCGATGAAATTTGTTCGATGTCTTGGAGGGTCAAAGTCTGCACCGTCTTTTGCGGGTATATGTATTTACATACATATAGAAAATACAACCTTAAATCATAAGCATAATTCAGACGGGTTAGCGTAGAAGTCGTATTTTCGATTCCTATAAAATACTGTCTGCAAAAGAGAGGTAAATCATCCAAAAGGCGGGCAATCTTTTGAAGGTTTTTGATGTTGCGTTCGTTGTAATAACTTTCTGCCATCTTTCTTCTTTCCTGTTTAATCTATATTTTGCGCACGGGGGACGCAAATGCACTTTTTGATTTATGCGTAAAATACAGGTTTTACGCAATCTTGATGTTATTATAACATTGGACGGCAAACTTGTCAATTGATTTTAAGTGAGTTGTATTTTGATGGAAAATTTCATTTGAACGAATGGAAAATAAGAAATAAAGATCATTTCAAAAAACAAGGATTTTGGCACGTTGAAAGCATTTTTTCATCGATAAAAAAATACTATGCCTGACATATATTTCAATTATGACAGACATAGTAATAATTTTTTGAAGATTTTATCACTGAATGCGGGTTAAATGCCAGATATTTTCGGCATAGTCCTTGATCGCTCTGTCGGCGGAGAAGTATCCCGCGCCTGCAATGTTGCGAAGCGACTTCTGATTCCATGCTTTTTTATCCGTGCGGTACAGATGAGCGACCGATTGCTGAATGCTGTGATAGGATTCAAAATCCGCAAGACACATATACGGATCGGCAACCGGTGAACCGGTTATGAGGTAATTTGCAACATCGGCAAACGATTGCCCGTTGAAACCAACAATGAGCGCTTCAATGATTCTGCGGATTCCGAAATGTGCATTGTAATACGTACTCGAACTGTATCCGCTGCTCCAAAGGCGTTCCACCTCGTCAGAGCGAAGTCCGAAGATAAAGATATTATCTTCCCCGACGCACTGGCTCATTTCGACGTTCGCTCCGTCCATCGTACCCACAGTAAGCGCACCGTTGATCATGAATTTCATGTTTCCGGTACCGCTCGCCTCTTTTCCCGCAAGAGAAATTTGCTGCGAAATTTCGGAAGCGGGCATCAGTCTTTCAGACATAGAAACGTTGTAATCCTCCAAGAAGACGACGGATAGCTTTTCTGCAATCTTCGGATGCTTCTTGATGTCCTCGGAAAGGAAACAGATCAGCTTGATGATGAGCTTTGCCATATAGTAGCCGGGTGCGGCTTTTGCGGCAAAGATATACGTTTTGGGCTGTACGTCGAGATTCGGATTTTCCTTGAGATCGAGGTACTGAGAAATGATGTTAAGGACGTTCAGAAGCTGTCGCTTGTACTCGTGCAGACGCTTTGCCTGTACATCGAACAGCGTTTCAGGATTGATCAGCGTTCCTTGTTTTCTGTACGCATAATCGGCAAATTGCTGTTTTTTGATAAGCTTGATCTCTTCCAGACGCTTTAAGACGCTTTCATCGTTTTCATACCTCAGGAAATCGTGCAGCGTTTCGGAATTCTTGATATAGGAATCGCCGATGCAGTCGTGCAATAGCTCGCAAAGCTCCGGATTGGCTTGATTGAGCCATCTCCTGTGCGCAATTCCGTTCGTGACATTGGTGAATTTTCCCGGCGTATAGTCGTAAAAATCCTTAAAGATGGAATGCTTGATGATCTCGCTGTGCAGACCAGAAACGCCGTTGACGCTGTGCGAGCCGACAATGGAAAGATTTGCCATCTTGATCTGATTGTGGGAAATAATCGCCATACGGGAAATTTTATCCCAATCTCCGGGAAAACGTTCCCAAAGTGCTTCGCAGAATCTCCGATTGATTTCCTTCAAAATGGTGTAGATTCTGGGAAGTCTTCTTGCAATCAAATCTTCGGGCCATTTTTCGAGCGCTTCTGCCAAAACCGTGTGGTTGGTATAGGCGCAAGTTGCGGTCACGATCGCCCAAGCCTGATCCCATCCGTAAAATTCTTCATCGATGAGAATGCGCATGAGTTCGGGTACGGACAGCGCGGGATGCGTGTCGTTGATGTGAATGGCAGCCATTTCAGGGAGCTTCATCAAAGAACCGTATCTTCTTTTATGAGTGGTGATGATGTCCTGGAGGGAAGCCGATACCAAAAAGTACTGCTGCTTTAAGCGAAGGGATTTTCCTTCGGCGTGGTTATCGTTGGGATAGAGAACCTTGGAGATGAGTTCCGCTTCGTTGTCAGCCTGCATGACGGCGCTGTACTCTCCCTGCGAGAAAAGCTTCATGTCAAAGGTCTTTTTCTTCGCCTGCGCCTTCCAGAGCCGCAAAACGGAAACCGCTTTGGAATCCTTGCCCGAAACCATCATATCGTAGGCGACCGCCTCGACTTCCCTCGCATCGTGATAAACGACTTCTACGCCGTGATCCGTCCAATGCTCGGTCGTGTATCCGTCAAAAGAGACGTTATAGACTTTGTCACTCCGTTGAGTCAGCCATACTTCGCCGCCGGGAAGCCAAACGTCGGGAAGCTCGGTCTGCCACCCCTCTACGATTTTCTGCTTAAACAGCCCGTACTCGTAACGGATCGAATAACCCATCGCGGGATAGTCGGAAGTGGCAAGCCCATCCAAAAAGCAAGCTGCAAGCCGTCCAAGACCTCCGTTACCAAGCCCTGCGTCCGGCTCATTTTCATAGAGGTCGTCAAGCTTGACGTTGTAAGGCTTGAGTGCATCCCGAACGGCAGCTTCGATGCTTAAATTATAAATGCTGTTTTTCAGAGAGCGCCCCATCAGAAATTCCATGCAAAGGTAATAAACGCGCTTTCCCCTCTGCTGTTTTGTTTTCAGGTGGAACTGCTGACGTTTTTCCAGCATCAAATCTCTGACGCACATGACAACTGCTTTATAGAGCTGATCTTTGGTCGCTTCCTGCGGCGTGATTCCGTAATAGCGAGAAAGCTTGCTTTTGATCAGCTGCTGCATTTCTTTGTCTGTAAGTTTTGAATTCATGTCTTAATACTACCTGCTTTTCTTTGAATTCAGCGCCCTAAGACGTCTTTGTACATTGCCTTATATTCTTCTGCGGATTTTGCCCAAGAGAAATCGGAAGTGATCGCACGGGTCATGAGCGTCTTCCAATACGTTTTGTCACGATAGCATTTCAGAGCCGTCTTAATAACGTAAAGCATATCTTCCGCATTGTAGGAAGCGAAGGTAAAGCCGTTGCCTCCGTTGCCTTCGGGCTTGATGCTGTCGTAAAGTCCGCCCGTTTCCCTGACGATGGGAACTGTCGCATAGCGGGATGCAATCATCTGAGAAAGCCCGCAAGGCTCGGATTTCGAGGGCATGAGGAACATATCCGATCCGGCATAAATTTGCCTTGCAAGGTCGGGTTTGAAGCTGATAATCGCATTCATCTTGCCGACGTATCTGGAAGAAAGCTCTTTGAAGTAATTTTCGTAAGCGGAATCTCCCGTGCCGAGAATGACGATTTGCACGTCTTCCTGTAAAAGTCTCTCAATGACCGCAGTCACGAGATCGAGCCCCTTGTGCGAGACGAGTCTTGAAATCATGGAGATGATGGGCGTATCAGGACTTACGGGAAGATTGAGAAGCTTTTGCAATTCCTCTTTATTGATTGCCTTCTTTTCGAGGGAATCCTTGTCGAAATTTGCAAAGATTTTGGGATCTTTGGCAGCATTGTAGCCCTCTACGTCGATGCCGTTGAGAATGCCGCAGAGTTTAAACTCGTTGCGTTTTACAATATTCTCAAGTCCGTGCGCATAGAACGGGTCTTTGATTTCTTCCGCATACTTGGGACTGACCGTGGAGAACTTTTCGGAAACTTCGATTGCTCCCTTCATCAGGTTGATACAGCCGTCGTATTCGACGAAGTGCTTATAATAGGAAGGAATGTCAAAGAGATCTTCGAGAATGTCGAGAGAATATTTGCCCTGATATTCGATGTTGTGAATGGTGAAGACGCTGCGGATATATTGATACTCTTCGCGATAGCAATATTTGGTCTTCAGATAAATCGCAGCCAAAGCCGCCTGCCAATCGTGGCAGTGCATGATGTCGGGATAGAAATTGATGAAATTCATCACTTCCATGACCGCTCTCGAGAAAAACGCAAAGCGTTCGCCGTCATCGTAATAACCATAGCATCCGGGACGTTTAAAATAGTATTCGTTGTCAATGAAGTAGAACTTCACATTATTTTCTTCGTAAAGGAAAATGCCGCAATATTGGCTTCTCCAGGAGAGCGGCGTATAAATATTTCCGATGAATTGAAATTTTGCACGATATTGCGTTTTGATATCGGAATAGAAAGGAACGATAACCCTGACATCGTAAGAATCGTCCTTGGCAATCGCCACGGACAAAGAGCCGATGACTTCGGCAAGTCCTCCGGTTGCAATGAACGGCGTGCATTCGGACGCAACGAACAGTATTTTCTTCTTGGGTGCATTTTCAACGACGGGGGTTGCGGCTGTTTCGGGAACAGCTTCCACTGCGGGAATAACTTCCGCCACAGGTTCTTTTTCCTTTTTGGTCATTTTTCGAGCCGTTGTAGTTTTTTTAGTTGTTGTAGCCATAGATAAGCCTCCTTGTTAGAATGGATTCCCTCATAGCAGACATTCCCCACCGACAAAACGTCGGTGGGAAAACGCTGTGTTTGTACGATTAAACCATAGATCCCTTGGGGATGAAGAACGGGAAGTCCTCCGTTCCGGAAAGCACCCTTCTGTCGCGAACGACAACGTTTTTATCGGTAATGACCGCATTTAATTGTGCGCCCTTTCCGATGACGTTATCCTGCATGACGATGCTGTTCCTAACAACTGCTCCCTTCTCGATTTTAACGCCTCTGAAGAGAATGGAATTTTCGACCGTTCCTTCGATGACGCATCCGTCGGAAATCAAGGAATTCTTGACTTCTGCCGTTTCGGTATATTTGGAAGGAGCGGAATCTTTTACCTTGGTGTAAATATCTCTTGCGCCGAACAATTCATCTCGAATGGAAGAATCGAGCATTTCGAGGTTGCGCTTATAGTACTGCGCCATGGAATCCATGCCTGCATAATAGCCCTTGAATTCATAGCCGCAGAGCTTCATGCTGTCGACGCTCTTTGCAAGGATATCTCTACCAAAGCTGTTTGCACCGCGCGTAATCGCGTTGTTGATGATGTTGATCAGGAACTGACGATTGAGCACCATGATGTTGATATAGACGTTTGCCTTACCGGTGATATTTGCATTGATCTGCAAATCGGTAATTCTGCCCGCGTCGTTGGTGTCAAAGGTGATGTAGTAAGGAGATTTGACGAGCTCTTCGTTGTGATAGACGAGCGTAATATCCGCCTGCTTTTCCTCGTGGAAAGCGATAACTTTGCCAAAATCGATCTTACAGATGCCGTCGCAGTCGGACATCACGACGTATTCTTCCGTCCTTCTGTTGAGGAATCCGATGATTCCCTTGAGGGCGTCAAGTCTGGTGTGATAGAGCGATTCGTATTCATCGTTATAAGGAGGAAGAACCATAAGTCCGCCGTCCTTTCTCGCTAAATCCCACTCTTTGCCGCTGCCGATGTGATCCATCAGGGATTGATAATTGTTCTTCGTGATGACGCCGACGGTCGTAATGCCGGAATTTACCATATTGGAAAGGGCAAAGTCGATCAAGCGGTATCTTCCGCCGAACGGAATGGAGCCCATCGATCTCAAACGAGAGAGCTCGGGTATATTTTCGTCATGAATATTGGAAAAAATAACGCCTACTGCGGACATAATCAAACCTCCCCTTCAATGCTTTTATCTACGATTTCACCGGCTTTGACCGTTGCGTTTTTGCCGATGGTAATTGTCTTTCCGAGAACGGCGATGCCTACGTTTTCACCCTTAGGCGCTCCGACCTTAGCTCCGTTTTCAATCACGACATCCTCATCGACAATGGCATAATTGACTTCGGCGCCTGCCTTGATTACCGTTCCGCTCATAATGACGCTATCCCGAACGACAGCCCCCTTCTCCACTTTGACGTTGCTGGAAAGGACGGAGTTAATCAGCGTTCCGTTTACTTCGCAGCCGAGCGCGATCATGGAATTGGAAATCGAAGAATCCGGGCCGAGATATTCGGGAGGCGCCAAGGGATTTCTGGAATGAATTTTCCAGTTGCTGTCGGAAACGTCAAAGTTGGGCGTTTCACCGAGCAGATCCATGTTCGCTTCGTGAAGGGAAGAAATCGTTCCGACGTCTTTCCAATAGCCGCTGAATTCGTAAGACATCATCTTTTCGCCTGCGTCGAGCATTGCGGGAAGCACGTCTTTTCCGAAATCCTTGGAAGAGTTGGGATTTTTGTCGTCTGCTTCGAGGTATTCAAAGAGCTTGGACGCCGTAAAGATGTAAATACCCAGGGACGCCAACGTGCTCTTGGGTACCATGGGCTTCTCGTCGAACCGATAAATCTGTCCGTCTTCCTTGACGTTCAGGATACCGAAACGGGACGCTTCTTTCAAAGGAACGTTGAGCGCCGCGATCGTACAGCTTGCGTTCGTTTCGATGTGCGCTTTAAGCATTGCAGCGTAGTCCATTTTATAAATATGGTCGCCGGAAAGGATTAAAACGTAGTCGGGATTGTACTTCTTCATGAAGTGCATATTCTGGTAAATCGCGTTTGCGGTTCCCTCATACCAACTGGTGCGCTTCTTGCCCTGATAAGGCTGAAGAATATGTGCTCCGCCGAAGGAACGGTCTAAGTCCCAAGGCTGACCGTTGCCGATGTACTCATTGAGTTCGAGCGGCTCGTACTGCGTCAAGACACCGACGGTGTCAATACCGGAGTTAATGCAGTTTGAGAGCGGGAAATCAATGATTCTGTACTTTGATCCGAAAGGAACTGCAGGTTTTGCAATCGTGTTCGTCAAAGCGTAGAGCCGACTCCCCTGCCCACCGGCAAGGAGCATCGCAATACATTGTTTTTTTCTCTGCATAATGAAACCCCCAAATTATTGGATTTTTATTAAATACAAGCAAGTCATTTTGGGGAGTTCGATTTTGATCGAATTTTCCTTTCCATGACTCGGTACTTTCACGGTTGTATAAGTAAACTTGTGCAAGAGTCCTTTACCGCCGTACTTCTTGTCGTCGGAGT
>JAGATP010000027.1 GCA_017621155.1 Clostridia bacterium
ACATTCACTTAAAAACTAATAAATAATGCCCGTCTTAAAAACGGGCGTTATTTTTTTAGCGTTGTCCTAATATATTTGTAATAAAAATATATTTGGAGGACAAAATGAAAAGAAAAATTATTGCGGCGATATCGCGTCCGAAGCCGCGCCGTCCTTTGCCGCATCCGAGCTGAGCTTTAAGACGTCGTTTTCCTGTCCGTTGTTCCAGTTCGTCCAGGAAGGAGAGAGATAGGACGCGCCGACCGTGGAGGGTGCGGAGAAGCAATCTGCCGCATAGGTATCCACGAGATGTCCCGAGGGCGTCGCCTCGCCCGCCATGACGTTGGCAAGGCCGGTATAGCCCACGTTACCCGGAATGCCCACCTTGATGAAGGCGTCGATTCCGTACGCTTCGTCATACACGTAGTCGAGCTCCATGCCGAGATCGGAAGTCAGACAGACGACGATTTCGGAGAAAAATCCCGCGTCCTTTTGCTCCTTGAGATAGAGAAGCAAGTCCTCTTCGTTCTTGGAAAGCGCAAGCATATGGCGATTAGAAGAAGCCGTGTTGCTCCCCGTTGCCGCAGGCGTATCCGTGTCGTCCTGATACAAGTACGCCTCGCGCCCCTCGGAAGCCCAGCGGAAGAAGTTGACGACGGCGACCCCGCCGTAATACTTCGTGCCCTCCGCCCACGAGGAAGCCTGCAATTTGACGTCGTCGACCTTTCCCTCCTTGGGGGTCTGCGACCAGCAGGAACACCGATTGGCGTTCGTCCCCGCGTGCCACATGGCGTCATAGCTGTAAGCGTTGTCGATGACCGCTCTGTTCACGTCGAACTGCGACTCCATCGCATCGTCAAACCAGACGGTGGGAATGGCGTCGAGGGAAGAAGCGTCCTTTTTCTTGCTCAAATGCAGATGGTTGTGACCGTCCTCCATACCGCAGGCCGCATTGCCGAACAGCGTGATCGGCGTATTTTTCGCGAGCGGAAGAGCGTTGCCCTCATTTTTGAGCAAGACGACCCCTTCTTCCGCAACCTTCACCTGCGTTTCCGCGACGGCTTGTTCCATTTTCAAGGTCTTGGACTTGCTCGTAATGTCCGCCATGCTGTCGGCAAATTCGCTCTTGTAGTACATCAAATTCACGTCCTCTCCGTCTGCCCCTACCGTCTTCGTTCTCGTAGCGCCGAAGAACGTATCGATCATGCCGTAGTTCTGATAGGCGATCATGGACAGCGTGAGAAACAGCACCAATAAAAACGAGAGTATCGCGCTCAAACCGCGAAACCGTTCTCTTTGTTTCATAATACCTCCTGTTTTTTCTTTTTTCAGTCAGCCGTCCGTCGGAGTCGGGCGGTCTTCGTTTGCCGATACTTTTTCCTCCGAAGTATCTCTTTTCCCGTTCTCTTTCTGCCTCCTTTTCAGAATTGCCTATAGGATAGCACGAAAAAAAGCTTTTTTTCGCCTTTACGAACATCCTGACCGAATTTGCCCCCCAATTGGCAAAAGTGGGCAAAAAAAGCCCGTCCCCGCATTTTTGCAAGGACGGACGTTTCCAATGTGATCTAGTTTTGTCGGCTTATCGTCTGCTTGGGCAACGGTATGATGATCTTCAGGTAAAACATATCGTTTCCCGCACTCATGAACAAGTTCCCGCCGTATTTTTCGGTGATGTACTGAATGCTCCGCGTTCCGAATCCGTGAAGGGAGGTGTCCCCCTTCGTCGTAACCGGAAGACCGTTTTCAAACAGGGGCGCTTCCGCGCAGAAGTTTTCCACGCCGATGCAGAGAAACTCGTTCTTTGCGCACACCGAAAGGCTGATAATGCGCGCATCGACGTTTTCTGTCTTGACGACGCTCTCCATGGCGTTGTTCAAGACATTTTCAAAGATCGAATAGATGTCGATGGGTGCAAGAAAGGACAGCTTTTCTCCGTCCACCGTGTAGGAAAAATGAATGCCGTACCGTTCACACAGCAAGTTCTTTTCCGTCAGGATAACGTCCAGCGTATCGCAGCCCGTCTTTACCTCGTTCTGATAATTGACGATCGCCTTTCGAAGTCCGGAAAATTCCGTTTCGTCCGCCTCGGAATCGGACAGGCGGGAAAGGCTGCGCCCCACGTCGTGGCAAAACAGGTTGATGGTCTCCATCGTGTCCTTGGAAATCTGCATCTGCTTTGCCTGCTGTTGCAAGATGGACTCGATCTCCTTCTTTTCGAGCTGCAAGCGACTGCGCTCGAAAATTCCGAATTGAATGCAGAGCAAAAAGATACAGCACATCGCCGCGTAAATGCGAATCACGACGTTAAAGTGCCCGTTGAGATTGGTCGCCCAAAGGTTGAGCGCATAGACCATCAGAACGGTCAGAAAGGAAACGGCGATCAGAGATCTGTTTTCGAGCGCGACGTATTCCCCTTTGCGGATACGACGGGCAAAGAAAAAGTAAAACGCAACGTAGGTGATCGCAAGCGACGCCATGCGAATGCCTCGGCACAGCAAGTCGTTCTCGAGCGAAAAAATCCCGACGATTCCCATGGCGACGCAATGGCCAAAGTGCTGCGCGATATACCCTGAGCTCCCGAAAAAGAGGGCGTTTTTCCACGATATGTCAAAGCAGAACCAAATGAAAAAGAGCGAAAGCAGCCAAACCAGCAAAAAGCTGAAACTAAACCACCCGAAGGAAAGCCACGGAAGATTGTAAAAGTCCAAGGCGTACGGCACGATGCAAAACAGCACGGCAAAGAGCGCGATTCTGCCGAAAAAGTGCGATCTTCTCTTTAAAACCGAGCAGAACACGAGCTCGGCAAGGAAGAGCTGTACGCTGAAATCGCAACAATATTCAAAGATCTTCTCGAAAAAAATCACAGCAAAATCCCTCCGTTCAGATAATTCGTCAAGGCGTTGATAAATTCTTTTCTCCTCGGCTTGCTGATTTGCAGGCAATCGTCCTCAATCCAGACCTCGTTCTTCTCGAGGCGGGAGACACAGCTCAAATTGACGAGATAGCAGTTGTTGCAGCGGGCAAAAATTCCCGCTTCCGAGAGCTGTTCTTCGAGCTCTTTAAGCGGAATCTGCTGTTTGTAGACGCCGTCTCGCGCATGGATATAGGTATAGTGCTTGATCACCTCGATGTAGAGGATGTCCGAGACGAAAAAGCGCTTTAATCCCACTTCCGTCTTAATATAGACGCTCGAATGCCTGTTTCGGTCGGCAATGCGAATCGCCTTTTTCAGCTTTAAGGAAAAATTGCAATAATTGATGGGCTTGATCATAAAGTCCATGGCGTCCACTTCGTATCCCTTCACCGCGTACCGCGCCATGCGGGTGACGAAGATCAGAACCACGTCGGGTTGCTTTTCCCGAAACTTTCGCGCGGCGTCCAGCCCGTTCATCAATGGCATTTCGATGTCCATAAAGACGACGTCCGTATCGCTCTTGTAATCGCTCAAAAAATCGACCGCATTTTCAAAGACGTCTATGAGAAAGCGCACGCCCCCGTTTTCTTCCTGATAGCGGTTCAGATGTTCCATCATGCGCGCCGAGCACTCCCTTTCGTCCTCGACGATCGCAACCCGAATCACCATACTTTTTTCTCCTCTTTTTCTCCGTTCTCAATGCCTTCTATTTTACACGAAGTTTGTTTTTTCTTCCTCTTCCACGCACAAATTGACCATTTTTACGCACACTTTGACTGTTCGAACAAAAAGTTCTTTCGAAAAACAACCGCGTCGCTTGATTACGACGCGGTTGCGGAAAAAACTAAAAATATAAACGTTCAAAAATTTTTATTTCTTTTTCTTCATGCGCTGAACGAACATGGGAAGAGAGCTCTTGCCTCTCTCGATGGGCGTGGACTCCTCTTCCTCCTCCGCTACTTCCTGCACGGGATACTGATTGGGCTGGTAGCCGTACTGGGGCTGTTGCGGCTGTTGAGACTGATAGCCGTAGCGATTGTCATAGCGATTGTCGTAGCCGTATTGGGGCTGCGCAGGCTGCTGCGGCTGATAGCCGTACTGCGGCTGCTGCGGCTGACGGTAAGCGGGCTGCGTCGGCGTCTGGTAAGAAGGACGGGACGGCTGAGCGGGCTGCTGCGTCTTTTGCGCCTGCGTTCCGTTGAAGTAAGGATAGAACGAAGAACTGCGGGAGGGCTGCGTCGTCTGCGGCTTGATCGCAGGAGGCGTCGGCTGCGTTCTAGGCGGAATGTGGGGAAGAGGCGCATTCGTCTTGACCTGCTGCTGGGTATAGACGGGCTGAGATCCGCCCTGCGCGCTCTTGGGCTCCAATCTGCCGAAGGTGCGCTGCGCCGTATAGTTTTCGGAAGCGGAATATGCGCCGTCGGAAGCGGGAGGGAATCCCGTGGCGATGACGGTCACTTCGACTTCGTCCTGAATGCCCTCGTCGATGCACGCGCCGAAAATGATGTTCGCGCTCTCGTCAACCACGGACTGCACGAGGCAAGCCGCGGTGTTGACTTCGTCGAAGGACAAATCGTTGCCGCCGACGATGTTGATGATGACGCCCGTCGCGCCCTCGATGGTCGTTTCGAGAAGGGGCGAATTGACGGCAAGGCGAACTGCCTCTACCATTCTGTTTTCGCCCTTGGCGACGCCGACTCCCATGTGCGCGAGTCCGCGGTCTTTTAAGATCGTCTTGACGTCCGCAAAGTCGAGGTTGATGAGGGCGGGCTGAACGATGAGGTCGGCAATGCCGCGAATGCCCTGCTTGAGGACTTCGTCCGCGACGCGGAGGGCTTCCTTCATGGAAGTATTCTTGGGAACGACGGTCTGAATCTTATCGTTGGGGATAATGATCAGCGTATCGACGTATTTCTTGAGATTTTCAAGGCCCTTGATGGTGTTGTCCATTCTCTTCTTGCCCTCGAAGCCGAACGGCTCGGTGACAACGGCAACAGTGAGAATTTTTGCGTCCTTTGCCATCTTTGCAATGACGGGCGCGGCGCCCGTACCCGTACCGCCGCCCATGCCTGCGGTGATAAAGAGAAGGTCGGTATCCTTGATCGCCTCGGCGAGGATGTCCTTGCTCTCTTCGGCAGCTGCGCGGCCTACCTCGGGATCAGCGCCCGCGCCGAGACCCTTGGTGATCTGAGAGCCGATTTGAATCTTATTTTCGCAGAGGGAAAGGGCGAGAATCTGCTTGTCCGTGTTGACGGCGATGTATTCGGCGCTCGTGATGCCCGCCTCGATCATTCTGTTCACGGCATTGTTTCCCGCTCCGCCTACACCGATTACTTTGATATTTGCGACGCCGGTGACCGATTCGTCGTCGTTGAGATTGTTATACATTAATTACCTCCAAATCCATTCAAAATTTTATAGACAATGCTTCCCTTCTGCTTATCTTTGATCGCCATGTCCAGGACGCTCAAGAGGGAACTTTGCGATTCCTTGCTGTAGTAGGGAAGGCTGGGTGAAAGCACTTCCACTACTTTGTTGAGGCGCTTGGAGATGTGCTCCTGCGCGCCCCTGATATAGGAGAGCCCGCCGCCCGTCATGAGGATGGGACGATAGGAAATGGTGCGCTCGGGGCATTCCTCCAAGTAGGCGTTGATGCGTTCGCAGAGGATGTCGAGCTCCTCTTTGATGGCGGTTCTGAGCCGCTCCGCATCGATTTTATAGAGCTGTCTTTCGTAATAGGTCTCCACTTCCGTTCCGGGAATGTCCCTTCCCGAAAGGTTGATTTTGGAGAGCATATCCTTCATCGCGTAATAGGGAACGGAGAAGCGCTCATAAAGGCGCGCCGCGATGTGATCTCCCCCCTCGCAGGCGGAACGCTGATACAAAATCCCGTTTCCGCACACGACGGAAAACGTGTGGCTCAAGGAATCCACGTCGAGGAGCACCGCATAGCCGTCCCTCGCCTCGGAATCGATGAGGTACATCGCCTCCGCATACGAAATGGGCATATACGTGACCTTGCGAATGCCGTAGCCAAGCAAGATTTTATCGAGCGTGCGCATGAAATAGTCCTTGCAGACGAAATAGCAGAGGAATCCTTCGAGGGAGTCGCTTCTCAGCCCCACGGGATTGATGATCCTGCGCTTGTCCGAAGTGATGAAGTACATGTTCGAGCGGCGGATAACTTCGCCTCCGTCCACCTTGTCCTTCAGTCCGTTCTGATAGAGGGTCGCGATATCACCCGCGGTGATCTTCCTGCCCGACTGCAAACTGATGAGATAGCGCTTGGTCAGAAGCTCGATGAAATCTCCGGGAACGCCGACGACGATCTCCTTGATTTTCTCCATGCTCCTGTGTTCGACTTCGGCGACGGCAGAAAGCACGGCGGAGGCAAAGTCCTCTTCATCGATGAAGCCTTCTTCGTCATAACCGCTATATTCCTGGGTATAGCTCCCTCTGAATATGAACGTACGGTTCACGCCCGCCTCGCCGATGACGGCAGTCACCTGCGAAGACCTGACGTCCAAAACCGCAACACTTTTTCGACTCATTTTTTTCTCCGAATGCAATCCATAGTATTTTCTAAATTTGATTTTATCATATTTAGTGTAAAAAGTCAATTCTTTCAAGAAAAAAAACACCGCAAAGCAGTGTTTTTTCCTGTCATTTTCTAGCAATTAAAGGTCGGAATCCTCTCTTGCGGTATAGGAGCACAAAATTCCGTTCTCCTTCTCGGCATCGTCGCAGACGAAAATCTTGCCGAACAGCTTTTGCGTGTCGTTCAAGGAAAGATAGCGCGCCGCCGCAGCCTCGGCTTTTTCCGTCCCCTTCACCCCCGGGCCGACGAGCGTAATCGTCACCCCTTCGCTCATGGCGCAGACGAAAGTCTCGTCCTTTTCCTCTCCCGTAGGCGAGCGGAAGGAAACCGAACGCACGCAGGAACGAAGCCCGCCGAAGCGATCGTGCAAAATCGCAAGCGCCTCCTGTAGTCTTCCGAACGCACCCTCTTGCGTGCGCCCGTCCACGGTATACGAGGATTCCTCCACCGTTTGTCCGACGACGGGATTTTGAATTTCGATTCCCTCGATCGGGACGTTCGCTTCGCCGTCGAGGCGGTTTGCATTGTCTCCCTTGAGATTGAGAATCAAGCCGTTCCTGTCCACCATGCAGTATCCCCGACTCTCCGCCGTGCGATAGGGAATCGCATAGACCTCCATCTTTTCCTCGATCCGGATTTCCACCCGCTTGGGAAAATCCTTTTCCACGGAGAGAACGGAAAGGTAGGGATATTCGTCGAACACCGACCTTATTTCCTTTTCGCTGACAAACAGAAGGTTTGTCCCGAGCTTTTCGTCGAGCTTTTGATGCGCTTCCGACGCTTCCGCCCTCGCCTGCTCGGAATAAATCGTCCCGCTCAAACGGTATTCGTTGACGGAAAGGGTGACGCCGAACAAGAGCATCCCCCCTGCCAGAACGAAAATCAAAGAACATATCATGGCGATCAATTTTTTATTCATGCGTTATCCTCTCGATCCTTGCGCCCAGCAAGGAAAGTTTTTTGTCAAAATCGGCATAGCCCCGATCGATATAGTGAATTTGCGAAATCTCGGAGACGCCCTCCGCGGCAAGTCCCGCAAGGACGAGCGCCGCTCCGCCCCGCAAATCTTTGGCGTTTAATTTTTCTCCGTGCAGTCTCCCGCCGCGAATGCGCGCGGCGTTTCCCTTGCAGCAAACGTCCGCTCCCATCCTCTTCAAGTCCTTGAGATAGGAAAACCGATGTTCGAAGACAGTCTCCTCGATCAGACTTTCCCCCTTCGAACGGCACGCAAGCACTCCCATCATGGGCTGCAAGTCGGTGGCAAACGAAGGATAAGGGCCGGTCTTTACGGAAAAGGCGAGGCGTTCCCCGCCCTGTATTGTTATTTTATCATCTTTTGCCCATATTTTGCAACCGTTTTGAAGCAATTTCAATCTCAACGGGTCATTTTTTTCGAGTCCCGCCTCCAAAAGGGTGATTTCTCCCCCCAAAAGGGCGCAAGCGACGAGGAAAGTTCCGCATTCGATTCTGTCCGCAGAGGGACGGTACTTCGTCCCGTGCAATTTTTTTTGCCCTTCCACGACGATGGTGTCCGTCCCAAGTCCGGAGAGCTTCGCGCCCATGGAATTTAAAAAGAGCCCGAGATCGACGATTTCGGGCTCTTTGGCGCATCCGCGTATCACCGTTTCCCCTTCCGCCGTCGCCGCATAGAGCATGAGATTTTCCGTCGCCCCCACCGAGGGATAGGCAAGCTCCGCTTTCCCGCCTCGTTTTTTTATAACGCGGCACTCGACCGCTCGTTCCCCCTCCTTTACCTCCACGCCGAGCGCACGAAAGGCGGAAAGGTGCAAATCGATGGGGCGTTTGCCGATGGCGCACCCGCCCGGCATGGGAAGATACGCCCTCTGAAAGCGGGCAAGGGAAGCGCCGAGCAAAAAGACGGAAGCGCGGAGCGCCGAGCAAAGGGCGGCGGAAGGCTCTGCATACGAAGGCTCTCCCTCGATGAAGACAAGTCCCTTCCCCTCCGCACTCTTGCCGAACACGGCGAGCAGCTTTTTCATGACGGAAACGTCCGCGATGTCCGGACAAAAGAGCCCGACCCGCTCCTCGGTCAAAAGACAAGCCGCCAGCATGGGAAGAACGGCGTTCTTCGAAATCTGCACGTTGACGCTCCCCGCAAGTTTATTTCCACCCGTGACAAGATAAGAGTCCATTGCTTCCCCCTTTTTACCATTCTATGAGGGAGTGATCGCTTTTGTCACCGCCTAGGCGAACCGTTATAAATTAGAGCAAGTTTTAACGGGAGCATTTGCGCCTTGGCGAGCGAATTTTTGATTGATTTCCGAAAGGCGCGACCGAGCCGTATCAAGACATACGGCGAGCGGAGCGACTTTTAGAAAGCGGCAAAAAGACGCCGCCAAGGTTTTTCTAGTTTGTAACAGTTCGCCTAGAAAGGGATGAAAGCACGCCGAACGAACAGAGGGTGACGATGAGCGAAGTGTTGCCCGCACTCACTAAGGGCAGAGGAAGCCCCGTGGGCGGAATCGTACCGCTGACGACCATGGCGTTGATGACGACCTGAATGCCGTAGACAAGGGTAATTCCCACGCCGACGAGGTATCCGAAGAGATCGTCCCTGCGGGAAGCGATGGAAAATCCCCGAAAGACGATGAAGCCCGCAAGGGCGAAAAAACACAAAATGCCGACGAAGCCGAGCTCTTCTCCGATGATGGAGAGGATAAAATCGCTCTCCGCAAAGGGCAAGAAGCGGTATTTCTGCCTCGAGCCGAAGAGTCCCGTTCCGAACAGTCCCCCGTTTCCGAGGGCGTAGAGGGATTGAATGAGCTGATACCCTTCCCCCGTGGGGCTCGCCCAAGGGTTCAAAAACGCCATCAATCTTTTCAGGCGGTAAGGCTCGACCAAGATGAGGACGGGCACTGCCGCGGCGAGGGGAACGCCGATCAGGAGGAGATGCTTGATCTTCATGCCCGCGAGAAAGAGAAGGGCGATCATCAAAAGCCCCACACACATCGTGACGGACATATTCGGCTCCAAAATGATGAGAAGGCAGACGACTCCCCCTATCGCCAGCGGAGGAAGAATGCCCAAAAAGGTGCGCACTCTTCCGGGATTGGAAGCGGCGTAGCCCGCAAAAAAGAGGACGTAGGCGTACTTGGCAAGCTCGGAGGGTTGAATGGTGAACGAGCCGAAGCCGATCCACCGCGTCGCACCGTAATTGGACTTCCCGATGCCGGGGACAAAGACGAGCGCGAGCAGAACGAGGGATACGACGAGAAAGGGAATGCGCGCTTTTCTCAGCTTTTCGACGTCCGATCCCGCGAAAAAAAACAAGCCGACAAGCCCGATTGCGAGCCCGATCAGCTGTTTTTTGACAAAAAAGAGGGAATCCCCGTACTGCACAAGGGCGGAATAAGAGCTTGCGGAGTAGACCATGACCACCCCGAAGACGGACATTCCGACCACGGCAAGCACGAGGGGAAGGTCGATCTTAGAGGGATTCCACGAGCGCAACAAATTTGTCCCCCCTCTCCTCGTAGCCGGAAAATTCGTCGAAGCTCGCGGACGCGGGCGAGAAGAGGACGGTCTGCCCCTTTCTTGCGATTTTCACGGCGAGCGAAAAGGCGAGCTCCATATCCTTGCAGACGGTCACTTCGGAAAAGTCCGCCTTGACGGCGCTCTTGACGAGCTTCATCTTATTCTCCCCGTAGAGGACGCAGTGCACCACGCCGCTCCCCTTTATGTACGAAAACAGCTTGTCGTAATCATACCCCTTGTCTTTTCCGCCGAGGAGAAGCACCGTTTCCCCCACGCAGTTTTCAATCGCCTTGATCGTCGCGTCTACGTTCGTTCCCTTCGAGTCGTTGACGTATTTAACGCCCTCCACCTCGCGCACGAATTCGTTTCTGTGCTTGACGCCCTTGAAGGAAGTCAGACCCTTTCGAATGGCTTCGGTGGGAAGCTGCAAGATCTTGGCGCAGGCGATGGAAGCGAGCGCATTGAGGATGTTGTGCCTGCCGGAAAGGCAGAGTTCATCGACGGAAAGGATCTCTTCGTCCCGGAATTTAAGTACTCTGTCAGACAGAAACGCCCCGTCCACCTCCTCGTTTAAGGAAAACCAGACGACCTTTGCCTTCGTGCGTTCGGCGAACGAGCGAACGATGGGGTCGTCGTAATTTAAGACCGCAAATTCGCTCTCCGTGCTGTTTTTGAGGAGTTTTTCCTTCAAAAACGTGTAATTTTCCATGGTATAATGTCTGTCGAGGTGGTCTTCCGTGACGTTGGTAATGACTGCTATGTGTGGCATAAACGTGCGCAGCGTCTCCAATTGGAAGCTCGAAATCTCGACAATTGCCAGATCGTCATAGGAGAGCTTTTCCGCCTCCGTCAAAAAGGGCGTTCCGATATTTCCGCAAACGGAAGCGTTGACCGATGCGCACTTTGCGATCTCGCCTAAAAGGCTGACCGTCGTTGTCTTGCCGTTTGTTCCCGTCACCGCAACGGCGGGCGCGCGCAAAATCCGCGCCGCCAATTCGCATTCTCCCAAAATGCGCTTCCCCTGCCTTTTATACGAAACGGGAATGGGATGGTCGATGGGAATGCCGGGACTTAAGACGAGAACGTCGCAAAAATCCACCGCCTCGTCCACGACTTTGGCGCCGAGCTCTTTCAGCCTTTCCATGTTCTGTTCGGGGACGCCCTTCACGTCGTCGAAGAGGTAGACCTCCGCACCCCGCCGCAGCAGGAACTCTGCCGCCGCCACGCCCGAACGCGACACGCCCGCCACCAAAAATTTCTGCGTCTTGAAATTCATAACTCCTCCTTTAACCCCACACGAGACAGACAAGTCCCAAAATGAGGGAAATCAAAAAATAACAATAAGAAATTTTACTCTCCGCAAATCCTTTCTTCTGGAAATGATGGTGAAGAGGCGCCATCAAAAACACCCTTTTTCCGCCGCTGAGTTTAAAATAGGCGACTTGAATGATGACGGAAAGTCCCGACAGCACGAAGGGAAGCCCGATGATGGGAAGATAGAGTGTCTTCCCCGAAAGGATGGACACGATGGCGACAAAGCCGCCCAGAGAAAGAGAGCCGGTGTCCCCCATAAAGACGGACGCCCTCGACACGTTGAAAATGAGATAGGCGGCAATCGCTCCGCTCAGGCAAAAGCACAGGGAGGAAAGCGACCCTGCAAGCAAAAAGCCGAAGCAGGTAAAATAAGAAAGGGACACGCCCGCCGCCAGGCCGTCCAGGCCGTCCGTGAGATTGACGCAGTTGACTGCCGCCAAAAAGACGAAAATATGATAGGGAATGCTCCAGATTTTCAGATCGACGCTCTTTTTCAAAAAGGGAATCTGAAGCTCCGTGAGCCCGATCTTATAGCAGAACGCCGATACGATCAGGGCGATGGAGATCTGAAAGAGAATCTTTTGATAGGCCCTGAGTCCGAGATTATTGCCCGTCTTGATCTTGATGAAATCGTCCAAAAAGCCGACGAGCAGATACCCCACGCCGACCGCCAGAGAGACGGAGAGCAGCCTGTCCCCCTCCGAACAGAAAAAGGCAACAATCGAAGCCGCGCCGATGAAGGCAAGCCCGCCCATGGTGGGCGTGCCTCCCTTCGATTCGTGTTCCTTCACGTACGATAAAATATTCTGTCCTACTCTCCTCCTTTTCAGCAGAGGAATGAGTCCTCCGCAAAAGAGTAGAGAGAGAGCGAACGATGCCAAAAAAACCGGAATGTTGCCTTTCATATCTGATTCAAAGACGCGAGCAGAAAACGGATGACCTCCTTGTCGTCATACGGAATTTTCCGATCTCTGACCTCGAGGAATTTCTCCCCTCCTTTTCCCGCCACTAACAGGATATCACCTTTTTTAAGGTTCTTTATGGCATATTCTGTCGCTTCCCGTCGATCGAGGACGGATACGTAATTTTTCGTGTACCGTCTGACGCCCTGCTCGATGTCCATGATGATGTCATAGGGCTCTTCATAGCGGGGATTGTCGGAGGTCAAAATCGTCAGATCGGAAATCTGTCCCGCGATCTCCCCCATGATTTCCCGCTTATCCTTATCCCTGTTTCCCCCGCAGCCGAAGAGGCAGATCAGCCTGCCCTCCGCATGGGGATTGAGGGCGTTGAGAGATTTTTCAAGCCCGTCGGGCGTATGCGCAAAATCGACGAAAATGTCTCCCCCCTCGTAAGAGCCGACATATTCCAACCTGCCCTCCACGGACGAGAGAGCTTCCAGCCCTGCGGCGATGTCCTCCATACCGATCCCGAGCCGCCGCGCGCACGCAGCCGCCCCGATGGCGTTGGACACGTTGTGCCTGCCCGTCAGCTTTAGGGAAATTTCATACAGCTCGTCGGAAAGGTTTAAAACGAAGCGCACGCCGTGCAAATCCTCTTCGATGCCCACGGCAAACACCTCCGAAGGATTGTCGAGCGCATAGCTCAAAAAGGGAACGCCGCTCTTTGCGATTTTTCTTCCCAGCTCGTCGTCGAAATTGAGGACGGCAAATTCGCACGTCTCCTTCTTGAAGAGCCGCTCTTTCGCCTGCATGTACCGCCCCATGCTCCCGAAAAAGTCGAGATGGTCTCTTGTGCAATTGGTAAAGATCGCCGCCGTGAAGAAAATACCGTTCACCTTATGATAATAGAGGGCGTGCGCGGAAACTTCCATCAGAACGTACTCCACACCCGCTTGTACCATGTCAGACATAATACTATGCAACTGAATAGGATCAGGGGTTGTCAGCCCGCAAGCCGCCACTTTTCCCCCATATTCCACCCCTAACGTGCCGATCATGCCCACTTTTTTGCCTGCATGCTCCAAAATCGAGGCGAGCATGTGAATGGTCGTCGTCTTTCCGTTTGTTCCCGTAACCCCGATCACCTTCAATTTTCTGGAAGGATTTCCGTAAAAAGCGGAAGCTATGCGTGACATAGCAATCCTGACGTTGCGGACGATGACCTGCGGACAGGGGGAACGAACGGGTTTTTCGCACACAAACGCCGCCGCGCCCGCCGCCGTCACCTCCTTGGCAAGGGCGTGCGAATCGTAGCGTTCCCCGTCGATGCAAAAGAACAAATCGCCCTTTTTTACGCTTTCGCTGGAGATGGAAAGCCCGGTAATTTCAACGCTTTCGTCCCCTACGGTTTTTTCAACCTGACACTCCTTCAACAAATCGGATAATTTCATACGACCTCCTTGCCCTCCTCGATCGCAATGATCCCGCGAAAAATCTCTCTCGCACAGGGAGCGGCAACTACACTTCCATAATATGCGCCTTGGGGCTCGTCTATGATGACAAGCGTCAAATACTTGGGCGCGTCCGCAGGATAAAACCCGACGAACGAGGAGACGTACTTACCGAGCGCCAGGCGTCCGTTTTCGTACTTTTGCGCCGTTCCCGTCTTGCCGCCGATGCGGTATCCTTCGATATACGCCTTCTTTCCGCTCCCCTCGCTGACCACGCCCTCGAGCATCCCGCGCAGAATTTCGCTCGTCTTTTCGCTGATGGGATTGCTCTTCAACTCCTTTTCAATCTCTTTCGAGCCGATTTTCTTGACGAGATGCGGGACGTAATAATTGCCGCCGTTGACCGCAGCGCCCACCGCACAGGCGAGCTGAATCGCCGTCACTGCAATCGTCTGACCAAACCCGATTCGCGCAAGATCGCACCCCCTCACGGCGGAAGCGGGAAGGAGCATTCCGAGCGCCTCGCCGGGGAAATCGATGCCCGTCACGCCGCCGAAGCCGAATTTGGACAGATACGAATAGAAGCAATCCGTCCCAAGGGACAGCGCGATGTCCGTAAAACAGGGGTTGCAGCTGTTGTTGAGCGCCTCCTTCAGCGTCTGGTGGGAGTGCTTGCCGTTCGAATGATCGCTCCAGCATTTGACGGTCGTACCGTCCACCGACCTCGTTCGGGAGGCGGGAAAGACGTAGCTCGTCGAAAAGGCTTTGGGATTCCCCCGAAGGTGTTCCTCGATGTCGGCAGCCGCCGTAATGACCTTAAACGTCGAGCCGGGCTCATAGCTGTTGGAGACGATGCCGTTTCTCGAAAGGGCGGAAAGGAGCGCGCTATCCTCTCTCGGCACGTCGTTCAGATCGTACGAGGGTAAAGAAGCCATGGCGAGGATCTCAAAGGAATCAAGGTCGAGCACGAGGCACTCCGCCCCCTTGGGGCTATACTGAGCCACCGCCTCCGCCATCACCCGTTCGCAGAGCGTCTGGATTTTATAGTCGACGGTAAGGGCGATATCGAGCCCTGCTTCCCCTTCCTTATAGAGAATGTTGTCCCCTACGTCTATGCCGACGAGATCGGTCTCATAGAGAATTTCCCCGTTCTTTCCCTTTAAATACTTGTCGTATTCCTTCTCGATGCCGCTCACGCCCGTCATATCCGAGGAAGTAAAGCCGAGCACCTGACACAAAAGGGACTCGTACGGATAAAACCGCGTGTTGTCGGGAGAATAATACACCCCTTTGAGGGCATACGCTTCGAGCTTTAACACCTCTTCCTTGGAGACGTTTTTCACCGCCTTGAACTCGGAAACCTTCTTATCGAACTTGGACGAAAGCTCGTTTTCGTCCAAAGAAAAAAGGGAAGAAAGCGTCTTTATCACTTCTTCCCGATTTTCCACGGCGTTGCGCCGCACGAAAATACTGTAAGATAAATTGTTTCCCGCAAGCACCGTACCGTTTCGGTCGGTGATTTTTCCCCGCTCGGCCACGACGGGAATCTCCCTTGTCCACTGATCGGTCGCTCGGTAGCCGAGCCGCTTTTCCTCTACCACCTGAATGGCAAAGAATCGCCCGAATATAATGCAAAAAAGAAAGGTTATTGACAGCAAAATTGCCAATAACCTCTTTCGTAAAATCGAAACCGAAAACAAATTCTCTTGTTTCATGCCTCCTTAACCGAGGATCATTCCCTCTTGTTCCGCAAACTGCCGAATCGCTTCCTCGCTCTGCGCCTCAGCGATTTCCTGCTCTACCGCCGTCAGGCTCTGCGTATAGGTCGCAAGCTCGCCTTCAAGCTTTGCCGTATCCTTGGAAAGGGACGAAATGGCATAGGCGTTGACGACAATGAGCGCGATGATGGCGACGACCACCGTAGCGAGAACGCCGATGACCACTCTCAGAGAATTGGAAAGGGTGAACTCGTCGTCGGCAGCTTCCGCCGCAGACCAAGTCCTCGCCTTGTCCAAGGTCATATATTGGGTGGTAGTAGGCGTAGGACGCTCATCTTCCGTCTCCTCCGCGTTCTCTACGTATTCGGGCTCCTGCATGGGCGCGAGCTGCTGCGCATACGTCCAGTCGGGCGCAGGCTGCGTATAGTCCTGAGGAAGCTGCGTGCGGGGCATCGTATAGAGCCCCTTTGCAACGTCGGACGCATTCCTCACCCTGTTTGCAACGTAATCTTTATCGCGGACTAACGTCTGCGTGCCGCCCCTCGAAGCCTGCTCGCCGAACGCGCGCTTGGCGTGCTCTTC
This sequence comes from Clostridia bacterium, assembly GCA_017621155.1. Classification (GTDB taxonomy): domain Bacteria; phylum Bacillota; class Clostridia; order Christensenellales; family Borkfalkiaceae; genus RGIG8762. The sequence goes on from JAGATP010000027.1 coordinate 15,954, forward strand.
GTAACTGTTGGTTCCGACAAGGGCACGATATCTCTCGTGACGCAATCTCTTTTGTTCTTCCAGCGCTTCCGTATCCCTTTCGAGTACCAGATCTGCCATGGTTCTTCTCCTTATCTTTATGATCGCAAATGTTCGAATATGTCAGATAATTCGTTCCGCAATGCGAAGCTTTGCACAGCGACTGCGGGAATTTTCTTCCATCTCTTCGTCCGAGGGGACGATTGGTTTTTTGGTGATGACTTCAAGTTCCTTGACCTTTCCGCAAATGCAGACGGGAATGGACTTATCGCAGATGCACTCCTGCTCCAGATCCCGAAAGGCGTTCTTGACGATTCTGTCTTCGAGAGAATGGAAGGTCAAGATGGCGATTCTGCCCCCCTTTTTCAGCCTTCTGGAAAGCCCTACGACGCAATCGTACAGTCCGTCGAGTTCTCCGTTGACTTCGATGCGAATCGCCTGAAAGGTCTTTCTCGCGCACGGAGCGCCGAGCTGAAACTTCTTGGGAATGCTCTTTTCGATGATCTCGACGAGCTCCCCGCAAGTGCTCAGGTGCCGTTTGCTCCTCGCCTTGACGATGTTTTCCGTGATCTTTGCGGCGAATTTTTCCTCGCCGTAGTCCCGGATAATCCGATACAGCTTTTCCTGCGGATAATAGTTCAAAACGATTTCCGCCGAGAGATATGCCTTGGTATCCATGCGCATATCCAGGGGCGCGTAGGGCTTCATGTAGGAAAAGCCGCGCATCTCCTTGTCAAGCTGATGAGAAGAAACCCCGAAATCGAGCAAAACGCCGTCGACTTTATCGACGCCCGCTTCGCGGAATACCTCGTCGTAATTTTTATAATTGGATTTGTAAATTTCAAAGCGACCTTGGAATCTTTCCAGCCGTTTGCGGGACGCTTTGATCGCCTCTTCATCGAGATCGGTCGCAACCAGCCTCCCGCTCGGCCCGGAACGCTCCAATATTTCATAGGAATGCCCCGCGCCTCCGATGGTTCCGTCGTAATAGATTCCGCCGTCTTTCACCTGTAAGCCATCGATACATTCCGTCAGCATGACAGGGTTATGGGCGAATACCGTCGTCATTTTTAGATGATTTCTCCAACTCTATGCTCTTTCTCTTTTCGACCTCTTGCAGCATAGAGCGAATTTTGAGCCTTGCCGCAGCCGAATTCTTGGATTTGTGTTTTGCTTCATACGCCTCTTTCGAATAAAGGTTGATGTGGTTATTGACACCGACAAAGACGATTTCCTTTTCGATCGAAGCAAACTCTCTGTATTCTGCGGGAAGGACAAATCTGCCCTGATCGTCCTGATCGTTCGGCTCTACTTCGTAAAGTCCGCCGAAGAACTCCTCCATTGCCTCCTCTTCCTCTTCATCGGGAAGCAATACCTCCTGGAGCTTTTCCGCCAAGGCGTCCCGCATTTCCATCGAATAAATGGTAATGCAATTTGTTCCGTAGGAGAGGAAGAATCCGTTCGGCATCTGAGCACGGAACTTGGCGGGCAAACGCATGCGGTTCTTACTGTCAAGCTTGAAATGGTGCGTGCCTGAAAATGCCATATCCTTCTCCTCCTTTTTTATGATGAGTATAGTATAGCACACTATCTAACCACTGTCAACCACTTTTTTGAATTTTTTTGATTTTTTTTGGCGGATTTAGGAATTTCAAGGGAGCAAAGTGTTCGTTTTGATCCCGAATTAGAAAAACATTTGTTCGTATATCTCGTAATTTCTCACAAAATCCCCTCCGATAAAGCAAATTTTGACATTTTTGTTCGTTTTTAACACCAACCCTTCCCGCGCTTCTTCTCCCTTCAGTATGTGGTTTTCAGTCCCTTTCATTCCCTCGATCATGGCGTGCAATCTGCTCGCAATCCCCTCGTTTCCGTCGTATACGGGAAAGAACTTTTCGATCCGTTCCTTTAGCCAGACGAAGTGCGTGCAACCCAGAACGACGCCCACGTCCGAAAAGCCGTTCAAAAAGGAGAGATCGACGCGGGAAAGCTCCGTCCGCTTTTTTTCGATTTCCTCAACGAGTCCGTCGGGAGCCAAAAGAGTGAACTCCGTTTTGGGGAAAGCGGCAAGCAGCTTATGTACCCGCTCGGAAGAGAGCGTCGCCCGCGTTGCGAGCAGCAGGCATTTTTTATGATGCTTTGCGGCGAGTGCAACGGCGGGTTCGGTGCCGACGATGGGGAAAGGATATTCCCTTCTTAAGCGATCGATGCAGACCGCCGTCACCGTATTGCAGGCAATGACCGCAGCGTCCACACGAAGGCGTAAAAACAACTCGAACGCCCTCTTGGAAAGGGCGTAAATCTCCTCTTCCGACTTCGTCCCGTAAGGCGCATTCAAATTGTCGCCGTAGTAGTAATATTCGCCCTCTACCCTGTTTACGCAGGAATGCAGGACGGTGAGTCCGCCGATTCCGCTGTCAAAGACTCCGATTTTGCACATCATTTCATCCTCCACAGGATAAAATATGCAAAACATCAAAAAATTTTCTCAAAAAAGGACAAAAAACAGTTTACAACCTTTTTCTTTTATGCTAAAATACCCTAGTAAATAAAGTGACTACGAAAAGGAGAGAAAATATATGCCCATCATTAAGTCCGCAAAAAAGCGCGTTCTTGTCACGGATAAGAAGAATGCTCAGAACAGGATGCTGAAGTCTGCCTTGAAGACGCAGGTCAAAAAGTTCCTTACCGCCGTTGAGTCCGGCAACAAGGAAACCGCAGAAAAGCTCCTTCCCGAGACCTTCTCCGCCTTGGATTCCGCAGTGAGCAAGGGAATTCTGCACAAGAACAACGCCGCTAACAAAAAGGCAGCTTTATCCAAAAAACTTGCAGCAATGGCGTAAATCACGCCCAAGAAACGAGTCGCCCTTTGGCGGCTCTTTTTTTCGTTTGAACACCTCGATTTTTCGAGGTGTTTTTTTCAATATTCCATAAAATAAAGAAAAATACCCTTTTCTCTTTTTCGCTCTCCCCTCTCTCTCCGTAAAAATTTCAAAAAATACCGAAAAATGTCAAAAAAACGCCCTCATATGGTTGACAAATGCCCCCGTATTCACTATAATATTTCTCGGTTTTTGGTTTACTTTTGCTAAACTTTTGGTTTAAAATCGCTAATGTTTAGTATCGGTAAACTTTTGGCTAATTTTTACGAAACCAAAAGAAGGATTCATGGAACTCGGAAGCAAAATCAAACAAATGCGCTTACAACTCTCGCTGACGCAGGAGGAACTCGCCGACCGCTGCGAGCTGACCAAGGGATACATCTCCCAGCTCGAAAACGATCTGACCAGCCCCTCGATCGCAACCCTCATCGACATTTTAAACGCCCTCGGCACTTCTCCCAGCGAATTTTTCAAGGAAGAGAAGCAGGAAAAAGTCGTCTTTTCCAAGGACGAATACATCGAGAGTCAGACGGACGGAATGATGCGAAAGTGGATTATCCCCAACGCTCAGAAGAACATGATGGAACCCCTCCTCGTTGAACTTGAGGAAGGAGCGAGCACCCCCGAAGATTATCCCCACGACGGCGAAGAGCTCGGCTTCTTGCTGGAGGGAAAAATCGAAATCGTCCTCGGCAAGAAAATTTATTCCTGCAAGAAGGGAGAATCGTTTTACTTTACGGCAGACAAGACGCATTTCATCGTCAACAAGGGAAAGTCCAAAGCAAAGTTCCTTTGGGTTTCCACCCCTCCCAATTTTTAAATCACCTGCAAGGTCGAATGCTTTTGGCAGACGCCTCGGCTTTAAGGAGTACCTATGGAAAACACCAACGACACCATCATCGAACTCATTGACGTATCGCGGCAATTCGACGAGAACACCATCGCCGTCGATCACGTCAACCTCCGCATCAAAAAGGGAGAATTCGTCACCTTCCTCGGGCCGTCGGGCTGCGGAAAGACGACGACCCTGCGCATGATCGCGGGATTCGATCTGCCCACCGGCGGTCAGATCCTCTTAAACGGCAAGGACATTTCCCTCCTCCCGCCCAACAAGCGCCCCATCAACACGGTATTCCAACGCTATGCCCTCTTCCCCCACCTGAACGTCTTCGAGAACGTCGCCTTCGGACTCAAGCTCAAGCGCATTCCGAAGGAAGGAAAGAGCGTCAAGCTTTCCAAAGAGGAAATTTCGAAAAAGGTCAGACACGCCCTTGAGATCGTCGATCTGGAAGGATTCGAAAAGCGGGACGTCACGACCTTGTCGGGCGGTCAGCAGCAGAGAATCGCAATCGCACGGGCGATCGTCAACGAGCCGGAAATTCTCCTTTTAGACGAGCCCTTGGGCGCGCTCGATTTGAAAATGCGAAAAGAAATGCAGATCGAGCTGAAAGAAATGCACCGAAAGCTCGGCATCACCTTTATTTACGTCACGCACGATCAGGAAGAGGCGCTCACCATGTCGGACACGATCGTCGTCATGGCGGACGGCACCATCCAGCAGATCGGCACGCCCGTCGAAATTTACAACGAGCCCAATAACGTATTCGTCGCCGACTTCATCGGAGAGAGCAACATCTTTTCGGGTGCAATGGTCGGAAAGCTCAAGGTCAAATTCTGCGGCAAAGAATTTGCCTGCCTCGACGATTTCGAAACGGGACAGCTCGTGGATATCGTCGTTCGACCCGAGGACGTCAAGATGGTCTCTCCCGAAGAGGGACAGTTAAAGGGAAAGATCATTTCCGTCGTCTTTAAGGGCGTACATTACGAAATCACCGCCCTTTGCGGAAAGAACGAAATCGTCATCCAAAGCACGCAGTCCAAAACCGTCGGCGAGGAGATCGGCATGATTCTCACCCCCGACGACATTCACATCATGGAAAAGGCCTTCCTCACCAACAAGTACGACGGCTACATCACCAAGAAGAACACCGTCTGCTTCGGCGACGGAGAATTCGAATGCGACGTCACGCAGCTCTATCCCGGCTCTCATCTGGACGAAGAGGGCTACCTCATCACCAAGGAAGGCAAGAAGATCGATTTGACGGACGTGGACGTCAAGGTCGAGGTCGGCTTGCACGACATCTCCATGAGCGACAACATCGACGCTGGCGGCGCAACCGGACATATCATCTCCATCATCTATAAGGGCGACCATTACGCCTATATCGTGAGGACGGACGAAACGGAGGAAGACTTCGTCTTTGACTGCGAGGATCTTTGGAACGAGAACGACCACGTCTCCATCCTCATCCCCGCCGACAAGATCAAACTCACCCTTGCAAGACCCGAGGAGGAAAAGGAATGAAATTCCACTTTTCGAGAAAGCAGCTCTGCATTCCCTATGCGGTGTTCCTCGTCTGCTTCGTCCTCATTCCGATGTTCATCATCGTCTTTTACGCCTTTACCGCTCCCGTCATGGAGAACGGCGTACAGGTCGGAATTACCTTTTCCTTCGACAACCTCGTCGACCTGTTCACCAATCCGACGAAGCTTCTGAACATGGGAAGGAGCATCCTGATCGGTCTTTTGACGACGGTCATCTGCCTTTTGATCGCCTATCCCGTCGCCTACATTCTGGCGCGTTCGGGCATTCGCAGAAACGCCGTCCTCCTGCTCCTCTTCATCGTGCCCATGTGGGTCAACTTCGTGCTCCGCGTCAACGCCCTGAAGGAGCTTCTCAGCTGGATCGGCATTTTGGGCGCGAGCGACTTTTGGAATTACTTCAATACCGTGCTCGGCATGGTGTACGACTTTTTGCCCTTCATGATTCTTCCCCTCTACACCACCCTCTTAAAGATCGACAACTCGTATGTAGAGGCGGCAAAGGACTTGGGCGCATCCGCACCCGTCGCCTTCTGGAAGGTGACGCTCCCCCTCTCGTACCCCGGAATCGTCAGCGGCATCACGATGGTATTCCTTCCCTCTATGACCAACTACGTCGTCTCCACCCTGCTCGGCAACGGCAAAGTGGGCATCATCGGCAGCCTCATCGAACAGAGCTTTTTGAACAGCCAATGGAACGCCGGCTCCATGATGGCGCTCCTTCTCCTCGTCGTCATGTTTGTTTCGACCTGGCTGACGGGCGGCTTTCAAAACGAGGACGCGGCTTCGTCCAGAGGAGGGAATTTATGGTAAAGAAACTCGCTTCGATCTCGAAATATCTCTTTTTATGCCTCGTTCTCCTCTTCGTCTACGCCCCCATTCTCATCCTCGTCGTCTACTCCTTTGTAGACACCAACACCATCGGCAAATGGGGTGAATTTACCTGGGAACACTACATCTATCTCTTTGAGAGCGAAAAGATCATGCCCATCGTCTGGCAGACCGCCCTCATGGCGCTCATCGTCGCCGTCCTCTCCACGATTTTGGGAACGCTCGGCGCCATCGGCATCTTCTACTCCAAGCGAAAAACCTCCGCACTCCTTTCCGGCGTTTCTCAGATTCCCGTCATCAATGCGGAAATCGTCACCGCCCTCTCCATCGCCGTCATGGTCTCCGCAATCGGCTTTCTGAGCAAGGAAACGTACCTTCCCCTCATCTGCGGGCTGATGACCCTCTGCACCCCCTTCGTCGTTCTCTCCGTCATCCCCAAGCTCAAGCAAATGGACAACAATCTCTACGAAGCGGCGCTCGATCTCGGCGCAACCCCTACGCAGGCGCTCTTTAAAGTCGTCATTCCGCAAATTCTGCCCGGAATTTTCTCCGGCTTCCTCCTCTCCGTCACCCTGTCCCTCGACGACTACGTCATCACGGCGTACACCAAACCCTCCTCCTTCGACACCATCAGCACCTACCTCTATTCGCTCAACAAGGGGGGCGCCACCGCAAGGATCAAGGCGGCGTTCTGGGCGCTGACCGCGATCATCTTCCTCATCATCGTCATCGTCGTGATCGTCGCGAACATCCGCGCCATCAAGGCAAAACAAGAATCTTAAGGAGTCTAAGAATATGAAAAAAGCACCCTCTCTCATTCTGGCATCCGCTTTCCTTCTCGGAAGCATGGCAACCCTCACCGCCTGCGAAAAACCCGATTACGTCCTGAAAGTCTGCAATTGGGCGGAATACATCGACGAGGGCGGGAAAGACGGCTACGACTATGAAATGACGGGCGAACGCGCCGCCCCCATCTACAAACGCTTTACCGAATGGTACAAGGAACAGACCGGGCTCAACGTCAAGGTCGAATATTCCACCTTCGAGACGAACGAGGAGCTCTACAACAAGATGACTCTCGGCGACACTTACGACCTTGTCTGCCCTTCCGATTACATGATCATGAAGATGGCCGCCGAGGGAATGCTGGAAACTTACGACAGTTCCTTCTATGACGAATCCGTAGAGTCCAATTATTACGCGAAAAATTTGTCTTCCTACATCGATTCCGTCTTTTCCGCCAAGGAAATCGGCTCGAAAAAGCTCTCCGACTATGCGGCGGGCTATATGTGGGGCACGACGGGACTCATCTACAATCCCGAAATCGTGAGCGAAGCAGACCTCTCCACGTGGGCAGTGCTCTCCAACCCCAAATACAAAAACAAGGTGACCTCCAAGGACAACATCCGCGACTCTTACTTTGCCGCGCTCGCCATTCACTACGAGGACGAGTTGAAGAAGCTCGCCGCCGATTATCAGAGCGGCGCACTCACCTATGCGCAGTACAACGTCAAAATCACGGAGCTCATGAACGACACCTCCGACAAGACGATCGCCGCCGCCGAAAAGATTCTGATGAACATCAAGGACAACATCTACTCTTTCGAGACGGACAACGGGAAGGAGGACTTCATGACCGGAAAAGTGACCGTCAATTTCTGTTGGTCGGGAGACGGCATTTACGTCATCGATCAGCTCGAAGAGGAGGACGTTTTCGTCAACTACTGCATTCCCGACACCGCCTCTAACCTTTGGTTCGACGGCTGGGTCATGCCCAAGGGCGCCAACAAGGAAATTTCTCAGGCGTTCGTCAACTTCCTGTCCATGCCCGAAAACGCCATCCGCAACACCTATTACATCGGCTATTCCAGCGTGCTTGCGGGAGACGAAATGTTTGACTACATGACGGACACCTACGGCGTAGACGAAGGAGACGAAGTCGAGCTCGAATACGACGTCAGCTACTTCTTCGGAGAAGGTCTCGTCATCGGCACGTATGCCGATCAGGCGAAGAGACAGCTCTTTGCGCAGTACCCCACCGAGGAGACCCTGGCGCGCCTTGCCATTATGGATTACTACGAGCCGGAAGCCAACAACAAGCTGAATAACATGTGGACGAACATCAAGGGCTAAGAAAGAACTGCCCGAAAAGAAAGTTTTCCCCGCAAAAGGCTAGTAAAAATTGCCTTTTGCGGGGATTTTTTGTATTTCAATCCTTTTGCCGTTTTTTCCAAGAAACGGAAACCGTCCCGCCAAAATAAGAATGAAAAATGCGCCCATACTAAGAAATACAGGGAATTTTTCTTTTTAGGAGGAATATTTTGCCGAAAAATTCCCTGCCGCAAGATACCGGGAGGAACACATGGAAAGCAAACTCAATCGCATCAGCCAAAGCCTTCTCATCCTTTTTTCGGTTTCGTTCCTGGGCTGGGTCATGGAGACGACCTATTGTTGGATTTTATGGAAGTGTTTCTGCGACCGCGGCTTTCTCACCCTGCCCTTTTGCACCATTTACGGCTTCTCCGTCCTCGCCATCTATTTTCTCATCGGCACCCCTCTTTCGGGCGGATTGCTGCTCAGGCGATGCAAAAATAAAGTCCTGCGATGCCCTCTGTATTTCCTTTTGGCCGCGGCGATTCCCACGGCAACCGAGCTTGTTACGGGCGTCTTTTTCGACAAAGCGCTCGGCATTCGGCTTTGGAATTACGCTTCCTATCCTCTCAACTTTCACGGCTATATCTGTCTCAAATTCGCCCTGATCTGGGGAGCGCTCATCACCCTTTTCATGGGATTGCTCTTCCCCTTGATGCAAAAAGGGCTGCAAAAAATCCCGCCCGCCGTCGCCAACACCATCGCCTTTTGCCTCCTCTTTGCCGTGTGCGTCGATTGGATCGTCTGCCTTCTGCGCCTCTGATAGCAAAGCACTTGCCCGCTCTCCGTTATCGCAAATTCTCGGCACGTCGATTTAAAATGATAGGTAACCATCTTTTCCTATCAACATCCTTACCCAAAAATGTTATCCTAAAGATGATAGGAAAGAATGCTTTTCTGTCGTACTTTTTTGTCGAATTTGGAGAGGTTATGTCGAAATTCCCCGAAAACACGCAATTCAGGACATCTGCCGATTTCAGCAAACGATTATTGCTCATCATGGACGATCACGATTGCCCGTCCAACAGACAGTTTGCCGAGCTTGTCGGCGTCAGCGTTCCCGTTATTTCTAACGCCGTAAACTTCAACATTCTTCCGAGTTTACGATCTCTCATTAAAATTGCCGATCGTTTGGAAATCTCCATAAAATATCTTCTCGGAATAGACGATCGGAGCGATTTTATCCCCGCAGCTTCCCCCTCTTCGTTCTACGCACGCCTCGAAGCGCTCACAAGAGAAAGAAACTTAAACTACGGCCAACTTGCCTCTAAAATGGATTTTCCGAGGACGTATCTCTACGAGTGGATCAAAGAAAGCACTCTTCCGTCCGTTGACTATATTTTGGAGCTTTCCGAATTTTTTAACGTGACCCCCGATTACCTTTTAGGTCGTACCGATTACAAAAACTAAAACTCCCTCCGCGCGAACATTCCTTTGTTGCGAAAAAATCCGACCCCTCAAAAGGGATCGGATTTAGAATGCTCTGGTTAAGGTTGCAATTCATTGTAAATCAACATCTGTTCTTAACAGTTTTCCTTTGCGGTGGTGATGGAGGCGATGAGTAATTTTCTGAGTTTGCTACATTTTGCAAACATATCCTTGTATTCATCTTCGGTTATCATATGTGTTTCCTTAAACAATCCAAGCCAATAATCGGTCTCGTAGCACTCTTTAAGCGCGATTTGAAACTTGCTGATAAAATCGGCTTTGCTTGCCGCATAGTTTGCTTCGTGTATATTTGCCCCTATGCTTGTTCCGCTTCGCAACACTTGGTTTAATAATACGTTGCTTTTACGGTTTTCTTTAATGTCAGTGCAAAGATTGACAATATCGACCGCAAATTGTTTTGATAGATCAACAAGAAAATTCTCTTTTGTCATAAGACCTCTTTTGAATGATTTGACGGCGTTACCGTCATGAATTGAAGCCGTCGGCTTCATGAATTCTCGCGCTAACGCACTCCATGAATTGAATTGCAACCATAATGCGCTACAGCGCAATTCATGGCGAAGCCAATTCATGAGCACTCGTGCTCAATTCGTGCAACCGTAAGGTTGCAATTCATTGTAAAAACCATTGTTTGCCTTTGCAAACAATGGTTTTTACATGGTACTCCCGACGGGAATCGAACCCATAACTAGCCCTTAGGAGTTTTGAAAAATTCTCAAAATCCTATTAAAATAGGCAATTATCGCACATTTTTGGGCGTTTTGAGCAATATTTTTCGTCTAAATCGGCTATTTTCTTTCGTTTTTTCGGCAAATTTTAGATTTCAAAATAATTTTCAAACTAAAATAATACCAAAAACAATACCAATTTTTAT
>JAGATP010000028.1 GCA_017621155.1 Clostridia bacterium
AAAGCACCCTTCCCTTCCGACCGACCCCTACCATGCCCTTGCCATGAAGTACCTGCCGAACGGTCAGGGCGGCATGATGAGCTTCGGCATCAAGGGTGACGTCTCCGTCTGTGCAAAATTCATGGAAGCCTTAAAGCTCATCTCGCAGGAGACGCACGTCGCCGATTGCAGGAGCTGCGTCCTGCACCCCGCCTCCACCACGCACAGACAGCTTTCCAAAGAGGATCTGGAGAAGGCGGGCGTACCCGAAAATCTCATCCGCCTTTCCGTCGGCATTGAAGATGCGGACGACATCATTGCCGATCTTGAGCAGGCGCTTTCCGCCCTGTAAGGAGAAGCTATGCCCATCGTCATCGACAAAGATATTCCCGCATACGGAATTTTACACGGGGAAAAGATTTTCGTCATGGACAAGGAGCGCGCGATTTCGCAGGACATCCGCCCCATCGAGATCGCCATCTTGAACCTGATGCCCACCAAGGAAGTGACGGAAACCCAGCTTATGCGGCTTTTGTCTAATTCCCCCTTGCAGGTCAACATCACACTCGTCAACACCGAATCCTATCAGAGCAAAAACGTCGAAGCGACCTATCTGCAACGCTTTTACAAGACCTTCGACGAGATCAAGAATCGCCGCTTTGACGGCATGATCATCACGGGCGCACCCGTGGAAAACATGGAGTTTTCCGAGGTCGCCTATTGGGACGAGATCACCAAAATCTTCGACTGGACAAAGACGAACGTCACTTCTACCCTGTTCATCTGTTGGGGCGCGCAGGCGGGACTCTATCACTTTTACGGCATTCCCAAATATCCCCTGCCCGAAAAGTGCTTCGGCGTGTTTGCCCACCACAAGATCGAATACGGAGAGCCGGAACCGCTCATGCGGGGCATTTCGGACGAATTTCACATACCGCACTCGCGGCATTCCGCCGTCAAAAACGACGACATCCGCAAAAATCCCCACCTTCGCATTTTGGGACTCTCCAAAAAGGCGGGAGCCGCCATCGTCAAGTCCATCGACAACAAGCAGGTCTTCGTCATGGGACACATGGAGTACGATCGGGACACCCTCAAAAAGGAATACGAGAGAGACCTCGCCAAGGGACTTCCCATCAAACCGCCCTTTTGCTACTTTACGGACAAGTCCTGCACCTCTGTCCGCATGAACTGGTCTTCGACCTCCAACCTCTTCTACATGAATTGGCTGAACTACTACGTCTACCAAGTGACCCCCTATTCGATATGAAAAAGCCCCTTAAAATCACCCTCCTATCCCTGCTCAGCCTCCTCTTAGCCCTCGTTCTCGTCGTCCTCTCCTACGTCGCCTACGTGCTTTTGGACTATTCGCGCATCGAGGACAATTTGTCCCTCGAAATAGAGGGAACACCCTCTTTGGAAGAGGTCAGAACGCAGACGAAGTATACCGTTCTTTCGCAAAACGTCGGCTTCGGCGCTTATACGCAGGATTTTACCTTCTTCATGGACGGCGGCAAGGAATCGAGAGCAGAGAGCAAGGAAAGCGTCGTCTCCTGCATTTCCTCCGCAAAGGAGCTGTTCCGCTCGTTCGAACCCGATTTCCTCTTCATCCAAGAGGTAGACACCGACTCCACGCGCAGCCATCACGTCGATCAAAGGGAACTGATTGCAAAGGATTTCCCCGAATACGCGAGCGTATTTGCGGTCAATTACCACTCCGCCTATCTCTTTTATCCCATCTTCGAGCCGCACGGTGCTTCCAACAGCGGAATTTTGACCCTTTCCAAGGCGAAACTCCTCTCCGCGAACCGGCGATCCCTTCCCATCTCGACGGGATTTTCCAAGTTCCTCGATCTTGACAGGTGCTATTCCGTCTCTCGGGTTCCCGTGGAAAACGGAAAGGAGCTCGTCCTCTTCAACGTACATCTGTCCGCTTACGGCGGCTCGGAAGAAATCCGCACCGCACAGATGACGATGCTCTTTTCCGAGCTGCAAGCGGAATATGAGAAGGGAAACTACTGCGTGTGTGGCGGAGACTTCAATCACGACTTTACGGGAAATTCCACTCAGCTTCTGAACGGCTTGGAAGGAACAGATTTCGGTTGGGCGCAGCCCTTTCCCGAAGAGCTCCTCTCCTCTTACCCGGGCATTCAACGGGCAATGGACTATACGGGCGAGCTCGTTCCCACCTGCCGCAACTGCGATATTCCCTACAAAAAGGGAAACTTCACCCTCATCGTGGACGGCTTCCTCGTATCGGACAACGTAAGCGTCTCCCTCGTCAAAAACGTACAGACGGATTTCGTCTATTCCGACCATAACCCCGTCGTCATGGAGTTTTCCTTAAAAGGCTGAAGCCCGAAAATCATTTTCCCAAGCGCATTTTTCAAAAAATGCGCTTTTTTGCGAGGGGAAAGGCGTTTCGCCGTTAAAAAGTCTGAAATTTCACACACTATTTTCAATCCTGCCATTGATCTTTGATGAGAAAAATGATATAATAAAGACACCAAAAACATAGCCCTGCCGCAAAGGCAAGGCAAAGGAGTAAAGAATGTTAAAGGGAAAGAAAGCAATTGTCACCGGCGGAACGAGAGGAATCGGACTTGCCATTGTCTCTAAATTTTTGGAAAACGGAGCGGACGTCGCCGTATGCGGCTCGCGCAAGGAGACCGCGGAGCGGGCGGTCGAACAGCTGAAAATCAAGTTCCCCGATCGGAAAATCCTCGCTCTCTATCCCGATTTGTCCGACCCTGCGTCGGTGGAAGAGGCGTTTGACTTCGCCTGCAAGGAGCTCGGCGGATTGGACGTTCTCGTCAACAACGCGGGACTTTCGGCGAGAGCTTCCCTCTTCGACTATGACTATGCGGAATTCGAGAAGGTCGTCAACCTCAACTTAAACGCCGTGTTCGTCTGCGCGCAGGCGGCGGCAAAGCGCATGAAGGAGACGGGCGGCTGCATCATCAATACCAGCTCGATGGTCTCCAAGTACGGACAGCCCGCAGGCGTGGCATATCCCGCGAGCAAGTTTGCCGTCAACGGACTCACCCTCTCTCTTGCGAGAGAGCTCGGCCCTTACAACATCCGCGTGAATGCGGTCGCTCCCGGCGTGACGAACACCGATATGGTGGCAGTTCTCCCCAAAGAGGTCATCGCCCCGATTGTCGCTCAGATTCCCTTAAGGAGAGTAGGAGAGCCCGAAGACGTCGCCAACGCCTTCCTCTTCCTTGCGAGCGACATGGCGTCCTATATCACGGGCGCGGTACTGCCCGTAGACGGCGCGGCGCGCAGCTAAATGGAGGGATTCATGGATAACGCCTGCATGAGAGCCCTATCTTACGGCTTATTCGTCGTCTGTGCCCGCGAGGGAGACAAAGACAACGGCTGTATCACCAATACGGTGGGACAAGTGACAACCTCGCCCAATCAGATTACGTTGGCGATAAACAAGGAAAACTACACGCACGGCATGATCGAACGGACGGGTCTCTTTTCCGTCAGCATCCTGTCCGAGCGGGCGGACTTTTCCCTCTTTCAGCGCTTCGGCTTCCAAAGCGGGAGAACGGTGGATAAATTTTCCGACTTTTCCCATATGAAGCGCGCGCAAAACGGACTTTTCTACGTGACGGAAGGGACGAACGCCTACCTCTGCGCAAAGGTGACGGGGAGCGTTGATCTGGGGACGCACACGCTCTTCATCGCCGAGGTGACGGAAGGCGAAGTCCTGTCCAAAGACCCTTCGGCGACCTACGCCTATTACCATGCCCACATCAAGCCGCAGCCCAAAGCTGCGCCTCAAAAGACGGTGTGGCGGTGCACGATCTGCGGATACGAATACGAAGGCGAGGAGCTTCCGAAGGACTTCATTTGCCCGATCTGCAAGCACGGAGCGGAGGACTTCGAAAAGATTACAAAGTAAGAGAAAGCACGGCTTCCTGCCGTGCTTCTTTTACGTTCCGAAAAAACCGCGACGCCTCGTCTCGACGAGATGGTATTCCCGCTTGCTCTCCGCACGGTAAAAAGCGGGGCTCTGTGGCGTTGCAAAGGAAAGCGTCCCCTCGGTGACGGCGAGCGAATACCCCTCGCATACCGAAAACACGGGAAGTCCGAAGAAAAAGGAAGTCGCTCTTAGAAGGGTGATTTCCCGATCGCCGTGAATGTGATCGAGGATACAGACGAGAAAATCCGCTCCGCTGTCCGCAAGCAGCTTTGCCGTTTCGGGGAAAAAGAGGTCTTCCCCCACCAGAACGCCCGCCTTTCCGACTGCCGTTTGGTATAATTTGAGAGACGCCCCCGCCGAATAAGCGCGATCGATCGCGTGCGTCATGTCCGAAATGCCGACGAGCTTCCCCCGATCGGCGACGGCGACGGACTTGCGTAAAAATCCCCCCGCCTCCGTTTCGCACCCGACGAAGATGGGCGCGGAGAGCATACCGCTGAGCGTCGCCACGCTCTTGAGCCTCCCGGATCGTCCCTCGATTTCGCTCTGATAGTTCACCCGACCGATGGGAGATAAGAGCAAGAGATCGAACTTTTCCCCCTTGAGTTTTTCCGCAAGGGAGTAGAGCTTCCCTTCATTCACAAAACAGATCCGCATAGCGTATTGTATGCGGCTGCCCGTAAAAAGGGTGTCAAAGAAAAAACGCCGCCCCTCCGTGCACGGAGGGGCGGCTAGCTGTTATGCGATCAAAGAAAGACAACTCCAAACGGTAGAACCGATGACTTCTTTCAGAACGACAACCAGGAAAACGTAACACAAAACAGAAAACACAATCCCGACGATAAAGCCGATCAAAGCGCCCTTAGCGCAGGACTTTGCCTTTAAGGGGTAAGACGAATTCCAACACGCGAAGAGAATGAGTCCGACCAGAGGGATGAAGAACGAGAGTACCGCCAAACCGAAATTCGGCTGATCCTCTTCCTGCCGATAATTGTTTTGGCTCGTTTTTGTCGTGCCGTAATCTGCAAAGGGATCGTTGTTTTCCAAATCCTTGCCGCAATGAGGGCAATAGCGCGCACCGTTTTCCACTTCTTTTCCGCAGTGTTTGCAATACATCTTTTTCTCTCCTTAAAATTAGACTTCTATGTGATTCCCGTAGTAAGCGTTCAGATACATCTGCTTGATTTCGCTCATCAGGGGATATCTGGGGTTTGCGCCCGTGCACTGATCGTCGAAGGCATTTTCAACCATCTCGTCGAGGTTAGAGAGGAACTGCTCCTCCGTCTCCTTTCCGGCAAGGGCTTCCGCAATCGTCTTGGGCTGACCGATGGCTGCCTGAAGTTCTTCGATTTTTTTGACGAGCGCTTCCACAAGTTCATCGTCCGTATTTCCCTTGCAGCCGACGTATCTGGCAACGTCCGCATAGCGGGCTTTGCACTGAGGATATGCGTACTGAGGGAAGGTTCCCATCTTAGTGGGCTTTTCGGAGGAATTGAACCGAATGACCTCGGTGATGAGCAAGCTGTTTGCCATGCCGTGAGGAAGGTGATGATAAGCGCCAAGCTTATGCGCCATAGAGTGGCAGACGCCGAGGAAGGCGTTTGCGAACGCCATACCCGCCATGCAGGAAGCGTTTGCCATCTTCTCGCGGGCTTCCGCGTCGTGTCCGCCGAGGCTGTAAGCTCTGGGAAGATACTCAAAGATGAGGCGGCAGGCTTCCTTTGCGATGCCGTTGGTGAAATCGGTTGCCATGACGGAAGCGATTGCCTCCAAAGCATGGGTCAATGCGTCGATACCCGAGCAAGAAGTCAGTCCCTTTGGAATGTTCATCATCAGGTCGGCGTCGACGATTGCCATCTTGGGCATCAGCTCATAGTCTGCAAGGGGATACTTCGTGCCGGTCTTTTCATCGGTGATGACGGCAAACGGCGTCACTTCAGAGCCGGTACCCGCCGTCGTGGGAATGGCGATAAAGGTCGCCTTGTCGCCCATGTGCGGGAAGGTATAGATACGCTTTCTGATGTCCATAAAGCGCATTGCCATGTCCATGAAGTCCACTTCCGGATGCTCGTACATGACCCACATGATCTTTGCCGCGTCGATGGGAGAACCGCCGCCGACGGCGATGATGCAGTCGGGTTTGAAGTCGTTGCACATCTTAAGCCCTTCTTTTGCGCAGGCAATGGTGGGATCGGGCGTGACGTTAAAGAAGGTCATATGATTGATTCCCATGGAATCGAGAAGATCGGTGATCTTCTTGGTAAACCCGGACTGATAGAGGAATGCGTCCGTGACGATGAATACTTTTTTTCTGGGGTTGACGTCCTTCAACTCTTTGAGCGCGACGCCGAGGCTTCCTCTCTTGAA
>JAGATP010000029.1 GCA_017621155.1 Clostridia bacterium
AAGAAAGATAAAACAAGAAGGAAATAAAACGGCTTGCTTGTGTGCGGTAGGCGGTTTTGGAACGGTGCTTAAGCACCGCGCCGGTATCAATGCCCTTTAGGGCAAACTAAAGCCCCCACTTTAGTGGGGGATAGTTACTTTTCATACGAGGTCAAAAAGAGAAATTTACGATTACATTTCGACAAAAAATTGATTTATTTTTTCAAATATATCAATTTTTTTCTTTTGCATGAGAAAAAATCTCAAAATTTGAATACAAAAAATATTTTTTAAAAGTCTAAAAAAAGTTTGAAAAAATATTTTACCTTTTTTTCGCGACTTGCTATAATAGTCTCGCAAATGAGGAACGGAGCGGAAAAGCTTCGGAAATTATTTGAAACAACGCTCATCATTTTCCCCCTTATCATATAGCGGGCGGCTCGGTTGCGTAAGCAATCGGGTCGCTTGCTTTTTCTTGACTTTTTCCCAAATTTCGCTTATAATGAAGGAAAAGGAGGAAAAAACATGCAGAAGGCGAAAGTATACTTCACGAAGGAAATCGCCCCCGAGGCGCTGGTTCGGCTCTATGACGCCGTGGGAAAGGAACTAAAAGGCAGGGTTGCCGTCAAGCTTCATTCGGGTGAAAAGGGAAATCAGAATTACGTCCGTCCCGAATTTGTAAGAAAGATCATCGAGCGGGTGAACGGCACCGTCGTCGAGTGCAACACCGCTTACGAGGGCGCGCGCAACGAGACGGCAAAGCATCAGAAGCTCATGGCGGACCACGGATGGTCGAAAGTCTTTGCCGTGGACATCATGGACGGGAACGGGGAAATGACCCTTCCCGTAAAGAACGGCAAGGTTTTAAAGGAAAACGTCGTCGGCGAGCATTTGAAAAACTACGATTCCATGCTCGTTTTGTCTCATTTCAAGGGACACCCTATGGGCGGGTTCGGCGGAGCGCTCAAGCAACTCTCCATCGGCTGCGCTTCCTCTTCGGGCAAAGCGCTCATTCACTCGGCGGGAAAGGACACAAATCAGGAAACCTGCTGGGATCACCTTCCTCCGCAGGACAAGTTTTTGGAGAGCATGGCGGACGCCGCCTCTACCGTCGTGGAGTTTTTTCACGGGAACATCGTCTACCTCAACATGATGGTCAATCTTTCCGTCGACTGCGATTGCTGCGCCGTCGCGGAAGATCCCTGCATGAAGGACATCGGCATGGTCGCGTCCCTCGACCCCGTCGCCATCGACCGGGCGTGTTTAGACTTTGTCTATGCGTCCAAGGACAGGGGCAGAGATCACTTTCTCGAGCGGGTGGAGTCCCGCCACGGAACGCACACGGTCGATGCCGCCGCGGAACTTCAGATCGGCACAAAGGAATACGAGCTTGTCTCGATCGATTAAAAAAAGGGGTATAAGCCCCTTTTTTGCGAAAAAATCCGAAAAAACGCTTAAAATGAGTTGCCAAAGGCGTTGGCTTATGGTAAAATAATACAGCTAAAAATTCACACATCCGATTTGCACGCAGACCGTGCCCGTAAAATTTATTCAGTGCGGGTGGAGCTGCGGGAAAATGCGTCGGGTGGAGGTAGAACGGAGGTATTTTTATGGCAGTCATTACAATGAAACAGCTGCTTGAGGCAGGCGTCCACTTCGGACACCAGACCAGAAAGTGGAACCCCAAGATGAAGAAGTACATTTTCGCCGCAAGAAACGACATTCACATCATCGACTTGCAGCTCACCGTAGGACTCGTGGAAGAGGCGTATTCCTTCGTCTGCGAGCAGGCAAAGGCGGGTAAGAGCATTCTCTTCGTCGGCACGAAGAAGCAGGCGCAGGAAGCCATCAAGGACGAGGCAACCCGCTGCGGACAGTTCTACATCAATTCGAGATGGCTGGGCGGTACGCTCACCAATTTCAAGACCATTCGCTCCAGAGTGGAACGGCTCAATAAGCTCCACAAGATGGAAGAAAGCGGAGAGTTCGACCTTCTTCCCAAGAAGGAAGTCATCGGTCTCAAGGCAGAGATGGAAAAGCTCGAGGAGAACCTCGGCGGTATCAAGGACATGAAGACGCTCCCCGGCGTGCTCTTCGTCGTCGATCCCCACAATGAGGACATCGCGGTGGCAGAAGCGAGAAAGCTTCACATTCCCATCGTCGCCATCACGGATACCAACTGCGATCCCGATCAGATCGACTATGTGATTCCCGGCAACGACGACGCAATCCGCGCCATCAAGCTCATCTCTTCCGTCATTGCCAATGCCGTCATCGAGGCAAATCAGGGCGAAGCGGTCGAGCCTGAAGAAGTCGCTCCCGAGGCTGCTCCCGAATCCATGGAAGAAGTCGTAGCAGCCGCAGAAGAAGAAAAAGCAGAATAATCGATAAGGAGACTAAGAGTATGGCATTTTCCGCAAAAGACGTCATGACCTTGCGCGAAGCAACCGGTCTTGGCATGATGGATTGTAAAAAAGCACTTACCGAAGCAGACGGCGATTTTGAGAAGGCAAAGGAAATCCTTCGCGAGAAGGGAATCCTCAAGGCAGACAAGAAGCTCACCTCCCGCGTTGCGGCAGAGGGCGTCGTCGCAGCCTATATCGACGGAAAGGTCGGCGCGCTCTTCGAAGTCAACTGCGAGTCCGACTTCGTGGCAAGAGGCCCCAAGTTCCAGGAGATCGTCTCCAAGGTCGGCGCGCTCATCGTCGTAAAGAACCCCGCCGACGTCGATGCGCTCATGGCGCTCGAATTGGACGGTACGACCGTCGAGCTCTTCCTCAAGGAGCAGATTTCCGTCATCGGCGAGAAGATCGCCGTGAGACGTTTTGTCCGCTATGAGACGGACGGCACGCTTGAAAGCTACATTCACATGGGCGGCAAAGCGGGCGTTCTGGTCGAAGTGGACTCCGCTTCCGAAGCTCCCGAGCTCAAAGAACTTGCGCACGACATCTGCCTTCAGATTTGCGCCGCAAAGCCCTCCTACGTTTCCTCCAAGGAAGTTCCCGCAGAGGTACTCGAAAAGGAGAAGGAGATTTTGATGCAGCAGGCGATCAACGAAGGAAAGCCCGCCAACATCGCAGAGAAGATGGTCAACGGCAGAATCAGAAAGTACTATCAGGATAACTGCCTTCTCGATCAGGCGTTCGTCAAGGACGGCGACAAGACCATCGCACAGGTCATCAAGGAAGCCGCTCCTGCAGTCGGCTCGGTCGTGACCGTCAGAAGATTTGCGCATTTCGTCATGGGCGAGGGCATCGAGAAGAAGTCCGAAGATCTCTCCGCCGAAGTCGAAAAGCAGATCGAAGCGATGAAAAAGTAAAAAAGAAGAAAGGAGCTTGGAGCATTCCAAGCCCCTTTTTTTGGGGGCGCTTTCGAATCGGAAGGCTTAAGCCCCCTTTTTTGTCGGGGAAAAATACAAAAAAGGGGATTGACAGATTTTTCTTCAACTGTTATAATAACAGAAAACGCTAAGAAAACGACAAAAAGCGCGGGAATCGGAGGGAAAACTTGAAAAGAATAGCCATCGTGGAAGACGAAAAAAAGGAAGCGGAGAAATTAAAGAGCTTTTTAAAGAAATTCGAAGGGGAAACGGGAGAGCGTTTCGACGTCCTATGGTATTCCGACGCGATCGCCTTTCTCACCGGCTATCGCTCCAACTTCGATATCGTGTTGATGGACATCGAGCTTCCCGACATCAACGGCATGGAGGCGGCGGTGAAGCTCAGAGCGATCGATCCCGTCGTCACCCTTATCTTCGTCACGAATATGGCGCAATTCGCGGTGAAGGGCTATGAGGTGCAGGCGTTTCGGTTTATCGTCAAGCCGGTCTCCTATGATAACTTCTCTCTCTGTTTGAAGCGGGCGATCTATAAAATTCAATCCGAGAAAAACTTCGACAGGACGATCGCGATTCCCCTGCCGACGGGGGTCAAGCGCGTTTCCGCGTCGGCCCTGAAATACGTCGAGGTTGTCAGTCACCACCTAAGCTGGCATACCGAAGAAGGGGTGATCGAGTCGTCGGGGTCTCTTTCGAAGGTGGAAAAAGACCTGGAGGGGGCAAATTTCTTTCGCTGTAACAGCTGTTATCTGGTGAATTTGAAATACGTGACGGAAATTTCCGGTTATGACGTGTTCGTGGGAAGGGAGCGCCTTACGGTCAGCCACCCGCGCCGTCGGGATTTCATGTTGGCCTTGAACGAATATTTGGGTAGGTGAGTCGTTGTTCTTATTTGATTCTCAGTTGTTTCGATATAAACTGATTTTTATGGCGGAGTTGATGATTGCCGAGGGTTTGTTTACCTATCGCTTAAAGCGCCGCCGTCATTTCGCGATTCGCCTGATTGCCGCGCTGCTGCTTGATGCCGCCGCCGCTCTTTTTTACCCCGTTCTGATGTACAACGCCGCTTATTCGACGGCCATGTTTCTCGTCTTGTTTGCGGTCAGCGTGTTGAGCTTAAAGATTCTCTTTTCCGAAAGCTGGACGAATATCTTGTTTTGCGGACTTATCGCCTATACGACCCAGCACCTCGCTTACGACGTTTACAATTTGCTCGGGGTCGTCACGGGACTCAGCCGCGGCATCAGTTTTTACGGACAGGAGCTGATTGGCGAAAGCAACGGCTTTTTGCCCATTCTCTACGTGGATTCCTATATTGTGATCTATTGGCTGATGTGGTTTATCTGCGGATTCCGAATCAAAAGAGAGGATATTCACGCCTTGAAAAGCCTTTCCATGATGGGACTTGCCGCGTTGATCTTGCTCGTAGACGTTATTTTGAGCCTCATTATGACGTACAGTGTGAAGGACGATACCGAAACGCTCTGGATTGTTTTGTGCTATCTTTACAATATTTTAAGCTGTCTGCTCGCCGCTTTTTTGCAGTTCTATCTGGTCTTTTACCGAAAACAGGAATTGGAGCTGAAAACCGTGCAAAATCTCCTGTATCAAAAGGAGGAGCAGTATAAAATCAGCAAGGATACCATCGATATTATCAACATCAAGTGCCACGATTTGAAGCATCAGATCAGAACGCTCCGTCACAGCGACGGGGAGATCGATAAGGAAGCGTTAAGAGAAGTCGAAAACGCGGTCGGGATTTACGATGCGGCGGTAAAGACGGGAAATGAAGCTTTGGACATCATTCTGACGGAGAAGAGCTTGTATTGCGAAAAAAACGAGATCAAGCTCTGCTGCGTGGCGGACGGAAACAGCCTTTCCTTTATGACGCCCACGGACATCTATTCGCTGTTCGGCAACGCCTTGGAAAACGCCGTCGAAGCGGTGGCGAAAATCGAGGATAAAAATCGGCGCGCCATCAATCTGACGATCAAGAGCGTCGGAAAACTCCTCTCCGTTCACATCGACAACTACTATGAAGAAGAGCCTCTCTTTCGAGACGGATTGCCGCAGAGCAGAAAGGGAGATTCTCGTTATCACGGGTACGGAGTGAGCAGTATGCGCTACATTGCCGAAAAATACGGCGGAGAAATTGCGTTCAAGTCGAAAGCAGGCGTGTTTGAATTGAACATGCTCTTCCCGTTGAAAGGATAGGATAACGAAAACGAAGAATACGAAATTCCTCTTGTAAATTTTGACGGATTCGCTATAATGAGCGTATCTTTTTAAGGAGGAAGCAGTATGAAAAAGAAAAGAATGAACAACGCGAAGTTTCTCTGTCTCTGCGTTCCCCTTCTTGCCGTATCGCTCGGTACGATGATTGCCGTCACTTGCGTGATGAATTATTATTCCGGCGTTCTGGATATGGTTTTGGGAAAGGGAGAACGGCACATCGAGAACGTCGAGGGCTCCGATCAATGGGATTTAAACTATTACGATCGGAAGTATTCCTCGGCCGACGAGGCGCTGAAGGCATCGACCGAGCTTTCGCGCAAGGTCGGAAACGAGGGGTTTGTCCTGTTGAAGAACGACAAAGCGGGAAAGGGAGCGCTGTTACCCCTCGCCGAAAAGACGAAGGTATCCCCTTTGGGCTATCGGTACTTAAATCCCGTTTATAGCGTATTGGGTTCGGGTGCGGTATATGACAGCATGTTTTCTTATACGTCGACGAACGCCTATTCGCAGAACATGGAAGGGGCGATTGCCTCCAATTTCACCGTCAACGAAGAGGTCGTTTTGGCAATGAAGGGCGCGACGCCCGAAAAGATCGGAGAAGCCGAAGGGACGACGCCCTGTCAGACCTTGCCTTACATCAACGCCTGTGCGGGAGGCAATACGTTTCTGACGGAGTACAACCCTTCGATCTACAACAAAGCAGCCGAAAGCTGTCGGGATACGGTCGGGCTTGTCTTTATCGGCAGAGACGCCGGCGAGGGCGGCGACAACAAGATGGACGCCTACGCCGACGGCACGCGTCACGAGCAGGCGCTCTCGCAGAATGAAAAGCAAACCATCAAGTTTGCCAAGGAAAATTGTACGAAAGGCGTGGTTGCCGTCATCAATTCCTGTTCGTTGATGGAGCTTGGCGAGCTCATGAGCGGGGAATACGAGGTAGACGCCATCGTATGGATCGGCTATCCGGGCAGCATCGGCTGTCAGTCTCTTTCCGACCTTCTCTGCGGGAAGCAGAACTTCTCGGGAAAAACGGTCGATCTTTGGGCGTCCGATTTTACGAAAGATCCCACCTACGTCAACATGTTCCTCAATCGCTATTCCAACGTCTCGTTGAACATCGAGGGAAAGGAAGTCAATGCGCCGTTTGCGGAATACGAAGAGGGCATTTACGTCGGGTATCGCTATTACGAAACGGCGGCAGAGATCGATGATACCTTCAACTACGACAAGGCGGTTTGTTGTCCGTTCGGCTTCGGACTTTCCTACACGACGTTTGAACAAAAGATTAGTTCCTATTCCGATTTCGGCGATACGATTACCGTCGAGGTCGAAGTAAAGAATACGGGAAGCGTTCCCGGAAAGGACGTCGTTCAGGTCTATTATTCCGCACCCTACACGCAGTACGACGCGGACAATCAGATCGAAAAGGCGTCCGTCAACCTTGCGGGATTTGCCAAAACGGGCGTTCTCAACCCCGGAAAGAGCGAGAAGGTGACGATTTCGTTTGAAAAAGAACAGATGGCGTCCTATAGCTACCTGCATGAGAACGGGGACGGAACGAAAGGCTGTTATATTCTTGAGGGAGGAGATTATACTGTATCCCTTCGCTCAGACAGCCATACCGTAATCGAAGAGAAAAAGACGGCGATTCCCGCGACGATTTATTATACGAACGACAATCCGAGACAGAGCGAAAAGGACGGACAGTCTCTCCTTGACGATGCGGGCAACCCTACGGGAATCCCCGCAAAGAAGCAGATAGATCCCGCAGCGGAATTTATTGCTGCTACCAATGAGTTTGAAGACTGCAATCAGTACATGCAAAACGGCAAAGTAAAGAAGCTTACCCGTGCCGATTGGAAGAACTCCTTCCCCACCGCGCCGACCGATCAGGATCGCATTGCGGCGGACAACGTGAAGCATACGATCGAACACTATCATACCTTTAATTATGACGTGGAAACCGATCCTCTTTTCGGCAACGTCGAGGGAAGCATCGTCTATCGCACGGATGCGCCCGTCTCCAAGGCGGATAACGGCTTGACGCTCGCCGATATGCGCGGAAAAGACTATTACGACGCCGATTGGGAAGTGTTGCTCGATCAAATCGACTACACCAAGACGGAAGAGTTGACTACCCTTCTCTATGGGGGAGCTTATAACATTCACGGGCTCGCTTCCATCGGGATGCCCGCTTCTACGAGTGCGGAAGGCCCTTCCGGAATCGGTCTCTTTGCCGATCTTCTCTTCAACTTTATAAGCGGCAAAAAGAATCTTCCCGATACCTGCGCTTATTGCTCGAATATGGTCATCGCCTCTACGTGGAATAAGGAGCTCGCCTATGAATGCGGAAATTCCGTCGGACAGGAAGCGATGTTCTATCCTGAAGTCGGCGACGCGATCAGCGGCTGGACGGGCCCCGGCGTCAATTTGCATCGTTCTCCCTTCAACGGCAGAAACGGAGAGTACTATTCGGAAGATCCCATGCTCGCGGGTACGATTGCCACAGCGCAGATCAGAGGTGCGGCCGATGCGGGACTGATTATCATCTTCAAGCATTTCGCCGTTAACAATACGGAAAATCATAGAAGCGATATGTGCGTCTGGGCGGATGAGCAGACCCTCCGAGAGCTCTATTTGAACGTCTTTGAGCGCATCTTCAAGGATTCCCGCCGTACCGTTCGCTACATTTCGGATACCAAGGGAACGGTTTCCGAAAAGGTGATTCGCGGCGCAAACTCCGTCATGACTTCCATGAACTGCGTCGGCGCGATGGCTGCCGGGAATGAGTATGAGATGATTCAAAACGTCTTGCGCGGCGAATGGGGCTTCCAGGGCTTTGTGCAGTCGGATATGCCGACGCATTCGGACAAAGATCTTCTTCTTCGGACGGGCGGAGATATGGAAATGAACATGGCTGCCGCCGCGGGCAAGGATATGACGAGCCCGACCATGCAGTGGTGTATTCGCAGGGCGGTGCACAACATCGCGTTTGCCGTAGCAAACTCCCGCGTGATGGACGGAACGGCGCCCGGTGCGATCATCTACTACGACGTATCCCCTTGGGTGACGGTGCTCACCATCGTCAATGTGGTCGTCTATGTGGCAATTGCCGTCGTCTCCACCCTTGCGGTTTTAAGGACGATTGATTCGAAAAAGCACCCTGAAAACTACAAGGAAAAAGTTTGATCGAAAGAATTTTTCTGCAAAGTCGCCCCCCCAAGCGTGCCGCTTGACCCAATAGTAAACAAACGATACGTCGGGGTGGAATCAGATAGCTGATTCCACCCCGAATCTTGTTTACTGTTTATTCCAATTTGCCCCAATGCATAGCTTGTTGACTACCGGAAAGGTGCATTACGCTTGAGGGTTAATCTGTTCCTTACCAAGCTTTACCGAACATATGTTCGGCAAAGTTTTTATTGCCGATTGAAAGTTATGGAATAAACGCAAGGGAAAGATTCGGGTCGAATCGGCTATCCGATTCGCCCCGACACAGAGCCTGTTCACTACCGGGAGGGGCGCCCTGCCCCCTATTTGGTCAAGCGGAACGCTTGGGCACCCTGCCCCTTGGGGAACAAACGCAAGGGAAAGATTCGGGTCGAATCGGCTATCCGATTCGCCCCGACGCTTAGCGCGTTCACTACATGGTGAAGCGGAACGCTTGGGGCACCTCGCCCCCCTGCCGGACGAACTGCCGATATAAAAAAGCAGAATCTATATTCTGCTTTTTTACGAGGAGCTTTTCCGTACTACCGGAAGGGGCGCCTCGCCCCCTACTTGGTCAAGCGGAACGCTTGGGGCACCCTGCCCTTTGGGGAACAAACGTAAAAGAAAGATTCGGGTCGAATCGGCTATCCGATTCGCCCCGACGCTTAGCGTGTTCACTACATGGTGAAGCGGAACGCTTGGGAACAAACAGAAAAGACTTTTTAAAGTCGGGTTGCTATCAACCCGACTTTACACATCGCTTGTTTACTACCGGAAGGGGGCACCCTGCCCCCTATTTGGTCAAGCGGAACGCTTGGGAACAAACAGAAAAGACTTTTTAAAGTCGGGTTGCTATCAACCCGACTTTAC
>JAGATP010000030.1 GCA_017621155.1 Clostridia bacterium
CGGGGTTGTTCTTCGTTCGCCTTGAGAGCACCTGAATGATCTTGTCGATTTCCGCCTTTCTGCCGATCACGGGGTCGAGCTTGCCCGCCTTTGCCTTTTGCGTGAGATCGACGCCGTACCTTGAAAGGGTTTCCAAGTCCCGCTCTTCCTCTTGTTCGGAGACATACTCCTTCGGCGTTCGACCCAAAGAGGTCGAGCGAAAACGCGGGGTCGCCTTCGCCTGCGGCGGCTGAAAGAAACAGATTTTTTTGAGGTGCTCTTCCATCTTTTCGAGGTCGATTCCGAGCTGCACCATCTTCTGCACGGCGAGGCAATTGAACTGAATGAGGACGTAAAGGACGTTTTCCGTGGAGAGGGTGGGGTCTTCGCTGTCCGAATCGAGATCGAGCGCCTGATCGAAGATCTTTTCCACGTTCGCGCTGTAAGTCGCGCGCGCCGTTCCGCCCGTCGCGAGATACCCCCGAATGGCGAGGTAGAAGTTGTCCCGCTCCAATCCGAACGCGCTCAGGATTCGGCAAGCCCTGCACTCCTCCACGCTCAAAAAGCCAAATACGATGTGTTCGGTGCCGATGACGGCAGAGCGGCTCTCGTCGGCGAGATCCTGCGCCTGGCGCAAAACCTCGCGCATATTTTCACTTGACCGTTTGAAATAATCCATGTCCTTTTTTCCTTATCCGATAATATCTTGCAGGGCGCTCTTCACGTAATGCGCCCTCTTTGTTTTCAGCTCGCGCTCCGTCAGGGGCTTCCCCTCCCGCATGACGAGGTTGGTATCGAGCATGGCGCCGGACAAATCCTCGAGCGCGGGGACGTCCCCCTTGACGATGCCGAGGGCGACGCCGAGCTTTAAGTCCGCCATGAGGGAGATCATCTCCTCGTAGGAAAGGAGCACGCAATGGGTGAGAATGCCGAAGGCGCGAAGAGCGGAATCTTGCAGGGAGAGGGAATCCGCGGCGAAGAGATTTTGCCGCTCTTCCCCTTCGAACTGTATGATTTTGAGCGCGACGTTGTTGACCTCGGAGAGAATTTTCATCTCCGAGACGCCGAGCGTCACTTCGATGGAGAGCTGATACAAAAAGCCGCTCGCCTCCGATCCCTCGCCGTGCGCCCCCCGCAGCACCATGCCAAGTCGGGACATCTTTTCCTTCAGCGAGGGAATGAGCCCGTTTTTGGTGAGGGCGGGGAGAAAGAGCATGAGCGAGCATCTCAGCCCCGTGCCGATGTTGGTGGGACAGGCGGTCAGATAGCCGAAGTGCTCGTCGTAGGCAAGGACGGCGGACTTGGAAATTTCGTCGTCGATGCCGGACAAGAGCTCGTAACACCCCCAGACGTTCGAGCCGGGCAAAATGCACTGCTCTCTTAAGTGATCTTCCTCGTTGACCATGACGCTCACCGTCTCTTCGGCGTTCACGATGGCGGCGGCAATGCTCTTATGCGAAAGGAGGGCGGGAGAAATGAGGTTGTTCTCAAGAAGGCGCTTGATTGTCTCGTCGTCCGTCTCGGCAAGGCGGTAAAGGGTAAAGTCGTCCAGGCCGCTGAGCGCATCGTAGACGGTGCGGATGACGGTGCGGGCGACGGCTTCGTCGAAAAGGCGATGAGGAAAGGGATAGGCGGCAAAGTTCCGCGCAAGGCGCACCCGCGTGGAGAGGACGACCGTTTCGGACAGTTCCATCATTCATCCTCCTTGTCGCCGATGAGGCGGTTGATTTCGTCGAGCCGCTTGGAAAGCTCGTGCGCTTTGGCAAATTTCCGCAGGCGGATGCACTCCTCGATGCGTTCTTTTAAGAGGCTTCGCTCCTCCACGAGGTCGAAGTTGCCCTCTTCCGGCTTTTTGCCCTTGTGCTCCGTCTTTTCCTGCAAGCGAAGGGTCTCCCGCATGGTGAGGGGAAGAAAGGCGCGGTAGCAATCGGCACAGCCCATCAGCCCCGTCCGCTCGTAATCCTCCTTCCGATAGCCGCAGGTGGGACAGCTTTCGAGCCCGACGAGCACGTAATCAAGGCACTCGTCGCAGACCATGACGAGCGCCTGCTCCCCGACGAAGTCCGAAATTTCGTAAATTCCCTCTCTCTTTTTACAGTGACAACAGCGCATTGCATCCTCTTTCCGATTTGTTCCCTTCGATTATATCACACTTTCGAAAAAAAGCAATCGTTTTCTGGAGAAATTTAGTCGGGCGTGAAATTTGCCTGCTTTAAACTCTCTTTCAGCTTCTGCACCGCCCTCTTTTCAATCCGCGATATGTACGATCGGGAAATATTCAGCTTTGCCGCCACTTCCCGCTGCGGGAGCGGGGGAGAGGAAAATCCGTAGCGGAGGCAAAGGACGGTGTACTCCCGTTCGGTGAGCGTCTTTTTCATGAGCCGATCGAGCCGATCGCGCAAAATGGACTTTTCCACGCTGTCAAAGACGCTCTCCTCCTTTTCGGAGAGAAGCTCCATGAGCGTCAGCTCGTTCCCCTCCTTATCCTCCCCGACGGGATCGGTGAGCGAAAGGGTGTTTTTGTGCTTTTTATTCGAGCGCAGCAGCATTAAAATTTCGTTCTCGATGCAGCGCGCCGTATAGGTGGAGAGGGTCGTTCCCTTCCCCCGACTGTACGTGCCGATCGCCTTGATGAGCCCGATCGATCCCACGGAGATGAGATCGTCCGTCTCGGCAGAGCCCGTATATTTTTTTGCAATGTGCGCGACGAGCCTCATGTTGTGGCGAATGAGAATATCCCGCGCTTCGGGATCTCCCTGCTCCATCAAATCGAGGTATTTTTGCTCCTCTTCCTTGGTGAGGGGACGGGGATAGCTCCCCTTTTCGATTGCCCCCGTAAAGAAAAAGCATTTTTGTAAAAACGCCCATAAAAAAGAAAAGAACATATCTATTGATATGTCCTTTTCATCGAAATATGTCAAACTGCTTTTATTCTTCGGATTCTTCCTCAAATTCGTAAACAAAATGCGTTTTACCCGTTCCGTCGAGGATAAGAATCGTACCCCATGCGATCCAACAGAGTCCGAGAACCGCGCTGACGGAAATCATGACGATTTCCCAAACGGGCATCAATTCGACCTGATATACGCCGTAAGAATAGCCGTTCATCGCATTCGAATTGACAACGGTGTAGAGAATATTCTTCACGGCTCTGCGCGCTACGATGACGTCTTCCGCCGTCTTCAGGGGAACGGCAGATGAAATCGTCGTAAGCGCAAGATCGTTGCCCGTGCGGAGCATCTGCGTCATATTCTGAGCGGCGGTCGTAAAGTAGTCGGTGACGACCATTCCGTTGAAGCCCCACTCGTGGCGCAGCATGGTGGTCATAACGCTATACCGCCCGCCTGCCCAGATCGCACCGATGCGGTTGTAAGAACTCATAACTGCGGTACAGGCATTCATTTCCTTCGTAGAAGCTTCATACGTCTTATTTCCATTCTCGTCGACCACCTCGGCATTGTATCTGATCTCGACTTTGGCGTTTTTGACGCACATCTCGAACGGCTTTAAATAGATTTCGCGGACTGCCTGCTCGTTTGCCCAAGTTGCAACGTTGTTGTTGGTCTTTCTGTTGGTTTCCTGTTCGTTCAACGCAAAGTGTTTGATGTAGGAATAGACTCCCTTTTCCGCCGCTCCCTGCACGACGTAAGTCGTCATATGTCCTGCAAGCACGGGATCTTCGGAATAATACTCGAAGTGTCTTCCCGAAAGAGGATATCGGTGCATATTCGTCGCAGGCGCATACCAACCGCTGTATCCTCCCAAAAGTCCCTCTTCGCCGATTGCCTCACCGAGCTTTTGCGCAAGCTCTTTGTTCCACGTACATGCAATCAACGTTGCTGCGGGGATAGAAGAACCCTTGATAGAGGCGTCCATAAAAGAGGAGAATCCGGCAGGCCCGTCGGGATCCTTCGTTGCAGGCTTATTGATGGACTTGATTGCCATCGTTCTGTATCCTCCCGTACCGATTATGGCAGTCATCTCCTTTTCGGTGATCTCGTCGAGAAGGGGATCCCAGAGCGGATCGTCATACGAAAGCCCGCGAAGCTGAATGAGTTCAATGCCGTTGTCCGCGCCCGTGGTCGGCTTGCTTCCCTGATAAATCGATCCGTCGTAGGTATAGTCGATCGCGGGATCGGTAGAAGTGAGCGTCTCGGAAAGGGATTTGGTAAGATACTTTGAAGAATAGACGGGCAATTTTGCATTTTTCTCGGGAGCAGACACGCCGCCCGCAAAACCGTCCGCCCGAGTAAGCTGCGTCGTGGCGTTGTCCATGTACTCCGTCATGTCCTCCAACCGGTTGGTTGCCGCAATCAGATCGGAAGGGCGTTTCTTGTCGCCCGAAAAGACCGTTCTTTCCAGCGTTACCGTTTTGGAATCGTACGCCTCGTGCGCGTTTTTCCCCGCAATCAGCGTATACTCTCCGCCATCGATGACATAAGCCTTTTCGACCTTATGATCATAAGAGGCAAGCGCTTCTTTATGGAAGGAGAAGTGCACCTTTTCCTCTTCGCCCGCTTTGAGTTCTTTCGTCTTTGCAAAATCAATCAGGGCTTTCGCCGATTTTTCAATGCCGCCTGCGGTATACGGAGCCGTCTGATAAATCTGTACGACTTCTTTTCCGGCGAGTTTGCCCGTGTTTTTGACGGTGACGTCGAATTCGATCACGTCATCCTTGACGCTGACCTCGCTCATCGTTTGAGAAAACGAGGTGTACGAAAGTCCGTAACCGAAGGGATATGCGACCGCCTGATTATACCATTTACCGCCGTCGTTTTTGACTGCATCCATCGTCTCGTAATAGCGGTATCCGACGTAGATTCCCTCTTCATATTCGACGTAAGCGACGTTTCCGAGATCCGCGTAGCGAAAATCTCCCGCATTGACGTAAGTAGGATCGGAGGTAATATCGTTGACCCACGTATCGGTCATTCTCCCTGAAGGAGAAACCGTTCCGTTCAATACTTCACCCACGCCGTTGACGCCCGTAGAACCGAATCCTGCGGAAAACAGAGTTGCATAACGGAAGGAGGCGTTTTCCTTTTTTGCTTCGTTTAATATTCGGTAAATACGGTCAGTCTCAAAGGGATTTCCCGCCGTATTGACGATAACGACCACGCGGTTGAACTTTTCGCAAAGATAGGAAAGCAGTTCCTCTTCCCCTGCCGTCATTTCCAGGTAATGTCTGCCGGCCTCTCCGCCCCATTTTGCCATATCGGCGGGAAGATCGAATGCCTCTCCGCCCATGCGTCCGATCATATAAATTGCCGTATCGTAACTCGCATAAGTGCTTTCCGTCGAAGCGTACGCGGAAGAGGGAATTTCCTTGATCGTAAAATCGGAAGTGTTTTGAATGACGTCGACCGATCCTCGCTTTGCTTTGTCCTGATTGCTCTTACTCGCGTTCCAGACCTGCTCGTTGACCTCGAAGTGATCCTCCTCCAGCGCGATCTTCAGATCCGAACGGTTAAAGGACTGTCCCGACCCCGTACCCCCGACGACCACGTCGACGCTATCGTAACCAAACAGGCTGACCCTCGCCTTTTTTGCGGCAGTCGCGCTCAGGGGTAAAAGATGATCGTCGTTGTTGAGGAGCACGATTCCCTCCGTGACTGCTTCGGGGATAATCGTCGCCTCGGTATTTTGAATGGCTTCCTCCTGCGTCTTTGCAGTGCTCGCGTAATACTCGCCGTTTCCGCTGCCGCCGACTATCTCAAATCTCGCTCCGCCCAGTGCCATGGTAATGATACCGTAGAGCATAGGCGAGGTTGCGATCACGTTGACGGCAATGATCACCGCCGCAATGGCAGCCATAATGGAAGCCCACTTGATCACGTGTTTCTTTTTATTGACTTTCTTTGCCATAACTCCCCCTTCTCCGATCAGCCGACGGTAGAATTGGCGTTGAGATAGACGATGGTATCGCCATCCAACGCGACTTCAACGAAGATCTCTTCCTCCGTCAATCCTTCCGTGGGATTCATCAGCAATGTTTCGCCGAGAAAAAACTCGACGGGTGTGTACTCATCCGCGGGCGCACCGATCCAGAGCTTATCTTCCAATCCGCCCGTGTACTCCTTTTTACCCGCCTCCATCATCGTATCCACGCCGTGAACGACGCCGTCTCCCCAACCCGCCATACAGGTCATGCCGGGAACGAATACGAAATTTGCTTCCGTAGGTTTCGTGAGAATGTACGAGTTATCCGTCGAACCGTTGTATTCGGTCGTGCCGTTCTTGTACGTACCCGTATAGGTAACGACAAGCGAAAGAGAAAGCGCGGGGCCCTGCAAATCTTTAACGTATTCGTAAGTACCGTCCTCTTTGAGCGTAAGGGTATTTTCGGAATAAGCCTTTGCCATCGTCAGGAACATGGAAGCTCCGCCCTCAAACTTTGACATATTTTGAGAAACGTACTCCTCGCTATACGTCTTCTTTGCGGTCGCGCTGACTCTTCTGTCGCAACCCGTCATACCCAGCGCCAGCGTTCCCACAAGCGCCATTCCCATTACCGTTGCCATCGTTTTCGTCGTTTTTTTCATAAGAATTCCTCCAAAAATTGATAAAAATTAAATCCGAAGCACCTTCGGATTTCGCCTTGATTTTATCACGGATTTTCTTTTTGTAAATGGAAAACCGAACGAAAGGACGTTTTTTTTGCACAAAAGGAAACCGCCCGCACGTTATGTGCGGGCGGTAAGCCTCATTTGCTTGTAAAAAGAAGATTCAGAATAAAAACATCGTCTTCGACCAACACCGTTGCGGAACCGCCGTACTTTTCCACAATCATCTTGATGCTCTTGAGTCCGAATCCGTGTTGCGTATGATCTTGCTTGATCGTTTTGGGAAGTCCGTCTTTGAGTTCAATCTTTCCTTTAAAGTAATTCTCCGTCCGGATGCAGAGCATATCCTTCTCCCTTCTGACATTGAGCGTAATGACGCGCCTGTCCTCTTCCAACTCTAAAACGGCTTCAATCGCATTGTCGAGCGCATTCCCGAACAGGGAATAGAGATCGGGCGAGTTCATGAACGAAAGGAGCGTCCCGTCTACCACATAGGTAAACTTGATGCCTTTCCTCTGACAGAGAAGGCTTCGTTCGGTAATCGCAACATTGATTGCCTCGTTCCCCGTATTGGCGACAACCTCGTAATCTGCGATAGACCGTTCGATCTCCGTTTTATACTCGTTGAGTTCGTCCGTAGACGTGAGTTTCTTGATCGTCTCGAGTTGTTTTTTCATATCGTGGCACTTCGCGTTGATTGCGTTGATGCTCGCCTTGGAAAGCTCGCTGTGCATCCCGCTCATCTGAAGCATATAGTTGATGTACTCCTTTTCCTCGACGAGTTGGCTGTTGTGAAACAAGCTCGCCTGCAAAAAGAGCGCAAGGATACAAAGCGCGATGTGATAAATCTCCACGACCGGATATTCGTACCGCAGCCGCAACAAAAGAAGATTCAAAATGACCGATGTCAGCAAAATGATCGCGGAGGGAATGATGAGGCGCAGTGCCTCGAGATTGACCTTGCGCGTCTTGATCCGCCTTAAAACGGTAAAATATGAAATCGTATAGATCGCCACGCAGGACAGATCGTTAAAAATCTGAATACGCAAAAAATCGCCGGTGACAAAAGAGGAGAAAAAACCCAACGCGATCAGCCAGGAACAACTCGTGGACAAGTGCTGCATCGTATATGCCGCGATGCTGAAAAAGACGACTTCGAGAAGGGAACAATCAAAAGCGTAAAACATTCCGATCTCCAAGAACAGAAATACGGCAAGATAGCGGAAAGCCGTGAGCAGCTGAAATTCCAATCCGAAAAAGCGATCCCATAAAAATGGAATCAAAATCGCTTCCGCGATACAAAAGAGAAGGGGAAGCCAACCTCTCTGCCTTAACTTCTTTCCCGAAAAAGCGAGAAACAGCGCTACGGTCATCTGTACGGAAAAAGAAGTACTTTGAATCAATTCACGCAAAAAGACAGGCATATCATACGTCTCCCGCAAAGAAATTTGCCATATATTCCGTGACTTCTCTTTTATAGTTTCGACTTATCGGCAACTTCTCGCCGTTTACGATGATGTCCATTCCCTGTATTTTGGAGACATAGGCGGCATTCACGAGATAACTTCTGTGACAAAGGATAAAATGACTATCCGCAAGCTCTTTTTTCGCATCGACAAGCGTGCCGTAAACGCGGTACGTCTTATCCGTCGTATGATAGATGAGCTCGTGCTTGATCACCTCGATGTATGTGATTGTTTTACAGGAAAGAACGACGTTTCCCCCTTCGCTGCGAAGGAAGATCGTTCTCCCGGAATTTCTGGAAAGCACCTTTACAATGCGTTTCATCTTGAGTTTGAAAGTCGCATAGTCCAAGGGCTTTAAAACGAAATCGAACGCCTCATACTGATAGCCGTTAATTGCATATTGCGAGAAGCGGGTCACAAAAATCAAAAGAACGTTTTCGTCCATCTTGCGCAGCGCTCTTGCAGTCTCCAGCCCGTTGAGCTTCTTCATATCGATGTCCATCAAGATGAGGTCATACCCTTGCTTGTACGATTCGACAAGCTCGAGTCCGTCCGAAAAGAAGGTCAGCTTGAATTCTTCATTCCAACCTTCTTCTTTTGCGAACCGTTCGAACAGCGTCCGATAGGAAGAAAAAATCTCCTGTTCATCGTCTACCAAAGCCACTCTTATCATACGAATTCCCCTTATCTGATGAATTGCAATAATTCCTTCGCCGTCTTTCTCTCCGTCGGATGATAGGCGCAGGGCGCGATCTCGCACAGCGGCTCTAAGACGAAGCGCCTCTTTGCCATTTCCCCATGCGGGACGGTCAGCCTTTCCGTCTCCAAAACATAATCTTCATAGAGGAGAAGATCTAAGTCGAGCGTTCGGTTGCCCCAATGCACTTCCCGCGTTCTGCCGAACTTCTT
Source organism: Clostridia bacterium (assembly GCA_017621155.1). Classification (GTDB taxonomy): domain Bacteria; phylum Bacillota; class Clostridia; order Christensenellales; family Borkfalkiaceae; genus RGIG8762. The sequence continues at coordinate 8,918 of JAGATP010000030.1, forward strand.
TTCAATGGACTGCAAGGCGTCCAGCAGCTCTTCGGGGGACAAGAAGGTGGAGAGCTTGGCAGCTCCGTTTAAAAAGGGAAGGGTGGCGACGCCGCCGTAAGGCTCGGTCTCCAAATACGAGGAGATTTTTTCGACGCGGATTTCTCCGCAGGAGAGCGCTTGCATCGCTCCGTCCAGAATTTCCCTTCGCTCTCCCAAGTTGCTCCCGAAGGCGATATACGCGGTGTTCCACTTTCTCTTAGCCGTAACCGCAACCGTCTCGAAGTCGAGGGGGACGGGGGCTTCGGGCTTTTCCACGCGCACCGTGACCTCTTTCACGAGGGGAAAGTTTTTCAAAATTTCCCGTGCGAGGGAATCGGACAGCGTTTCGATGAGGTTGAAACAGTGCTCCTTCGTGTATGCGAGCGTAAACTTCATCACGTCGCTGTAGCTGACGGTGCTTTGAATTTCGTCCGCCTTTGCCCCGTCCGTCTCCATTTGGATGGAAAAGACGAAGGGCTGTGGATTGACCTTTTCCTCCGCGTGACAGCCGTGGCAGGCAAAAATTTTCAGCCGTTTAATTTCGATTTGCACGTGCAATCGCCTCCTTATTCTCCTTGACGTCGTGCACCCGCACGAAGAGGATTCCCTTCCGCGTCGCAAGCTCCGTCGCCTTTAACGTAGGCGCAAGGCGGTCTTCAACGTTCCCTCCGAACATGGATTTTCTCGACACGCCGAGAAGGAGAGGATACCCCAAAGAAGAGAGCTTTTCATAGCCGTTCAAAAGCTCGAAGTTCTGCTCTCTGGTCTTTCCGAAGCCGATTCCCCCGTCCAGGCAAATGCGGTCGGGGGAAATCCCCGCCCTCTTTGCGATAACGAGGCTCTTTTGCAAAAACGCCTCGATGTCTCCCCAAAAGTCCGAATATTCCGTCCCGTTTTGGTTGTGCATGATGCAGACCGCCGCCCGATGCCTTGCGATCGTCTCCGCCATCTTCTCATCGTATTGGAGTCCCCAAACGTCGTTGATAAGGTCTGCCCCTTCCGAAAGGGCGAACTCCGCCACCGAAGAAAAGTAGGTGTCCACGGAAATGGGTATCTCAAAATGAGATCGAAGCTGTCTGATCGGGGCAAGGCGGGAAATCTCCTCTTCGGGAGAGACGGGGATATGCCCCGGTCTTGTGGACTGTGCGCCGACGTCGAGAAGTTCCGCCCCCTCTTCGATCATGCGCTCCGCCTTTAAGAGAATATCCCTTTCGCTGACGCGGCTGCCCGCGTAAAAGGAGTCGGGCGTCAGATTCAAAATGCCCATGACGTGCGTGCCGCCGTCAAAGGTACGATTTCCGATTTTCATGTGACTAGCTCCCAGAGCCGCCTTCTTTCCTCTTCGGTCATTTCGCCCCGATAGGCGTACGTCTCCGTCTTCGAGCCGGGCTTTCTGACCCCCCGACAGGTCATGCAGGTGTGCTCCGCCCTGCAAAATACGAGGACGCCCTTTGCGCCGAGACTCTCAAAGACGGCGTCCGCGATCTGTCTCGTCATGCGCTCCTGTACCTGAAGTCTTCGCGCATAGACCTCGACAGCCCGCGCGAGCTTGGAGAGTCCCACGACCCGCTCGCCGGGCAGATAGGCGATCGAGACGATCCCGAAAAAGGGCATCAGATGATGCTCGCACAGGGAGGAAAAGGAAATCTCCTTGACCGCCACCGCTTCGCCCGACTGCACCGAAAACGTCTTGGACAGGTGCTTTTTCGCATCGTCCTCATAGCCCGAAAGGAGTTCTTCGTACATTCTCGCAACCCGATCGGGCGTCTCGCGCAATCCCTCGCGCTCGGGATCTTCGCCGAGCGCCTCCAAAAGTTCACGGATTGCCCGCTCTGCTCTTTGTTTGTCCATCAATCCACCTCCGCATTTCCGATAAAATCGAAAATGAACCGCAGACCACTTTCGTGCCCGCTTCACTTAATGTTTTTTCTATGATTTCATCCGTTCCGAGGATCACCTCGTCGCAGTACGATTTCGCCTTTTTGGCAAGTTCTTCCGCCTTCATGCCCCGCGGAAGGGGCGCCTGCAACACGACGACCTTTTTGGCGAGGGGCAGGAGAACGGAAAGCACCTGATCCACCGCCTTATCGGCGAACATTCCGACAAAAAACGTCGCTTCTTTCACGCCTTCGCTTTTTAAGGCGGAACAGAGCTTTTTCGCCGCGTCTTCGTTGTGCGCGCCGTCCAAAATAACCGTCCCCGAAGGCGTCTGCAAATGCTCGAACCGCCCCCGCAAAAACGCCTTTTGCAATCCCCTTTGAATCACCTCTTCCCCGATGCCGAGAAGCTTCGCCGCTTTGCAGGCAATCCCCGCGTTGTAGCGCTGAAAGTCTCCCCTTAAGGAGAGCTTTCCCTCGTATTCCTCCGCATAGACGGGGTGGTAAGGGGCAAACACCTCTTGGACGGAAGGGGGCTGTTTCCCCGTGACGAGAGGGCAGTTTTTCACGATTCCCACCTTTTGGCGGGCAATTTCCTCTATCGTTTTGCCAAGCAACGCCGTATGGTCGAGGGAAATCGAAGTGATGACCGCAAGCTCCTTGTTCGACATCGCGTTGGTCGCGTCTGAGCTTCCGCCGCAACCGCACTCGACGATCGCATAGTCGCACCCCTCCTCCGCAAACAGGGAAAGGGCGCAGCAAAACTCCGTCTCGAACGCCGTGGTGTCCTCGGCAAGCGCGAGCACCCGCGAAAAACAATCGGCAATGCGCGCCTTGTCAACGACGCTTCCGTTGACGAGGTAGCACTCCCTTCGGTCAAAGACCGCGGGGGAAGTGAAGAGCCCCGTCCGATACCCCGCCTCTTGCAGGATCGAAGAAAGCATGGTCGCCGTGCTCCCCTTGCCGTTCGTCCCCGCGACGTGGACGATGTGCAGTTTTTGATCGGGCGAGCCGATTTTTTTTAACAGCCGTTCGACCCGTTCGGTGCCGTATACGCTCCCCTTTTTGGAGAGCGCGTCGAGCCGAAGCGTCACTTCTTCGTAAGTCATGCCCTTATGATAGCACTTTTTCCGACCTTTGGCAATCGTTTGGGCAAGACTGCGCCACGACAAGCCCCTGTTTTTTTGTTCCGTCTTCAAAGGACGTGGGCGCTTGCCCTTTTTTTCTTGCCCCCAATGGCAAAGCCGCACATAAGCGGGCGAAAAATTTCGCATACTGAACGCATGGGACTTATCGTCATTCGCACACTGTTGATTTTCATCACACTCATGATCATTATGCGCCTCATGGGAAAAAGGCAAATCGGTGAAATGCAGCCCTTCGAGCTCGTCATCACCCTCATCATCGCCGACCTTGCGTGCATTCCCATGGCGGACACGACCATTCCGCTCCTCTACGGAATCATCGCCATCATCACCATTTTCTTTTTGCACCAGCTCATCTGCCTGCTCGATTTAAAATGCAATCCCGCCAAGGCGATTCTGAGCGGAGAGCCCAGCCTCGTTTTAACCAAGGACGGCGTGGATATTCAAAAGCTCAAGCAGAACAACATGGACGCCTCCGACCTCTTGGAGAGCCTTCGTTCGGCGGGCTATTTCTCGCTGGAAGCGGTGCATTACGGCATTTACGAATCGACCGGGCAATTTTCCGTCCTGCCCAACGACGAATATCAGGGGAAGTCCCTCTCCGTGCTCATCGTCAGCGACGGCTCTTTCGAGCACAAAAACATCGCTCTGACCAAGCTACCCGTCTCCTTTTTCGTCGATATTCTAAAAAAGCGGGGCATTCAGCGCAAGAACGTGTACGTGTGGACGATTGACGGCGAAGGGAACAACTATTTACAGGAAAAGGGAAAGAAATTCGAGACCTTCCGCATCGAACTTCCCGAGGGGGCGAGCTGGTGAAAAACTTTCTCTCGATTTTAATCTCCCTGCTTCTCATTCTCGGCGCGGCGTTCTTCGAAACCGCATACCTTGACCACCAATTCGAGGAATTTGAAGAAGTGCTCGAAATCCTCTACGAAAAGACGGAGCTCGGCATCGCCACCGAAGACGATGAAAAGGCGGTGCAAGCGGTCTGGGAGGAAAAGAAAAAGACGCTGCACATTCTCATTCCCCACACTTCCATTTCCTCCATCGACGCATGGCTCAGCGAAGCAAGGGGGTATCTGCACGAGGGGAACTTGAAGGAAGTTCTCCCCAAGGTCGAGGTGCTTTTGAATTTGTGCGAAACCATTCCCGCTTCCTATCAATTCTTACTGCAAAACATCTTATAATAAGAGCATGGAAACACACTTTAAGCGTGTTTCCGCGCTCTAAAAAAACGGCGGAGCAAAACATTTTATAAAACAACGACGGCGGAGCAAACCATGCTCCGCCGTCTGATTTCTTATACGATAAAGAGAAAAATTACGGTAAGGATAAACCCGATGCCCATGGGAATGACCATGAGAAGCTTGTTTGCCTTTTCGTCCGTCGTCAGAACAAAGGCGACGCCGTCAAAGGCGACGGGCGCGCACATGCCGAGGATGACAAAGAGCACCCCGACCAAGATTTCCAGGGCAGACGGATCCACGCCGCCCACCCCTGCGATCATGGAGACGCCCGCTCCGATCGCAAAGTACGAGCCGATGAGGGCGATCACCATGGCGGCGAGCGCCGTGGCGAGATATTTCCCGTAAAGGGCAAGGAAGGATTTCCCCTGCTCCACGATGATTTCCGCGGGCGCGGGCTTTTGTTTTTCTTCTTTTTGCGCTTTCACGGTTTTTTCTTTTTCGGCTTTTGCCTGCTGCGCCGCTTCCGCTTTCTTCTGTTCGATTTCCTTCTCCGCCTCTTCCAGCTGACGCTGAAGCTCGACGTTCATTTTGACTGCTTTCATCTGTTCTCCGAATCAATACGCCCGCGCAAAGATCACGACGTGCTTTGCGTCCTTGCCGCAGACGATACACTTCTCCGCCGTCTCGCCTTCCGCATAGACGCGGGCGGAAGCGGCGGTTCTTTCCTTGATGACGTCTTCGCAGGCACGGCAACCGCACCAACCTGCCTTGACGAAGTTCTGGCGCTCCACGCCGTCCAACAGCTCTTCGACGCTGTTTGCATAGACGATGCGACGATTCGTGCGCTCCCTTGCCTTCTCAAGCAAATTGCTCTGCACGTTCGAAAGTAAGGCTTTGATCGCCTCGACGCACCCTTCGATGGGCATTTCTTCCTTCGTGCATTCGTCCCTTCGGAAGGCGAGGAACTTTCCCGCTTCCAGGTCTCTGGGCCCAAGCTCGATGCGGACGGGAACGCCCTTCATCTCCCACTCGTTGAACTTCCAGCCGGGGCTGTTGTCCGTCTCGTCCAAAAGGACGCGGACGCCCGCTAAGGAGAGCTTTTCTTTGAGCGCTCTGCAAGCCTCGACGACGCCGGGCTTCTTCGCCGCGATGGGGACGATGACGACCTGCGTGGGCGCAACGACGGGGGGAAGCACCAAGCCGCGCTTGTCGCCGTGCGTCATGATGACCGCGCCGATGAGCCGCGTGGAGACGCCCCAGGAAGTCGTATAGCCGTATTTGTGCGTGCCGTCCTTATCTAAAAACTGAATGTCGAACGCCTTGGAGAAATTCTGACCGAGATAATGCGAAGTGCCCGCCTGCAAGCTCTTTCCGTCGTGCATCATGGCTTCCATGCCGTACGTCGCGACCGCACCCGCAAACTTTTCCTTTTCCGTCTTTTTGCCCGTGATGACGGGAATGGCAAGGCAAGTTTCGGCGAACTCCTTATAAACGGCGAGCATCTTCTGCGTCTCCTCTTCCGCCTCTTCTTCCGTGGCGTGAACGGTGTGTCCCTCCTGCCACAAGAACTCCGAAGTCCGAAGGAAAGGACGGGTCGTCTTTTCCCAACGCATGACGTTTGCCCACTGATTCATCTTGACGGGAAGATCGCGATAGGACTGAATCCACTTGGAATACATGTTTCCGATGATCGTCTCGGAGGTAGGGCGAATGCAGAGGGGCTCTGCAAGCTGTTCGCCGCCCGCATGGGTGACGACCGCAACTTCGGGCGCAAACCCTTCGACGTGTTCCGCCTCCTTCGTCATAAAGCTCATGGGAATGAGCAGGGGGAAATAGGCGTTCTCGTGTCCCGTCGCCTTAAAGCGCGCATCCAGCTCCTTTTGAATGTTTTCCCAAATCGCATAGCCGTAAGGGCGAATGACCATCGTTCCCTTGACAGGCCCGTAATCGACGAGCTTCGTCTTAATGACGACGTCGGTATACCAGCGGGGGAAATCGGCGTCGATGTCGGCAATTTGCTCTACAAACTGATTGTCTTTTGCCATAGCATACTCCACTTTATTCTTTGTTCGGGTCTCATTATAACACACTTTCGGGAACGAAGCAACCGTTTAACGCTTTTTTGCCGCAAAATCGAAAATTTTCCGCAGCGGCACAAAGAGAATGCCGACGGAGAGAATCGTACAAATGGTCTGCGGAATCATGGAAAGAAACCCGCCGTAAAAGTACGCAATTGCCGCTTCGAAGGTATATCCGTTGATGAGAGGAGAAATCACGTCGTCGAGGAGAGTAAAAAAGACAGTGCACATCGCGGCGAGCGCCGTGAGCGAAGCGACCTCCCTCCCCTCCTTTCCCCTTTTTAACCAAATCAGAACGAAATAAAAAAGGAGAAGGGCAAGCAAAATTCCGAAGAGAATCCAGAGCATGATCGCAAGCTTTTTGCGATAGAGAATGGAGACGGGAACGCCGTTTAACGCAAAGTATCCCGTCGCGAAGAGTAAAATTCCAAGAAGAAGCGGACAAACCCAGACGGCGACGGGTTTCTTTCTCTTACCCAAAGTTCCGAAGAGAAGGGCAAACAGCGTAAAATAAATGAGGTACAGGCATACGACGTTCGGATAAAATCCCCAGAGAATGCACCGAAGAAGGGAAAAGGAGACGGCGACGATCGACCCGCACCGCGCGCCGAAGGTATCGCAAAAGACGAGGAATAGCACCGTGACAAGCTCCACCCCCGCCGCAAACCCGAGCGCGACCTGTACTGCGATTAAGAGCGCCGTCATCAGGGCGCATGCGGTCAATTTTCTCGCCGTCATCTCAATAGGTGCCGATCGTCAGGACGTAAACGCAGCCTTCGACCAGGGGAAGACCCGAAACGCCGTACGAAGCGGAGCCGATGAGCGTTCCGCCGAAATCGTAAGAGCCGTATTCCGTCGAAGAATAAGAAACCCCCTGATAGGTCGTAAGCGACGTGTAAATCGCCCAAAACTCATTTTTTTCCGCGTCGGGCGTCTTGCCGTTGACGGAAAGAAGATAGGGTCCGAATTCGGAATCGGAATAGGTAAAATCCAACTCCTTTTCCGCTTGCCATGCGCGCATGGCGTCAAAAAGCGACTTCCCCTCCACCGTCTTTGTCGCGGTGATCGCGACGATGGAAGGCGTGCTTTCATCGAGGGTCGTTCCGAGAACGGTCTTGACCGCACTCTCCGTGGTTTGGGGCGCGGTGGTCGCGGGAACCGTGTTGCAACCTGCAAACGTCGTGCATGCCGCAAGCGTGACGAGGCTGAGCAAAACAGCCAAACGTCCTCTCATTCGTTTCATAAAATACCTCCTACGTATTTTCCCTTTTCGGGAGAAACAGAACATTTATTTTCAAACTTGCGTTTGAATCGAAAAAACAATCGCGCCCTTCCGGTAGGAGCGGAAAGAGCGCGACGAAAAGAAAGGGTAAACGCAGTTTATCCTTTTTTCGCTGCTCCTCTCCTTTCTCCGACCCGAGACAGGGCAAGGTTATCGTTTTCGGCCAGTCTCCTGACTCGAGGTCTCAAACGGAGCGTTCCTTCCCCTTTGCAAGTGGAATCGCACCTTGACCGTGACAGTAGCGGGGGCTGTGAGGTTTCCGACCTTCTTCCTGATTGAGCGCCAAGCGCACCTGAAAACGAGCAAATGCTATGCGGGGATTGCTCCCGTTTTAAAAGGCGTTTCTCTCCTTTGTGGAAAGATAACAGCAGGACACCGCATTCGGACCGACATGCGATCCGATCACGGGACCCATAATCGAGACGATCGGCGAGACGCCGAACTTCCGTTCGATCAGCGTTTTTAACTCCTCCGCGTCGCGCTCGTTGTCGTTGTGAACGATGTAGACGGCGCCATAGGCGGGATCGACGGGCAGTTGCTCCATCTTTTCCAAAACGGAACGGAACGCACCCTTCATCTTTCTGCACTTTTCGAGCACGAAGAGCTTTCCGTCGTTGTCAAAGGCGAGCATAGGCTTGATGCCAAGCGCACCGCCCACGAAGGCGGATGTCTTGGAGACTCGTCCTCCCCGCATGAGGTAGTTGAGATCGTCCGCGACGATGAAGTGCTGAATCTTCGTGCGAAGGGAAAGCACCTTTTCAAAGGTCGATTCCGCATCCATGCCCTGATCTCTGCATGCAAGGGCGATTCTCACGAGGGCGCCCTGTCCCACTGTGGCGGTGAGAGAGTCCACGGCAAAGAGACGGAAGGCGGGATACTCCTTTTTCACCTCTTCCGCAGCGCGCTTTGCCACTTCGACCGTGGGGGAAAGCCCCGAAGAAATGGTGAAGTGCACGGCGTCCTCCACGCCCGCTTTTGCCATTTTTGTAAAGTGGTCGAGGTGCGATTCGTAATTGAGCATCGCCGTCCTCGACAAATACCCCTTTCTTAGCTTATCGTAAAACGCCGTGTACTCCTCATAGGAGGAAAAGCAGTCGAGTTTTTCCTCGATGATTCCGTCCTTCTCCATCATAAAGGTCAAAGGCACGTGCCAGATCCCCTCTTTCTCTATGGTATCTCTGTATAAATCCGCTGTAGAATCCGTCGAAACGGCAAATTGTTTCATGGTAAAACCCCTTTGTTGGAAATCAAAACAGAAAAACTGTTTCTTGATTTTATTGTAACACGAAAAAATCAGTTTGTAAAATCAATCAAAGCCGTATTGCGTATTTTTCCCGTTTATTTTTTGAAAAACCCCTTGCATAAAGCATTTTTTTGTTGTATAATGAAAGAACTACCACGATCAAAGGAGGTATTTTCACTTTGGATTGGTTATCCCTTAAAAACGGGACGGACATCCGCGGTATCGCCGTCGAAAACGAATTCGGCGAAGAGGTCAACCTCACGAACGAGGTCGTCACCGCCATTGCAAGGGCGTTTTGCGTCTGGCTCTCGCAAAAGACGGGCAAAGGAAAGCTGACGATCGCTCTTGGCCACGACTCCCGCATTTCCGCCCCCCGCCTCGTCGCGTGCATGGAGGAGGGAATCACTTCTTCGGGAGCGGACGTCGTCTTGACGGGTCTCTCTTCCACCCCTTCCATGTTTATGCTTTTAAACGATGAGAGCTTTCCTCCCTGCGACGGTTCGGTCATGCTGACCGCCTCCCACCTGCCCTATCACAGGAACGGACTTAAATTCTTCGTCAAAGAAGGGGGCCTGGAGGGCAAGGACATTGCTGAAATTCTCTCCATCGCAAGCGAAGGCAAGCGCCTGACGGGACAGGGAAGCGTGATCGAGCGCCCTTACATCGAAAAGTACGCTTCCGACCTCGTACAAAAGTTCCGCGAGGCGACGGGCGAGGAACAACCCTTAAAGGGCAAGCGCATTTTAGTGGACGCAGGCAACGGCGCAGGCGGTTTTTACGTCGATCTCGTCTTAAAACCCCTCGGTGCGGACACGACGGGCTCTCAATTTTTGGAGCCGGACGGAAGATTTCCCAACCACATTCCCAACCCGGAAAACGCGGAGGCGATGCGCTCCGTCTGCGAAGCGGTCAAAGCCGCCCATGCGGATTTCGGCATCATCTTCGATACCGACGTCGATCGGGCGGGCGCAGTGGACAAAAACGGAGAGGAAATCAACCGCAACCGTCTGATCGCCCTCATCTCCGCCATTCTCCTCGAGGAGAAAAAGGGAACGATTGTCACGGACTCCGTGACGAGCGACGGGCTCGCCTCTTTCATCGCGGCAAAGGGCGGCAAGCACCTGCGCTTTAAAAGAGGGTACAAAAACGTCATCAACGAATCCAAGCGGCTCAACGCCTTAGGAGAATACTCTCCCCTTGCGATCGAAACGAGCGGTCACGCCGCTTTAAAGGAAAACTACTTCCTCGACGACGGCGCTTACCTTGTGACGAGGATTCTCATCTCCCTCGCCAAACAGGCAAAGGAGCACAAAAACCTGACCGATCTCATTGCCGATCTTCCCTGCCCCGCAGAGGCGGCGGAAGTGCGGCTGACCTTTCAAAAGGGCGTCGATTTTAAGGCGCTGGGCGCAGGCGTCATCCAAGATTTCGAACGCTTTGCCGAAAAATCCCCTTATGCCGTCATTGCACCCGACAATCACGAAGGAATGCGGGTCAATTTCGACAAATACCACGGAGACGGCTGGATTCTCATTCGCATGAGTCTGCACGAGCCGATTATGCCCATCAACCTCGAAAGCGCTTCGGTCGGCGGAATCAAGCTCCTTTCCAAAGAGCTTTCCGAGTTCCTCCGTCCCTATGCTTTTTTAAACCTCGAAAAATTAGGCGAGCTGTTATAAATTAGAACAATTCGCTTAGAACAACTACTATCAATCAGGAGATTACTCATGAACGTCAAACAAACCACGGTCAACGCCATTCGCGTTTTGTCCGCAGAAGCAATTCAGAAGGCAAATTCCGGACATCCCGGACTTCCCCTCGGCTCTGCCCCCATCGCTTACACCATCTACGCCGACGCGCTGAAATTCAACCCTAAAGATCCCAAGTGGAACGATCGGGATCGCTTCGTCCTCTCCGCAGGGCACGGCTCCATGCTCCTTTACTCCCTGTTGTACCTCTTCGGCTACGGGCTCACGCGGGAAGATCTGATGAATTTCCGTCAGGCAGGCTCGAAGACCCCCGGACATCCCGAATACGGACACACCGTCGGCGTCGAGACGACCACCGGGCCCTTGGGACAGGGCATTGCCAATGCCGTCGGTATGGCGGTTGCCGAAGCGCACCTCGCCGCAACCTTCAATACGCCCGAATATAAGGTCGTCGACCACTATACATACGCCCTTTGCGGCGACGGCTGCCTTGAAGAGGGCATTTCCTACGAGGCTTGCTCCTTTGCAGGGACGAACAAGCTCGGCAAGCTCATCCTCTTCTACGATGACAACGACATTTCCATCGAGGGAAATACGGACATCGCCTTTACCGACGACGTTCAAGGGCGCTTCGAGGCGCAGGGCTGGCAGGTGTTGCACGTCGATCTCGTCTCCACCCCCGACAACCTTCCCGCCATCGTCGAAGCCATTCAACAGGCAAAAGCGGAGACGGAAAAGCCCTCCATCATCATCTGCAAGACGCAGATCGGCTACGGCTCTCCCCTTGCCGGCACGGCGAAAGTGCACGGTGCTCCCTTGGGAGAAGAGGGTCTCGCCGCATTGAAACAGAACCTCGGATGGCCCTGCAAAGAGCCGTTCGTCGTACCCGACGAGGTGCTCGCTCACTGCAAGGAAATCGCCCAAAAGGGAGAACAGGCGGAAGCGGCATGGAAGGAGACCTTCGAAGCATACAAAGCCGCTTATCCCGAGCTTGCGAGAAAATACGAGGCGTACTACTCCAACGAAATGCCCGACCTTGCTTCGAACGAAGATCTCTTCCGCTTCGAGAAGCCCATGGCAACCAGAATGACCTCGCACATCGTCCTCAACAAGCTCGCCGCCCTCGTTCCCAACCTCATCGGCGGCTCGGCTGACCTTGCTCCCTCCAACCTCTCCAATATGAAGGATACGGAGGAACACAAGTACGGCGACTTCTCCCCCGCAAACTATGCAGGCAAAAACCTGCACTTCGGTATCCGCGAGCACGCCATGGCTGCCATCTGCAACGGCATTCAGGTACACGGCGGTTTGAAGGCATATTGCTCCACCTTCTTCATCTTCACCGACTACTGCAAGCACGCGATCCGCCTCTCCGCCCTCATGAATCTCCCCGTCACCTACATCCTGACCCACGATTCCATCGGCGTCGGCGAGGACGGCCCCACGCATGAGCCCGTCGAACAGCTCATCGCCCTGCGCTCCATTCCCAACGTCAAGGTTTTCCGCCCTGCCGACGGCAAGGAGACTGCGGCGGCTTACATCTCCGCGATGACGGATAACGCCCCCACCGCACTCGTCCTGACAAGGCAGAACCTTCCTCAGTACGAGAACTCCGGCCTCATCGCCTTAAAGGGCGGCTACGTCCTCGAAGATTGCGAGGGAACGCCCGACGTTCTTCTCATCGCATCCGGCTCGGAAGTCGAGCAGTGCGTGCAGGCAAAGGCGATTCTGGAGAGCGAAGGCAAAAAGGCGCGCGTCGTCTCCATGCCCTGCATCGAGCTGTTTGAAAAACAGTCCGCAGACTACAAGGAGAGCGTCCTTCCCTCCGCCGTCAAGGCAAGGGTTTGCGTCGAAGCCGCTTCCCCTTACAGCTGGTATCGCTATGCGGGCGACAAGGGCGAGATCATCGCCATGAGCACCTTCGGTGCTTCCGCTCCCGCGGCAAAGCTCTTCAAATCCTTCGGCTTCACGGCAGAAAACATCGTCGAAAAAGCCAAAATTTCCATGGCAAAATAAGTCAAAGCAAACAAAAAACGGACGGAATCATCCGCCCGTTTTTTTCACGTTTCATAGAATAAATACCCCTTTTTCAGAGCTTCAAAACGGTTTTTTAGAAAATATTCCCAACCTATATTTTTTGTTTTTTTGTTTCGAACCCTTCTTTTTGCGTGATATTATAAGTGAACAAAGGAAGACGGAAGCAAACCGTCCCTTCCCAAAATCGATAAAAATTAAGGAGCATAGAATATTATGAAAAACACGTTACAGACCAGAAACAACCGCTACGACATTTTTGACGCATTTGACGACTTCTTCAAGCCCATGTTCTTCGAGGAGACCAAGGAAGTCAGAACGAACATCAAGGAAACCGAAACGCATTACGAGCTTGACCTCGCCATGCCCGGCTTCAAAAAGGATCAGATCAAAATCTCCCTTGAAAACGGCTATCTGACCGTCAGCGCCGAAAAGAGCAGGACGGAAGAGGAAAACAAGCACTATCTGAGAAGGGAAATCTCGGAGAGCTGCCAAAGAAGCTACTACGTCGGCACGAACGTATCGCAGAGCGACATCAAAGCGAAGTACGACGGCGGAATCCTGTCTTTGACCGTTCCCAAGGATCAGCCCAAGCAGGTAAAGGAAACGTATATCGCCATTGAATAACAAACAGAAAAGCATTTTTAAAGTCGTGTTGCAAAGGCAACACGACTTTACACTTAATCGGTTCACGATTCATTCAAGCGGCACGCTCGAAAACTGTCGCTCTTCCCGTCGGGAAGAGCGACTTCTTATTGCTTTAAAAATTCGCGGGCTTTGGTCAGAATGCGCTTGGAGCTCTCGAAGGTAAGCGTCTTCATCGCCTCTTCATAGGTTAAAAGAGAGGCGGAAATGAGTTCTTTCTTTTGAATGCGAATGTGCGGATGTGCACACTCCGCCAAAAAATAAGTGACGTGCTTTTTCGTGTTCTGCCTTTTGGGAAGGACGTATTCGTCGCAAGCGATAAATCCCCTTTGGATGGAAACCGAAAGTCCGACTTCTTCCTTAATTTCCCGAAGGGCGGTCTCTTCCTCCGTTTCCCCCTCTTCCATGTGCCCTTTGGGGAAGCCGTATCCCCCGTCGCGCTGGCGAATGATGACGTAGCGAGTCGTTCTCCCGCACTTTGCATAGACTACCGCCCCGCAAGAATGTTCATATCCCATCGCTCTGCGCCTCCTTATAAAGTCTATCATACCACCTTTTCGGAGAAAAGTCAACCGTTCGCCCCCCCGGGAAGCCTGAAAAGGGAAGGGGCGGATTGCCCATGCAATCCGCCCCTTTTTTTGTTCGATTATTCTGCTTCCTGACCTCCGCGGCGCGCTTCCTTCAGGTCGGCAAGCTTTTGCTTGATTTCCCGCTCCACGCGCATCTTCGTTAAGTTGAACTCATCTTCCAAGTAAGCCAACCTCCCCTCCAACGACTTGATGTTCTCTTCGACCGAAGCGAGATCTTCCGCGGTCAGCGCCTCCCGCATGGTAGCGAGAATTTCCTCCGCGCGGCGATTGAGGGTTTCGATCGCCGCGTGAGCCGCGGGCAGAGGCTCTTTTTCTTCCACCGCCGTCTGCAACCGATCGGCGATCTCTTTGAGTTCGTTCAGGTATGTTTCCAATTTGGTCAGCATACTCTCCGGAATGCCTGCCGTAAGATCGCTCTTTAGCTTTGCAATGGCGACCTTGTATTCCTGCGCGGTCTCCTCGTCGCACTTTTTCGCAATGGCTTGTATCTCCTGCATGATCTCTTCTTTCGCCTTTAAAGCCGCCTCGCGCTCCTCCTTCGTCAGGTTCTTGAAGTAGACGTTCAGCCAATCCTCGACAGCGGCAATCGTGACGATTCCGTCCTCATCGCTCACCGCATTGAAAAACGCCTCGCGCTCCTCCTCCGTCATGGAAAGCGCTTTCGCAATGCGATCGACCGTATCCGTCGAGACGGGCGTCTGCTCGGCAAGCCGCTTGCCGTATTCGATCGCGTCGACTGCCTGCGCCACCGAGCGGGAGGAAGCCGTATAGAGATTGTAAACGAGCCCGTAATTGATGTCGTACTTTCCCTGTCCTACCAAAGACGCCATCGCGTCATTGAGATAGGGCACGAGCCATACGGTGTCGAGGAGCTGCCCCTTCGCGTCGTTATACGCGCGCTCTGCCGCCATCATCGAAACCTGATACAGCTCCGTCACATACGGCTCGAGGGTTACAGCCCCCGCTTCGATCACGGAGATCAGCTCCCTCTCGTTCATCTCCGCCGCGGCGGTGAGCGAAAGGGTCGGATCGAGGCGCTGCGCGTCGAGCACGAGGCGGAACTTTGCGAGATCCATCCCCTTCACGGACGCAGAGGACGAGTACTCCGCCTTAGCGGCAGTGTATTTCCGCTCGAGGGAAAACGTCCCTTCGGAAGCGACTTCCACGTCTATGTCTTTCGCATTCGCCTCAAACGCCGTGCGCACGCGGCGCATGAGTTTTCCTTCATTTGCCTTGCCTGCCACCGTGACGTTGACCGTGCAATTGTTCTCGTTGAAATAGCCGAGCTCCACCGAGAGCGAGGCGATGCGATCGAGCGCGTCGTCCAGCTCCATGCCCTCGAGCTCCTCTTCGTAAAGAAGCACGCTTGCATCCTCGTTTTCCGCCAAGACGGACATTACCTTGTTGTTCCTGTCCAGCGTAAGGGAGAGCGAAGGGTTGACGTCGATTGCAAGGTACGAAACCGCGCCGTCCTCCTGTTCGCATCCCGCAGACAGCGCCGCCATCCCCGCCACACAGGCGGAAAGACAAATCGCAGCAATTTTCTTGTTGATTTTTTTCATGGTGTATTACCTCGCAATCAGATTAAAAGATTCCTTTCGGTTTCTCTTTCACTTATTCAACGCAGAAAGAAGCCGTTTTATTGGGAAAAAGAGAAAAAATTTTAAACTTTTTTCTTATTTCCCGATGCGAATCAAGAAAGCCGCATACGCTTCTTCGCCGATGGCGCTTCGCGGCGCACGGTAAAGGACGGAGAAGCGGGAATAGAGGGACTCTGCCCTTGTAAGCAGGAGGGAAGAGACGTCTTCCACGAGCCTCGAAAGCGTCGTTATCTGACCGTTAAAGAGCTCGGTGACGACGTTTTGAAAGAGGTCGTTGGAGACAAAGCCGAAGTAATTGAGGCGAACGCTTATATTTTCAACCCCGCCGAAGGTCTCGCCGTTGCAACCTTCCCGAAGCAGAGCGCGGAGCGCGTCCAGATCGACGAGGGAGAGCGAAACCCGATAAATCTTCTCTGCCGCCATATATCCCCACTCCGAAACGGTCGTGCGTTCGGTAAAATCCGCGCCGTAAAAGACCTTCAGTACGGTGAGCTTTTCCTTCATCTGCGCGCAGAGCGCCGATAGCTCTCCCGTTTGCCCCGAAGAAATCGTCCACCAGCTCCTGCGGTAAGTGTTATCCGGATGGGAGCGTATCGCACGATCGAGCGCGCCGATTTCCTCGAAGAGATCGAATTTGTAAAATGCGTCGAGAAGGAGCTCTTCCGCATAGGAGTAGACGGCACGATCGGCATATTCCTCGAGCGCCTCGCGGCTTTCGAGGCGCCGATAGGTCAGCTGCTCCTCTTGTTTGTAGGTCTCTTCTTTGATCGAGTGATCGCGCACCGTATGCACTTCGGCGTACAGATAAACGCCCTGATCGCAGAAATACTGCGTAAGCTCCTCTCGGATCTCCTTCTCCCTGGCAGGCAAAACTCTACCGTTGCTCGTGAGCGTGACGTTGACCTCGTTGTAGTCGTCCAAAGAGCCCTCGTTTTCGAGGTCGATGAATCCGCTCATGGCGGCGCGCTCTGTGACCTGCACCGCCGCGCGCTCGAAAGAGAGCCCGACGAGCCCCGCGGCAAATTCCCCGTCCGAAAGCAGCAAATCCCCATCCGCGTTGTTGCTGACGGCAGCCTCTACCTTGAAATCCCGATCGAGCACGAGGACGAGAGAAGGGTTGATGTCCACCTGCATCAGCGTGACGCTCGGCAAATTCAGATACCACGCAAAGCCCCCGAATGCCGCCGCACAGAAGAGAAGAAACGCCGCCGCAACGCCGATTGCGGCAACCCATCTCCTTCGGAAGCCCTTCTTGGCGGGCACCTCTTTGAAGAGCTCTTTGACGGGAGCATCTGCCCGAACGGACTCTTTGAGCGCATCGGGAAGGGGCGGAACGTGCGCGTCTATTTCTTCATTCAGTTGTTTGAAAAAATCCGTGCTCTTCATACGTCCTCCCGAAACGCCTCTAATTTTTTGATCGCCGCACTGTACTTCCAGCTGACCGTGCCGGGCGGAAGGTGCAGCATCCCAGCGATTTCCCGATGTTTGTAGCCCCAATAGACGTGCAAAACGACGATTTCCCGCTCCTCGGAAGAGAGCTTACTCATCATATAGTCAAGGGCAGACGACCCCTCGTCCGGCGAAAGGACGCCCGAACGCTCGTCGAGCTCGACTTCTCCCCTTCGCTTTCTGCGGCGAAGTTCGTCCAAGGCGAGATTTTTCACGATCTGAAGCATCCATGCGCGGGCATTGGTGCCCCGGCGGTATGTATACGCCTTTTGCTTGATCAGGAGAAAGGAAGACTGCAATACGTCCTCGGTATCCTGATGATTGGAGAGGAAGGAATAGGCAAAGGAATACACGCCCCTCGCCGTTTCCCGATAGAGGCGTTCAAGCGCCGCATTGTCGCCTGCGGCAACCTTTTGTATGAGTAAATCCAGTTCTTTTCCTTCCATGCCCTTTTGTCCTTTCAACGATTGTAAAACCCGTTTTATTGGGTTTTTGAAAAAATTCCGTCAAAAATTTTCTGCCGATGAACCCAAGTGTATTCTAGGCGAGCTGTTCTAAATTAGAACAGCTCGCCTAAGCTGCCGCGGAGAAGGTTTCGGATTCGGAATGCTCTGGTTAGCATACGCCCGCGCCGATTTCAATCGATATTTCGAATCTCATTTGCGTAATTCGCGTTTCAAATTCAGATAGCAAGCGTTGCAGATCTCGCAATCGCGCAAGGCGCGGTGCGCGCCAACCGTTGCAATTCCGTAATATTCCGCAATCGTCGCTTGCGTATGATTTGTTAAAAACGGCAACGCCTTCCTTGCGAGCCGCAATGTATCGACGAACGGGTTGTCGAGAATGAGCCCGTTGTGTAGCCATAAGTTGTCGTACAAAAAATTGACGTCGAAGTTTACGTTGTGCCCGATCAGAATATCCTTTCCGATAAAGTCATAAAAGTTCTGCAAGACTTCGCTTCTTTCGGGAGCGTTTTCCACCATGTCGTCCGTAATTCCCGTCAGACGGGTAATAAACCAATGAATCGGCTCGGATGGCTTGATCAGAGAAGAAAAACTGCCCTGTATCACCTCGTTCCTGACTTTCAAAGCCGAAACTTCGATGATTTCGCAAGTCCTTAACGACGTCATGTTCGTTTCGATATCGACGACGGTATAGTCGGAGGAAAAGGAAATCAGACTCCGACCTTTGAATTTACGTTCCATTTTCACGCTCCTTTTCGAGCTTGCAGCGCAAGCCGTCTCCCACAAAAAAGAGATTTGAAAGCCAACCGATTTTTTATGCTTTATAACTTAAGCGGCGTGCAAGCCGCCGTCAGGACGTAGACGTAAGTCGCTCCCGCGCCGATGAGAAGGCGGGCGATTTCGTTCACCGTCGCGCCCGTCGTCATGACGTCGTCGACGATGAGGACGCCCTTCCCCTTGCAGGCGCTCTTATCGGTGAGCCGAAAGAGTCCCCTGACGTTTTTTGCCCTCTGCCGTGCGGAAAGCCCCTTTTGCTCCTCCCCTTCCTTTACCTTAATGAGAAGCTCCCTCCGATAGGGAAGGGCGGAGTGCTCCGCGACGTACGTCGCAAGGAGATCGGCTTGGTTGAATCCCCTCTTTTTGCGTTTTTCTTCCGTCATCGGCACGGAGACCAAAAAACAAGCGCGCGGAAATTCAGGCAAATAACGGATCATCTCCCGTCCGAAGGCGACGGAGAGATACCTTGCCTCCTGTTTGAAGGCATGAATGAGCCCCATCACGTCGTCCTGATAGAGAAGGGGCGCACGCGCCCTCGCATACAGGGGAAAGCTTCCCTTGCACTCAAGGCAAATGCCAGCGCCGCGAAAGGTCTTTCTCCCGCAGACGGGGCAGACGTATTCCCCGTTCCACGGGAGCTTTTCTCTGCACTTTTGGCAGAAATATTCGTCCTCGAAGACCTCGCGATTGCAGAGCTCGCAGGTGCGGTTTCGTTCAAAGCTCTTCTTTTGTCCTTCTTCCCATCGGTCAAGCAGGGATTGTAACAAGCTTCCCAAGCGTTTTTTCCTTCCTTTTCGCAAAAATCAAATCCGCAACGCCTTCCAATCCCCTTGCGCCGAGGAATAAAAATACGAACACATAGCTGAATACGTAGCGGAAATTCGCCTCGAACAGCAGGACGAAGAGAATAATGCCGATCGCCGCCGTCATCAAAAACAGCTCTTCCTTGCGCCGACTGCGAAAGAGGACGGGAAGGGAAAAGAGCGGAAGGAGCATAACGATCGACCAGAGCGACTTCATCCATTCGAAGTACTCCGCATGATGCGCCCCGCCGACGTAAAAGAGGTTAATAAAGAACCCTTCCCAACCGACGGCGTCGTAAGGCGGAACGGGGTGATAAGTCGTATACCACGCCGAGTCGAATCCGAAATCAGGCATGGTAAAGACGAGCGCGAACTTCTCGGACAAGAAGTCGATGTAGCCAAAGAGTCCCATATTCAGAATGCGCTTGACGCCCTCCACGAAATCGGCTTTTGCGTCATAGGTGATGGAAAACAGCCAATCCTCGTGATTGACCATGCCGAGCGTCCCCTCGTTTGCCCCCATATAGAAATAATGGAACAGGGTCAACGGCTCCCGGAAGGAGAGATTCATGCCCATAGAGCGAATGCAAAGGTCGGCAATGACGCTGCCTATTCCCAATCCCAACAGGATCACGAGCCAATCAAAGAGGAGCGCCTTGTCCTTATCGCGAACAAAGGCAATGAAATCCCACAAAAAGCAAGCGACCAGGACGACTGCGGCTTGCGCCTTAATCCGAAAGCCGATTACGCCCACAAAGCCCAAAAAGAAGCTCCGAAGATAGCGCATCGTCCGCTTCTTGGGTTTCATCACGTAGAGAAGCGCCGCTCCCGTGATGAAGGGAAGAGAATAGCCGTCCGTATAGGGAAGGGTGAGCGTCGTGGAGAGCCCGACGTAAACGGCAAAGACGAGCCACGCAAAAAAGGCGATCAGCTTGTCCTTTAAGAGCTTTTCAAAGAGAATCCCCGCGAGGATAAGTCCCGCACACACAAAGACGGACTGTCCGACCAAGAGGGGGAAGTAATTGTTCGACACGCCGAAGAAAAGGGCAATTCGCATGACGACGGTAAAGACGAAGGTCAGAAAGACGTTTTGCGAATGAATGGCGAGATAGTCCAGGACGTTTTGCGCAACGGGATTTCCCGCAACGATAGAGCCCGCCGCAATGTGCATCCACATAGCATCCGTCTGAAAGTAGAGGTAAATCCGATCGACGGTATAAAACTGCAAGAGAAAAACGACGAGGGTCAAAACGCCGATTCAGACGTAGTAGAGCAATTTCGACTTTGCAAAGGAAAGGGAAAAAGAGCGATACAAGAAGTACGCCGCGGGAATGACGAAAAGGGCGAGAAGAATACCGAAGGCGTAAGAGCCGACGGCGACGGGTTGCCAGAAGGAATCCGACCCGATCTGCCGCGGCGCACGCAAAAACTCAATCAACAGAAGAATGACAAAGAAGCCGAACAAGCAAAGAGCGCCCCAACGGCAAAAGCGGAAAAATGCGTCTCGTCTTTTTGTACCCATAAAAAAATCCCTCCAAAGAAAGTATAGTTCTTTTGGAGGGAAATGTCAAGAATTATTTTTTATTCCTTTTATGAATAAGAAAGGAAATGCACTTGGTCAGTTCGACAAAGGGAATGATCGTAAGGGCGAGCGCAAGGGCAAAACCGTATTCAAAGAGGCTGATGGACGTAAACGAAAAGGCATCTTTTAAGAAGGGAATATAGATGACTGCCGTCGTCAACAGAAGAGACAACAGCATCGCTCCCCAAAGCCAGAAGTTTTGTTTTTTGACGGTAAAGACGGATTTCTTTAACGACCGCATATTGAAGGCGTGGAAGATTTCCATCATGGACATGGTGAGGAACGCCATCGTCATGCCGTCTGCACTTTCCGCCGTCCATTCCCAGACGCCCGACTCGAAGAAATGCCCGCAAAAATACGAGAGCAGGGTAATGAGCGCGATGAAAATGCCGTGCACGAAGATGTTCACGCCCATGCCGTCCGCAAAGATTCCCTCTTTGCTGTCGCGGGGCGCCCGCTTCATCAGATCAGACTCCTCGCTCTCCATGCCGAGCGCAAGCGCGGGCATGGTGTCCGTGATGAGGTTGATCCACAAGAGGTGCATGGGACGAAGGAGGGTAAAGCCGATCATCGTGGAAATGAAGATAGAGACGACCTCGGAGAGATTGGAGGAAAGGAGGAACTGAATCGCCTTTTTGATGTTGTCGTAAATTCTCCTGCCTTCCCCGACCGCCTCGACGATGGTCGCGAAATTGTCGTCTCCGAGCACCATATCCGCAGACGCCTTGGTGACGTCCGTGCCCGTGATGCCCATGCCCACGCCGATATCCGCACTCTTGATGGAGGGCGCGTCGTTTACGCCGTCCCCCGTCATGGCGGTAATCTTGCCCTTTGCCTTCCAGCCCGTGACGATGCGAACCTTATGCTCGGGCTGTACCCGCGCATAGACGGAATAGCGCTCGATCTTCTCTGCGAACTCCTCGTCGGACATCTGTCCGACTTCTGCGCCCGTAATCGCCTGCGATTCGTCTTCGATGATGCCGAGCTCCTTGGCGATGGCAATGGCGGTATCGATGTGATCGCCCGTAATCATGATGGGACGGATGCCCGCCTCCTTGCACTTGACGATGGCGGCTTTGACTTCGGGACGGACGGGGTCGACCATGCCGACCAGTCCCACGAAGACAAGCTTTTCCTCGATTTCCTCGGGATTGGAGGTGTCGGGAAGTTCATCGTAAATTCGGTAGCCGAGGGCAAGCACGCGAAGCGCCCTATCTGCCATATCCTTGTTGACGGAGAGAATTTCTCTCCTCTTTTCGTCCGTGAGGGGAACTTCTTTTCCCCCTTCCAGAACGAAGGCAGTGCGCTTTAAGACCTCGTCGGGCGCACCCTTGGTGTATTGGACAATGCCCGTCTTGGTATTGTGCAGGGTGGACATCATCTTGCGCATGCTGTCAAACGGCGCTTCCGCGATGCGCTTTTCTTCCTTGGAAAGATCTCCCTTATCCATTCCGAGCGAATACGCATAGTTGACGAGCGCGGCTTCAGTGGGTTCACCCACCGCCTTTTTGTCATGATCGAGCGTAGCGTCCGAGCAGAGCGCCATGCCCTTGGCAAGAAGAGTCTCCTCGCCGTAGTGTTCGACGACGGTCATCTTGTTCTGCGTGAGCGTGCCCGTCTTATCCGAGCAGATGATCTGCGTGCAGCCGAGCGTTTCGACCGCCGTGAGCTTGCGAATGACCGCATTCTTTTTGGACATCTTCGTCACGCCCATCGAAAGGACGATGGTGACGACGGTGGCAAGTCCTTCGGGAATGGCGGCAACCGCAAGGGAAACCGCGACGATAAAGCTGTCGAGAATGACCTCAGCGTGGAAGTCCCCTTCCTTGATGAGCTTGAAGAGGAAGATAAAGACGCAAATGCCCAAAACGAGGTAGCTGAGAATTTTGGAAAGGGAAGAGAGCTTTTTCTGAAGGGGGGTCTCCTCTTCCTCCGCTTTGCCGAGAACGTCGGCGATTTTTCCCATTTCGGTGTTCATGCCCGTTCCGACGACGACGGCTTTGCCTCTGCCGTAAACGACGGTCGTTCCCATATACGCCATATTCTTGCGATCGCCCAAGGGCGCGTCGTGATCGATGATATCGGCGTGCTTTTCCACGGGGACGGACTCGCCCGTGAGCGCCGCCTCTTCAACTTTGAGGGAAGCAGTTTCGAGCAGTCTGCAATCGGCAGGCACGGCGTCGCCCGCTTCCAACAGGACGATGTCTCCCGAAACGAGGTCTTCGCTCTTTAATACTTTGACCGTTCCGTCCCGCAAGACCTTACAGGTCGAAGCGGTCATTTCCTTGAGGGCTTCGATCGCCGCCTCCGCCTTGCTCTCCTGAACGACGCCCAAAATCGCATTTAAGAGAATGACGGCGACGATGATGATACACTCTGCAAAGGACTCCTCTCCTCCCTGCGCGCGCTCGATGATCACGGTAACAAAGTTGATGACTGCCGCCGCGAGCAAGACTAAAATCATGGGATTGATGAGCTGTTCGAAGAAGCGCCGTGCGATGGATTTCTTCTTTCCCTCTTTCAGCTTGTTTTTCCCGTCCCTCGCAAGGCGGGTCTCCGCTTCTTTGGTGGATAGTCCCTGCTCGCTTGCCTCGTATTCCTTGAGGACTTCCGCGGCAGAATGTCGATATTCTTTCAAAATAGACTCCTTCCGATAAGAGAAAAGACCCATACACACTCTCAGTTCGTGGGTATGAGTCTCATTTTTCACAGCTACGGACCTTGCGGTCGGGATTGTCGATTACTGCTACACCGGGACGGTGCAAATTACTCCCTCATCGTTTTAATTTACGATAAGAGTATAGCAAATTATTCTTCCTTTGTCAATGTTTTTTCCTCTTTTTTTTGAAAAACGGAAAAAATGATGTTGACGCAGGCGCAGATGATTCCGCCGATGGGGAAAACAACCCATGCGATGTTCCAAAGGCTCCACAAAAAGCCGCAAAGAAGATAGATTGCGGTTGCCGTCAGCATGATGATGCCGGAGATCGCTTCGGGCAGATCTCTCCTGCGGTGTTTGCTTTTTCCCCCTTCGAATTTTTCGGCGAGCATTCCGTCCGAGACAAAAAAATAACAGGAAATCGCCACGACGAAGATGAGAATGCCGACGGGAAGGGTGGAAAAGACGCTCTGTTCAAGCTCTGCCTCCCGATCTACCCAGACACTGTAAAAGATCAGCATCCCGGCAACGGCGAGAATAATCGCAGCCACCGCGATTGCGGTGTGAAGGGAAGTCTTTTGCCACACTTTTTCCCGCTCCTCTTTGTCATAGAGATTTTTTCGGTCGGGGTTGTTCTTCTTATAGACCTCGAGGCGATTCCCGTACAGGATAAAGATGGCGACGGCGATTGCCACCAAAAGGAGAAGGAAGCAGACGCTCAAAATGGTATACATTCCGTCCCCCAACACCGCGTCCACGCCGGCGATCGCGACGAGCACCGCCGCACCGAAGACGATGAGAAAGACCGCAAGCCCGAAGAGCTTGGAAACCTTTCCAAACAACGCGTCGCACTCCGCCTTCTTTGCCGCGTCGCTCTCCTTTTTCACCTCGCCGCGGATGAGTTCGTCCATGGTGCAGGAAAAGAGGTCGCAAAGGATGAGAATTTTATCCATTTCCGGATACCCTGCGCCCGTTTCCCATAATTAAGGAAACACACTGCGGATTCCTCGGATTTTTGAATCCGCAGGTGTAACATTTAATCAATCATCGATTTTCCCGACAAAGCGGTAGTAGATCTCGATCTTTTGGATTCTCTTGCCGTCCTTGTC
>JAGATP010000031.1 GCA_017621155.1 Clostridia bacterium
ATCTGCGGGAGCGGCGGATTTGCCTTGTCGGCGGCGCAATGCGACGTGCGAATCAAGGCGGTCGCCACGGCAAGCATGTACGACATGAGCTATGCAAGCCGCATGGGGCAGACCAAGGAGCAGATCGAGGAAGCCAAGCGGCAGCTTGCCTGCAAGCGTTGGGAGGACGCCGAAAAGGGGTATCCCGAATACGTTCCGTCCTTTCCCGAAACGCCCTTTGATCGCGTTCCCGAAGGCGTGCCCGAACCTGCCGCGGAGTGGCTTCGCTTCTATGCCGTGAAGCGCGGGCATCACCCGAATGCGAGGGGCGGGTTTACCACGACGAGCAATCTGCCGTTTATGAATTGTAACCTGCTCGGTTATCTCGGTGAAATTTCGCCTCGTCCCATCCTCTTCCTCGTGGGGGACAGGGCGCATTCCCGCTTTTTCAGCGACATGGCATACGGGAACGCCGCCGAGCCGAAGGAGCTGTACGTCGTTCCCGACGCGGAGCACATCGACCTTTACGACAGAAAGGACAGGATTCCTTTCGACAAGGTTGAGCAATTCTTCAAAGAAAATCTTAAATAAGGAGCAACGTATGAAAAATATACTCATCATCAATGCAACCTACCGTAGAGGCGGAAATTCGGAAGCGCTTGCCCTGCAATTTAAAAAGGGCGCGGAGGAAGCCTGCAATGCGGTGAACTTGATTTCTCTGCGGGAGATCGACTTGAAATTCTGCATCGGCTGTCTTTCCTGTCAAAAAACGGGAAAATGCGTCTTAAAGGACAGCATGAACGAGCTCTTGCCCGTCGTTCGGAATGCGGACGTGATCGTGCTCGCGACGCCCGTCTACTACTATTCGATGAGTGGACAGTTAAAGACTTTCCTCGACAGACTCAATCCGCTGTACGGACAGGACAACAAGTTCAAGGAGTTCTATCTTTTGGCGACTGCCGCCGACACCGAAAAGAGCGCGATGGACGGGACGGTCAAGGGCGTGCAGGGCTTTATCGACTGCTTCGAGGGCGTGAAGCTTTCGGGCGTCGTCTGCGGCGTCGGTGCGGACGCGATCGGTACGGTGCAAAATAGCGCCGCGTTTGCGGAAGCGTATGAGATGGGAAAATCTGTTCAATAGGAGGAGAATATGGATTATAAAGAGTTTGAGGAGAAAAACGTATTCGGATTGGGACAACCGAACGACGCCTATGCGCAGTATTTTTCGGGCAAGTCCTTTTTGAACCCCTTGACAAAGCCGGGCGAGGGCAAGCCGTTTCATGCGAACGTGACCTTCGAGCCGAAGTGCCGCAACAATTGGCACGTTCACCGCGCCTCGAAGGGAGGCGGTCAGCTGCTTCTCTGCGTCGCAGGCGAAGGCTGGTATCAGGAATGGGGCAAGGAAGCGCGTAGCTTACAGGCGGGCGACGTCGTGGAAATTCCCGCAAACGTAAAGCATTGGCACGGTGCGAAGAAGGACAGCTGGTTTTCGCACATCGCAGTCGAGCTGCCGGGAGAAAGCACTTCGAACGAATGGCTGGAACAAGTTTCCGACGAGGATTACGATGCCCTATGAAAAAAAGGGCGCTGCCGTTCTTGCTCGCGTTGCTCGCACTGCTCGTCTTTGCGATCACTGCCTGTACCGACGAAAAAGGAGAGGAATCTATGGAAAACAAAATTTCCGTGATCATAGGCGAAACGAAGCTTACGGCGACGCTCGCGGACAATGCCGCGGCGGTGGCGTTGGTGGAAAGGCTTAGGATGGGCTCCGTCACGATCGAGATGAGCGATTACGGCGGCTGGGAAAAGGTCGGCTCTTTCGGCTTCGATTTGCCCGCGAGCGATGAACAGATCACGACAAACCCCTGCGAATTCGTCCTGTATCAGGGCGACCGGCTCGTCATTTTTTACGGCTCGAATTCTTGGAGCTATACGCGGCTCGGAAAAATAGATTCCGTAACGCAGGCGGAGCTTGTAGAGATTCTGGGAAGCGGAGACGTAACCGTTACGCTCGCCTTGGAAGAATAAGAAGATCCCTCTATTCCCGCAAAAAAATCCCGGGAAAAGGGGAAAAGCAATAGATTTTTCAAAAAAAATGTGGTATAATAAAAGCCGAGATAATTATACGGTCGCGGGACCCGAAAGGGTCATGAGGAAAGTCCGAGCACCACAGAGCGGGATGCCTGCTAACGGCAGGTGGAGGCGACTCTAAGGAAAGTGCAACAGAAAGATACCGCATTCTTCGGAATGTAAGGGTGGAACGGCGAGGTAAGAGCTCACCGACCCTGCGGTGACGCGGGGTGCCATGTAAACCCCATCCGGTGCAAGATTGGGAATCGGTCGTATAGGGCGGCTCGTCCGATCGATTCCGTGAACATCGCTTGAGCCTATCGGCAACGATAGGACTAGATAAATGACCGTACACGACAGAACTCGGCTTACAGATTATCTCGAACGAACGAAAAGCTCCTTTTGAAAAGAGGGAGCTTTTCCCTTTTTTTCGACAAATTTCATGCAAATTTTTCAGGAAAGTTCTTTTATTTTTTCGGCATCTATGGTATAATGGAAAAACAAGGAGTTTATCATGCTTTACCTCAATCCTCACTTTACGATTTTCGGCATCGATATTTACTACTATGCCGTGATTATTGTTTCGGGCATGGCGCTCGCCGCCTTTTTGTCGGGACTTCTGATGCGGCGCAGAAACGCCTCTTCCGATCTTGTCTATCTCTTCTTTATCGTCTGCATTCCCTCTGCCCTCGTTTGCGCCAGACTGTATTGGTGCATTACGGCGGGGAAGCCCTTTTCGGAGTGGATTAACGTCCGCGACGGGGGACTCTCCATTTTGGGCGGACTCATCGGCGGGATAAGCGCGGGGCTCATCGTCTGCCTCATCAAAAAGATAGATTTCCTCCGCATGGCGGACTGCGTGCTTCCCACCATTCCGCTTGCCCAAGCCATCGGCAGGTGGGGGAACTTCGTCAACGGCGAAGTGTACGGGCACGTCGTCACCAATCCGAATTTGCAGTGGTTTCCCATGGCGGTCGAAATCGGAGGGAAGTGGCACTACGCGCTCTTCTTCTACGAAAGCGTCATCAATCTCATTTGGTTCGGCGTGCTCTTCACCCTCGCCTGGAAGATGACGAAAAAGCCAAACGGCTTCTTGAGCGGGCTCTTCGTCCTCTTTTACGGCGTCCTTCGCACGATCATGGAGCCCCTTCGGGACAACCAATTTATTTTGGGCGGGACGGAAACCATGCACTCGCAAATTACCGCCATCTGCATGATCGTGGGAGCAGTCATCTATCTTGGCGTACTCCTCTTTGTCAATTATAAGAAAGAGGGCGCTCTCTTCGGCTCGAAAAAGGGAGACCCTTGCGGCATTACTTCCTTTTTGCCGAGCAGCAAGGAGGATGTGCCGGACACAAAAATCAATCTCATGAAGCATTTGTACGAGAGCGATACGGAGGAAAACCATGCTCAAAAAAAATAGACAGTTGTTTGAAACCATGAAGGCGGATTACGAAGGACAGATTTTAAAGCTCAAAGAGGCGATGGAGGAATTAACGGCGCGCAATCGGCTCTTGGAAGCCTCCGTCAGCGAATATAAGTCCAAGGAAAAAGCCATTTCCGATTCTCTCATCGCCGTTTCCATGGAGCGGCAAGCCATGCTCAAAGAGGAGCGGGAGAAGAAAAAGAGAGAACAGCGCAGCAATGCCCTCCTTGCGGAAAAGTGCAGGGCGCTTCTTGGCGAGCTGCTTGCAAAGTATCCCGAAGCGGGGGACGTCAAGGAGTTCGACGCCTTCGTCACCGAGCTCGAAGAGACGCTGGACGGGGGACTTTCCGAGGACGAGCCAACGCTTACGACGGAGGAAATGCTCAAGCCCGAAAAGGATCTCGCCTCCCTTTGCAGGGATTTGGGGGTGATGGAATGAAGTTGCAGCTTGGGAAAAAGGTAGCGGACGATGTGAAAAGCGGGCGCTTTTTTGCCTATTTCGGGCTGGTTTTCGGACTTGTCGCCATCGATCTTCTGACCAAGGCGCTTGCCGACGCCTATTCCGTCAATGTGAAGCTCATCCCGGGACTCTTGGAGCTGAGAATGTGCTATAATACGGGTTCTGCCTTTTCTTTTCTCGCGGGAAAGGAATGGGCGCAGACCTTTTTTATCGTATTGACCTGCGTGGTCTGCGCGGTGCTTTTCGTCGTGTACTTCTTCGTCTCCCCGCAAAAGAGGGTCGCAAGACTTGCCATTGCCTTTTTGATCGGCGGAGCGGCAGGCAACTTCATCGACAGAGTGGCGCTCCATCACGTGCGCGATTTTGTGGATTTTCCCTTCTTTGCGGTCTGCAACTTTGCGGATTTCTTCATTACGGCGGGCTGTGTTTTGCTCTTCGTTCACCTCTTATTTTTGGACGAGGACGCGCTGTTCCGTTCGGGAAAGGAAAAAAATGAATAGCTTTTCGTACCTCTTGGAAGAGCCGCAAAAGAGGCTCGACACCTTTCTTGCGGGGGAGAACGAGCTCACGCGGTCGGCGATCAAAAAGCTCATCGAGGACGGACACGTCTTTGTCAACGGCGAGATTGTGACCAAAGCGGGCAGGGAGCTCAAAATAGGGGATACCGTTTTATTGGAAATTCCCGATTCGGAGCCCCTCTCCATTCGTCCCGAAGATATTCCGATCGACATCGTCTATCAGGATTCCGATTTGGCTGTCGTCAACAAGCCGCAGGGAATGACCGTGCATATGGGTGCGGGGAATGCGGACGGAACGCTCGTCAACGCCCTGTTATTTCACCTCGATTCCCTTTCCGGCATCAACGGCGTCATTCGCCCGGGCATCGTCCATCGGATCGATAAAGACACTTCGGGACTTCTCGTCGTCGCCAAAAACGACAGGGCGCACCTTTCCCTCTCCAAGCAGATTGCGGAGAAGACCTGTCACCGCGTTTATTTTGCCCTGCTCGAAGGGGAAGTCAAAGAGGATCGCGGGAGAATTACCACCTACATCGGCAGATCGCCCGTCGATCGGATCAAGATGGCGGTCGTTCCCGAGGGAAAAGGAAAGCTTGCAATCACCGATTTCGAGGTGGAAAAGAAGTTCCAAGGGTATACTCTGATGAAATTTACCTTGCAGACGGGCAGAACGCATCAGATTCGGGTTCACGCAAAGTACATGGGGCATCCCGTGGTGGGAGATCCCGTCTACGGCTATAAAAATCAGAAGTTCAAGCTTAAGGGACAGCTCCTGCACGCCGCAGAGCTCACCCTTGTGCATCCGACGACGGGGGAGACGATGACCTTCCATGCGCCTCTGCCGAACTATTTTACAGAAGTTTTGGAGAAACTCAAATGAACGAAGTGGTATTGATGAAAGAGGACGCAATGAAGCGCAGTCTTACGCGCCTTGCGCACGAAATCATAGAGCACAACGACGGGACGGGAAACGTCGTCCTGTTCGGCATTCGCCGCCGCGGCGTCGTGGTGGCAGAGCGCTTGCAGGCGATTTTGTCCGAGCTGGGCGGGGACGTCCCCCTCGGCGAGTTGGACATCACCCTCTATCGGGACGATCTCGCGCTCGGCTGCGACGCCGTTTATAAGGGGTCGAGGGTGGAGTTCCCTGTGGACGGAAAGGACGTTGTCCTCTGTGACGACGTACTCTATACGGGAAGGACGGTCAGAAGCGCACTCTCCGCCATCTTCGCCTTGGGGCGTCCCAAGAGCATTCAGCTCCTCATCATGGTGGACAGGGGACACCGAGAGCTTCCCTTCCGTGCCGATTACATCGGCAAAAACGTCCCCACTTCCAAGGAGGAGCGGGTCGAAGTGCGCTTTTTGGAGACGGACGGCGAGGAAGTTGTCCGATTGTCGCGATAATTTTTTGCGGGCTTTTTTGCAAAAGCCCGATTTTTCTTTACAAATTCGTTCAAAAATCGTATAATAGGGGCATGCTGAAAGTTTGCGCCGTCCCTAAGGGAAGCATCGGAGATCAACTGCATATCAAAAAGGGAGATATTCTGCTTTCCTTCGACGGCTATCCCGCCGTCGACGAGATGGACTATCTCTTTTCGGACAGCCTTCCTTCCTTTTCCATGGAGGTCAGGCGCGGAGAGCGCACCTTTACGGTGCAAGTCGAAAAGGACGAGGACGATTCCCTCGAGCTCGAATTGGAGGCGGATCAGGACATCCGCACCTGCCACAACCACTGCATCTTTTGCTTTGTCGATCAGATGCCCAAGGGAATGCGGGAGAGCTTGTACGTCAAGGACGACGACTATACCATGAGCTTTGCCTGCGGCAACTTCGTCACTCTGACCAACTTAAACGACGCTGACCTTGATCGCATTATCCGCCTGAAGCTTTCGCCCCTCTACGTCTCCGTCCATACCATGACGCCCGAACTTCGCTGCAAGCTCCTGCGCAACCGCTTTGCGGGCAAAATCGTCGATCAGATCGATCGGCTCGCCAAGGCGGGAATCGTGCTGCACACGCAGGCGGTCATCGTCCCCGGCATGAACGATTTTGAAGATCTCGGTAAGACCGCGAGAAAGCTCTTTTCCTATTATCCCACCGTTCGGGACATGGCGGTCGTCCCCACGGGCTTGACCAAGTATCGGGAGGGGCTCACTTCGATTCCCGACGTGGACGGGGAATATTCCGCACGGTTTTTGGACTACGTAGATAGATTGAACGAGGAGTTCGGCGTCCCGTTTGTGCTCGCCGCCGACGAATACTACATCAAGGCGGGGCGCGAATTTAAGCCCGCGTCCTTTTACGGGGAGTTCGAACAGATTGAAAACGGCATCGGCATGACGAGCAAGTTCATCGCCGACTTCTTTGACGAGGTGCGCTCCGTCACCCTCAAAAAGCCCAAGCGTTCTTTAACCATTTCGGGAACGAGTGCGGCGGGCGTGGTCGGAACGCTGTTAGAGACGGCGAATCAGAGGATTCAAGGGCTCTCGGCGCGCGTCCTGCCCATCAAAAACAAGTTCTTCGGAGAGAGCGTCACCTGTACGGGACTTCTCGTCGGCGAGGACATCGCGGAGGCGATTGCTCCCTATGCGGACGAGGTGGACGAGGTCATCCTCCCCGGAAACACCATGAAGGAGTTTGAGGATGTCTTTTTGGACGGCATGTCGCTAAAGCAGCTCAAACAGAAAACGAAAATCAAGAACATTCGGGTCAATCGGGACGGCGGAGCGGGATTTTTCGCCCTCCTTTCCACCCTGAAATAGAAGGAGCAACTATGGCAAATCCTCTCATTGCGATTGTCGGCAG
This sequence comes from Clostridia bacterium, assembly GCA_017621155.1. Lineage (GTDB taxonomy): Bacteria > Bacillota > Clostridia > Christensenellales > Borkfalkiaceae > RGIG8762. The sequence goes on from JAGATP010000031.1 coordinate 7,256, forward strand.
ACCCAACGTCGGCAAGAGCACCTTTTTCAATAAAGTCGTCGGCAGAAAAGTCTCCATCACCGAAAACAGACCGGGTGTGACGAGGGACAGGCTGTATGCCGACGCCGAGTGGGCGGGCAAACGCTTTACCATCGTCGACACGGGTGGCATCGAGCTCAAATCGGAAGACACCATGTGGCGGGAAATTTACCGCCAGGCGGAAGTCGCCATCGAGACTGCCGACGTCATTCTCTTTATGACGGACGGAAAAGAGGGGCTGACCGGAAGCGATTACGACGTCGCGGACATGCTCCGCCGCAGTCGAAAGCCCGTTCTTCTCGTCGTGAATAAAATCGACAACTATTCTCCCGAAAAGGTCTTCGACTATTACATGCTCGGCCTCGGCGAGCCGTATGCGGTCTCGGCAGAGCATTCGCAGGGAATCGGAGACGTTCTCGACGAAGCGGTTAAGCATTTCCCCGAGGGGGAAAACGAAGAGGACGATTCTCTGAAGATCGCCGTCGTCGGTAAACCCAACGCGGGAAAGAGCAGCCTTGTCAACCGACTTTTGGGCTTCGAGCGTTCCATCGTCACCGACATCGCGGGGACGACGCGGGACGCCGTCGATACCGCATTCTCCGTCGGGGACAAAAAGTATACCATCATCGATACGGCGGGAATCCGCAAAAAGCGCTCGGTCGAGGACGACGTGGAGTACTATTCCGTCATGCGCGCCTTTGACGCCGTCCGAAGGGCGGACGTGTGCCTCCTCGTCGTGGACGCGAGCGAAGGGCTTACCGAACAGGACGTCAAAATTATCGGCTATGTGCACGAACAGGGCAAGCCCTCCGTCGTTCTCATGAACAAGTGGGATCTCATCGAGAAGAACACCTATACCGTCAACGAGTTTGAGAAAAAGCTCAAAGAGGATCTCAAATTCATGGACTATTTCAAGTCCGTCTATATTTCCGCCAAGACGGGACAGCGCGTCGATCGCATTCTGGACGTCTGCGAAGAGGTGGTCTCCCATGCGAAGTTCCGCATTCCGACGGGTGCGCTCAACGATCTTTTGATGGACGCCTTCCGTCAGGCAGAGCCGCCTTCGTACAACGGCAGAAGGCTGAAGCTCTACTTTGCGTCTCAAGTCTCCGTCAATCCGCCCTTTTTCGTGCTGTTCGTCAACGATGAAAAGCTCTTGCATTTCTCCTACGAGAGATACCTCGAAAATACCATTCGCGCCTCTTACGACTTTTCGGGAACTCCCATTCGCATTTCCGTTCGCAACAAAAAGGAGGATTAGACTATGCCTGCCACGCTTGCAATTTCCGATCTTTGGATCTGGCTGTTGCTCGTTCCCATCGCCTGCTATTTCATCGGCTGTTTTAATTTTGCCGTCCTCATTTCCCACAAAAAGCACAAGGACGTGAGAAATATGGGAAGCGGCAACCCCGGAACGATGAATATGACGCGGGAATTCGGTCTTGGAATCGGCGCGCTGACCCTCGTTTGCGACCTCTTAAAGGGAGGCTTGCCCGTCCTCGTCATGTATTTTCTCTTCCGAAATTCCACCTTTGAGGGGACGGACATCGTCGTCTCCGATTTCATGCGCTACTATGCGGGCGTGTTCGTCGTCATCGGTCACATTTACCCCGTGACCATGAAGTTTAAGGGGGGCAAGGGAATCGGCTCGACCATCGGCGTGTTCGTCTTCGGCATTTCGACGGAAGTCTGGTGGGCAGCCTTTCTCATGGTCTTCGTCTACGGATTTTCCATCATCGCCTACATCGTCTTTACGGAATGGGGCTCGATGGGCTCGCTCTACGGCGTTTCGCTCGGCGCGATCATTCAGGCGGTTTTATTCTACCTGCGTTATCCGTCTCTGCAAAACGGTTGGGCAGTCGGCATGCTGCTCTGTCTGTTTGCGCTGTGTCTTCTCACTTGGTTTGCGCACCGCGCGAACATCGCAAGGCTCTTGTCGGGAGAAGAACATCATACTTCCGTGCGTAAGAAAAAAAAGGGAAACTGAAATCAGTACTTATTTGAGGAGTTACTTATGAAATACGTTATTTTGAACCATGGGACAAACAACCCCAACTATGAGAGCGACGTGAAGGCTTTCGAGGCCACCATCGGCGCTTGTCGCGAAGAGGACGTCGACGGACTCGACTACGTTGCCTTTTTAAAGGGCTTGCAGCCCTCCGACGAGGTGTATCTGATGGGAGGGGACGGCACGCTGAATTGGTTTATCAACGGACTTGGCGATTACGAACCCACTCTTCCCGTCTATCTGTACCCTGCGGGAACGGGCAACGACTTTATCCACGACGTGTTGGGACAGGTCGAGCGGAAACCCGTCCTCATCAACGAGTACATAAAGAATCTTCCCGTGGTCGAAGTGACGCAGGCGGGAAACGAAGGGAGTAAGATTTGCAAGAAGTTCATCAACGGCATCGGCTACGGCATCGACGGCTATTGCTGCGAAATGGGCGATAAGTTGAAGGAAGAGGGCAAAAAGGTGGATTACACCGCCATTGCCATCAAGGGGCTTTTGTTCCACTTCAAAAAGGTGACGGCGACCGTTTCCGTGGACGGAAAGCAGGAGCGCTTCCAAGACGTCTGGCTCGCTCCTTCCATGAAGGGGAGATTTTACGGCGGCGGCATGATGGTCGCGCCCGCGCAGGACAGAGCGGATGAAGCGCTTTCCTTAGTCGTCTTCCGCGGCAAGAGCAAGCTGCATACCCTCATGGTGTTCCCCTCCATTTTCAAGGGCGAACACGTCAAACACGAAAAGATGGTCTTTGTTCGCAGGGGCAAGGAAATCGAGGTTTCCTTCGATCGTCCCACGGCGTTGCAGATCGACGGCGAAACCGTCTTAAACGTCACGAGCTATCGCGTCAAAGCATAAAAAAAGTACGGAGCTTCCGCCAAAGCGCGGCAGCTCTTTTTTGTCCTTTGAAGGGGGGGGAACAAGCCATTTTTTCAATCCAAAATAGTTAATCACAAAGCAATCGGGCAAAAATCCAAGAGAAAAATGCAAAATAGAGGGAAAAATCCAAGAGAAATTTTAAAAATTTTAAAGACAAATGCGAAATTGTATGGTATGATGGAAATAGAAAAGGCAGGGGAGGTATACTCCAATGGTTTAAATCGTTTGTTTTAGCGTTGCTCAAAAATAAAACGAATAAGGAGTATTTTATGAAAAAGAAATTTTTTGCGCTTTTTAGTGCAGGAATTTTAACACTATCTTTTGGTCAATGTTTATTCCCTAAAATAAAAACAATGGCAGAGAATACGGAACAAAATCAAACGGTACAGGAAAGAGATCTCAATGCGGGATATTTTGAATTGCTGGATCTGGATTCTTATTATTCTTTTAATAATTGGCTGATGGAAGAAAAACAATTTGATTTGGAAGATGAGGAAGAATTGGAGTATGTGAATCAAAACTTTAACCCATTGTTGTTTGAAGCAATAGATGAAGGTGTGATTCCCGATATAACGAATAAAAAGTTACGTTGGATGATGGAGAAGCATTCTTATATATCAGGATATGCGATGAATCTGCTTACAAAAGATGGAAAAACGCAAGTTGTGAATTTTTACAATCAAGGTTCAAATGACGGAGAGGGACATTCTCTATATCACTATTTAGCAAGTGCGACCATTGATCCCGATATAAATGAAAATGCATGGTTCTATAAGGGACATTTTTACTGTTATGATTCTAAGCCAAGCGAATATGGTACTTATTATAAGAATGGGTCTATGATCGTGATCGGAGATGGCCCTTCTTTTTGCCCAACCGCCCGAACGCGGTTCGAGCAACATTACGAGGCTGCAATTTATGCGTGGCAATCCAATTATAAAATTGAAGCAATAGAAGAGTTAGGAAGAGCGATTCATTATCTCTCCGATATGGGTGCTCCAACTCATGCCATCAATTGGGGAAGAGTGCACCCGCAGCAGCATAATCAATACGAGCTATGGGTCAATTATGTGCAAGCAAGTTCTGATCCGACAGTTGAGGATAGTGATCCCTACGATTATTGGCTACCAACGGGCAACGAAATCTTTGAAAACGAAATAATTTTAGAAAGCTATTATGACTTTATGCTTTATGAAAATTATGAATTGATCTGTAATAGTATTGCGTGGGCAGCATCGGATTATCAGGATTGCTTGAATGTTCCTTTTAAAAACGAAATGGAAAATGTCATGGCTGATCCGGTTATTTTGGAAAAATATGATAGAGCGACAAAGTATACATTACCCATGGTTCAAGGTATGGTTGCGGGGCTTTTAAATCGTTTTTACTATGACATCAAACAAACCAATAAAATACAAAATAACGTAACATACTATATAAAAAACAGTGAAACAAATACATATTTGACGGTTAACAATAGCAATAAATTAGACTTGGCGAATTTTACAGGGTCAAGCGCGCAAAAGTTTCATTTTATTTACAGACTGTCAAATCATGGATTTTCTATTCAATCGAAATATAATATGTGCTATTTAGCGGTTGATGACAAAAATACATTTATTTTCATGAATAGTTTCATTGACTCGCGAAACGACATGTATTTTGTGCCTGTGCGTACTTTCAATCAATATTATCGTATTATGATAGGCGGTGAGGAAGAAAATCATAAGTTTGATATCCAATGCGGTAATATGGATTTGGCGTTTTCATGTTCAGGGTCTGATTACGTAGTCAATCCGGCAGAGTTTTATCCTGATGTCATGAAACAGCATTGGGAAATCATTCAAGCATAGAGGAGGATAGAATGAAAAAGAATGAAACACCTCAGGAGCGGATCGTGAGAAAATTAAACAAAATTTCGGGGTGTGCCTTTGCGCTATTGTTTTTCGTTCCGATTGAAATGTATGCGGCGAGTGGCGGTGTCGGAGATACGTATCCGTTGATTGCCTTCTTCTTTCTTGCGACTTTTGGGGGCTTATTTTACCTAGCGGGGATGCACCATCCGACGATGGTGGTCGGAAAGCTTTTCGACAAAATCAATGATTATTTGATTTACGGAAGAGTCTTATACTTTTCGTATTTCGTCATCTGGATCTTAGCGTTGGTGTTTTTTCTGTTGCGGAAGAAAAAATCGACGTATGCGGCTGTATCGACCATCCTCTCTTTGAGCTTTGCAACGCTGATGCTGCCTTGGGAATTTTACTTTCTTTCGCTGGGAGTTGAATATTGGACGCTAAAGATGGGCTTTTTCGTCATCTTGATGTATCTGATCGCTTACGCAGTCATACTTCCTTTTGCCATCGTTCGACTCGTTCGCTTTTTCCGCATCAGAAAAGAGCTTACGGGAGAAAGGGGGGTAAAAGTCATTGAGTCGATTTATGGGGTGCCGAAAAGAAAAAAGGACGAAACGATTCAAGAGCGGATCGTGAGAAAGCTAAACAGAATTGCGGGGTGTGCCTTTACGCTGTTGTTTTTCGTCCAGATCGAAATGTGTGCGCCGATTACTTCGCCCGAAGTGGTTGGGGATGCTTATCCGACAATCGCCTCCTTCTTTTTTGCGACGTTTGGTGGCTTTATTTACCTCTTTTGGGGGCTTTATCCGACGATGGTGTGCGGGAAGCCTTTTGTCGGCATCAATGATTTTCTGATCTACGGAAGGATCTTATACTTCTCGTATTTTGTCATCTGGACTTTGGCGTTGGTATTCTTTCAGTTGCGGAAGAAAAATCCGACGTATGCAGTAGCATCGACCATTCTCTCTTTGGGTTTTGCGACGCTGATGCTTCCTTGGGAAATATACTTTCTTTCGTTGGGAGTTACGTATTGGTCGTTAAATTTGGGCTATTTCATCCTTTGGATCTATCTGGTCGCTTATGCGGTTATACTTTCCTTTGCTGTTGTTCGACTCTTCAACTTTTTCCGCATGAAAAGAGAGGAAAAGCGATTGCTCCAAAAAACAGCTTAAACGCCATTCCATCGAAAGATTACGGAGCTTCCGCCAATGCGCGGCAGCTCCTTTTTTGACTTTGAAGGATAAAAAACAGGCAATTTTTCAATCAAAATAGTTAATGACAAAGCAATCGGATAAAATCCCAAGAGAAAATGCAAAATAGCGGGAAAATCCCAAGAGAAATTCTAAAAATCCCAAAGACAAACGCGGAATTGTATGGTATGATGGAAATAGAAAAGGCAGGGGAAGGTTTTTCTTTGCTCCAAAGGAAAGATGAAAGGAGGTTTAAAATGGAAAAGAGGTTAAGGTGGATTGCCATTTTTGCGCTTGCGCTCTTATTGTTGATTCCAGCGGAAATCATGCGCTATTCGTTTGACGTGCAGAAGCTTCAGGTCAGCGGTTTTTCCGTGTTTCCGATGCCCGCCATGTTTTATTTTGCCGTCGTGGGAGTCGTGCAGAATGTTTGTCCGACTCTGCTGCACGCGCCTTCGCTGAATACGCAGGGAATGGCGGGAGTGCTGTCTATTCTATGCGTCGCCCTGTTTCTTCTCTATTGGGTTGCGGTTGCGTTTTCTCTCGCCTTCCTGATTCGGGGAAAGAAAAGGGAGAAAAATCTCGTTCTATCCCTTGTCGTATCGGTGAGCTATCTTCTCATATCCCTTCCCGTGGTTTTGGGATTTTTCGGGAACGGACTTTGGGAGCGAAAGGCGGAATTGATCTACGTTATTAGTTATCTCGCCCTCTTAATCGTCTTGTTGGTATTGTTCGGCGTTCACCTTGGGTTATGGCTCAAAAGCAGGAAAGCTTCTATCCGTGAAAAGGGAAAATGGAGCAAGCGAGAAAGAATTGTTTTTATCATCGGGATTTCGGTTGCCGTTATGATTGCCGTGATCGGATTGAGCGCGCTGACGTCGTTTTTCGTCAACGTAGTGTTCGATTTGAAGGCGGCAAAACCGCTTTGATTTAAAAAGTGCTTGCTCCAAAAATTGGCTTAAACGCCATTCCATCGAAACAATAACGGCGTCCCCGCAACCTGCGGGGACGCCGTTGTTTTGGGCAGAGCGTTATTTTTTCCGTTTCACGAGCATTACGATGAGGAATGCGGCGCAGAGAACGGTCGATCCGATCAGGATCGCGGTGATGACGGGTTGAGATGCGAGGTATTCGAAAAATTTCATGAAAAATCTCCTTTTCCACCATTCTAGCAGATAATAGGGGAGAAGTCAAGCTATATTTTTGGAATTTACCGCTTGACAATTGAAAAAGAAATGGTATAATAGAGAAAAATAAGGGAGATAAAAATGCTTTCGATTGCAATTGTAGATGACGAAGAGGCTGCCCTCAAAGAACTGAAGGACGCACTCGTTCGTTACTTTTCCGAAAACAAAATAGAGGATTATTTCATCGCGGAATACCGTGACGGGCGGGAGCTTCTCGATACGTATGACGGCAAATTCGATATGATTTATCTCGATATCGATATGACGGACGTAAACGGGCTGAAAACGGCGAAAACAATCCGAAATGCGGGCGACGATACGGCGATCGTATTTGTGACTAGACTTGCACGCTACGCCGTCAAGTGTTACGATTTCAACGCGTGGGATTTCATCGTAAAGCCGATCAATTACTTCTCTTTTGCGGTGAAGCTCGGTAAGCTTTTGCGCCATATCGCCAAAAACGAAAGGAAACGCATTAAAATCGAATGCGGGCAAGACGTCCATTTTGTGGATGTGAACGATATTTATTACGTCGAAGTCCAAAAACATGCCCTCCTTTATCATACCGCGCAGGGCGAGATTCGCAGTTGGGGATCGCTCAAGGACGCCATCGATCAGATCGGCGACAAGGGGTTTTGTTCGTGTAATCGATGTTATTACGTGAATCTTCGCTACGTATCTGCCGTCAACGACAACGTCGTAACGGTTCGGGGAGACAAACTCGAAATCAGCCGCAACAGAAAAAAATCCTTCATGACTTCGCTTGCGTCCTATTTCGGACAGGGGGATAACCGATGAATCTCTTTTTTACATACTTTCTTTCCCTGAAATTCTTTCCTTCTTTGTTGATTGCCATGTTTCTGTTTGCTATCCATGCAGAACGCAAGGAGTATTTCGCTTTGAGGCTTTCCCTTTCCGCAACGGTAACGATTGTACTATCCGAAATGATCTGGCTTCTTTTGAGCAACTATTCGGGAGAAAGTAAAAAGTATTTGTATTTGCTCTCTGTCTGCTTTTACGTTGTCGAACTGTACGCGGTATGTGCGGTATGCTTTGAAATCAAACCTTTGGAGGGGATTTTGTACGTTACGGGCGGAATGATTACGGAACACCTTGCAAACGGCAGTGAACTGGTTGTCTCTTATGTATTTCAAATCGTGAGCGGGAAACCCCTTTCCGAGTTCGGCAATTTCGTGGTAACGCTTTTTGTATTCGTCATCGTCTATCTTGCCGTCGTTTTGATTTTTCGCTATCTTTGGAAGGACAAAGCGGAGCTTTCCAATCCAAAAATATTAATTCCGTTTTTCGTGATGCTGTTTGTCGTTATCATTCTTACGATCTTTAAGCCGTATACGAAACAGCTCGAATTTATGGTGACGCTCAATCTTTACGATATTTCCTGTTGTATCGTCGCGCTCGTCCTCTGCTCCTATGCCTTTGAGAACGGAAGTCTGCATTATAAGCTCGATCTGTTGACGGAGCTTGAGAAAAAGACGTCCGAGCAATACGAAGCGATGCGCGACAGCATTGACCTCATCAATACGAAGAGCCACGATCTCAAAAAAATCGTCTCCTTGCTCGAAAAGGGCGGAGGAAGCATTTCCGAGGAAGCGTTTTCGGAGATCAATAAGGGTTTGTTTTTTTACGACGTCGCAATCAAGACGGGGAATAAGGCGTTTGATACGATTATCACCGAAAAGAGCCTGCTCTGCGAAAAGAACGGCGTGGAGTTTTTGGCGGTCGCCGAGACGGAACGCCTCCACTTTATGGACGATCTGGACGTCTATTCGATCTTCGCAAATATGCTCGATAACGCCTATGAGGCGACGGTGAAGCTTCCCGAGGGACGGCGCATGATCTCTCTTCGCGTTCGGGAGGAGGGAAATCTTCTCGTCGTGCATTTGGAAAATACGTTCGGCGGAAAGGTCGAGTATCGGGACGGGCGACTCTTTACTTCGAAAGAAGATGCGGACGAGCACGGCTTCGGCATGCTCAGCATTCAGCGCGCGATTAAAAAATACGGCGGAGAAATGAACGTTTCCATCGGGAACGGACTGTTTGAATTTGACGTCGTCATACCTCTCACGTGAAGAAACGGGAACTTTTCGAAGTTCCCGTTTGTGCGTTCAAAAGCGCATTTTATGCGATCGAAACAATGAAAATTTCAGAATATGCGCCCAAAATCACACATAATGCGAGGGGAATTGAAAAAACATTTTTCTTCTGATAAACTGTTGTTACCTTGCAAGAGGGAATATTTTATTGGAGGAAAGTATGAAAAAAACCAAAATGACCAAAGTTTTTTCGGGCTTGAGTTCTGTCTTTACGATTCTGTTCGCCATTTCCATGGTCGGCGGAAACATCGCCTTGGACAATGCCGGTAACGTAAACGCCGCGCTCAAAACGCCGACAAGCATGGTCGTAAAAGATGAAAACGCCTCGACGGATACCAACTATCACAAGACGACCATCGGGGACGGCACGTTTACGCAGAAAAACCGTGAAAATCTTTGGAAAGAAGCTTACGAGCAGAACTACAATGAGATGAAAGAGGGTGCAGCCCTTCTCAAAAACGATAACCATGCGTTGCCCTTGAAGAAGGATGCGAGAATCACCCTCTTAGGTCACGCGACCGCAGCCCCGCTTTATGACTGTATGGCAGCAGGAACGAGAGTTTCCTATGCGCCCAACCATTTGATCTCTTACGTCGATGCGATGAAGAATGCAGGCTTTGCCGTCAACGATCAGATGGTGGAGGCGTTGAAAGCGGGCAAAGCCGTTCGAGGAAAAGAGGAGATCTTGTACGGATTCTATAAGTCCGTCGTGGCAACCGGGTCTGCTACGGGTTCGGAAGAGCCCATTTCCTTCTACGAAGAGAATAAATCCTCCTATGCAAACGACTATCAGGATGCTGCAATCGTCATGTTTGCAAGGGAAGGGGCAGAGGGCACGGATATTAAAATGGACGACGATGACGACGTCGGCGGTTCGACCGAAAAAATATCCGGCTTGGCGCTTCATAAAAACGAACTCGATCTTTTAAAGCTCGCAAGGCGGGACTTTAAAAAGGTCATCGTCCTTTTGAACTCTCCCTATCAGCTTGAAACGGAGGAAATCAACGAATACGCGGACGCCGTTCTTTACGTCGGCGCACCCGGACACAGAGGATTCCAGGCGGTTGCCGATATTTTAAACGGTACGGTCAATCCTTCGGGACACCTTTCCGATACCTATGCCGTCAATTCGTTGTCGTCTCCCGCGGTCGTCAATTCGGGGACGAGATCGCCCGAATTTGGAAATCTTGCCGAAATTCGCAACAAGCTCGGAGATCCTTCCTCCTATGTCGCTTACAGTGCGGGTGAAAACGTAGAGAGGGCTTCCGTTCAGGTGGAAAACATCTACTTCGGGTATCGCTATTACGAAACCCGTTATGCCGATACCGTTTACGGCGGAAGAGGAGCGGACAGCGCGGCAGGCTCTTCCAACGGCTCTGCCTGGAACTATGCTTCGGAAGTCTCCTATCCTTTCGGCTACGGCTTGTCGTATACGACCTTCGAACAGAAGATCACCGATTTCAAGACGTCCGATGACGAGATCAAGGTGACAATCGAAGTCAAAAATACGGGGGACGTTGCCGGAAAATCCGCCGTTCAACTGTATATGCAGACGCCGTATGGCGACTATGAAATCAAAAACGGCGTCGAAAAATCCGCGATCGAGCTTGCGGGCTTTGGAAAATCCAAAGAATTGAAGCCCGGTGAAAGCGATACCGTCACCGTAACGGTGGACAAATACCTCTTGGCTTCTTACGATCAGACGAACGTGAAGGGGTACTATCTCTCCGAAGGCGTGCATTATTTTGCGATCGGCGAAAACGTTCACGACGCTTTGAACAACATTCTGGCTGCTCAGGACTACGACGTTGACGGCAATAGCGATCAGGTAAAATCTTACCATCAGGCTTTTGACTCCGAAACGTATAAAAAGGGCGAAAATGGCGTTGTCGTTACCAACCGCTTTGAGGACAGGGATCTCAACTATTGGCTTCCCGGTACGGTAACGTATCTTTCCCGTAACGATTGGGCAGGAACGTATCCTACAAAACAGACGATCGTAAACGCAAACGACAAGATGATCGACGTTTTGAGCGGTAAGTGGTATAAGACGGAGGATAAAACTTCTCCCTACTACGATTGGAGCAAGGAAGCCAGGGAAAGTACGCTTACCTTTGACGAAGCGGCGAGCAAGTTCCTGGGAAAAGAGACCTTGACGCTCACGCTTCCGATGATGCGGGACGTACCGCTTTCCGACGCGATGTGGGATGAATTTATCTATCAGGCGAAGCTGGAGGATATTCCCGTCGGAACGGGCGAAAATCTTGCGAGTATGCCCGTCGGCAATCTTTCGCCTGCGTTCAACAACGGTGACGGATGCGATTCGAGCATGGTTCGTTCGGGCTATTACGTGAAGAACGATGAAACGGGCGAAGACGAGCTTCTTAACGACGGAATGACTTTGCGCTATTGCTCGGGAAGCATCCTTGCGGGTTCTCTCAACACCGAAGTGATTGCCAATCGCGGCAGAATGATGGGCGAAGAGGCACTTTGGGGCAGAATCATGATGATTTCCGGCGGCGGCTACGATCTGCACAGAACGCCGTTCGGCGGCAGAAACTTCGAGTATAAGTCCGAATGCCCTACGCTTACTTATTTGGTATCCATTCCCGAAACGCAGGCAATGGAGGCAACCGGAACGCACATGGCGCCCAAGCACTTCTGCTCCAACGATCAGGAAACCCAGCGTGAAGGACATACGGTATTCATGCGTGAACAGGCATTCCGTCAGGGATCGTTAAGGGCATTCGAAGGTTCTCTCCGCGTTGCGAAAGCGGGCGGACTCATGGGTTCGTTTGAGCGCATCGGTATGATCTGGGCGTCTGCCGACTATGCGTTGAACACGGAAGTTCTCCGCGGCGAATGGGGCTTTGAGGGCTTCAACGTAACCGACGCAAGTAAAAACGACGAAGAGAATATCTACAAAAACGACGGTTACTTCAACCATTCATTCGAGGGCTTTGTTGCGGGAACGACGAATTGGTGCTTCGATACGAACGGCGTTCACGGAAAGGCTGCGATCGACCTTGCGAGGGAAAATAACGACGGTTATATGGTGATGAAGGTAGCCGAATCCGCGAAGTATTGGCTGCACTCCATTGCAACTTCCCCCGTAATCAACGGCTTGTCCGCAACGGACAAAATTATTTCCGTTACCCCTTGGTGGCAGACCGCCATTCAGGCAATCCGTATTTCCACGGGTATTCTTGCGGGACTCTTTGTGATTGCCACGATCGGCTGTACGGTGTATTCCCTTGTAAAACGGGATAAGAAGGAGGCATGAACTATGAATTTTGCTCAACAGTTAAAAAAGAAAACAATAGCGTACTATATCGGTGTTTTGGGTGCGATTCTCGGATTGGTTGCCTTGATCGTGAATATCGTTTACGTTGGAATGGGCGGAACGAATCTTCCACTTGTGTATCTCTGCATCGCGCTTGGCATTGCCGCTATCTGCGTTCTGTTCTTCTATGACGGCATCGGCAGCGAAATTATTTCCATGATTGCGCCCATCGGCTTTACGCTTGCCGCTTTGATCGGACTCGACAGCGATTATGGCAATATCGTCGATAAGCTGAACGGCATCAGGATGTACGGAAATCCCGATCTTGCAACCTTCAATATTGTAATTGCAACGCTTCTCATCGTCGCAAGCATCTTTACGGTCGTGACTTGTTTCTCCAAAAAAGAGAAGTAATTCCCTCCTATCAATGAAAAACAGGACTGTCACATGATGTGGCAGTTCTGTTTTTTATGCGGACGGGTTGACAGAAGACAAAAAAAGAAGTAAAATAGAGGCATGAAACACTATCATGTCGCCATCATCGGCGGGGGCGCGTCTGGTCTTGCCCTCGCGCTCTTCCTCTCTCGGAAGGGGATTTCCGACCTCGTCCTGATCGAAAAGAACGACAGGCTCGGCAGGAAGCTCTCTGCCACGGGCAACGGACAGGGGAATCTCACCAACCTCTCAATGGGGAAGGAACATTATTTTTCGTCCGATCTCGCCCTCGCAGAGGAGATCATTTCCTCTTTCGACGAGCGGGACACCATATCCTTCTTCGCATCCTTGGGCGGACTTCTCCTTCCCGACGACAGGGGAAGGGTGTATCCCGCGTCCCGTCAGGCGTCTTCGGCGACCGACCTTTTGCGCTACGCGCTGCAAGCCGCCAAAATCGAGTGCAGGCTCTCCACGACCGTGCGCTCCCTTTCTCATCCTTCTTCCTTCGTCATCGAGACGGACAAGGGTGCGCTCTCTTCCGATTTTGCCGTCCTCTGTACGGGAGGAAAGGCTGCCCCGCAGTTCGGTACGGACGGCTCGGCTTATGCCCTTGCCGAAGGATTCGGACATACCCTCACGGAGCTTTTTCCTTCTCTCGTGCAGTGCAAGGCGGATATGGGGGATAAAAAGGGCCTAAAGGGAATCCGCGTAGACGGAAGGCTTTCCTATCTCGATCATACGGTGCGCGGCGACGTCATTTTCACCGATTACGGGCTGAGCGGCGACGCCGTCTTTCGCCTTTCTCCCTATTTTGCGGGAAAGGACGAGGCATGGCTCTATTTAGAGCTTTTGCCCGACGTCGAGGAAGAGACGCTCCTCTCTCTCGTAAAGGGCAAGAACGTCCCCAAAGAAGAGGCGTTTTGCGGAATTTTGACCAATCAGATCGGTAGAATGCTCTTAAAATCCGCAGGGAGCCTAGAGGGAGCGGTGCGCCTTTGCAAGCGCATTCCCTTCCGCGTGACGGGAACGCTCGGCTTTGCGTATGCGCAGGTGACGAAGGGGGGAATCCCCATGAACGAAGTGACAAAATCGCTCGAGAGCAAAAAACAGAGGGGACTTTTCTTTTGCGGGGAAATCCTCGACGTGGACGGCGAATGCGGCGGCTATAACCTACAATGGGCGTTTTCATCCGCTCATCGGGTTGCGGAGGAAGTATGCAGACGTTGACGGTCAAGCTCGGCATCGGCGAGGGAGAGGAAAAGCTCTTTCGCCTCGCGACGAAAAAATTGGGCAGAAAGCCCGCCTATTTTCAAATTCTCAAAAAATCCCTCGACGCGCGGGATAAGGGAAACATTCAATTCGTCTACACCGTCGCTTTTTCCGATCGGGACGAAGAGGAACACGCCGCAAGGGAACGCCTTTCCCACCCGCCCAAGGTCGTGGTGGTCGGAAGCGGGCCTGCGGGGCTCTTTTGCGCGCTGCGTTTGCTCGAATACGGGGTCAAGCCCGTCGTCTTGGAGCGGGGTCAGCGGGTGGAAGAGCGGATTGCAAGCTGCGAACGCTTCTTTTCGGAGCACCGCTTAGACCCGGAGAGCAACATTCAATTCGGGGAAGGGGGTGCGGGTACTTTTTCGGACGGCAAGCTCTATACCCAGACGAACAACCCCAAAAACAAGCACAATGCAGACGTCTTTTCCCTGTTCGTCCGCTTCGGTGCGCCGAAGGAGATTTCCTACCTCGCGAAGCCGCACATCGGCAGCAACAATCTGCGGGTGATCGTAAAGAAAATGCGGGAGCATATCTGCGCACAGGGCGGAGAAGTCCGCTTTTCGACCAAGATGACCGATCTCCTCGTGAAGGACGGAAGGACGGGCGGGGTCAGAACTTCTGCGGGCGAGGAGATGAAAGCGGACGCCGTCGTGCTTGCAATCGGGCACAGTGCGCGGGATACCTTTGCCATGCTCGAGAAGAAGCTCTTCATGCAGCAAAAGGAATTTGCCGTCGGCGTGCGCATCGAGCATTTGCAGGAAGAAATCGGCAAAGCGCAGTACGGCGCGGCTTGGAAATCTCTTCCGCCCGCCGATTATAAGGTCGTCTCCCATGCCAGCGAACGGGGGTGCGTCTCCTTCTGCATGTGCCCGGGCGGCTTCGTCATTCCCGCCGCTTCCGAGGAAGGGGGCGTCGTCACGAACGGCATGAGCAACTATAGGCGCGACGCGCGCAACGCGAACGCCGCCCTCGTCGTACAGGTCAAAAAGGAAGATTTCGGCGGGGAAGATCCCCTCGCGGGCGTCCGATTCCAGAGAACGTTGGAGCAGAGGGCGTTCGAATACGGGGGAAGAGATTATCGCGCTCCCGTCCAGCTCGTCGGCGACTTTTTGAGAAGGCGGGTCAGCGACAAGTTCGGCTCGGTCGTTCCCTCTTACGCCGCAGGCACGAGCTTTGCCCCGCTCGACGAGGTCTTGCCTTCCTTCGTCTCGCAATCCCTTCGCGCCGCTCTTTCCGATATGGGAAAGAGACTGAAGGGGTACGACTGTCCCGACGCCGTCATGACGGGCGTGGAGTCGAGGACGAGCTCGCCCGTGCGCATTCTGCGCGACGAGACCATGCAGAGCGTTTCCGTTCAAGGCGTGTATCCCTGCGGGGAGGGGTGCGGCTATGCGGGGGGAATCACTTCTTCCGCCGCGGACGGCTTGCGTGTCGCCGACGCAATTGCCCTGAAATATCGGTAAAGTATCATTCGGTTTTCATATGGTTTTCACTTTTACCTTTTATAATAAAGCCGTAATCAAGAGAACCTCCAAATAATAATGATTACACTGAAACTTTTTTCATATTCTCTCACAAAAAGAAAAGTCGATGCCTCGGCTTTTCTTTTTTTGCGGGAAATTTTGTAAAATCCGTCTTTTTGACTTGACATCTTTTGGGGAAATGAGTATAATAAACAGGCAATCGAAAAGGTTGCTTGCGGATCGGCATAGCTTGCCCGCCTCGGGGTCGCCCGAGTAAAAATTACGAATGCGGATATGGCATAGCTTGCCCGCCTCGGGGTCGCTCGAGTAAAAATCACGAATGCGGATATGGCATAGCTTGCCCGCCTCGGGGTCGCTCGAGTAAAAATCACGAATGCGGATATGGCGGAATTGGCAGACGCGCAGGTTTCAGGTTCCTGTGGGCGACCGTGCAGGTTCAACTCCTGTTATCCGCACCAAACAGTAGAAATCCGAACCCAAAGCCGGTAGGCGAAGGGTTCGGATTTCTTTTTGTGTTCGGTGATATGTGATGTCAATCTACTGTTGTTGGCATCACACCCGAGCACCACCCAAGTAAATATCCTTGATAGTTGATGCCATACAAAAAACATTTTTAAGAAAGGATATTTACAATGAAAAACAAAATCACTTATACCGAACATAATGGACTTTACTACCCCAATCTTGCACTCCCCGAGCAGACCAATTATCCCCTTGGCAAGTATGCCAATCTTCGCCTTGACTTTATGAAAAAGCATCGTCGCGGTACTTACACCACCCTGCTCACCGAAGGACGATTAAACGAGTATCTACACGAAATCGACTTGCAGGCTCACACGATGCTTAACGACATAATCCTTCACCTCGCCCAAGAACGAGGCGTAGACGAAGATCTAAAGGCTCACAACGCACTCCAATGGACTGCCGAGATGAATAACATCAAGGAAAGCGCTGAAGAGATCATTTTGCAGGAGGTAGTCTATCAATGAGGTCGATCATCAACGAACTTTGGCATGGAAATATCATACCACAAGAAGATAGCCGAACCAACTCAAAGGAAATGAAAGAACTGCTCGGATATATGTCAAGGCACCACGAGGACCTCGAGAAAAGCTTCACCGACGAGCAGAAAGAAATATTTGAAAAGTTCCACGATTGCTGGAGTGAGTATATGAGTCTTGGTGAGGCAGCCATCTTCGATTATGCTTTCAAACTCGGCGCGAGATTAATGGTAGAAGTTATGTACGAGAACGAAGCAAAATAAGTTTGTAGGCTGGACACGTAGTGTCCAGCCTATTTTCACGCTTTCAAGTGGCGAATTTTGCCACTTGATTTTCTTGCGGAACAATACTCAAAAAGTCGCTGGTATAGTTCCGCATATTGTTCCGATAAAATTCGAAAGACAAACACTGCGAGAAAAATTACAACTATAAGTACGAAATTCATATTTTTTGATTGACATTTTTGGGGATTTGTGCTATAATTCATAATGTATATTTATATTCTAATTCCATTATGGCTGGAGGATCAAAA
>JAGATP010000032.1 GCA_017621155.1 Clostridia bacterium
AATACAATCTTGTATTTCCCCTTTTTGAGTCCCAGTCGATAAGTCTGAACTTCTGCACCGTCGAAGCTGATGAGAGCGATGACTTCATTCCCCATTTTATCTCTCCTTAAAAAGGAGAGGACGTTCTTTTCGCTGTCGTCCGCAGCGAGCCACTCAAAGCCGTCCCACGAATCCTCAATCTGATAAAAGGCGGGCGTGTTTCGGTAAAAATCGTTGAGCTGCTTGGTATAGAAAGACATCTTCTCATGCAGTTCGTATTGTTTCAAGAAAAATTCAAGCCCCTCTTTGTATGCCCATTCCTTAAACTGACCAAATTCTCCACCCATGAAATTGAGTTTTTTTCCGGGATGAGCGATCATATAGCCCCAGAAAGAGCGAAGCCCTGCAAACTTATCTTCGTATTCTCCGGGCATTTTGTTGATCAGCGATCCCTTTCCGTGGACGACTTCGTCGTGAGAGATGGGAAGAATGTAATTTTCGGAAAAAGCGTACATCATCGAGAAGGTAAGCTTGTTGTGGTTGTAGTGACGGAAGAAGGGATCGGTCTTCAGATAGGACAGAACGTCGTTCATCCATCCCATGTTCCATTTGAAACCGAATCCGAGTCCGCCGACATCTGCGGGCTTCGTCACCATGGGAAATGCCGTCGATTCCTCGGCAATCATCATGGCATACGGGAATTTTCCATAAATTTCCGTGTTTAATTTGCGGAGAAACGCCATTGCTTCGAGGTTCTTATTTTCTCCGTAAATGTTGGGCATCCATTCGCCCTCTCTTCTGTCGTAATCGAGATAGAGCATAGAGGCAACCGCATCGACGCGAATACCGTCGATATGGTACTTTTCAAAGAAAAACTCCGCGGAAGAAATCAGAAAACTTAAGATTTCGTTCTTTCCGTAGTCGAAAATCCTTGTCCCCCACGCCTTGTGTTCTTTTCTGCCGAGCATGGGGCATTCGTAAAGGCATTCCCCGTCAAA
The DNA here is from genome assembly GCA_017621155.1 of Clostridia bacterium. Classification (GTDB taxonomy): domain Bacteria; phylum Bacillota; class Clostridia; order Christensenellales; family Borkfalkiaceae; genus RGIG8762. Next base: position 978 of record JAGATP010000032.1, read on the forward strand.
TTCATACAGTCCGAAGGCATCCTTGGGGAAGTGTGCGGGCACCCAGTCCAAAATAACGCCGATTCCCGCCTGATGGAATGCGTCGACGAGCTTCATAAAGTCGTGAGGCGTGCCGAGCCTTGACGTCACGGCAAAATAACCCGAGGCCTGATAGCCCCAGGAACCGTCAAAGGGATATTCCGTCAAAGGCATAAACTCAACGTGCGTATAGCCCATTTCCTTGACGTAAGGGACAAATTCGTCGATGAGTTCCAAATAGGAAAGATACGAGCCGTCCTCGTGCTTTTTCCACGAAAGCAAGTTCGCCTCGTAAATATTGACGGGACTTGTATAGATATTTCTGCTCTTCAGCTCTTTGAAGTATGCCTTATCCCGCCATTTGTATCCGTCAAGAGAATATAATTTCGAAGCGTTGGAAGATTGCGTCCCCGGCGTTTCCGCATGAAAGGCATACGGATCTGCCTTAAAGAGCTTTTCGCCCTTTTTTGTGGTAATGCAATATTTATAGGACGTAAATTCCTTCAAACCCGGAATAAAGAGCTCGTAGGACTCGTTGTCCACGATTCTCTGCATGATATGCGATTCGGAATTCCATGAATTGAATTCGCCGACTACCGAAACCGTAGAGGCGTGCGGTGCCCACACTCTAAACACATATCCCTTTTTGCCGTTTTGCTTTGCCGGATGCGCGCCGAAAAAATCAAAAGAACGATAATTGACGCCCTGATGATAATAGTAAAGAGGCACGTCTAAATCGTTCTGTTGCAAGGTATGCTGTTCTGCCATTTTTTTCCTCCTATCAGCGAAACACATGGTACAACCTTATTATACTATAATTCTCCGATTTTTTCAATAGGTAAAGCGAAAAAAGTTTGAAAAAAAACATATTTTTTTGAAATATAATCCATTTCACGTAAAAATCCGAACCACCTTTTCAGATGGTTCGGATGAAAAATCAGAAAAATACTTCTCTCGCCTTCGCTTTGATTTCCTGAGAAGCGCTGAACGGGATTCTCGTGGTATACCCCTTCTTAGCCGCAACAATCATCTTGGTAGGCCACTCAAAGATAGCGCTGTTCCAGGTTTCCACGGTATCGTTATAGAGCTCCCGCGCCGCAGTGATTTCCTTTTGCAGATAGGAATTCTGTTGCAGGGCGTCCGCGATTTCCTGATGCGCTTTCAAATCGGGATAATTTTCAAACGCGATGTTGATCTTGTTGGAAAGCCCGTCGATTTGACCGGCGACTTGGTTGCGCTCGCTGTCGGTAAGCTGCGTGCCCGAACGGAAAGCTGCAATCTGCGTAAAGGTAGATTTGTCGAGATCGATCGCCTTATCGAGAAGCTTTGCGGCATTCTGCAAAATCATGACGCGCTGTTCAAGATAGTTGTCGATCTGAGAAGCGTCGTGTTGAATTTTCTGCTGAAGCTGGCTCAAATAAGTTTGCGCTTTCACCTTTTTAAACTGAAAGACAATGCCGGGAATCAGCAAGCACACCCAAAGCAAAACTTCAAAGATCTTCGATCCGATTCCGACTTTCACGGGAATCTGCTTTTCAATGACATTGACGTCCCTTCCGTTCGGATTGACCGGGGCGTTCATCTCATCAAGTTCATTTGCCATAATTAATTCTCCTTGTGTTTCAATAAATTATCGAGACGGGCATCGTCGGTTTTCGTCAGCATTTCGTCAACGCAAAATGCCAAAAATCCCCTTCGAAATACCGTATTCGTCGCTTTTTTGCGGATTGAAGTAAGCTCCTCGCTTCGAGAGACGGAATTCGTGTATTCTCTCCGCGACACGGGAAGGGATCGAAACGCCATCGTGGTGTTTTTGGAAACGGGTATGTATTCATCCCAATCCACCGGTACGGAGTGAGAGCGCATATCCCCTCCAAAGACGGAGACGTATTCCGTGTGCCGCTCCGTTCGATAGGCGTTTGCCTGCACGGAAACATGGTCAAACTTCCCGTCTTTTTGCAGGAAGGTTGATTTTAAGATGCTCGGCGTCTCCGCATGATCGGGGCGAAACGCCTTTTCCTCAAACGAATTTGCCATACACTCCGCTTCGAAATTGGTATAGTTTCGGCTGAGAGTCTCTCCGTATAGGTACTCTTTGGGCTTATGCTGCTGATAGAGCGGAATGGAGAGAATGGGCGCAAGATCAAAGTAAAGAGAGGCAAAATAAGTCTCGTTGTACGACAAGAATTTCTTCGTAATTTCCTCGTAGTCGTAAGACATATAGTTGCGGGGATCGGCACTTAAATCCTGTGCGTTGCCGTGATCGGACGAGACGTAATTGAGCTTTTTCTCCTTGGTAAAGCAAAAATCATCGCCGTAAGGCTCTTGATTGCGAATGAGGGCTTCCATATTTGTCTGCGCGAGCGGCGTAAAGAGAAGTCTAAACTGCACCTCGTTGTTTCGATTCCAAGCCCCGAACAGGGATTCGAATTCGAAATTGTCAATTTTTGTGAAAGAGGTCATAGAGCCCGACTCCACCGCTTCCCGCTCCATGTGATTCATCTTCTTGTCGTCCCGCTGAATCTTTTTCTCGATTTCGCGCTCCGTCATCCCCTTTGTACCGGACGGCGTGCGGTCGAAGGTCAGATCGGGAGCGACCTCGCTGCCGAAAATGAGCTTCGTCTCGTAAAGATAATCGGGCGCGGGCTTGGTGACGGAGGCGTGAAGGGTCTCGCTCCTGTGAATGGTTGTCGGTCTCCCCTTACTGTCGACGCCGTGATCCGTCCAATGAATGGTCAACGAACCCTCATAGACTTTGGGCAGCATTCTGCACTTGAAATCTCTGCGCACGAGAAAGGGATTGCCGACGATAGAGCCGGACAAGACGTAGCAGGTCGAGGCATTCTCTCCGATCTGATCGGAAAGTCCGAACGACCTTGAAAGGTATTCGTATTTTTCTACGTTGAAGCAATCGTCCATCTCGATGAGAGAAGTTGTGCGGTTGATGATCTTGTTGGGAATATTCCAATCGAAGAGCGCGTTTAAGGGAGCCATCTGCGCCTGCGCCTCGGAGAGAAGCGCCTGTACCCGATCCAAAAGCTTTTTCAGCGCAACCTGACGTTCCTTTATGACCTTCTTGACAACGGTGCAAACGAGAACGATGCAGACGATTCCAACCACTAGAAAGGCTACGGCAAGGAGAACGGGAAGCGTCTTTTCTTCCCGCGTGGCGGCATAATAGATGCAAACCGCAATGCCGATCAGGGAAGCCACGGCAAGGACGATTAGAAGCACTTTGATGGCCGTAATGGAATTGAGCTTTCTCTGCGCCTTTTCGCTCTTTTCCTTGGCGGTGCGATAGGCGGCAACCGTCTTTTTGTTTTCCTCGACGTTTACCCCCGACTGTTTTGTAAGCTCTGCAAGGTATTCTTTCGCTTTTTCCGAGAACTTATTTTTGAGCGTATTCTGATAAGCTTTTAAAGGCTCTAAAATGGATTGATCTTCCATACGATTCCTTTGTATGTCGTTTTTTTTCATTATATTACACATTTGGCAAAATGTCAAGTGATCCGGCAGCATCGGTAAATCGCATTTTTAACGGGTATAGACCGTCATGCCGTTTTCCCTCCTTCGATTGGGAAACGATTCCGCAAACGGCAAGGAAAGATGATCGGGAAGAATGAGCGTCTTTAAAGAAGCGAGCCCGTTGTCCTCTCCCATCTCCATAAATTGTACCGAAGCGGGAATGGCTAATTCTTTCAAAGCATTGCAGCGGTCGAAGGCGTAGTCTTCGATCGAAAGGATGCCCTCGTTTAAGACTATGGACTCGACCTGAGTACAGCCCGAAAACGCTCCCCTGCAAAGAACGGTCTCGTCAGTAATGACGACCTTCTTCAAGGTAGAAGGAATGGCGTAAGAGACGAAGGAATCCCCGACGATCTGATCGTACCCGTTCGCCGTCTTTCCGAAAATCACGCCGAACAATCCCAAAGGCGGGAAAGAGGTGTTTCGCTGCAATCCGACAAAGGGAAGGGTAATGGAAGTGATCTCACAGCCGAAAAAGGCGCCCTCTGCAATCGATAGGATTTCTTTCGGGACGACGACTTCTTTCCTGTCGCTTTTTGCGGGAAAAGAAAGCAATTCCTGCTTTTTGTTGTCGATCAGGGCGTCGCTCTCCAGACGATAGGCAGGGCTTTCCACATAATAGCGTCTGAGGTTTTTCGCATTCCCGAAGAGCCTTGCGTCCAACGCCTTCACGTTATCCCGAATGACGATTTCAAGGGAAGGCGAAAGTGCGCTTTGCGCCAACGAAAGGTTATGTTCGAGGAGATTTCCACTCATCTCGGTTACGTCGATCTGATCGAGAATGGAAAGGCGAACGTCGCGAAAGTCATCGGAAGTCACTTCTTCCCCTTTCCGATAGAGGGAAAAGCCGCCTTGAGACTGCTTGAGAAAGAGCGTTCTCTGATAGACGAAATCGATGAACTCTGCAAAGACGCCTTGAGAAGAAAAGGTAAGCGTCTCGTCAGGCGCGGAATGATAAATGGAGAAGAGATCGTCGGTCATCGACTTCGGCCCAGCCAAAACGTAAGAAGGCATTCCCTTGTAGGAATAGCCGAGACAAACGTTGCCCTCGTAATCGAAGGAAGTGTAAGCGGGCGAAAGGGAAATCGAATCCTGACTCACGTTGTACACGAGGTTGGAAACGCTGTTCCAGACGTATACGGTATTTTTCTCTTCCGAGTAGAGCGCCTCCTCGTCATAACTCTTTCTCTTTAGCAGGGCTTTCGCCTCTTCGTAGGAAGAAATCTCGTACTTTTCAAACAGCGTTGACAGCTCGTCCTGCAAAGAGTCCGAGTTCTCTTGCGTAGAAAAATACGGAATCCACATCACGGCAATCGCCAAGAGAAAAATAGCGGCAGTACCGATAAGTTGATTCCGATTCTTTTTGAGATATTCCTTTATTTTTTGCAATTTGCTTTTGTTTTTCTGCATGGCTTATTCCTGCGGCATCAAACGGTAATACACGACCTGATAGGAAAGAAGCGTATCGTGCAAGTCGGCATTTAAAAGCTCGGTTGCGCCAATTCCAGCCACCTTGGAGTAGCCGGAAAAGTCCTGCAAAAAGGAATTGTCTTCCGCAAAAATCACGTTGAGCTCTACCTCCTCTTCGGCGAGGAGAACGGCGGATTTTTCATTGATCTTGGCATAAGCCACGGTATCGCGATAGAAAGCACCGTCGGCGTCCATTGCGTCGGCGTAGTAGACGAGATAACCCGAAAACTCCTCCTCCAAGCCCTCGTAGAGAAGGACGGAAACGGCGGCGGTGCGGAGCGTGCTCTCCGCTTCGAGCAATTTGCTCTTTTTCAGAAGAGAGTGAAAGGTGAGAGCGAGGATCACGCCAAAGCAGATTACAATGGCGAGCGTCGCCCCGATTTGTATCAACAAACGCTGTTTCGATTTCATGTTGTCTCCTTTGGAAAGAATGCGAGGCATTCTCTGCCGATGGGCAATTCTCCCTCTTCTATTTTGTGGACAAGGGCGACGATCGCATCGCAGGAAGGCGTCCTGACCCCGTATTTTCTTCCGTAGTCGGATACCACGCCCGTCACATAGTCGATTTCCGTCTTCTTTCCCCGCTTGAGATCGAGCAGCATTCCCGAAACGAGGGAAGCATGGTGCTTCATGGCAATCGGAATGAGGTGAAAGGAAATCCAACGCTGAAAGCGACCCCGAAACCCTAAAAGCTTCGCAACGTCATGCCCCTGCAATTTCTCGATTTTGATGTGCGCCGCACGGGCGACGTCGATCGCTTCCTGTAACACGGTTTGCGCGATGCGCCTTGTGTCCTTCTCTTTGGCAATTTCACCGAAGGAAAGCCCCGTCACGGTGGAAAGTCCCGAAAAAGCGGCGTTGATCATGAGCTTTGCCCATCTTGCGCCGAGTAAGGTTTCTTCGATCCGCACCGCTCCGACCAAGGACAAAAGCCCCTCGATTTCTTTGAGCTTTTCCCCGTTTCCGAGCGTCCCTAAGGAAAAGGACATGCTCTCGGGATCGCTGGTAAGCTCCGCTTCCCCCGGCGATAAGAGGTTCGCGCCCCATGCAGTTGCACAGCCGTACGTCCTGTCCCGTCCGAGAACAGAGGCAATCCCCTCTTCGGGGAGTCCGTTTTGCGTGGTGCAGAGGACGCCGTCCTCCGCAAGATAATCCTTTAAAAAGGTGCAAATCGAACGATTTTCCCTTTGCTTGGTCATGAGAAAGATCAGATCGTACTTCCCCTGCATTTCCCAAGGGAAATAGGCACTGACGGGCACGCAAAAGTCAACCTTCCCGACGATTTTCGCTCCGTTTTCCTTGAGCGCTTGCATGTGCCGCTCGTTTCTGCCGAAGAGGTCGATCGAAACGCCTTTTCGGGCGAGAAACGCGCCCAACACCGTCCCCATCGCGCCCGCGCCGTAGATGCAAACTCTCATGATTGAAAGGGCTTGAGGTCAAGCGTGGCAAAGTAGTCGGCAGGAGTCTCCGCACGGCGAATGAGCTTGACCGTTCCGTCCTCTTTTAAAAGAAGCTCAGCAGAACGCAGTTTGCCGTTGTAGTTGTAGCCCATGGAAAAGCCGTGCGCTCCCGTATCGTGAATGCAGACGTAGTCGCCGATGTCGATTTTGGGAAGCATTCTGTCGATTGCAAATTTGTCGTTGTTTTCGCAGAGTCCCCCCGTCACGTCGTATTTGTGATCGCAGGGCTCGTTTTCCTTCCCGAGAACGGTAATGTGATGATATGCGCCGTACATGGCAGGCCTCATCAGGTTGGCGGCACAGGCGTCGAGCCCGACGTATTCCTTCCAGATGTGTTTTTCGTGCAAGACCTTGGCAATGAGACACCCGTGCGGGGCAAGCATGAATCTGCCAAGCTCGGTAAAAATGGCGACGTCGTCCATACCGGCAGGCGTCAAAATCTCCTCATAAGCCTCGCGCACGCCCTCGCCGATGACGTCGATGTCGTTTTCAGGCTGATCGGGTCTGTACGCGATGCCGACCCCTCCCGAAAGGTTGATGAATGCAATGTGAATGCCAAGCTCCTTCGAAAGCTCGACCGCAAGGGTAAATAAAATTCTCGCGAGCTTGGGATAATAGCCGTTGTTCGTGGTGTTGGAGGCAAGGAATGCGTGAATGCCGAAGTGCTTTACGCCGTACTCCTTCATCTTGCGGAACGCCTCTTTCATCTGCTCTTTGGTCATGCCGTATTTCGCGTCTTTGGGCGTATCCATAATGGCGTTGTGCAGGGTAAAGTCTCCGCCCGGATTATAGCGGCAGCACATGGTGTCAAGGAAGGGTGCAATGCCCTTGTAATAATCCACATGCGTCAGGTCGTCAAAGTTGATGATGGCATTCAGCTTCGCCGCGAGTTCGAAATCCGCCTTGGGGGTAACGTTGGAGGAAAACATAATCTCCTTGCCGTGGAAGCCCACGGTGTCGGAGAGCATGAGCTCGGTGAGGGACGAACAGTCTACGCCGATCCCCTCTTCTTTCAAAATTTGCATCAGATAGGGATTAGGGGTCGCCTTGACCGCAAAGTATTCTTTAAATCCCTTGTTCCAGGCAAAGGCTTTTTTGAGCTTTCTCGCCTTTTCCCGAATCCCCTTTTCATCGTACAGATGAAAGGGCGTGGGATATGTTTTTACGATTTCTTCGATTTGTTCCTTCGTCACAAAGGGTTTCTTTTCCATTGGTTTCTCCTGTTAGAGTTTGAACACGCTCTCGTTTTTCTACAATTGTTCTACCCATTCAAAAAGGGAATGATAGGTCTGTTTCCCGATGATTTTCTCTAGTTTCTCCGCATCGAATACGGTATCGCCCGATTCGATTTTTTGGGCGTTTTCCTCCCAAGGGACATTTTTGACGGCAACGGAATAGCGGCTTGCGATCAGAGAAGCGACCTCTTTCAAGCTCAAATCCTCCCCGCCGACGTTGTAAACGCCGCAATTGCAGGAAAGCGCGCCCTGCCAGAGCTGACGGCAAAGATCTTCGATATGGGTAAAGGTACGTCGTTGCGCGCCGCCGCCGAACAGGCAGATGTCCTCGCCCGCTTGCGCCCTTTTGAGCATAAATTCGGCAGTTCCGTAAGAAGAGCCCGAAAGGAAGCTCGCATAGGGAACGCAAATTCTGAAAATGCAGTAGTTGACGCCGAAAGCGTTGTGATACGCTTCCAGATAGGATTCGCACGCAAGTTTATTGATCGCGTAAATCGTCTTTCCCTCTTTGGGGGCGTCTTCTTTGAGCTTCCCATTCCTTCCACGATAGACGAGTCTGGACGAAGGATAGATGATTTTTGCATGAGAATTTGCCTTTCTGTAGGCGTTCAAAAGGTGCAAAAGCGCCTTTTCGTTGACGTCGAGATAGGTTTCGCTCTCGTCAAAGCCCTTCCACGTTCCCGTCTTTCCGACAAAGTCGAAAATGAGATCGGCGGAAAAGTCGATCTTGGAAACGGAAGAGAAATCGCAGGGATTGACCTCACAATAAGGCGCAAACCCATCGATTTGAGAAGGAGTATAATCGTAAAGGAGAAAGGAAACGTCCTGCCTTTCCCGTTTCAGGTAAACGATGAAATTTCTCGCGAGGAAACTGTTTGCCCCGAAAATTACAACTTTCATCTGTCTTTTTCCGCCAAAAATTTTACTTGATCGACAAGGCTCGCCTGCCGCAAAATCCCGTCAAATGCCTCAGCGCGAAGAGCGGGAGCTTCCACGCATGCACGGAAATATTCAATCGAACGCAAAAAGGTGTCATCGGGCGAGAGAGAAATCGTCTCCGACTCCTTGCCAACGGAGATCGTCGCCGAAGGGACAAAGCCGACGGGAGCGGTAAAGACGCGCCCCGAACGAAGCGTTCCCTTACTTCCCCAGACTTCAAGCTCGCACCTGTAATCGTTGTCCATGCCGAACGAAATCTGTGCGGAAAGCCCCTCGTCGTTGACCGCCGATGCCGAACCGAACAAATCGACTTCAAAGCCCTTCGGAACGGAAAGGGTCGCGCTCTGTATCTGAATGGTATCGCCAAGGAGCATGGAAGCGTAGCGAATGGCATAGCCGCCCGCGTCGATGAGCGCACCGCCCCCCAATTTCCTGTTGTAGCGAAAATCGTTTGCAGCCCGCATGGGGAATCCGAATTTCAGAGAAATAAGGCGCTCCTCCCCGATTTTGCCCGATTTTACGATTTGGTGAATCTCTTCGAGCTGTTTGTGGAAAACGAACATATAATTTTCGCAAAGGGCAAGCCCCTTTTCCTTAGCGAGCGCAACGAGCGCATTGCTTTCTTCGTAGGAAATCGTCGCGGGCTTTTCGACGAAAACGTGCTTACCCGCCTCGAGTGCTTTCTTTGCCCAAGGGAAATGGAGCGCGGGAGGCAAGGGAATATAAATTGCGTCGATGTCGGAGGCTAAAAGTGCTTCATAGCTGTCAAAAATGCGTCCTCCGTATTCTCTTTGGAAGCCTTCCGCCTTTTGATACTCCGAAGTGCGAATGCGTTCCTTTTCGGAAAGAGGAAGGGACTCTTCGCCAAAGCGTTCCGAAAACGACGGGACGCCGATTCCCGCATAACAAAAGGACTCGCACTTTTGAAGTGCGGGCATAAATCGCCTGAATGCAATTTCGGATGGGCACAGCACGCCGATTTTTATCATAATGACCTCTTTAAAGGGAAATCAGAGAAAGAAGGCTTCTCAGCTGAATGTTGAAACAGGAGGGAATGGCGACGAGCGATTGCATGGTCGCAAGACTCACCCAAAAATAATCGCCCGGAAGGGTTGTAAGCTCTTTTTGGTCGATTTCCACGATGTAATTTTCATTCTCCTCGTGATAAAATCTTCCGCCCTCTTCGGATAGTTTGACGGCGTGTAAAATCCCCTTCCCCGTTTTCAGCCGATCGGAAAAGAGGCACTCGACTTCGTCGTCCGCTTCGTGGGCATGGGTGGGTTCCCACTGAACGGAAGGCCCGAATTCGAGCACGTCGAAGCTTCCCACTTCGTGCTGACCGTGAATGAGGAATTTCCGCTCTCCGTCGATGACCGCAGTCAAAAGGGCAAACACCGCTCTTCCCTCTGCGTTCACCAAGGGCTGATCCCACTCCCTCACTTCTCTGCCTTCGATGCAGATTTTATAGTATCCGATGGAAAAATCGGCTTTTTTGTCCTTTTTGAAAATGCCCTGATCCGTCACGTTCCAATCGCGCACTTCAGAAAGCGGCAAAAATTCCGTCCGATACGGGGTGAACATCCTCTGCTCGTTGAGATAGCCGAAGGAGCGGCAAAGCTCGTCCTTCCGAGAAGGAGAAGTAAACGAGGCGAAGAGCGCATCGTTTCTCATGAGCCGTTTGATTTCGGCAAGGTCGTCCTTCGAGCAAGCGGAAAAATCAAGCGGAATCGAGGAGAGCACCGTCCTCGAATTCATATTGATGAGATTGTCGTATTTGGTAAACTCTTTGATCTGTCCGAGGGTCATCCAACGAAAGACTGCGCTTTCGGGAATGTCCTCTTCTACCTCTAAAATCATATTGCGATTTCTCTTGCGGAAAAATCTCGATCCCTGCTCGGATTGGAGAATATCCGAAATAACGCGGTAGCGTTCGGGATGTTCAAAATAGGACAAAAACGGCGGCGTTTTTCCCCCGTGCACACGGGTAAAGTTGCTCTTCGTCGCCTGAATGGTGGGAGAAATCTGTACCTCGTTGATATTTCCCGGTTCGATCTTTCCCTGCATAAGAAAATAGAGCACCCCGTCGATTTTTTTACAGAGAATACCTAAAAAGCCGATTTCGCTCTGTAAGAGAATCGGCTGTTCTTTTATCGCTTTCTCGTGTTTGAAAAGGCGGATTCCGCGAATGGAAAAAAAGGCGTTTTTGCGATTTTGAATGGACGAGGTTTGCTCGTCATAGTACCAAAAAGCCCCGTCGAGGGATTTCGGCTCGACTTTCACTTCCGTGTTGGTATTCAGTTCGTCAATCCAGGAGAGAAGCTCCTCCTTCGAATGGAGGCAGCCTTCCGTCTTTCTCCAAGACCTGAAAAAATCGAGGACTGTTGCCATAATGCTCCTTCTTTATCGCTCGGCGCG
>JAGATP010000033.1 GCA_017621155.1 Clostridia bacterium
AATCGGATGTTACAGAGGCGTTCGCCACAGAAAGGGACTTCCCGTTCGCGGACAGAGCACCAAGAGAAATGCGAGAACCAGAAAGGGCCCCGCAAGAGCGATCGCAAAGAAAAAGAAGTAAGGAGGTAATTTGACATGGCAGCAGCAACGAAAAGAGTCGTGAAAAAGCGCAAAGAGCTGAAAAAAGTTGATAAAGGTCAGGTTCACATTCAGTCCTCCTTCAACAATACCCTCGTCACCATCACCGATATGAACGGCAATGCAATTTCCTGGTCGAGCGCAGGATCTCTTGGCTACAAGGGCTCCAGAAAGGGCACGCCCTTCGCAGCACAGATGGCGGCAGAGACTGCGGCAAAGGCTGCAAAGGAACACGGACTTCGCAGCGTTGAGGTTTACGTGAAGGGCCCCGGCGCAGGCAGAGAATCCGCGATCCGCGCACTTGCGGCTTGCGAACTTGAAATTACGCTGATTACGGACGTTTCGCCCATCCCTCACAACGGATGCAGACCTCCCAAGCGTAGAAGAGTATAATGGAGGAAGAGTAAATGGCTATCAATAAATATCATAAGATGAAGAGATGCAGATTCCTCGAGATGGATCCCGCATCGATCGGTTGCTATAAAAAGTCTATCAGAACTTCCGGCAGAAAGACCAGAAAGATCAGCGAATACGGACTTCAGCTCCGCGAGAAGCAGAGAGCAAAATTCATCTACTGCGTCAACGAGAAGCAGTTCAGAAAGTATTACGACATGGCTGATCGCATGAAGGGTGTCACCGGTTCGAACATGCTCTCCCTTCTCGAGAGAAGGCTCGACAACGTCGTATTCAGAATGGGACTTGCCAACACCCGTTTGCAGGCAAGACAGCTCGTCTCTCACGCACATTTCCTGGTTGATGGAAAGAAAGTCAACATTCCTTCTTATCTCGTCAAGGCAGGAGAGACCATCGCGGTCAAAGAATCCAGCAAGGAAAACGCTTACTTCAAGGCAGTGAAAGAGACCAAGGCGGGCAACATGCCCAAATGGGTCGAATTCGACACCGAGAAGCTGGAAGGAAAAGTGCTCGCAATTCCCGCAAGAGAGGATATTGACACTCAGCTTGAAGAGCATATGATTGTCGAGTTGTACTCCAAATAATTGAATAAAAAAAGGAGGTAGCACCATGATCGAAATGGATATGCCCAAGATCGAGGTCGAAGAGAATGAGAGTTTAAGTTATGCGAAAGTCGTGGTAGAGCCTTTGGAAAAAGGGTTCGGACTTACGATCGGCAACTGCCTCAGAAGAATTTTGCTTTCCTCTCTCCCCGGCGCAGCGGTTCAAGGTATTCGTTTCCCCGACGGTAGCGTAAAACACGAGTTTTCCGCAATTGCCGGCGTGAAGGAGGATGTCTCCGAGATTATCCTCAACCTGAAACTTTTGGCAATCAAGACGAAAGTGACGGAAAAGAATTATACAAAAGTTTTGCACCTCTCTAAAGAAGGTCCCGCAGTCATTACGGGTGCTGATATTGAACAGGATTCCGAAATTGAAATCATCAACAAGGATCAGTATATCTGCACGGTAGACGCAGGCGGAAAAATCGATATGGAACTCACGATCGGAAGAGGCAGAGGCTACAAGCCCGCAGCGACCAATAAAAAGCCGATTATCGATTACATTCCCATTGATTCCATCTATACCCCCGTGCAGAAGGTCAACTATACCGTAGAAAGTACCAGAGTCGGACAGAATACCGATTACGACAAACTGACGTTGGAGGTTTGGACGAATGGTGCGTTTGCCGGAAAGGAAATCGTCAGCCTTGCCGCGAAGATCATGCAGGATCACATCAGCTTGTTTGTCAATCTTTCCGAGACCATCAAGAGTATGGATATTCTCGTCAAGACGGAGGACGACAAGCAAAAGCAAGTGCTCTCCATGGCAATCGAGGATATGGACCTCTCCGTCCGTTCCTATAACTGCTTAAAGCGTGCAAATATTCACACGGTAGAAGATTTAACCAGAAAGACCGAGGACGAAATGCTTAAGGTTAGAAATCTTGGCAGAAAGTCTCTCGACGAGGTCATCCAAAAACTTCAGTCTTACGGTCTTTCATTAGCAATCAAGGAGGATTAACATGTCTAATTTAGGAAGAACCGCAAAGGAAAGAACCGCGCTTGTCAGAAATCTTGCGTCCCAGCTCCTTTGGTACGGTAAAGTAGAAACGACGTTTGCAAAGGCAAAGCAAGTTCAGTCCTATACGGAAAAACTGTTGACGAAAGCCATCACTACCTATGCGGACGTTGAGGAAATTACCCTGACCAAGAAGGACAATAAGGGCAAAGAGGTGGAAGTCAAGGCAACGAAGGACGGCGTAAAGAAGCTTGCGGCTCGTCGTGCCATCATGGCAAAGGTCTACGATCTGAAGGAGATCAAGGCGTTCAACGAGTCCAAGTCCGCTTACAAGGCGAGAACTGCCGATTCCAAGCATCCCCTCGTCGACAAAATTTTCAACGAGTATGCGCCCAAGTACGCGACCCGCAAGGAAGAGCTCGGACAGGGCGGTGGCTATACCAGAGTGTACAAGCTCGGCGAGCGCCGCGGCGATGCTGCCGAAATGGCAATCATCGAATTGGTTTAATCAAATCAAATTGGCAAAAGCCCGACGAAAAGTCGGGCTTTTTTCATGCCCTTTTCCCCTTGGGAAAGGACGGCTTTTGCGGAGAGAAGGGTTTTTGGAAAGGAAGAAAATTTCGGGGCGAAAAAAGAGCGTTCTCCTTTTTTGCAAAAGTGAAATCGTTTCGCATTTTGACTTGTATTTTTGCACGATGTTTGGTATAATGGAGCTGCTATGAAAATGATCGAACTTACCATTCACACGACGACGGAGGCGAGCGAGCTGGTCGCCGACGTCCTTTGGAACCAAACGACCTTCGGCGTCGCCATTGCCGACAGAAACGACCTCGCCATGCTCAGGGAGAACAAGAAATAAAACAATACAGATTGAATTGATATGAGAAAGACGTCTATCAGATTTTTTGAGGATATTCCCGTTAGAGCTGTTTGGGAGGATGAATCTTCCAAATGGTGGTTTTGCGCTGTAGATATTGCAGAGGCACTGACGAAAAGCAGTAACCCACGCGTCTATTGGAATGCTTTAAAACGACGTAAAAATGAGTTGTCTACAATTTGTAGACAACTGAAATTAAAGGCGAAGGACGGGAAGTTTTACCGTACCGATGTCGTAGATGAACGCGGTGTCACTCTGATTACGGCGCTCATTCCCGCAAAGAACAAAGAGAACTTTTCCAAATGGCTGAAAGGCATCGGTAGCACTGTTGATGAAAAAAGTAAACAGAAGGCGTATGAACTCTTTGAAAGCGGATTGATTGATGAAATCGAGGTGGGAACGACAAAGGGATTGCAACAGATCCATGCTTATATTTTTGGTGGACTGTACGACTTTGCGGGACAGATTCGGGGATGTAATATCGCCAAGGGCGGGTTTGCATTTGCGCCGTCGATGTATCTGAAGGAGAACCTCGTGCTCATTGACAAGATGCCGGAAAATACGCTTGAGAACATCGTAAAAAAATATGTTGAGATGAACATCGCCCACCCCTTTATGGAAGGGAACGGCAGGAGTACAAGGATTTGGCTCGATTTGATCCTAAAAAAGAATTTAAGACAATGCGTGGATTGGAGCAAAATCGATAAGCGGGCATATCTTTCCGCGATGCAAAAAAGTCCCGTTGACTCCACGGAGATTCTATCTCTCATTCGCGGTGCGGTTACGAACAAAATCGACGACCGTGAATTGTTCATGAAGGGGATCGATTATTCCTACTATTACGAAACGGAGGATTGAATCCATATTACATTGGGCGAAAATTCTTCGAGACGCGGAGTATGGCTATCGGGGCTTCAATCATAAGAATTGATTTGCAAGAAAACAATAAAGCCTTTGGATAGGATCGTCCAAAGGCTTTGCTGTTCTTTGACTGCGAGGGATGTCTTAATTTTTTTCAATACCTAAGTTACCACCTCTTTCCGTCGGGCTTTTTTCATGCTCTTTTCCCCCTTGGGAAAGGACGGCTTTTGCGGAAAAAAAGGGTTCTTGGAAGAGACGAAAATATCGGGACGAAAAAAGAGCGTTCTCCTTTTTCGCAAAAGTGAAATCGTTTCGCATTTTGACTTGTATTTTTGCACGATGTTTGGTATAATGGAGCTGCTATGAAAATGATCGAACTTACCATTCACACGACGACGGAGGCGAGCGAGCTGGTCGCCGACGTCCTTTGGAACTACACGACCTTCGGCGTCGCCATTGCCGACAGAAACGACCTCGTCGCGCTCAGGGAGAACAAGGATTCCCTCTATTGGGACTACATGGACGACGACGTGTTGACCTCGATGGGTACGGAAGCGCTCGTCAAGTGCTATCTCGAACCGTCTGCCGCCTTGACGGATATTCCCGCGATTATAGAGGAGATCGCAAAGACGAAGGAACGGAGCGAAGGGCTGATCCCCTTCGGCTCGTTGGAAACGACGAAGCGCGAGGTCGAGGGAGACGAGTGGATCGACATCTGGAAAAAGCATTTCCGTCCCATTCCCTTGGGCAAGATCGTCATCGTTCCCGAATGGATCGAATATTCCCCCAAGGAGGGAGAGCACGTCGTTCTGCTCGATTCGAATATGGCGTTCGGTACGGGAGAGCACGAGACGACATCTCTTTGCATTGAGCTCATGCAGGACTATCTGACGCCGGATTCCGTCTGCATCGACGTCGGCTGCGGCAGCGGCATTTTGGGCATTTCCGCCGTCAAATTGGGGGCAAAAAGGGCTTATTTGACGGACATCGATCAAATTGCGGTCAGCTCGGCGACGCACAACAGCATTCTCAACCGCACCGACGACAAAACGGTGGTGGCGCACTCCAACCTTCTCGACAATACGGAAGTCAAGGGAGACATTATGCTCGCCAACATCACGGGAGAAATCCTCTGTATGCTCGCCCCTTCCATTCCCAAAAACCTGAAGGAAGACGGCGTCCTCATCTTGAGCGGAATCATCGATTCCCGCCTTGCTATGGTCGAAAACGCCTATGCGGCAGTCGGCATGAAGGTGGTGCGTCGGGAGCAAAAGGGGGAGTGGTTTGCCCTCGTCCTTAAGCACGAGGAAAAGTAAGATGCACCGTTTTTTTGTCGAAAGCATACAAGAAGAGGTATTGTTGGAGGGGGAAGAATTCCTTCACGCCAAAAACGTCCTGCGCATTTGCGAGGGGGAGGAAGTTGTTCTTCTGGACAACTCCGCCTACGAATACACCGCCGTCGTCACGCAGGTCGGGAAGAAATCCCTTTCCCTGCACGTGCTCGGAAGAAAAATTTCGGACAAAGAGCCCAAGACAAAGGTCTGTCTCCTGTTCGGATACCTGAAAAATGCGGATAAGAACGAGTTCATCGTCCAAAAGGCAGTGGAGCTCGGCGTCTCCGAAATCGTGGCGTTCTCTTCCCGCTATTCCTCTGCCTATATGAACGAAAATAAACTCGAACGGCTCAACAAGGTCGCAAAGGAAGCCGCCAAGCAGTGCGGCAGGAGCACCTTCCCCAAGGTCGTCTACGGGGAGCTGAAAGGGGCGCTCGAGGCGGCAAGCGCCTATGAAAACAAGCTCTTCGCCTGCGAATTTGCCACCGCTTCAGAGGTTTCTATGGAAAAAATGCAAGGCTCGACAGCCCTTGTCGTCGGCAGCGAGGGGGGATTTTCCGCCGAGGAGGCAGAGCTTGCCGCTGCCATGGGCTATCGTCGGATTTCCCTCGGCAAGCGCATTTTGCGGGCGGAAACGGCTGCAATCGCCCTCTCCTCGATCGTCCTGTATGCGCTAGGAGAACTTCGATGAAAGCTGTCTTGTTTACCCTCGGCTGTAAAGTCAACGAATGTGAGAGCGCGTCCCTCTCCGCGGCGCTCGAGGAACTCGGCTACGAGGTCTCGGACGAGCTTTCCTATGCCGATCTCTATCTGCTCAATACCTGCGCCGTCACCAAAGAGGCGGAGGCAAAGTCCCGTCAGCTCATCGCGCGGGCAAAAAAATACAATCCCGAAGCCCCCATCCTCGTGTGCGGGTGTGCGGCGGAGAAAAATCCCTCGGCGTTTTTGCAAAAGGGCGTCCGCCTCGTCACGGGGGCAAAGCGCAAGGATCTCATTTTATCTCTTCTTAATGAGAGCGGCTGTCGCATTTCCTCCGACGAGAAGGGGTTTGAGCTTCTCCCTCCGCCAAGGGTATTCAAGGCGAGGACGTACTTAAAGGTGCAGGACGGCTGCAACCGCTTCTGTTCCTATTGCATCATTCCCTATCTCAGGGGACGCTCGCGCTCGAAGCCCCTCGAACGGTGCGTGGAAGAAGTGCTTTCCTGTCCCTCCGAAGAGGTGGTGCTGACGGGAATCGACCTTTCCTCCTATGCAGACGGCAAAAAAGACCTTTCCGACCTTCTCTTTGCCCTGCAAGGGGTAAAAAAGCGCATTCGGCTCGGTTCGCTGGAAGTCGGCGTCGTGACGGAACGCTTTTTGGAGGCGTGCGCCTCGTTACAGGCGTTTGCACCTCAATTTCATCTCTCCCTGCAAAGCGGCTCGTCGGCTGTGTTGAAGGCGATGAACCGCCACTATACGCGGGAAGATTTTTTGAAGAAGTGCGAGATGATCTATGCGGCGTTTCCCTCGGCTGCCGTCACCACGGACATCATCGCGGGCTTTCCCACCGAGACGGAGGAGGATTTTCTCGAATCCCTCTCCATCGTCAGGGAAGGGAAGCTTGCCCGCGTTCACGCCTTTGCGTTTTCCCCGCGGGAGGGGACGAATGCGGCAAAGCGAACCGATCTTCCCCCGAGCGTCAAAAAGGAGAGACTTCATCGGCTCATCGCCGAGGCAAAAGCGCAGGAGCAAGCCTATCTGCTCGGCAAAGTCGGGCAGGAATTTACCCTGCTTTGCGAGGAGCGCGACGGGGCGTATACGACGGGCTACACCGAAAATTACATGCGCGCTTACCTTTTGGGCGAGGGAGCGGGCATGGTAAAAGTCAAAGTAAAATCGTTGTTCCGCGACGGCGTTCTCGTCGAGCGGGCGTAAGGAGGTTGTTATGTGCGTATTTTGTAAAATCATCGCGGGGGAAATTCCCTCCACCAAGGTCTACGAGGACGAAGAAATGATCGTCATCAAGGACATCGAACCCAAGGCGAAGTGCCACTATCTGTGCATTCCCAAGGAGCATTTTGCCCTTCTTGCGGAAATGGACGACGAGCGCGCCGAGATCGTCAAGCATTGCCTTGCCAAACTTCCCATGTTGCGAAAGGAGCTTGGCTTGGAAAATGGTTATCGCCTCGTGATCAACCAGGGAGAGGACGCGGGTCAGACCGTTCATCACCTGCACATTCACGTTCTGGGTGGCGAGACCCTTCCCTGGTAAAGTGCCGTGGAAGAGCCTATCTTTCGAAAACAGCTCTTTTCCTATGCGGAGGAGAAGTACGGTTCTGAGGCGGAGTACCTTTGGGCGAACGACCCGTATTCCGCCGTCCTTCGCAACCTCTTCAACCGCAAATGGTACGCCATCGCCATGCGCGTTGCGGGGAATAAGCTGGGACTAAAAACAGAAAACCCCGTTGCTATCGTCAGCGTCAAGTGCGATCCCGTCTTAAGGGAGTTTCTCCTGCAAAGAGAGGGGTATTTCCCCGCCTATCACCTCAACAAGCGGACGTGGATCACCGCATCCCTGGAAGGAGACGTGCCCTTTGAAGAGCTTTGCCGCCTCATTGATATGAGTTATTCTCTCGTGAGCGAGGCAAAGCGTCCGAAAAAGCAAGTATAAAACCAAAAAAACCTGACAATCACTCTTCCGAAAGGAGGAGTTTTTTTATGTCCTGTATCCGAAAAATTCTTTGGTTTTGCGCCTGCGCCGTGCTCTGTCTGTCTCCCATGTTTCTCGCGGGCGTCGACTTCTTCCCCGAAGAAGAATGCTATTTCTACCTCGAAAAGTCCAATTCCTCTGCGCCCATGATCGAACGGGGAGAGGAGTGGAAGCTCCTGTTCGCCCCTTACACGGGGGAAAGCGTCCGGCTCGACGGGGACGCCATCGACGAAGTGCTTTCCCGCTTTGATGCGAGCGTCCTTTTTCTCGAAAAGACGGATGGGATGGTGCATTATTATTGTTATGCGCCCTCTTTGGGGGGCGGACTTGTACTAAAGGGGTATATGGTCAATCTGGAGATTGCCAGCGACGGCAAGAACACTTCGGTCGGCATTCCGCTGTTATTCGGAAGTTATTAGAGCGTTCGCGGAAACACGCTCAAAATTTTTTTCTTTTTCGGGTATAAGAAGAAAAAAATCTGTCAAACATTTAGGTACATCAGGAGGTTATTATGAAAACGATCAACAAACTCGGCAAAAAACTTTGGTACTACATCGCCATCGGCGCTGGCGTACTCGTATTGGCGGCGGCTGTCGTCACGACGGTGCTTATCCTTTCGAAGGATGATCCCTTCGTGGAAAAACCCACGAATCCCCCCACGACGACGCCTACCACGAATCCCCCTACGGATGAACCGGACGATCCCGTTCTCTCGACGGACACCTATATCTTCCCCGTGGAAGGCGCAACGGTGCTGCATTCGTACGGATTCTATTATAATAAGACGCTCAATTCCTATTATGAGCATCAGGGCATCGACTTTGCGGCAGAGTCGGGCACGAGCGTATACGCCATTGCGGACGGAACGGTCGAAAGCGTATACGTCGAGGATATTTTGCGCGGCGGTGAAATCACCGTCCTGCACGAAGACGGCGTCAAGAGCGTTTATACCTTTGTCGACGCCAAGGACATCAAGGTCGGAGACAAGGTAAAGCAGGGAGACGTGATAGGCACGGTCTCCGAGGCAAAGGGCGAAGAGTACAAGGACGGAGCGCATCTGCACCTCGAGGTGTTTGCGGGTGATAAGACGGTCGATCCCGAAAGCATTCTCCCCTTCGATGAAAAATAAGGGACAGCCCCTCGCAAGGAGGGGCTTTTTCCGTACTAATTTGTCCTTTTCCCGCATAAGATAGCCTACTTAAGAAAAGGAGGCAACTGTTTGAACAAACATCTTTTTTCGCTCGCGCTTCTCTGTTTCCTTCCCCTCTTTCTGACGGGCTGCGAAGAGCCGGAAAGCACGCGCTACGACATCAAGGGGACTTATTCCGCAGAGGACAACACTTTTCAAGGGACGCTCGATCTGACTTATTACAACGATACGGGGGAAGACCTCACTTCTCTCGCCTTCAATCTGTACGGAAACGCCTATCGCGAAGGGGCGAAAAATCCTCCTCTCTCCGCAGCCTATCACAGCGCCTACTACGACAAATTGGATTACGGCTCGATGACGATTTCCTCGGTGGAAGGGGGAGAGGGCTGGAGCGTCGGCGGGTCAGACGAGACCTTGCTCACGGTGGACATTCCCGCCCTCGCGGCAGGGGACAAAATTTCCCTGTCCATCGACTTTTCCACGAAGCTCGCCAAGGTCAATCATCGGCTCGGCGTGGGCGAGCATTGCGTCAACCTCGCCAATTTTTACCCCATTCTCTGCGTCTATGAAGAGGGTTGGCAGGAGTGCGGCTATACGTCGGTCGGCGATCCCTTTTACAGCGAATGCGCCGATTATTCGGTGGAAATCACCCTTCCTTCTTCCTATGAGGTCGCCTCGACGGGAACGCAGAGCGGGACGATCAAGGGAGATCAAAAAACGGTCAAGACGGAGGCGAAGGGGGTGCGCGACTTTGCCCTCGTCCTCGGCAATTGGACGGTTTCCACCGAGAAGGCGGGCGATACCGTCATTCATTACTATTCTCTTGGCGGAGAGAACGCTTCGGACTACCTTGCGATTGCCAAGGAGAGCTTCTCCTATTTTTCGGAAACCTTCGGCGCTTATCCCTATCCGACGCTCTCCATCGTGGAGACAGATTTTTGCTTCGGGGGAATGGAGCATGCAGGGCTCTCCATGCTCAACGAGAAGCTCGACAAGGAGACCATGGAATACGCCATCGTCCATGAAATCGCCCACGAATGGTGGTACGAAGGGGTGGGAAGCGATCAGCGCAACCATGCCTGGATGGACGAGGGGCTTGCGGAATATTCCTGCGTCCTGTTTTTCGAGGGCAGAGACTCCGTCTATACGCGGGAGGGAGTCGTTTCCACCGCGAAAAAGGCGATTCGCTCCTACGTCAGCATTTATAGCCAACTCTTCGGGAAGAGCGACACCTCCATGGATCGACCGAACGACAAATTCGTCAGCGAATACGAGTATACCAACCTCGTGTACAATCAGGGCATCGTCCTCTTTGACAATTTAAGGGAGAGCATCGGCGACAAGCGCTTTTTAGAGGGACTTTCGCATTACTATGCTGCGCATCGGGGAAAAATCGCCACCAAGGAAGATCTCATTTCCTCTTTTTCTCGCATGGGCGTCGACGTACAGGGATTTTTTGCCTCCTTTTTGGAAGGAAAAGTTATTATTTGATGAAAAACGGTTGCAAAAATTTTTTCGGAAGGGTATAATAACAATGAAAAGAAAAGGAGTCTTTTATTATATGGACGCAGTTCCGGATAATCGATGTAGGCAAAAAAAATAGGGAAACCTCTTGAAAACGGATGAAACGCGCAAGGGGCTGTTCCCTGCGTGTTTTTTTGTTGCCGATTTTGGCGACACAGTCCGCGAAGACCGCCCGAAAGTGCGGTGGAGGTGAATCATGACAAAGTTCTTTAAGACGACGCAAAAGACGGGCATTCAGCGGCTTGACGGCTATGAAAAGGGCTGCTGGATCGATCTCGTCAATCCCAGCGACGACGAAGTGGAAGATATCTGCATGGCGACGGGCATTCCCGACGAAATGATCAAAGCGCCCCTCGACGAAGAAGAGCGCGCCCGTATGGAAACGGACGACGGGTGCACGCTGTTCATTCTCGACACCCCTATTTTGGTGGAGTCGGACGGCGAAGACAGTTATTCGACTATCCCTATGGGAATCATTTACAACGATCAGTGCATTGTGACGATTTCCCTGCGCGGAAATCCCGTATTGCGGGACTTTATGTCCAAGCGGAATAAAATCAGCACGGATCGGCCCGTCGGGTTTATCCTCTCGTTCATGCTCGAAAACATGAAGCGCTTCCTCTTCTCCCTGCGCCAGATCGATAAAAAATCCAACCGCATCAAAGAGGAACTGCATAAGTCCATGAAGAACGAAGACCTCATGCGCCTACTTGAACTCCAAAACTCCCTCGTCTACTTTTCCACGTCTCTAAGCTCGAATCTGAGCGTGCAGAGCAAGGCGGAGCGGATGCCGACCGTTCGGGCAAACGAGGATTATCGGGATCTTTTCGACGACGTGATGATCGAGACCAGACAGGCAATCGAAACCTGTACCGTCTATCGGGACATTCTGACCGTCACCATGGAAGCCTTTTCTTCCATCATTTCCAACAGCGCCAATAACGTCATGCGGCTCTTGACCATCATCACGGTGGTGATCGCCATTCCCACCCTGGTTGCGGGACTTTGGGGCATGAATATGCCCGTCCCGTTCGAAGGCACGGGGACTTGGGCGTTCTGGCTCGTGATGGGCGTTTCCTTCGTGCTTGCGGGCATTGCCACGATCGTCATGGTCAGATACACGAGCGGCACGAAAATCGAACACGAAAAGAAGAAAAAACAAAAGCATTCGAGGAAAAAATAGATGCCTCTTTTACAGTATCGATGCAAAAAATGCAATCTCGTCTTTGACGCGCTCGTCAAAAAATACGACGACGAGGTACTCTGCCCCTCTTGCAAAGAGAAGGCGGAGCGGGACTATTGCGGCGCCATGTATTCTTCGACGGGGAAACCCGCAAAGAAGTGCTCGGGCAATTGCAAGACCTGCTCGGGTTGCCGATAAAAAAAGCGTTTCTTGTCTTTTTTTGAAAAAAATAGAAAAAATTCTAAAATTTTTCGAAAAAAGTTTGAAAAAATACTTGACTTCCCGTATAAGAAGTGGTATTATGTACAAGCTCTCGCAAGGGAGTACCCCTTTGGAGGGTAAAAACGAAGACTGACAACTGCATAGCTAAATTAATCAGAAAAGAAGGTAAAGTACAAAGGCAATTTAAGAAAAGAGCTAATTTGGTTAATAGCATAAAGAAGGTATACGAAGAACGCCCTCTGAGATGTGAAAAGAAGAATTAGCCGAGTAAGAATTGAGTTTTTTGAACTACTTGAGATTTAAGACGAAGAAAGATCAAGCTACAAAGAGCAAGAGGAGGATGCCTAGGTACATGGCGCCGAAGAAGGACGTGACAAGCTGCGAAAAGCTGCGGGGAGGAGCAAATATCCGTTGATCCGCAGATATCCGAATGAGGGAACTCCATGCAGTAATACTGCATGATCGTATGATGAATTCATAGTCATACGAGGGGAACCCGGGGAACTGAAACATCTTAGTACCCTAACTGCGGCACGAATCATTGTGTGATCGTCTTTTGTCATTTTAAACTTTTTAAGG
>JAGATP010000004.1 GCA_017621155.1 Clostridia bacterium
CTGTCAGGACAGAGTCAACACCTTCGAAAAGAACGAGGACGGCTCATATACGGTCAATTATATCTCGCAGAAGAGCGAACAGATGACCCAGCACTTCACGATTTCCGCGGAGGACTATAAGGCGAACTTCCAAAAAGTGCTTCTCGGCTTAAAGGGCGACGCGAATCAGGCTTTCGTCCTTGACCTGAGAGAAGACGGCACGTATTTCTTCGAGTTTACGACCTATCACGCAAGCGAGGAAGGAACTTGGTCGTTTGCAAACGGCAAGCTGACCCTGACTTGTCAGGACAGAGTCAATACTTTCGAAAAAAATGAAGACGGCTCGTATACGGTCAACTACATTTCGCAGAAGAGCGAACAGATGACCCAGCACTTCACGATTTCCGCGGAGGACTACAAGTCGAACTTCCAAAAGACCATTCTCGGCTTAAAGGGCGACGCGAATCAGGCTTTCGTCCTTGAGTTGAGAGAGGATGGCACGTATTTCTTCGAGTTTACGACCTATCACGCAAGCGAGGAGGGAACTTGGTCGTTTGCAAACGGCAAGCTGACCCTGACTTGTCAGGATAGGGTCAACGTCTTTGAAAAGAACGAGGACGGATCGTATACGGTCAACTACATCTCTCAAAAGAGCGAGCAGATGACCCAGCACTTTACGATTTCCGCGGAGGATTACAAGGCGAATTTCCAAGGAACGTTGGTTTCTTTAAAGGGAAATGCGAACGAAGCTTTCGTCCTTGAGTTCTATGCGGACGGAACGTATTACTTCTCCTTCACGACTTACAATGCAAGCGAGAACGGCACTTGGGCGGTTGTGGACGGCAAGCTGACGCTGACCTGCTTGGAACGGGTCAACGTCTTCGAGCAGAATGAAGACGGCTCATATACGGTCAACTACATCTCCCAAAAGAGCGCGCAGATGACCCAGCATTATACCTTGAGTGCGGAGCAATACGCGGCTTTGGTAAAATAACCTCAAAAAAGACAAGAAAGTTTGTGCAGGCACTGCTTGCACAAACTTTTTTTCTCGAACGGTTGTCTTTTTTGCCAAAATGTGCTATCATAAGAAAAAATCGGACAGACATTTTTTCGTTTCCTGTTTGAGAAACGGAAAAATGCGGTATCAATACTATGAGGTGTAATTATGACAAAGATTGATATTTTTTCCGGCTTTCTCGGTGCGGGAAAGACCACGCTCATTAAAAAGCTCATTGCGGAAGCCTTTCAAGGCGAAAAGGTCGTTTTGATCGAAAACGAATTCGGCGAAATCGGCATTGACGGCGGATTTTTGCAGGATGCGGGCATCCAGATCACGGAGATGAATTCGGGCTGTATCTGCTGTTCGCTCGTCGGCGATTTCTCCAAAGCCCTCAAAAAGGTCGAGGAGGAGTACCACCCCGAACGCATTCTCATCGAGCCCTCCGGCGTCGGCAAGCTTTCCGACGTCATTCGCGCCGTCGAGCGGGCGGAGCTTTCCGACACCGTCATCAATTCCTTTACGACGGTTGTCGATGCCAAAAAGTGCAAGATGTATTTGAAGAACTTCGGCGAGTTCTTCGGCGATCAGATCGATCACGCCGCCTGCGTGGCGATGAGCCATACCGATACCCTTTCGGAGGAAAAGCTCGCCGAGGCAGTCGCGCTCATTCGTCAGCACAATCCTTCCTGCACCATCATCACGACGGATTGGAAGCAAATCGACGGCAAGAAGATTCTCGACGCGATGGAACACACGGGAACGCTTCAGGACGAGCTCAAAAAGCTCGAAAAGGAAGCGCACCACGCGCACGGAGAGGAGTGTGACGATCCCGACTGCGAATGCCATCACCATCACGATGAGGACGAAGAAGAGTGCCATCACCATCATCACCATCACGATGAGGACGAAGAGGAGTGCTGCCATCATCACCATCATCACGATGACGACGAAGAAGAGTGCTGCCATCACCATCATCATCACGATGACGACGAAGAGGAGTGCTGCCATCATCATCACGATGACGACGAAGAGGAGTGCTGCCATCACCATCATCATCACGATGAGGACGAAGAAGAGTGCTGTCATCATCACCATGACGACGAGGACGAGCACCACCGTCATCACCATCACCACGCCGACGACGTGTTCACGAGCTTTGGCAGGGAGACTTCCAAAACCTTCACGAAGGAGCAGATCGAAGCTGCCCTCAAAGCACTCGACGATGAAAAATACGGCGTGATTCTCCGCGCAAAGGGAATCGTCAAGGGCGAGAACGAGTGGATTCACTTCGATTACGTGCCGGGAGAGCCGGACGTCCGTACGGGCAGTGCCGACGTCATCGGCAAGCTCTGCGTCATCGGATGCAAACTCGACGAGGAGGCTTTGAGCAAGCTGTTTGCTCTGTAAGGTATGAAAAATCAAACCGAAACGCCCGTCTATCTATTTCTCGGATTTTTGGAATCGGGCAAGACCAAATTCATTCAGGAGACCTTTGAGGACAAGCGCTTTGATACGGGCGAAAAGACGCTTATTCTCCTCTGCGAAGAGGGAGAAGAGGAGTACGATCCTTCCCGTTTCAAGGTCAAAAACGTCGTCATTCGCACCCTAGAAGAGGACGCCATGACGGAGGAGTTTTTGTACCGCCTGCAACAGGAGACGGGTGCGGAACGAATCATCGTCGAATACAACGGCATGTGGCGGGTGGACGATTTCTTCAACGCCATGCCCGAAGGCTGGATTGTCAATCAGATCATGACCTTTTTCGAGACCTCTTCCTTTCTCTCCTACAATCAGAACATGCGCCAGCTCGTATACGATAAAATTCAGTATACCGAGCTCGTCGTCTTTAACCGCTTCCGGGAGGGAACGGACAAAATGGCGCTTCACAAGGTGGTGCGCAACATCTCCCGCCGCCCGCAGATCGTCTACGAGTATAACATCGATCGGGCGGAGTACGACGACATCGTCGATCCGCTTCCCTTCGATCTGAATGCGCCCGTTGTCGCCATCGAGGACAGGGACTACGCGCTCTTTTACCAGGACTTCATGGAGGAGACCAAAAAGTACGTCGGCAAGGTGCTGAAATTTAAGGGAATGGTCGCGTGGGACAACCGCCTTCCCGAGACCGCCTGCGTGGTGGGACGGCACGTCATGACCTGTTGCGAGGCGGACATCGCCTATCGCGGCATCGCGGTCAACCATTCTTCTCCCGAACTCAAGCTCAAGACGAGGGAATGGGTGGAAATTACGGGCAAGATCATCGTGGCAAATCACGCCGCCTACAAAAAGAGAGGGCCTGTCCTCGTGGCGAGCAAGATCGAACGCACGACTCCGCCCGAACAGGAGCTTGCAACCTTTTATTAAAAAAACGGAACGAAGTCGCCCTTCCCGATGGGAAGGGCGACAACTCTATTTGCCGCAATGCCGTTTGGAATTACGATAATCATCGTTCCTTTTTTTGTGCGCTTGGCGTCCCGAAAAGCAAGGATTCTTTTTTGGGAAAGTTTTTTGAAAAAAATCCCTCTTTTTTTCGTTTGCGTCTTGAATTATCCCTTCGAATATGGTAAAATGAAGGAAACACGTAAGGGGAAGCGCCATGAACAGAGAAAACGCAGTCAGATTTATCCACAGCTACAACCGCATCGAGAGCTATTTGAGGGGGCGCTATAACGTCAAGGCGTCTCAATCGTTTACCGATCTCGTCAAGCGCTGCTCCGACCT
This sequence comes from Clostridia bacterium, assembly GCA_017621155.1. Taxonomy (GTDB): domain Bacteria; phylum Bacillota; class Clostridia; order Christensenellales; family Borkfalkiaceae; genus RGIG8762. The sequence goes on from JAGATP010000004.1 coordinate 3,701, forward strand.
CAACATCACCATCCGCCGCTATCAGGACGTCCTCATCGACTACGGAAAGCTTCGAAACGCCATCGTGCATAAGGACACGAACGACAATTTTATCGCATATCCCTCCGACGAGGTGGTTGCGCGCATCGAAAAGATCGAAAAGGAGCTCTGCTCTCCGCCTCCCGTATTGCAAGTGCTCAACAACAAAAAAATCATCTACGTCTATGCCGATTCCACCATCAAGACGGCGATTCTCACTTTTTCGGAGTACAAGCTCCGCACCCTTCCCGTTTACGATCACGGCAAAATGGTGGGGGCGATCAACGTGCGGAAGCTCGTCGCCTGCATCGGCAGGGCAATCGAGGAGGGCTGGGACATCAACGAATATATCCTCAAAAAGCATTGCGAGGACGTCATTTCGGGCGACGATCTGCGCGCCTATACCTTCCTTCCCAAGGACGCCTCCATCGTCGATTGCTTCACAGCATTCGAAAAGAAGAGCATTCTCGCCGTATTCGTGACGGAAACGGGTCAAATCGGGGAGAAAGTCCTGACGATGGTAACGACGTCCGACTTTCCTCTCCTCAACAAATACATGGAGCTCTACCGATGAAACTGCCTGGGGACGTTCTCTTTCTCTTGGAAAGGCTCGCCCCGCACGAGGTGTACCTCGTCGGCGGGTGCGTGCGCGACTTTTTGATGGGGCGGGAAATTCACGATTACGACTTGACTACTTCCGCCCTTCCCTTTGAAATCGAACGCGCTTTCGAGGGCTTTCGCCTCGTCGAGACGGGGTTAAAGCACGGCACGGTGACGGTTGTCCTGCACGGCGTTCCCTATGAGATTACGACCTTCCGCACGGAGGGAGGCTATTCGGACGGCAGAAGACCGGATACCGTTTTTTTTACGGACAAAATCGAAGAAGATCTTTCCAGGCGGGATTTTACCGTCAACGCCATGGCTTATCACCCCGAAAGGGGACTTATCGACCCGTTCGGAGGAGAGAAAGATGCAAAAGAGGGGATGCTCCGCGCAGTGGGGAATCCCTTTCTCCGCTTTGAGGAAGATGCCCTCCGCATTCTGCGAGGCCTTCGCTTTGCCTCCCGCCTCTCGTTTGCGGTCGAAGAAAGGACGGCCTCCGCCATGCGCGCCCTTGCCCCGCGCCTTAATCTGATTTCGTCCGAACGCCTCTATCAGGAGCTTTGCGGCTTTTTGACGGGGGAGAACGTCGTGAGGACGGGACTTGCCTTTTCGGACGTGCTCTTTGCGTTTTTGCCCGAATTAAAGCCCATGCAGGGCTTTGCGCAGCGAAATCGCCATCACCTCTACAACGTGTGGGAGCACACCCTTCGCGCCGTTCAAAATGCCCCGCGCGATCTTGTTGTTCGGCTTGCGCTTCTCTTTCACGACAGCGGCAAGCCGAGTACCTTTTCGATGAAAGAGGGAGAGGGACATTTCTACGGACATGCCAAGGAGAGCGCGCATTTTGCGGACGAAGCGCTGCGCCGCTTGAAAGCGGACAATAAGACGAGGGAGCGCGTAACCCTTCTCATCGCCTACCACGATTACCCCGTCGTCCTCGAAGAAAAGGCGGTCTCTCGGCTCGTCCGAAAGATCGGCAAAGAGAGCTTTTTGCAGTTGACGGAAGTCAAAAAGGCGGACTCTTCCGCGCTTCACCCCATTTTCGTGGAAGAGCGCATTCGCTCGATCGATACTTGGAAGGGCATTTTTCTCGCAATGGAAGCGCGTCAAGCTCCCTTCTCTTTGAAAGATTTGAAGATCGACGGCAACGACCTGATTGCATTGGGCTTTTCGGGAAGGGAAATCGGCGAGGGGCTGGAACAAATTCTCTCCGCCGTGATCGATCGAACGCTTCCCAACGAACGAGAGGCGCTCCTTGATTTTGCGGCAAACCTCGGAAAAGGCGAAAATCGGACTTGACTATCCCTTTTTCGTGTGTTATAATCAATTGAAAGACTTTGACAAAAGAGGAGTCATCATGGAGTATTTGCTCGATAAAAACAACCTCGGCGATCCCGTCAGCCCTATTCTGTACGGCTCGGCAATCGGCGAAGGAGATGTACAGCCGAAATTTTTGCGCTTCGCCAAGGAGGATGAAGGGGGCTTTCTGCGCGCGAAGGAGTGCGGGGCGATTCCCGTTCCCGTGTTCGATTTTCAAAAGCTCCCGCTCGGAACGGAGACGTTCGAAAGAGAGACCGTCGAGACAATCGCTTCCGTTCTGTTTTATGCAAAGGGAGACCCTTGTTCTCCCTTCGAAAAAGAGGCTGCCCTCGCGCAAAAAAGGGTGCAAGCGGGGCAAACCGATCCTTTTCCCCTTTCCTTGATTGAAATTCACTCTCCCGATCGGAAGGAGATTTTGTATTTTCTCCGCCATTACGATAGCGAAGGGGGGATGA
>JAGATP010000034.1 GCA_017621155.1 Clostridia bacterium
AGGCCGGGCTGGCACATCGAGTGCTCCGCCATGAATCGGGCGGCGTTCGGCGATCAGATCGACATTCACGGCGGCGGGCGAGACCTCATCTTCCCCCATCACGAAAACGAAATCTGCCAGAGCGAATCCCTCACGGGCAAGCAGTTCGTGCGCTATTGGACGCACAACGGACTCATCAAGGTCAACGGACAGAAGATGAGCAAGTCCCTCGGCAACAGCCTTCTTCTGGAGGATCTGCTCAAAAAATATTCCAACGAGGCGATCAAATTCGCCCTCTTGGAGACGAACTATCGGAACGACATCAACATCACCGACGAGCTGTTCCCCTCCGCGGAAGCGCACCTCTACGAATTTTACAAGACGATTGCGGAAGTCGGCGAGAACGGCGGAAGCAACGATGCAATCGACAAGGAATTTGACGCCTGCATGAGCGACGATTTTAACACGGCGCTCGCCCTCTCCAACCTGTACGGCTATTTCAAGGAAGTCCGCAAAAAGTTCGAACGGGGGGACAAGGAAGGCGCAAAGGCGGACGTCAGCCAAATCCGAAAGACGTATTCCCTTTTGGGACTCTTCCAAAAGGACGCAAAGGAGTACGTCGCTTGGTATGAATCCAGGCAAAACGACGACATTCCCGCCGAGATCAAGGCGATTGCCGAAGAGAGATGGGCGGCGCGCCTGGAGAAAAATTGGGCAAAGTCGGATACGCTTAGAAACAAGCTCGCAGAATGCGGGTACGCCGTCAAGGATTCCAAGACGGGCTATACACTTTCGAAACTTTAATTTTACGGAGAAAGACGATGATTACTTCCAAAGAATTGAGACAAAAATGGATTTCTTTCTATGAGGAAAAGGGACACGTCAACATCGGCGCGGTTTCCCTGATCGGGGACGGCACGACGGGCGTCATGTTCAACGTGGCGGGAATGCAGCCGCTCATGCCCTATCTGCTCGGACAAAAGCACCCCGCCGGCACAAGACTCTGCAACGTACAGGGTTGCGTCCGCACCGTGGACATCGATTCCGTGGGCGACGCGACGCACTTCACCTTTTTTGAGATGATGGGCAACTGGTCGCTCGGCGACTACTTCAAGGCGGAAAAGACGAAGTGGACGTTCGAGCTTCTGACCGAGGGCTTCGGGCTCGACAAAGACAAAATCTGCTCCACCGTATTCGAGGGAAACGAAAGCGCCCCCCGCGACGAGGAGACGGCAGTCTATTTAAAAGAGCTCGGCATTCGCCCTGAAAACATCTATTACCTTCCCAAGAGCGACAACTGGTGGGAGCTTGAAGGCACGGTCGGCACGCCCTGCGGCCCTGACAACGAGTGGTTCTATCCCCGCCACGATCAGCCTTGCGGGCCGAACTGTGGCGTCACCTGCGGTTGCGGCAGATACGTCGAGATCGGAAACGACGTGTACATGCAGTACAGAAAGACGCAGACGGGATACGAGCCTCTCGCTAACAAGAACGTGGACACCGGATTCGGGCTCGATCGAATGCTCGTCTTTTTGAACGGACTGGACGACGGGTACAAGACGGACTTGTTCCTCCCCGTTATTGAGAAGCTTGAGGCGCTTTCGGGCAAGTCCTACGACGACGATCCCGACGCGAGAAAGGCAATGCGCATCATCGCCGACCATACGAGGACGGCGGTCATGCTCATCGGGGATCAGAATGGAATCGTTCCCTCCAACACGGGTGCGGGCTATATTTTAAGGAGACTGCTCCGCCGCGCCATTCGCTATACGAGGCAGCTGGGCGTTGCCACCTCTGCCATGGACGAGGCGGCGAAGATCTTCATCGAGGACATTTACGACGAGGCGTATCCTCTGCTCGTCGAAAAGGAGGAATACATTCTCTCCGAACTCGATAAGGAATCCGAAAAGTTTGAAGCCATGCTCGTACAGGGCATCAAGGAATTTGAAAAGTGCATTTCCTCGATTGTCAGAAAGAACGAGTTCATGGCAAAATCCAACCCCGATTATCAAAAGGAAACGACGATCGCCGGAAAGGCGGCGTTCCGCCTCTACGACACGTACGGCTTCCCCGTCGAGCTCACCGTCGAAATGGCGGAAGAGAGAGGTTACACCGTCGATATGGAGGGATTCGAGGCTTCCTTTAAGGAGCACCAGGAAATCTCCAAGGCGCAGGGAACGTTTAAGGGGGGACTTGCCAATCACGAACAGGCGACGACATACCTGCATACGGCGACCCACCTTTTGCAGGCGGCGCTCCGTCAGGTGCTCTCCCCCGATATCTGTCAGAAGGGTTCGAACATCACCGAGGAGCGGCTTCGCTTCGACTTCAATTTCCCCCGTCCCATGACGGCGGAAGAGATCAAAGAAGTCGAGACGCTCGTCAACGAGAAGATCAAGGAGGACATTCCCGTCGTCATGAAGGAAATGACCTACGAAGAAGCGAAGGAAGAGGGCTTTACGGGGCTGTTCGCAAACAAATACGGCGAAACGGTCAGAACGTACGCCATCGGTGAATTTTCCAAGGAAATGTGCGGCGGGCCTCATGCGGAGCATACCGGTCAGCTCGGCACGTTTAAAATTCAAAAAGAACAGTCCTCTGCTGCGGGCATTCGAAGGATTAAGGCCGTCTTGCAGTAAGAGAGTACAATAGGAGAAGGACGTATGAATGAAACCAAGAAAAAGAGAATAGCCATTCTCCTCGTCATTTTCTTTGCCGTTCTGTTTTTCTTTACGGCGTTCGGCACATATCTCGTGACGAAGAAATACGCCGCGCTTCGGGAAAGACAGCTTCTGCTCGATCAGCAGTACAGCGCGCTCCTTGTCGAGTACAACAAGATGAAAGCGGAAAACGAAGAGCTTCATCGACTGCAAACCGAGCTGGAAAATACCAACAAGGAGCTCGACCAAGCCAATGCTACGATCGATGAATTGAACGCGGCGCTCGAGGAAAATCAGGCGGCGTACACCGAGCTTTCGGAAAAGTACGAAAAACTTGCCAAGGATTACGCCTCCGTCCGTGCGCAGATGGACGCGCTGTCCGCAAAGTTTGCGGCAGTCAGCGACGAGAACGCCAAGCTCTCCGAAGAGTACAATACTTTAAAGGAGACCTTCGATCTACTAAGCGCCTTCGTCAATGTGGACGACGTCGCGCGGGCGACCGTCCCCGGAATCGTGTGCTTCGGCGATTCGCTCACGGCGGGCAACGTCGGCAGCGGCGGAGAAGCCGGAAACCTATGGAGCTTCCCCCTCCAAATTCAACAGCGTCTACATAACGAACTCAGCCCCGCTATCGCTGTCTCTCCTTACGGCTGGAGCGGATACTCCTCCTCGTGGATCGTCAACAATGCGAACATCACGCTTCGGGACAATTGGCACCTCAAAAACTACATCTTCGTCATCTGGATCGGCACGAACGGCGGTTGGTCTCTGCCCGTCAAGGATGAGGAGGGCAATCCCGTCCTCGACGAAAACGGTAATCAGAAGTACGAAGAGGACGTCCCGACCCTCATCGGTCAGATCGACGCCATCCTTTCCAATCAGCTCGACAAGGACAAGCGATTCCTCGTCATCGGCTTGACGGAGGGCAAGAAGGACGCGCTCGACACCGCGCTTCAGAATAAGTACGGCGACAAATTCGTCAACATCAGAGAATATCTTTCCACCGAGGGCATGACCGCCGCAGGCATGACGCCCACGAAGGATGATCTCGAAATGATGGCAAAGGGACTTGTGCCTTATTCGCTCAGAAAAATCGAAAACGGGCACTATACCGTCCATTACACGGACACGGGATATACCGTCATCGGCAATTATCTGTACGAAAGAATGGACGCGCTCGGCTATTTCGACGCGGTAAAACTCGTCAAAAATGCCAAGGCATAAACGCTTGCAGCCTCCCCGTTCGGGAGGCTGCGCTCTTTTTTCGGGGGGAAAGGGATGAGAAAAATTTTTTTGCATTTTTTCAAAAAAATTGAGAAACCCAACTCAAAACAGCTTGACAGAAAGGGTCTAAAATAATACAATGGAGAGGCAATCAAGGGCGGAGACATATCTCACGAATGTTTTCTGACAGAAAGAATGCTTTTTTGACTACAAAAAAGAAGGAGTACAACATAATGAAAACCTACATGGCAAATGCCCAAACGGTGGAAAGAAAATGGTATGTTGTCGACGCAACGAACGTTCCTCTCGGCAGACTTGCTTCGAAGGTAGCGGCGGTTTTGCGCGGTAAGAACAAGCCTACCTTTACGCCGAACGTGGACACCGGAGATTTCGTGATTGTCATCAATTCGGACAAGGCGGTTCTCACCGGTAAAAAATTGGAAGAGAAATTTTACAGATATCATACCGGTTACATCGGCGGACTCAAGGAAGTTTCCTATCGGAAGATGATGGCAGAAAAGAGTGATCTTGCGGTTTACGAGGCGGTAAAGGGAATGCTCCCCAAGAACAGCCTTGGCAGAAGCATGATCAAGAAGCTCAGAGTTTACAAGGGTGCAGAGCATAACCACGCTGCCCAGAAGCCCGAAGAACTCAAATTATTTTAAGGTGAGGTATTAAAATGGCAAAAGCTAATTTGAAGAAAAAACTTCAATTCTGGGGAACGGGCAGAAGAAAGGCGGCAATCGCGCGCGTTCGTCTCATCCCCGGCGGCAACGGCAGCATTGTAATCAACGATAGAGCGCTCGACGATTATTTCCCTCAGGGCACTCTTCAGTACATCGTGAAACAGCCCCTCGTCCTCACCGCAACCGAAGCAAAATTCGACGTATTCGTCAACGTATGCGGCGGCGGATACACCGGTCAGGCAGGCGCGATTCGTCTCGGCATTGCCCGTGCTCTTTTGCAGGCAGACGCAGAGCTTCGCCCCGCTCTCAAGAAGGAAGGCTTCCTCACGAGAGATCCCAGAGTCAAGGAGAGAAAGAAGTACGGCTTGAAAAAGGCTCGTCGTGCTCCTCAGTTCTCCAAGAGATAATTTGCAAAAAATCAAGGTACTCGTTTGGAGTACCTTATTTTTTATTTGTGATAGGAAATCATGGTGCTAACAATGAACGAAAAACGAAAACAGTATATTGAGAGCTGCGAAATTTCTATGGTGGAAAGCGTGAATCTTGGCGGCTATCGGCAAAAAATTGCGATGGAAGGCAAATCGAAAGAGTTGCCTATTGTCGTTTGCTTACACGGCGGCCCCGGATCTCCGATTCCCTTTTCGGTCGGTTGCAGAGGGCTTTTCCCCGATATTACCGACCGTTTTCTAATGGTCTATTGGGATCAACTCGGTTGCGGCATTAATAACTATAAAATAGACAATCGTTTTACGATAGACCATTTTACAAAAATGACCGTTGACCTGATAAAAGAGGCCAGAGTGCGCTTCCCCGAAAATAAAATCTATCTGTTCGGAATGTCATGGGGCAGTATACTCGCCTTACACGCTGCGGTGCAGGTGCCTCAGCTCTTAAACGGCGTTGTGACTTGCGGACAAGTGATCACTGCTCCGATGCTTTCGGAGGATGCTTTCGACGCGGTCGAAAAGTCATCTGCCCCCGAGGGAAAGAAAAAATTCGCGAGGGAATTGCGTTCGAGAAGGACAAATCCTTCCTTAAAGGAAATGACGGCATTTTCCAAAATCATCAGGAAATACACCGATGGCTATCAGAACAGAGCTTCAAAATCCGCTCCCGTAGGCGACATCATCAAAGGACTGCTTTCGAGTCCCGATTACCGTTTCAAGGACTTCATCGCGATCGTTAAGAACGGATATGCGAAAAACGAGAGCCTTTTGCGGGAAATGGCATCCACAGATCTGAGGGAACTTTTTCATGAAATAACCATCCCGTATCTTATTTTTCAGGGAGAAACCGATATTGTAACCGATACGAAAAGCGTTGTAACGTTGGTGGAAGGATTAAACAATGAAAACGTTTCTTGTTCCGTGTTGCCTGACATGGGGCATTTCCCGTCGGAAGCGGCAATGAATCAGATATTCGAAGAGATCATTCATAGGGCGTCTCTGTGAGAAGGGGCTGTCGCAAGTTTTTTGTTCACTTGCGACAGCTTTTTTGCGGACGGGAAGAGCGACGTTTCACTTTTTCTTGTTTTCCCGTTCGATGCGCCGCGCGCGCGTCTCGTGCCGCTTTACAAAGTCCGAAAAGTAGTCGAATTTCTCCGCGTTTTCGGAGGGCGGGGACGAAGGCGGAAGGTGAGGAGGGGAAGGACTTTGAGCGTGATAAGCCGTCCGTTTCTTCCGAAATTTGCCGTGAAACTTGTAGATCGCAAAACTTTTCATAAAAAAATCTCCTTTTTTGCAAAAATATCAAAAATGTGGAAGGGTTTTTATTTGATTTGATTGGACTTTTGTTGTATAATAGACATTGCAGTATTCTGCTCATTATACTCTTCAATCAAGGAGTTTTCACAATATGCGAAAGGGTATCAAAACAATACTTGCGGGGACGCTCGCACTTTGCTTTGCCGCACCGGCATTTGTCGGCTGTTCTTCCGGCTCTGCGCTGGAGGGGGATTTCTCCGGAGAAGTCTCTTCCAACGGCGGTTTTGTCGTCGAGAAAGGCAATTATTACTACTTCATCAACGGCAAGCAGGAGCACACGGCGTCGAACGAATTCGGCACCGTCGTCAAGGGCTCGTTGATGCGAATCGCAAAGAGCGCGCTCTCGAGCGGCGCTTACGGCGAGGCGGAAACCGTCGTTCCTTCGTTGATGGTTGCAGGGGATTATACCTCCGGCATCTACATCTACGGCGACAGGGTTTACTATGCAACGCCCACCACGGCGAAGAATCAGTCCGGAAGCGTGGAAAATTCTTTCCTCGACTTCAAGAGCACCAAGCTCGACGGCACGGACACCTCTGATCTTTATTTCCGTTTGGAGGACAATACCATACAGTATCGCTTTGTCGAGGAAAACGGCGTCGTCTACTGTATGTACGTCGAGGATGCGGACATCTATTCCTTCAACACGGCGGAGAGAAAGTCCACCATGCTCGTACAGGACGCAGGCTCGTACCTCTTCTCCACCGATGTGGAAAAGCCCGGCATGTACTACACGATGCCCGTTCAGGTGGATATCGATAAACCTTCCAATTATACGGATAAATACACGCAGATCTACTACGTGTCGGCTTCCGTCACCGAAGCGCCCTACACCTACGAATACGACGAGAAGTACCTTTCCGACTATCGGAAGGAAAACGGCAAGGACGCGTTGCCCTACGTCAACCTCGGCACGATCGTCTTAGACGGACGCGGAAGCGACAGCGCCTTCACGCAGTACAACCACAACGAGGGAACGACTGCCTATACGCCCAGCGGATATACCTACTCTCTGGTAGCTTATGCAAACGACGGTTTGTACTATACCAGATCTTACGTCGATACGACGAGCTCCACGGGAGACGGCGGCTGGCTCTTCTACCTTTCCGATGAGAACGCGAGAAGCACATCCTGGAACGCCGTATCCGGCAACGCCGATACCTCTCTCTTCGGCGCAGGGGAATACAACGACATCATCGCTTACGATACGACCAAGGCTTCTTCCTCGGCGATCTTCTTAAAGGAAGGGGGCGCGCACTCCTATCTCTACACCGAAAACAACGCCATTTTCAGAAACGACGTGAAGGAAATCCAGAACGGCATCGAGGTCAAGAGCACGAGAATCGCGGATTCCGTCTCTTCCGCGACTCTTCTTTATACCGAAAAGAGCGATTCGTTCGGATACGTCTACTATTCCGAAACGGGTACGAATGGCAAAGCGCTCGGCAGAGCTGTCTATAACGGGGAAGAGGGGGATTACAACGCCTTGCTCGCGAACCCCGACTATCAGCCCGTCAAAATCGCTCCCATCGATTACGCTTCCGATTGGTATGCGCCCGAAAAGCTCGGCGATTACCTCTTCTTCAGCAATGCGGAAGCTCTTCAGGAAACCGCTTACAACTACGTCTGCGTCATGGATCTGAAGGGAACGAACGCTGACATCGCAGCCCTCAACGAGAAGTTCGAAGAGATTACGACGGAGATTACCGACGTAAAGGCGAAGTACAACGCGCTCGGCAACCTGATGTTCTATCATTATTGGACGGCAGGCGATAACCCCGTCTTCAACCGCTATTATCTCGATCAGGGCAAGAGCGGAAAGACTATGTACGAGAACACCGATTATTACACCGCTTCCCTGAAAGAGGCGGAGGAAGAGGGATACACGGACACCTATCTCTATTCCGCTTACTTTAAGGATACCTTCCGCGATTTCCAGGCGGGAACGGGTGAGTATCAGGGCAAGTTCGTCGACGAGAGCGGAAAGAGCTATGCCGTGCAGTCTTATTTCTATCATTGGATCGGTCGAATGACGGACGACGATATGGAGGCGATCGATAAGGTCTGCCAGGATTCCCTCGTCCTCAGCATCACTTCTTCGGAAGAAAAAGAGGAAGGACTCCCCGTTTGGGCGATCGTTCTGATCGTCGTAGGTTCTGTCCTGGTAGCGGCGGGAATTGCCGCAGCGATTGCCATTCCTCTCGTCCTTCGCTCTAAGAAGAAGGAGCAGGTCGAAAAGCCCAAGGCGGAAAAGCTCGTCGTTGATACGACGGACGACGAGAACATCGACGTCTATGCGGATGACGATTCCGAACCCGTGGAAACACCCGAAGAGACGACGGAAGAGATCGTTCCCGAATCGGAAGACAAAGAGTAAATTCAAGATACGGTTATGCACCCAAAGAGCAGGAAGGCTTTTGGGTGCATCTTTTTTAAAAGCTTGTTTTGCGCGTATGATTCGAATCATTCGATTCATAATAAGAATCAATCGAAAAAATTGTATAAAAATTTTCAAATGCGGTTAAAAAACAGTTTACAAACGAGGAATGACCTAATATAATGTATTGCAGATCAAACAAGGTTGATTTTAAGAATAAGGGAGATAAAAACATGGCAAGATACGAAAAATGTCCGAGATGTGATTTGAATTATATCGACGTGGAGTTGCAGGAATATTGCGACATCTGTTTGGCTGAAATGAAGGGGGAGCACTCCGCATTTGCCGATCTTACGGATGAGGAAGAAGAAATGGAGATCTGCCCCCGTTGCGGCGAGAATATGATGAAAGTCGGCGAAAAGATGTGCGACGAGTGCAAGAAAAAGATCGACTTTGAAGAAGAGGAAGAAATCGATATCGAAAAGGACGAGGGCTGGAGAGATTTCGTCGAAGACGAGCCCGAAGACATCCTGCCCGACGCTCCCGACGCGCTCGAGGATTTCGAGGACGAGGAGGAAGAAGAGGACGATATCTATCACGGCGAGGACGAGGAGGAAGACCTCGACTACGTGACGGCGGAAGAAGCTGCCGATATGGATCTCGACGATCTGGACGACGAGGACGAGGAAGACGACTTCTGAGAAACGTTCGAAGCGTTCCGCTTCATCACGTTGGAAACGAGCTAAGCGTAAAGTCGCGTTGCAAAGGCAACGCGACTTTAATAATGCCGGTGCGTTTGTTCTCCAAGGGGGCGAGGTGCCCCTTAGAAGCGTTCCGTTTCATCAAGTAGGAAACAAGCTAAGCGTAAAGTCGCGTTGCAAAGGCAACGCGACTTTAATCATGCTCTTGTGTTTGTTCCATCATAGTCACTTGCCCGCTTTGTTATGAGGAAGTACGGTGTTCTAGGGTAAAGATGCAAGGTTGCTCCCCTGCATCTTTACGCTTAGCTTGTTTACTAATGCCCGCGGAGGCACTCTGAGGTATAAAAGGAAAAAAATTCCGCATACTAGCGTTATGATGAAACCCTCTTTTTCGATCAACGACGTCAAAAGAACGGTACGGAGCTACTTTGGAAAGAGCGTCAACGTGCGCGTGAATCTCGGCAGGAACAAGATTTTAAAGTACGAAGGGACGCTTTCGGGAATTTACCCCGCCCTCTTTACGGTCAGTCCGAACGACAAAAACTTTCTCGGAAAGACCTCCTATTCGTATGCGGAAATTCTCTGCGGTACGGTGAGGATCAAGCCCGTCTCGTTCTAAACGCGGGGCATATCGCATATTCATAGGGGTAGGCGAACCCTTACAAATTTTAACAGCCTTGGCGGTGCCTTTTTGCCGCTTTCCGGATCGTGTGAACGCGCTCTAAAAGTCGCTCCGCTCACCGTATGCCTTAATACGGCTTGGTCGCGCTTTTCGGAAATCAATCAAAAATCCGTTCGCCAAGGCGCAAAACTTGTTCTAATTTGTAATCGTTCGCCTAAAAGACTATTTCGGGGTGAACCATGCAAAACAGTTTTGAAACCTATGAAACGACCCTTCCCGTCGTCTGTCTGACAGCACAGACGGCGGTGGAGTGCAAACTCGTGAGCGGGGGAGAGTTTTCTTCCTTGCTCGCCCTTCATACCATCGTCGTCCCCACGGGGAAGGAAGTGCTGTCGGGAGAATTTCGCTATAGCGGAAAGCTCCTTTTTTCCGCTTGTTACGAGGATACCGAGGGAGAAGTACGTCGGATCGAGCGCGGCGCGGAATTTACGCATTCCATCGAGCACCCCGCGCTCGCGCCCGCGCAGTCGGCAAAGCTCAAAATCAAGGTGTTGAAAACCACTCTTCGCAGGGAGAACGGCAATCTCTACGTCAGCGCCATCGTCTCTCCCGAGGTGGAAATTTTCACGCCCGCAACCTTTACTTATCTTTCCGACACCGACCTCATCGCCAAAAAGGGGGAGATTGCCCTCTATCGCCGCGTGACGGCGGGCGGAATGTCCGAATGCGAGGACGAGTTCGAAACGGAAGCCCTCAACGACGTTTTGACGCACAGCGAGCAGCTTCTCGTGGAAAAGGCGGAGTGCAGACAGGGGACGGTGAGCGTCGAGGGCAAGATCGCTCTGCTCGTCACCGCCTTAAAAGAAGAGGGAATCTGCTCCTTCGAACGGCTCGTTCCCTTTTCGGCGGAGATTCCCTGCGAGAGCGCAAGCCCCTTTCTTCCTGCCAAGGCGGAGGCGATTTTGCGGAGCGCGACCATCAACGTGGATACCGATGAAGACAAGGGCAAAAGCGTCCTTTTGTCCGATTTTACCCTCGAATTTTTCTGCACTGTTTGGGAAAAGAGCACGATGCAGGCGGTGGAAGACGCATTCTCTCCTGCAAAGGAGATCGAGCTCGTCAAAGAAACTCCCGTATTCCCCATTTCCGAAGAGGGCGTCGTGCTGACCGAACACATTGCGGGCGTGTGCGCCTGCAACGAGACGCTGGATTTCGCCTCCGAAGTGAAGTGCATCACTTCGGTCAAAGCCGTCGGTCAAGTCGGCGAACGGCTGGAAGGGGTACTGACGGCGAATGCCATTCTCGCTGATCGGGAAGGGGGCCTCAAAAAGGTAGAGCTTACCTGTCCCTTCTCGTTTGCCGTCAAGGAGAAGGGAGAAGTCTCCCTCCTCGTGTGCGGGTGCAAGGTGACGCAGAAAAAAGAGGGAGAGCTGGAGGCGGAAGCGACGATTAAGGCGTGCATCTCTCCCGTGAAAGAGGAAAAGGCAGCCTTCCTTTCCGAATGCAAGGAAGGCAAGGACATCGAGGAGCGCGGAAGTGGAATCAGCGTCTTTCTCCCTTCGAAGGGGGACGGACTTTGGGAAACGGCGAAGCGCCTTCGCATCAAACCCGAAGAGGTCGAAAGGCTCAATCCCAATTTGACCTACCCCTTGACGGGAAAAGAGCGCATTTTGCTCTATCGTCAAAAGTAAATCAAGGAAATTTTTCATTTTCCCTTGTTTTTTCTCCGCCGATATGGTAAAATAAGGGCATGATCCAAGTCAAAGCGCATGCCAAAGTCAATTTGTCCCTCAATATCACGGGGGTGAAGGACGGCTATCATCAATTGAAGAGCGTGGTGGCGAGCATTGACCTTGCGGATACCATTGTTTTATCCAAGCGAAAGCTCTCCCGCATTGCCATGCACGGCATGGGCAGCGAGCGCATTCCCCCCGAAAAGAACAACGCCCTCAAGGCGGCGGAGCTTTACAGCGAGACGTTCGGCACGGAAGGGGCGGAAATTACCGTCTATAAGGACATTCCCATGGGCGGGGGACTGGGAGGCTCTTCGGCGGACGCTGCGGGCGTCTTGAAGGGAATGCAAAAGCTCTACAAAAAGGGAACGGACGAGGAGATCAAGGCGCTCGCCGATTCGCTCGGGAGCGATACGGGCTATCTGTTAAAGGGCGGCTATGCCCTGCTCGAAGGCAGAGGGGAAATCGTCACCCCCGTTTCGGCAAAGCAGCCTTTGTCTCTGCTCCTCTTTTTGCCCGAGGGCGAGGTGTCTACCCCGCAATGCTATCGGGCTTACGACGATATGCCCGATCGGGACGACGGGCAGACGGAGCGGGTCTTGGACGCGCTCGCAAAGGGGGATTTGAAGGGGCTCGGAGAGAATTTATACAACTCTCTGACAAAGCCCGCGCTCTCCCTCAATCCGCAGGTTGCAGAGGCGATCGAGGAGGCGAAGTCCTTTGCGCCCCTCGGCGTCAGCCTGTCCGGCTCGGGGAGCACGGTGTTCGCCCTCTTCGAAAACAGGGAGTTTTGTGAGTGGGCAAAGAGCAGATACCGCGGAAAGTGCAGGCTCGTCGTCACGAAAACCGTCCTTCCCAAAGACAGAAAGGCGTGGAGAAATCCCTTCTTCCTGTCCGAAGATGAAATCAAGTCCGAATAAGGAGTTACCAATGGAAGAAAAATTAATCGATCTCGATAAGGGAAAAACCATTCGTCTGAAGAAGACGGCAGAGGGCGATACGGAAATTCTGGAGGGCGAAGAGCTTTCCGTGGAGACGGACGCCGTAGAAGAGGCGGAGGACGAGGAAGTCGTCTTCGAAATGCCCGAAGGGGACGAAGACAACGAAGAGCTCGCTTCCCTCTCCAAGGAAGAGGCGCAGGCGTACTATAAGGCGCAGCTTCAAAAGGCGAAGGAGATGGAGGAAAAGGGAAGGGCATACCTTGCCGACGCAAAGGAATGCGAGGCGGAGGGAGATTTTCGGAACGCCTATCTCTCCTTCAAAGAGGCGCACGATCTTCTGGGCGCGGAGCCTGAAATCGTCGTGGGCGTTCTTCGCAACGCGACGGCTTCCTTCACCGAGGTGGAAAACTTGCAGGGCTTGGACGCTTACGTCTCCGAGCTTTCCGAGATGAACGATGAGGTGAAGGAGTCCTTCCGTACGGAATACGGCGAAGCCGTGAAGGAGACGCTCGCGAAGATCAACGAAGAGCGCGACCCCTTGAAGGAAAAAGTCGAGCAAAAGCGCGAGGCGCGGGGCGAGAAGTTCGGTCGGGCTTATCGCAAGGCGACGAGAAATCTCATCATTACGGGCAGCGTTTCCATCGTCTTTCTTATCTTGACCGCCGTCTTTTTCAATCTCGTGTACAGCCGTTCCGATCAGCTCTTTCTCCTGCTCGGCATCATCTCTGCGGCGGTGTTCCTCGTCTCGCTTATCGTTACCCTCTTTTTCGTCAAGTTCTTCGTGAACGCGAGAAACAGAGTCGTTATGAATGCGGACAACGCTTATTCGAACGACGGCAGGCGGTTAAACGTCCTGACGGAGCAGTACGAATTTTACAATTCGCTCGCCAATCTTTGAAGAAGCAGACCCGAAACCCTCCGTTTCGGGTCTTTTTTTCGGAATTTTTTTATTTTTTTTCGAAAACATCTTGAAATACACGGGAAAAAGGTGTATAATACAAGAGCTGATAAGGAAAAATCCGCAATGAGGAATTGCGATTTGGAGGAAAATAGATATGGAAACTTTATTGCAAACCGCATCCAAGACCGTCTTAAGGGACGGCGACGTGCTCATCAAACAGTTTGACGAGAGCTACCCCAAGACGGACGTTCTGAACGAAGCGCTCAACCACGCCCGCGTGGAAGACACGGGACTGTGCATTCCCAAGGTTTTGGGCGTCTCCTGCAACGAGGGGAAGTGGTCAATCGCTATGGACTACATCGAGGGCAAAACGCTCCAGCAGCTCATGGACGAAGACCCGTCCAAAGAGGACGAACACCTCGCGCTCTTCCTTGAGGTTCAGCTCGAGATCAATTCGAAGAAAGTGCCCATGCTCTCTCGCCTGCGCGACAAGATGCAGTCGAGAATTTCGGCGAGCGGCTACCCTCAGGCGGTGCGTTACGATCTGCACATGCGGGTAGACGGACTTCCGAAGCACAACAAGCTCTGTCACGGAGACCTTGCGCCCAGCAACATCATCATCACGCCCGCAGGCGAACGGTATATCATCGACTGGTCGCACGCCACGCAGGGCAACGCTTCTGCCGATACGGCAAGGGCTTACATCAATTTCATCATTGACGGAAAGCAGGCTTTGGCGGAAAAATACTTAAAGATGTACTGCGAAAAGACGGGAACGGACGTACGATACATTCAGTCCTTCCTTCCCATCGTTGCAGCGGCATATCCCAAAAAGCACCACGAAAAAGAAGCGGCGTTCCTCGCACAGTGGGTCAACGTCGTCGATTGGCAGTAAAAAGCGGGAATCACCCCGAAAAAGGGCGCACTTTCAAGGCAGTGCGCCCTTTTCTTACAAAGGAGTTCAATTGATTTGACATTTCCTTGAAAATATAGTACGATGTAAGGGCGAAAAGAGGAAACTGGAATGAAGCTGAACGAAAAAATCATACGCCTGCGCGAACATTACGAATTGACCCAAGCGAATATGGCGGAATTAATCGACGTATCGCGCTACACCGTGGTGCAGTGGGAGCGCGGAAGCGCCTTTCCGAAAGAGAAGCATTTGCGGAAGATCTGCAACGTGTTTCGTCTTAACATGAGGAAATTGATCTTCGACAGCGAAGAGCTCGTCTTGAAACCGAGAAAGCGGAAACGCCGAAAGGGAGAGATTGAAGTGTGCGGCGACATCGTTTTGAACGTTCTTTTCCGTCATTGTGGGGACGAAGAATATGTCAAAGCCTCTTTGAAAGAATATACCGTCGGAATGTTGCAGGAAGAGATTTCCCTTATGACCGTGGCGGAAGAGGAGCAGGTTGCCTTTTCTCAGGAGAGAACGTATTTCTACATAGGACGGGGCACGCTGATTCAGCCCGCGAAAAAGACGCCTAGGGAGCTTAGAAGGGAAAAGAGAGCCGAAAAGAAGAAAAAGCACAAGGGAATTTTCCGCTTTTTCCGTTGACTTTTAAAAACTGTTACCCCGTCCTTGCAGAGGGCGGGGTAACTTATTTTCCGATAGCCGCGTTTCCCCGTTCATGGGCGGAAAAATTCCTTGGTTTTCCGTTTTTTTCACGATTCGACGGAAATCGGAGCGCAGAGAACCTCGTTTTTTGAATGCAACGGATTCAAACACTTGCTTTTCCGCTTTCTTCTATGTTATAATGTAAGGAACAAAACAATGGGAGAAACCGACTATGGCCTTTACAACGTTGCCCTTTCTGGTTTTTTTTGCCATTCTGTTTGTCCTTTATTACCTTCCGACGTGGATTCCGTTCCTCAAGGGAAAGGGGGTGCAGAAATGGCTGATACTGATCGCCAATCTCGTGTTCTACGCTTGGGCGTCACCCTATTTCCTCATTTTTTTGGGGGCGTCTTCGCTCCTCGTTTACGGCGCGTCTTTGCTGTTTGGAAGGATAGACAAAAAGACGGAGCTTGCCTGCGCTTCCCTCGAACGGGCGGAAAAGAAGCTCGCAAAGGAAAAGGCGGGAAAGAAGAAAAAGGGGATTTTAATTCTTGCTCTTCTTCTCGTTCTGCTCCTTCTCATCGTGCCGAAGTACGCTTCGTTTTTCCTCGAGAATCTGAACGCGATTCTGGGGGCGTTCGGCGTGGAGACGGATTTTAAGGTCTCTCTCATCCTTCCTCTGGGACTTTCCTTTTACACCTTTCAAAATATCGGCTATCTCGTCAACGTGTATTGGGGGAAATATCCGCCGCAGAAAAATTATTTTCTCTATTTAACTTACATCTCTTACTTTCCGCACGTCCTGCAAGGGCCGCTCGACGAGTACGAGGAGCTCTTCCCCGCCCTCTGTGAGGAACACGAGTTCTGCCGTGAAAAAGCGGAGAAGGGTCTTCTTCGCGTCCTTTGGGGACTCTTTAAAAAGTGGGCAGTGGCGACGCAGATCGGGCTTCTCATTTCGCCCTACCTTTCGGGCGAGACGGAAGCTTTGGGACTCACCGTTGTCCTCTGCGCCGTGGGTTATGCGGTGCAGATGTACGCCGACTTTTCGGGATATATGGACATCGCCATCGGCTGCTCGAACATGCTCGGCATTCCCTTGGCGGAAAATTTCGACGCGCCCTATTTTTCGACGGGCGTGGCGGAATATTGGCGGCGCTGGCACATCACGCTCGGCGCGTGGTTTCGCTCGTACGTTTACTATCCGCTCATGCGCTCGAAGGGGCTGTCCGCCCTCAGAAAATGCCTCAAAAAGCATAAATACCTCGCAAGCGTTCTGCCCACTTCCCTTGCTCTCGCCCTCGTTTGGCTCTGCATCGGCTTTTGGCACGGCGCGGATTGGGCTTACGTCCTGCACGGCGTCTATCACGGACTGTTCGTCATCTCGGCTTCCGTCTTAGAGCCCCTCTACAGCGCTTATCACAAAAAATTCCCCAAACTGACAGCGAGCGTCCCGTATCGCATTTTCTGCATTGTGCGCACGTTTGCCATCGTGTGTTTTGGGTATCTGCTGTTTGCCACGGGAGACATATCGCTCTCGTTCACCCTGATCGGCAACCTCTTTGCGGAGGGCGGAGCGGCGCAAATTTCTGCGCTGTTTGTGGGAAATGAATACGTCTTCTTCTCCGCAGGCTTGGGTATTGTTCTGATGCTCGTCGTGGACGTCGTGTACGAACTTACAAAGAAAAAAGAGAAAAAAGGGTTCAAATCCTGGCAGATTTATCTCCTTTGGATTTTGCTCGGCATCGCGATTTTGCTGTTCGGCGCATACAGCGAGGCTGACGCAAGCCAGTTCCTGTATTTCCAATTCTGAGGAGGGGCTATGAAACAGTTCTTTCGATTTCTTGCGACCGTCCTCTGCGCGTTTCTGATTTCCCTCGTTCCCTTTTACGGCGTCTGCTCTTACGTCTGGCTCGGGCTTCCCGCCTATTATCGGGAAGGGTATCACAAGGGCTTGGTCAAGCAGTACAGGGCACTCAAGCGAAGCGACGAAACGCAGCCGAAAATCGTGGCCATCGGCGATTCGTCCATGGCGTACGGTGTGGATTCGGCACAGCTTTCTTCTTTGACGGGAATGCCTTGCTATACCCTCGGTATGCACGGCGGCATGGGTATGGCGTATATTTTCGAGCTCCTCGAGCCGTTCATCCACGAGGGAGATCTCATCGTCTACCCCTGCAACCCCTACGGAGCGATCTATTACGGCGTCGATCTCATTCTCATGTCCATTGAAAAAGAGCCCGATCTCTACTTTGATTTTGTCCTGCGTCACCCCTTCCTCGCCCTCTCCCGCTTGAAGGACAGGTGCTTTGTCAAGTGCAAGGGGCTTGCGATGAATACGCCTTACGAGACGACGGACGAGTTTTACGGCAAGGACTCCTTCGACGAGAACGGGAACTTCACCGTGGAGCGGGGGGACGGCTATTGGGACTACTTCGAGGAGTGCGAGCACATAGAATACAGCCCGAAGATCTACGGGGACACGATGATTTTGCACCTCAATGCGTTCGATTCCCTCTGTAAAGAGCGCGGCGCGACCCTCCTTCTGACCTCGCCCGCGATGTATCGCGGGGTCGTGGATAACGACGAAGCGAGCATCGAGGCGTTCGAAGGGTGGGTGAGGGATACCTTCACCGCTCCCTTAATCAGCGATTGGGACGAACACTTCTACGAAAAAGAGTACTTTTTCAACTACGTAGCGCACTGCAACAGTGCGGGAATGAAGCGATACACGGACAGCCTTGCGGAGGATATTAACAGTTATATGGAGGAAAAATGAAAGGCTTTTTTCGATTTCTTCTCTCCCTTGCGGCATGCTTTGCGGCGGCGCTCGTGCTTTTCTTTGCTGCGGGGTCATACGTTTGGATCGGACTTCCTTCCTATTATGAACACAACTACCAAAAGGGGCTTGTCAAGCAATACCGCGCGCTGCAAAAAAGCGATCCGACCAAGCCGAAAATTCTCGTCATCGGGGATTCTTCTATGGCGTTTTCGGTCGATTCGGCACAGCTCTCTAAAGCGACGGGAATGCCCTGCTATACCCTCGGTATGCAAGGGGGGATGGGAAAGGAATACG
This sequence comes from Clostridia bacterium, assembly GCA_017621155.1. Classification (GTDB taxonomy): domain Bacteria; phylum Bacillota; class Clostridia; order Christensenellales; family Borkfalkiaceae; genus RGIG8762. The sequence continues at coordinate 18,219 of JAGATP010000034.1, forward strand.
TCTTCGATCTCGCAAAGCCGTACATCAACGAGGGGGACATCGTCGTCCATCCCTATACGGGCTACAACGCGGGGTACTTTGGGACAGACCTCATTCTCCTTTCCGTTGAAAACGAGCCTGACCTTTACTTCGATTACCTTTTCAAGCACCCCTTCGAACTGCTTGCAAGGCTGAAAGATCGCTGCGTCGTCAAGCTCGTGGCGACTGCCAAGGGCGAGACGGAGGGCGAGGGCGTGGATTTCTACAAGGCGGAAGCCTTTGACGAGACGGGCAACATGACCTATTACCGCCCTGCGGGCAGGTACGCCTCCTCCCTGGAGGAGTCAGATCACTATTTCTTCTACGCGGGCATGTACTCGCAGCGGGACATCGATAAAGTCAACGCCTACACCGCATACTGTAAAGAGAGGGGAGCGACCTTTTTGCTGACTTCGGGCGTGGTGTATCGCGATCACGTGGACAACACCGAGGAAGATCTGGAGAAGTTCGAGGCGTGGTTTCGCTCGGTGTTCGACGCCCCCCTCATCGTGGACAAGTGGTCGGACAACCACTTTGAAAAAAAACTCATGTACGACACCGCCATTCATGCAAATTCCAACGGCATGAAGGCTTACACCCAAAATTTGTACGAGGATCTTCTTCCGTACCTTGCGAGGTGACTTATGGATTTTGTGCAACTCAAGAAAAACTGCAAAAAGGACGCTTCGGCGTTTCCCGGCTATCGGCTCGCCCTGCTCGGCGACTGTGCAACCCAGCACCTCGCCATGGCGCTCAAAGGCGCCGCTTACGAGGAGGGGATTGCCCTCTCCGTGTTTGATGCCGATTACAACCAGCTCGACGCGCAGACGCTCGACCCTTCTTCGGAGCTTTACGAGGGAAAACCGCAGGGCGTCGTCCTCTGCCTCTGTACGGAAAAGCTCTACGAGGCGTTCACCCTCTCTTCGGACAGGGCAGGCTTTGCCGATGCGACGTTTCGGAAAATCAAGGGGTATTGGGACAGAATCAACGCCCATCTCTCCGTCTCCATTCTGCAATTTACCTTCGTCGAGCGGGACGATCGCGTATTCGGCAATTACGCCTTAAAGGAGGAGACTTCCTTCTATTATCAGGTGAAAAAGCTCAACCTGCTCATTGCGGAGGGGACGCGGCTCGTCAAAAACGTCTATCCGGTGGACGTCGATTCCCTCGAGCGTCGGCTCGGAAGAGACAAATTTTCCGACCCCAAGCTCTACGCCATCGCCAAAATGCCCTTCTCCCTCGAGGCGCTTCCCCTCGTCGCCTTCGAGACCGTGGGAATCGTCAAGGCGCTCATGGGCAGATTTAAAAAGTGCGTCGTGCTCGATCTCGACAACACCCTCTGGGGGGGCGTCATCGGCGACGATGGAATGGAGGGCATTCAGATCGGCGAGCTTGGCACGGGACACGCCTTTACCGAGCTGCAACGCTGGCTCAAGGAGCTGAAAAACAGGGGGATTATCCTCTGCGTCTGCTCTAAAAACAACGAAAATACCGCCAAAGAGCCCTTCGAAAAGCACCCCGAAATGATCTTGCGGCTCGACGACATTTCCCTGTTCGTCGCCAATTGGCACGACAAGGCTTCGAACATCCGCTACATTCAAAAGACCATCAACATCGGCATGGATTCCATCGTCTTTTTGGACGACAACCCCTTCGAACGCAACCTCGTCAAGCAGACGGTGGAGGGGATCACCGTGCCCGATCTTCCCGAAGACCCCGCGGACTATCTCCCGTACTTGCAGAGCCTCAATTTGTTCGAGACGACGAGCTATTCCGAAAACGACAGGGACAGAACCAAGCAGTATCAGGCGGAAATCGGAAGAATCCTGCTCGAACAGAGCTTCGAATCCTTCGACGACTACTTAAAGGGGCTGGATATGGTGGCTGAGGCGAAGTCCTTCGACCCTTTCCACTATCCGAGAATCGCACAGCTCACCCAGCGGAGCAATCAGTTCAACCTTCGGACGGTGCGCTACACGGAGGCGGAGATCGAAAAAATCGCAGGGGACGAGAGATACCTCACCCTGTACTTCACGCTCAAGGACAAGTTCGGCGATCACGGGCTCATCTCCGTCGTCATTCTCGAAAAGCGGGAGCGCGAGCTCTTCGTCCACGAGTGGCTCATGAGCTGTCGGGTCTTAAAGCGGGGCATGGAGGAGTTCATCGTCAACAAGATGATCGAGACGGCGAAAGAATACGGCTATGCCTCCGTTGTGGGGGAATACATCAAGACGCCGAAGAACGCCATGGTCGAAACGATTTACGCAAAGCTCGGCTTTACCGATCGGGGAGATCATACCTTCGTCGCGGATTGCGCGACCTTCCAACCGAATAAAACGTTTATCAAGGAGTAAAAACTATGGAAAGAAACGAAATTTTGGAAAAGCTCAACGAGATTTTCAGGGACGTCTTTGACGACGATTCCATTACCGTCACCGAAGAGACGACCTCTTCGGACATCGAGGATTGGGATTCTTTGACCCATATCACCTTGATTTCCGAAGTCGAGGACGAATTTGACATCAAATTTGCCATGAAGGAAGTCGTCGGCATGAAAAATGTAGGAGAAATGGTAGACATCATCGAAAGAGAGGCGTAAATCATGAGCTTTACAACGCTAAACTTCCTCTTCTTCTTTGCCATCGTCTTTTGGGGGTATTATCTCATTCCCAAGAGATGGCAATGGATCTGGCTCCTTGTCGCGAGCTTTGTCTTTTACGCCTTTTCGGCGTGGTGGGCGCTTTTTTACCTTGCAGGGACGATTGCGCTTACATACGGCGGCGCGCGATGGATCGACGCCCTGGAGGGAAAGAGAAAGGAAGCGATCAAAAATTGCCCGAAAGAGGAGAAAAGCGCCGTCAAGAAGAAGTTTGAACGGAAAAAGAGGGGAGTCCTTGCGGGCGTCCTCGTCCTTCTCGTCGGGCTTTTGGCGTTTGTCAAATATACGAATTTCTTCCTCGATATCGGGTTTAAGCTCATGGGCGGAGAGGGTGAGAGCCCCGCGCTCTCCCTCCTCGTTCCCATCGGACTTTCCTTTTACCTCTTTCAAAACATCGGTTATCTCATCGACGTTTATCGGGGACAGTACGAGGCGGAGAAAAATCCCTTCCGCTTTGCCCTTGCAATCAGCTATTTCCCGCACCTTCTGCAAGGCCCGCTCGACGATTACAAGGCGGTTTCGACCGCGCTCTACGCCTCCCGCGAGTTCGACGATTCCCTTGCGGTGAGCGGCGCGAAGCGGGCGGCTTGGGGCTTTTTCAAGAAGCTCGTCATCGCCAACCAGGCGGCTTCCATCTGCAACCCCATCATTTCCGCGGGCGGCGGCTACGACGGACTTTCCGTCATCACCTGTATGGTGCTGTACGCCATCGAGCTGTACGCCGATTTCTCGGGGTATATGGACATCGCCATCGGCTGTTCGAGAATGTTGGGTGTTCCCATTGCGGAGAACTTCCGCTCCCCCTATTTTTCGGGCAGCATTGCGGAATTTTGGCGTCGTTGGCACATCACCCTCGGTACGTGGTTTAAAAACTACCTCTTTTATCCCATTCTTCGCTCCAAGTGGTGCAGTTCTATCCGCAAGGGCTTGAAAAAGCACAAATACATCGCAAACACCCTGCCCAACGTCATCGCCCTCTGCATCGTCTGGGTGCTCATCGGGCTTTGGCACGGGGCGAATATTTCCTACGTCCTGTACGGCATCTATCACGGCGGGTTTATCGTCCTCGAGACGGTGTTTGCCCCGCTCTACGACAAATTCCACAAGAAATTCCCCAAGGTACAGAAGAACGTCTTCTTCCGCATGTTCCGCGTGGTCAGGACGTTTGCGCTCGTGACGGTAGGGTATTACCTCTTTGCCCCCGCGGCGATCAGCCTGACGAAATCCCTCATTCTCAGCACCTTTGAGTGGGAGTGGTCGGAGTTCGTCTCCTTCGGATACTATAATTTCCGCGAACTGCTCGTCGTCCTCTTTTCCACGGCTGTCCTCGTCTTCGTGGACGCCTATGGGTGCAGGGAAGACAGACTTCCGCTCTCCGCGTGGGTTGCAAAGCAGAAAGCTCCCGTTCGGTATCTTCTGTACATTGCGCTCATTTTCTCCATCCTCCTTCTGATGGTGTACGGCGGAGAAGCGATGTTCGCATACTTTAAATTTTAGGAGGGCGCCATGAAACGTTTTTTTGTCAAATCAGTCAGCATCCTCTTGTGTGCGTTTTTCCTCTTTTACGGCATGACCGCCCTGCTCCTCTTCGGAGGCCCGAAGGCGTTTGCCGAAAACTATCAACAGGGCTACATCTATCAGTACCGTGCGCTCGAGCGGGCGGAGGGCGAGAAGATTGTCACCGTCGGCGGCTCGAACGTCTCGTTTAACGTGAACACCGACCTCATGACTTCCCTCACGGGGATTCCCGCCTACAATCTCGGCATTCACGCGGATATGGGGTACTGTTACGTCTTCGAGGACGTCGAACCCTTCATCGGCAAGGGGGATAAGGTCATCTTCCCCTTGTGGCCGTTTACCAAGAACGATTACGGCTCTACCCTCATCTGGATTACTTTGGAGGGACAGCCCGATCTTATCGGCAATTTCATTTCCCGCCATCCCGTCGAGGCGCTCACTTCCGTCGGCAGCTTTTCGCTGAAAAAGCTCTATGCCCTCACGGCGGGGAAATTTGCGGACGGCTTAAAGGCGAAATACGGAGACGAAACGGCTTGGGGGTATAAGGCTTCTTCCTTCGACCCCGAAACGGGCAACATGACTTACGTGCGGGAAGAGCCCGTCTCTCCCTACGGCGTCATGCTCCTCAACAAGTTCCGCTTTACGCCCAATAACCTGTCTGGTTGGTACGTCTCTTACATCAACGGCTTCATCGACCGTTGCAGGGCAAAGGGCGCGGAGGTCTACCTCACCTATCCCACCATCATGCGGGAAAGCCTCGCCATGACGGAGGAAGAGATCGAAAGTTACACCTCTTTTGCCAAAGAGCAATTTCATGCGGAATTTATCACGGACTTTTTATCCGTGTGCTACGAGTATGAGGATTACTTCAACATTCCGACGCACCTCAACAGCGCGGGCATGGATAAATACACCGCCGCGCTCGCAAACGGGTTACGAAATGCAATGGCATAAAAAAGATGCGGTGCAACTTCAAGAAAGTTGCACCGTATTCTTTGCCTAAAATTTCCTGATGTGGCGTCAGAAAAAGGAAAGACTTATTTTTTGATGAGAATTTTGGCGACTGCCTTTTTGACGGCGCAGGGCTTGCCGTTCATCGCCTTGGGCTTATGCACATCGTCGGGGAAGACGACGACGAAATCGCCCGCTTTGAGGAGTAAGTCAACTCCCCGCTTGTCGTTTTCATAGAAGGTGACGTCCTTTTCCGGATTGTAGGGCGCACGCTCGGAAAGCCCCTCTCTCGTGGTGACGGTGATAATCTCTTCGCCCGAAATGACGTATTGCACGTCGATGTAGTTCTCGTGCGTCTCGTACTTGCAATCCTCCCAAGCTTTCGTGTCGTACGATTGGAAGCTGATGTACAGGGCTTTCCCGTCGAGCTCCACTTTTCCGGTTTCGGCGGACGCACCGTGTGCGCGGATGTATTCGAGTGCGGTCTCTATTTCCTTCAGATTGCAGAATTTTGCGGTATTATTGCAGAAAATCATGGTTTTTTTCTCCTTTTTCTTTTATTCTAACATAAAACGCCTGCGCTGTCAAGACGTCTTTTGAAAAGACAAAAAATCGCGGAGAGCCTCCGCGATTTCTGTTTTGAAGTTTGCTTTGCTCAGTGGCGGGTATTGCCTTCCTTGATCCGAATGAACTGCTTGACGGTAGTAGGCGTGGAGAATATGAGAACGCCTACCGCAAGGACGATGGCGACGTCCAAAAAGACGAAGGAGTTATAGCTGAGGGTGTAAATCCAGACGTTCTGATCCCCCGCGTACTCGGAAAAGGCGAACGCTCCCGAAAGGACGTGGGAGAGATACCGTAAGACGCTTGCGACGATTCCGCCGAGCAGGAATTGAATCTGCGGAAGCCTTTCGAGCTTTTTAACAGACGAGAACATGCCCGCAAGCCCGATTGCCGAAAAGGCGACGGGGTAGTCGAGCAGGAACTGCGCGGGGTGGACGAGATAAGGGTCTTGAATCGCCTGCAAGACGCCGTAGATAAATCCCGCAAACACTCCCTTTCTCACCCCGAAGAGGTAGGAGTAGATCATGAGGGGAAGGAGAGAGGCGACGGTGATCGAGCCGCCCTGCGGCATTTTGACGATGCGAAGATAGGAGAGTGCAAAGCTCATGGCAATGCAGACGGCGGCGTAAGAGATGGACTTGGTGTCAAATTCCTTTCTTTCGCCCTTTCCGAAGAAGAAGGCGAGCGCGCCGATGAGGGTGACCAATCCGACGACGGATAAGATCAGCCCGATGTTTTCATCGAGCGTAATGCCGTCCGTCGCTTCCCCCGACGCAAAGAAGATTCCCATACACACGAGCGCGGAGAGAACGGAGAGCGCAAAGACGACGGCGCAGGCGATGACGATTGGTCTCTTGCGGTTCACTGCGAGCACGACGGCGCAGATTGCGACGATTAGAAGCACCGCGAGCAGGGGATAGAAGAGAATGGGGCGGAGTCCGTCCTCTACAAAGGAAAAAGAGAGGAAGACGCCGCTGACCGCGCAGGCGTAGACGATGCCTGAAACGAGCCAGAAGACTTTAAGCTTCTTGTTCTCCCGAAAGACGAGAAGAGTGACGAGTGCGACGAGGGAAAGCGCGATCGTGATCCAGAAGAAGATCGTCCGAAAGAGATCGACGCCCTCTCCGTCGAAGAGGAAGGGATACCATTTCCATTCCGACGTTAAAAGAGTTGCCATAATACCTCCTGTTTCCGTCGGTTTTGCATAAAAAAACGCCCCAAAAAGGGCGCCATCTAACATCACAGTCTCTCGCTCAAGGATTATCTTGCCGATTCGAGTGGTATAATCTCAGCTTTTTACAGCACCCACGACGGAATTTTGAATTGTACGGAAATTATAATGCAATCGATTGAAAAAGTCAAGCGTTTGTGATACAATAAAAGAAGAGGTAAAAAAATATGTCGAATTTTTATGCGTTTATGGATCGGATGAAGTTCATTCGCCGTTGGAGCCTGATGCGTTCGGTCAGAGAGGAAAACATTTTGGAGCATTCCGCCCAGGTCGCCATGTTTGCGCACGCCCTCGCCCTCATCGAAAACGAGAAGTTCGGCGGCAACGTCAATGTGGAGCGCACGGTGCTTTACGCCCTCTATCACGAGAGCAGCGAGGTTTTAACGGGCGATCTGCCCACCCCCGTCAAATATTCCAACGCCGCCATCGAGCAGTCCTATCACGCGCTCGAAAAGAAGGCGGTTGACCGCCTTCTTTCGATGATTCCGGAGGACATGCAGCCTTCCTACGCCCTTGCCATGCAGCCCGACGAAAAGAGTCGGGAATACGCCCTCGTCAAGTGCGCCGATAAACTCTCCGCCTACGTGAAGTGTTTAGAAGAGCTGCGCTCGGGCAACAGCGAGTTTACGATGGCGAAGGCTTCCATCGAGCGGGAGATGCGGGAGCGGCAAGAGCCGTCGCTTGACTATTTCCTCTCCGAATATATCCCTGCGTTTGCCCTTACGTTGGACGAATTAAACCGTTAAAGGGCTTTTACGTCTACTTTGACGGAGTAGAGCATTTCCTTGAGATATTCCTCCCCAAGCTTGCGCTTGGGGAATTTTTTTTGCGCAAGATCGGCAACCCCAAACAAATCGCACTTTGATTCTCTCGAAAGCTCGATGAGGGAGACGATTTTCTCGGTAAATTGCTCGTTGGCGGAATCGATGATCGCACGGCTCGCTTCGCTGCTCCTTGCGATATTTTCGAAGGAATTGCTCGCATCGGAGTCGAGCATGAGAGCCCGCACCTCGACAGAGACGTCGAAGGAGAGCTTTCCTTCCCGCATGGAGACGGAAAGGCTTGGCTTCGCATGGCGGAATCCGAGGGTGTAGCTGATTCCCTTATGCTCGACGGGAAAGGCGACGACGCGGATGGGTGAGGACAGCACGTTGTAGGTCAGCGTCTGTTCGGGGCTCATTGTCCCGACTTTTTTCCCTTTGTAAAAAAGGGCGGTCTTGGTCGCGTCGAACAAGAATTTGGTCTTTTCCTCTCCGCCCTGCAATTGGTCGTCGCTCTGCGACGCGCCGTTTTCCTGTTCCAGTTTTTCCGCCAAGGGGAGGTAGCCGCTGCGGCTGCTTCCGTAATAGCCGATGGAAAATTCCTTCAGGTTCACGGGGGCGACGACGCCCGACAGCATGCCCTCGCGGGAGAGGACTTTTTCGATTGCCAGCGTGCTGATGTCGTGGGTGGGCGTTCCCGCAGACAAAAACTCCTTTGCCGAAGTCGTACAGGTGACGAGGGTGGCGTTGTCCGAAAAGCCGTTGTCCCGCAGGAAGTAATCGAGCCCCGCATAAGCGTCATCCTTGACCAGCGATTCGCCCAGCACGATGAGATTGCAGAAGGTGAGCTTGGGGTACCAGCCCGTCGTGGCGTTGATGGCAGTCAGGGCTTCGCCCACCGTCTTGCCTGTGCCCGATACCTCGACGGAGCTCGTCTTTCCGCCCTGATCGGAGCTTTGGGGTATGGCGAGCTGAGCGGTGATGGTGAAGTTCTCCCCCGCGCGGTCGATGCCGACGCCGAGGACGATGGCGCTCTTTTGAATGTCGATGAGTCCGAAATCGTTGACGAAGAAGAATCCGGACAAAAATACGAATAAGAGAATGAGGACGGATCCGGTGAATTTACGCATGTTTTCTCCTTAATGTCCAGGCAAGGACGGGAATGAGATAGGAAAATAGGAAGAATACGGGGAAGAAGTAGACACTGACGAATTTTTCGAAATGAACGATGGTGTAGTGCAGGAAAAAGTAGAGAATAAAGACGAAAAGGTTGATGCCGACAGCGTAAAAGACGTCGTATTCGTCTTTGGTCTGAAAGCAGGTCTTGAGGCACTGTACCGAGAGCCAAAAGGGGAGCATCAGATAGAGGAAATAGCTCCCGCTCATCAGGTAGATGAGGAGAAGGTCGATCCGCCCGATGAGATCGACGCCGGGGAAGTACCGCCCGATCTTGGAGATGGCGCTCGCCTTTCCAGGCGCGATGACGCCGTAAACGGCGTAAAACGTGCCGAGGAAGAGAAGAACGAAGAGCGCGCCGACCAAAAAGGAGAGCATGACCTTCCACGTCGTTCCCTTTTCGTATTTGAAATGCCCCAAAAAGAAGAGGGGAAAGGCGCAGTCGAGAAATCTCGGCATGCTTCGAAGGGTGGTAAAGGCTACGTCCTTGGCGGGCGTCTGAAAGAGGGGAAAGAGTGCGGAGAAGTCCGCGTTGCTGACGGAGAGCGCGAAGAGAAGGAGCAAGGCAACCGAAGAGATGGGCACGAGGAGATCGGCGCACCGCCCGAAGGTTCTTAAGGGCTTTAAGCAGAAGTAAATGCAGACGATGTAAAACACCGCAAAGAACAGGGGGGAGGGAATGGTGTCGTAAAAGGCGCTTCGAAGGAGAAGGGTCTGTTCGTAGACGGGCAGGAGCGCCGAGAAGAGGAAGTAAACGCCGAACATGCCGAAGACGATGCGCGCCGTCACCCGCCCGAAGGTGTCTGAGAGCAGCTCAAAGAAGGTCTTGTCCGTCTTGGAGGAGAGGAGAAGGACGGAGAGAAGCACCCCTCCTTCCAGAAGAAAGAGGAAGAGCGCGGGCAGGTACAAATCTCTTCCCGTGTAGTGGGCGAGGGTAGAGGGGAGCAAGATGAGCTTGGTCAGGGGGAAAAGTCCCCCTGCGATCAGGGAAAGTTGCCGGGTGTTCAGTTGCATGTTATTCCTCCTTCAGACGGGTGCGGTTGGCGCTGCCGATTGCTCTGGGTCTTTCTTTTAATTGCTTCATGGAGAACTTGACGAGGGAGTCTTTGAGATCGTTCCCCACGATGGGCGCAAAGGGTGCGAGAATGGGCGAGCCGTATCGCTCCTCTCCCACCAGATAGATGACGAGAAAGAGGGCAAAGAGGACGATCCCGTAAATTCCCACGCTTCCCGCGACGAAGAGGGTGATGAGGCGTAGAAGGGAGGTCGTCTCGATGAGCTCGGGAACGGTGTACAGTCCGATTCCGCTAAACGCGATGAGAATGACGGCGGGGGTGGATAAAATGCCCGCGTTGACCGCCGTTTCTCCGAGGACGAGCGCGCCGACGACGGAGAGGGCGAGCCCCACGTATTTGGGCATTCGGATAGAGGCTTCGTTGAGAATTTCGAGCACCATCAAGGTGACAAAGACTTCGAGGCTGGGCGAGAGGGGAAGCCCCTGGATGCTGCTCGCTATGGTTAGGAGAAGACTGAGCGGGATGAGCTGCATTTTAAACAGCTGTGCGGCGACGTAGAGTGCGGGCAGGAAAATGGCGAGCAGAAGAACGCCGATGCGCAGGAGTCGGAGAAAGGTCGCGCGGTAGGGATTGACGAAGTAATCTTCGGGGGATTGAAATTCCTCGACGATGAGATAGGGCACGGTCAGGGCGACGGGCGAGCCGTCCACGAGAATGCCCACCCTTCCCTCTGCAATCCTTGCGCAGAAGATGTCCGGCTTTTCCGTCGTGTTGACCTGTTTGAAGAGGGAGGGCCTTCCCGGACAGAGAAAGCGGGAAACGTACGAAGAATCGGGCACGGCGTCGATTTCCGCCGCGGAAATGCGCTTTTTGACTTCCTGAACAACCTTTTTGGAGGCGATGCCCGAAAGGTAGCAGACGGCGACGCTCGTTTTGGACTGCTTTCCGATTTGCAGGGTTTCGAAGCGGAGATTGGGGGTCTTGAAGCGAAGGCGGACTTGCCCCATGTTCGTCTTGAGCTCTTCGATGAAGCCCGCTCTCGGCCCTTTGACCACGAGCTCGGTCTGCGGTTCGGTCACTGCCCGCTGGGGCACTTTTTTTGTGCCGAGCACGAAGCCGGAGGAAACGCCGTCCGCAAAGAGGACGGGATTCCCCTCCAAAATAGCAGAGACGGCTTCCTGTTCAGACTTGACGCATTTGAGTTCGGGAAAGGCGAGCGCCTCGAAAAGCGCCTTCTCTTCGGCGTCCCCTCGATAGCGCAAAAGGGGGTTGATGACGAGCGTGCCCATCAGCTCCTTATCGACGATTCCGTCCGCATAAAAGAGCTCGCACTCGATTCCGCTTCCCGTATGAAAGCGAAAGGAGAGGATGTCCTCGGAGGGAAGCTCCTTTTTCATGGCGGTTCTGTTTTCGGCAAGGGAGGTTTTCATATCGCCAAGTATGGACGGTTGCGCTAAAAATATGCAGGAAAAAAGGGAGCGAAACAATCGCTCCCTTGCATTCAAAATGCCCGCTCCAAAGGAACGGGCAAAATCGGGATTTTCTCCCCCAACACTTTTATTTTAGCACAAAATGAGCCTCTTGTCAATGGGGTTTTGAAAAATAAAAAAAAGAATATTTTAAAAAAAGGGGTTGACTTTTCCGTTTTTCATGTTATAATAGGAGTACAAAAAGGAAATGAAATCACAAAAAAAGAAAATCGTTTCCAAAATAAGGAAAAGGAGAAGACTCCAATGACGAAGTAACCCTCCGAAAGGAACGGCAGCGGAGGAAAAACAAGTTCCAAATAAAGAAAAAGGAGAGCAAGGCTGCATTGATTGCGTAATTCCCTCCAACGAACGGCTGACGGAGGTAAAATAAGTTCGTCGGAAATACCCCCAAATGCAAACGACGAAAAGAAGGAGGAAACATGCTTGACTGATTCCCTCCAAACGAACGGTTGACGGAGGTAAAATAAGTTCGACTGCAACCAAAGTTCCAAAAGCGGAATATTCCGCACGCACGGCAGGGATGCCGCGAAGACGAATCGAATCGCGAAAAAAATCGGGAGATGCGAAAGGTAAGGAGTTCGCAAGAAAAGACAGAAATCACGAAATTACTTCCGATGCGGTGAGATAAAAAAGAGAAGTACAGGGCGAAGAAGGGAACGTCAGGAATCGGTGTGGATATCCGATGACAGGGGTCATCAAAGGGGTATCAAGTGTAAGGATCGATTCGCGGAAAGACGAAAGAATAACGCATGTACTTCGGAGGAGGGCTACCGGTTAGCCCTCCTTTTTTCGTACAAGCATGCCGCTTGACCTGGTAGTACGGACAGGCTAAGTGTAAAGATGCAGGGGGCAGGTTGCCTCGTGCCATTTGTACGGACAAGCTCACTGTAAAGGTGTGGGATATAGATCCCGCACCTTTATAAAACCCCATCGTCCGGCAGGGAATGTCTTGCCCTGAATAAACGCAAGGGCAAAAATCGGGGCGAATCGGATAGCCGATTCGCCCCCAAGCGTGCCGCTTGATCCGATAGTACGGACAGGCTCACTGTAAAGGTGCAGAATATAGATTCCGCACCTTTATAAGAAGAAACTGTTCGATCTGCTATATTAAGGAAAAACATGCTTAGGGAACAAACGTAATATCTTTTTTAAAATCAGGTTGATAGCAACCTGATTTTACGCATAACCCGTTCACTACTGGGTGAAGCGTCACGCTTCCCGCCCCGAACAAACGCAAAAGCAAAAATCGGGGCGAATCGGCTATCCGATTCGCCCCGACACATAGTCGGTTGACTACCGGGAGGGGCGACTCGCCCCCTGCGTTTTTACTGAAAGCTTGTCCGTACGAATGGCTCAAGAGGCACGCTTGTCGGACGAAGGCTTTTTATAAAGGTGCGGGATCTATATCCCACACCTTTACGATATGCTTGTCCGTACTAATGGCAGCGGGGTCTCCCCGCCCCCCCCTCAGGCGGCGTAGAGGCGCACGGCGATCGCCGTCATGTCGTCGGCGGCTTTGCCGCCGTACAGCTTTTTCGCTTCCTCGACGAGGGTATCGGCGAGCCCTTGGGGATTTAGAGGGGAAAGGGTTTGTAAGAAGGACACGAGATCGGCGTCCGACCCGAACGCCGCCGTCACGCCGTCGCTCAAAAAGACGAGAATGTCGTCCTTTACGAGGGTGGTGCGGGCGGTCAAAGGGTGCATTCCCTCGAGTAGCCCGAGGGGAAGGGTCTCTCCCGACAGAAGGCGCAGGCTTTCGCGGTTGATGATAAAGCCCATCGGCGAGCCGATTTTGATGATTTCCGCCTCTCCGCTTTCGAGATTGACGGCGGCGATGTCGAGGCAGACGAAGCCCTCCTCCCGATTGAAGGTCAAAAGGCGGTTGACCGTTTCGAGAATGGTCTCGGCGGGCATCTTCGTGCGGTAAAATCCCTCGATGAGGGAGATGGTGGAATCGGAGAGCTTTCTCGCGTACGAGCCGCTTCCCATGCCGTCCGAAAGGGCGACGAGAAAGGTCTTTTCGTCGATCTTGATGATGGAATAGGTGTCTCCGCAGGCGGTTTCCCCCTCCTTGGTGAGGGTTGCCACGCCGAACGCGGCGTCAAACGCGGGCTTCTTGCGGAAGGAACAGCAGTACTTGTCGTCGCCGAGGGGCATCTTTTCGGAGGGCATGAAGGGGATCTTCAACACCCTTCCGATGAGGGAGGCGATCTGCTTGCCGTCCGCATTTCCGAAGGTGATGAGATTGACCGTCATGTTGTCGTTTTCCCCGTAGACGAGGATTTCGGTGCACAGAATGCCGTTTCGCGCGAGGGCAAGGGAGATTTCCCGCTCCTTTTCCGAATAGATTTCAAACGGTTCGCTCTGCTCCATCGCCATCGTCTTTAAGATCTCGCTGACCCCCTTTGCCTGTTCGGAGAGGAGTTTTCTGCCCGCATTGGCGTTTTCCGTCTCCATCATGTAGTTTTTGTAGTCGGTGATGTGCCGATTGAGTGCAAACAAGAGCCCGCCGGGATTGGAGCATTCCCCCGAAAGCTCGCTCGGAAGGTCGATGAAGTTCGCCTTTCCCTTGGCGCAGCCGATGGCGATGAGCTTGTCCAGCCCCGTCTGGGTGGTGGGGATATGGCAGCGCGTTCTGTCGGGACAGGAGGCGCAGACGGCGGAGATGAGGTCGGTGCGAATGGAAAGGCGCGCCTTTTCCTCGTTGCCGCTCTTGCTGATGCAGTCGAAGGCGACCTCGATTTCCCGGAAGATGCCCGAAATTTCAAAGAGCTTTTCCCCCGTGATGACGCGGTTGCGGTTGATGGCAATGCGCGAGAGCTTGCGCTCCCGATAGAAGACGAGCTTTTCCTCGAGGTGTTCGAGGATAAAGTCGGGAATGAGCAGAAAGAGGACGCAGGGCAAAAATCCCGCGATCAGCACGCCGACCATGACGGCGGGGCGCGCTCCGTAAAGCCCCGTGGAAAATTCAAACAGGGCGTAAGTGAGAAACACGCCGATGCACTCGGTAATCCTTCCCGATCGGGAGAAGAGCATGGAGGCGCAGGCATAGAGAAGGAGTGCGCTGCAAGCCTCGGCGGAGTGCGTCAAAATTGCCTCGGGAAGTCCCAAAAGGAGGGCGACGGGGAAGATACTGCCGCTCTTTAGACAAAACTGTAAGATAAGGAGCAGAAAGAGCAAAATTCCCGTGGCAACGGTACTTCCCAAGGCGCGGTAAAACCCGACGCCGATGAGCAGAATACAGAGCGCCGAGGAGAGGAGCTCTTCCGTATTCAGCCGACAACGGAAGGTTTTTTGAATGACGGTGGACAGAGAAAAGGTGAAAAAGAAGCACGCACCCAAAAGGAGAATGCCGACGATCGTCCTTTGCAGCATGAGGGGGATTCCCGCAAAAAAGGCGTAGGATTCCCCTTCTCCGAAGAGAATCCAAAGCCCGATCGCGAGGAAGGCGTAGACGTAACCCTCGAGCGCGGGCACGCGGTGAAAGCGCTTGTACAGCGCGAACAGGGCGGCGAGGAGGACGGCTTGTCCGAGCGTGATGAGAAATTTCGTCAGCGAAAAGCCGATCAGCCCGAAGAGCGCATACGCGCCCGCCATGAGGAAGGGGTTCATTTCCGCCATCAGGCAGGCAAAGAGTATGGGCAGCGCGAACGGCTCCCCCTGCGCTCCCGTGAAGAACAAAAAGAATAGCCCGACGAGGCAGGCTGCATAGGAAAGGGGAGAGTAGTTCTCCCGTTTGATGGATAAGTTTTTCAGCATACTTCACCTCTTTTTTCAAGTTTAACATAGAAGAGGGCGCAATATTTGTCTTTTCCCGTCGAATTGTGACAAGATAAAGGGATTTTCACAGGGGGAAATTTGCATGGAAAAAGACGCGCCGGAAAGGCACGTCTTTGAGGTTGTTTGAAAAAATTATCCTTGAATCATATGCATGCCGACGGCGATCATCGCAATGTACGCCGCAAGCAGAAGGAGAATGAGCACGTAGGAAAGAGTGCTCTCCTGAATCGTCTTTGCGCGGTCGAGCATGTTGACGCGGATGTTGCAGATGAGGCTTCCGACGGTGAGCATCGAGCCGATGACTCCGAACACGATGCCGGGAATGTCGTCGAAATACAGCACGGTGGGAATGAGAATGGCGAGCGCGACCACGCCCAAAATGAGGGTGATTCTCGCAAAGAGTAGGGATTGTTTGGTCTTTTCGCGGGCGACCTGCTGGTCTTTTTCGTGCTTGATGTCGTTCTTCGTCTTTAAGTACCGCTCGGCGTATTCGGGACGCTCCGCCATGTACTTTACGTCGGGACAGGCGATCATGTTCTTAAATTCAGAGAACTTTTCGAGGGAAGAGGAGCGCTTGGCGATCGGTACTTCGAAGTCCCTCGCGGGAATGACCTTGCTCTTGGCAAGAATGATGAGATTCCATACCTCTGCGCGCTCGGGGAAGCTCTCCGAAAGGCTCGTCGCAAAGGCGACCGCCTCGGAAAAGTACTCGTAGGCGATGAGGGAATAGCACCGTTCGAGCTGTGCGCGGAGCTCTTTGTTCTCCGTGCAGGCTTCGTCGATTCTCGCATATTCCCGCTGCTGTTCTTCCGAGCAGAGGGGAAGGAGATGCTGATAGGTGTCGCTTTCCGTGAGGGGGATTTCCCGAAGATAGGCAAGCTCGTTTTCGTCTTTGACGTGGTTTTCGATGAGCAGGCGCAGGCGCATGACTTCAAAGACGCCTATGGAAGGCAGCGTTCTCGCGGCTTGATCGAAAAGGCCTTCTTTGACCAGCTCTTCGGCTTTCTTGATCTTGCCGATGAGAATGAGCTGATCGATTTCGGGATCCTGAGGGGTTTCCGGACGGTTCATAATTCCTCCTTATGCGTTGAGAGATAGAGCAGAAGTACCGAGACGTCTGCGGGATTGACACCGGGAATGCGGGAAGCCTGCCCCACGGTCAGGGGCTTGACGGCGGCGAGCTTTTCCCTCGCTTCCAATCGAAGTCCTCCGAGGGAGGGGTAATCGAGGTCGGGGGGAAGGGCTTTTTCCTCCCATTTTTTTGCCTTTTCGATGAGGGCGAGGCTCTTTTTGAGATATCCTTCATAGCGAATTTCCGTTTCGGCGATTTCCCATACTTCGTCGACGGCGCCTAATTCGAATTCCTTGAGAATTTCTTTAATCGAATAGCCCCGCCGAATGAGGTCGGTGTACGTCACTTTCCCCGTGGGGGAGTGCTCTCCGTGTGCGATCAAAAAGGCGCTCACTCGTTCGAAGGGAATTTTTTCGGACAAAAGGGCGAGATAGTTTTCATAGGAAGCCTTCCGCTTGCCATAAATTTCATACCGATCGTCCTTGACGAGTCCGGCTCTTCTGCCGTATTCGGTCAGGCGGAAATCGGCGTTGTCCTGACGGAGTAAGAGGCGATATTCCGCGCGGCTCGTCATGATGCGGTAAGGTTCGTCCGTGCCCTTCGTGCACAGATCGTCGATCATGACGCCGATGTACGATTCGTCCCGCCCTAAGACGAGCGGGGGAAGGGAACGGAGCTTGAGGGAGGCGTTGAGCCCTGCAATGAGCCCCTGTGCCGCGGCTTCTTCATAGCCGCTCGTGCCGTTGATTTGTCCTGCGGTGTAAAGCCCTTCGACGTGTTTGCTCTCTAAAGTGGGAAGCACGTCTGCGGTGTCGATGCAGTCGTATTCGATGGCATAGGCGAATCGCATAAACTCCGCCCGTTCGAGCCCCTTGACGGTGCGGTACATCGCAAGCTGCACGTCGTGGGGAAGAGAAGTGGAAAGTCCCTGCACGTAGACCTCGAGGGTATCCTCTCCTTCGGGCTCCAAAAAGAGCTGATGCCGCTCCTTGTCGGCAAAGCGCACGACCTTCGTCTCGATGGACGGGCAGTATCTCGGGCCCGTGCTCTTGATCAGCCCGTTGTAAAGGGGGGAGCGGTCGAGGTTATTTAAGATGATCGAGTGGGTTCCCCCGTTCGTATAAGTCAGATAGCAGTCCCGCTTGGCGGGGGGAAGGGAAGGGGTCAGATAGGAAAAGGGATAGATGTCCGTATCTCCCTTTTGCGGGGTACAGGCGGAAAAATCCACCGTTCTCCCGTCCAACCTTGCGGGCGTTCCCGTTTTGAAGCGGCGAATGCGATAGCCGCATTTTTGTAAACTTTCGGTCAGATAGGTCGCCCGCGAAAAGCCGTTCGGCCCGGAGGGGCGGACTTCCTCGCCCGTGATGGTCTCCGCGTTCAGATACACCCCCGTCGCCACGACGACCGCTTTGCAGGAGAGAATGCCGCCGTAAGTGGTCTTGACGCCGACGACTTTTCCGTCTTCGGTGAGAATGCTTGCAGCTTCGCCCTGTAAAATGTGCAGGTGCTCGGTGTGCTCCAAGGTGCGCTTCATTTCCGTATGATAGCGGTTCTTGTCGCATTGCGCGCGCAGCGATTGCACGGCTGCGCCTTTTCCGACGTTGAGCATACGGATTTGCAGACAGGTTTTGTCCGCATTGACGCCCATTTCTCCGCCCAGCGCGTCGATCTCCCGCACGAGGTGGCCCTTTGCCGTTCCCCCGATGGAAGGATTGCACGCCATAAAGGCGATGGAGTCCGGATTTAATGTCAGCATAACGGTTTCCAGCCCCGTTCTGGCGAGGGCAAGGGCGGACTCACAGCCCGCGTGCCCCGCGCCGATGACGACGGCGTCCACCGTACAGAGTGTAAATTCGTTCATCTTATTTTTTGAGAATGCTGCTCTTGATGTCGTCCACGTCCTTGGCGATGGTGGGATTTTTGGAGATGAGCCGCACGATCTGCTTTTTCGAATAGATGACCGTGGTATGGTCGCGGTTCATGATTTTGCCGATGGTGACGAGGGGCAGGTTTAAAATTTCATACATGAGGAAGCAGGCGATCTGTCTTGCCTTGACGAGCTCCGCCTTGCGGTTCGAGCCGAGGACGGCTTCCTTTTTCACTTTGTAATATTGGCAGACGCAGTTCAAGACGTTTTCGGCGGTCACGCTGTCCTGATCCTCCCGTTCGGGGACGGATTTATCGAGCGCGAGCGCGGCGAGCTCCAGCGAAATTTCCTGTTCGTAGAGCTTGCTTGCGAGAATGACCTTGTTCACCCTTCCTTCGAGCGTTCTGACGTCGCTGCCCGAATCGACGGCGAGAAAGGCAAGCACGTCGTCCGGGATGTTTGCCCGCTTTTCGTAAGCCTTTCTGCGCAGAATTTCGATTTTTGTGTGCTCGTCGGGGGGATTGACTTCCCAGATGAGCCCTCCCTTAAAGCGGGTGCGCAGCCTGTCTTCGAGGGTGGAAATTTTGTCGGGATTGACGTCGGAGGTGAGGACGATTTGCTTGTTTTGCGCGTAAAGATCGTTGAAGGTATGGAAGAACTCCTCCTGCACGCCCGGCTTTCCCGCTAAAAACTGAATATCGTCGATGATGAGCATGTCGACGTTTCTGTAGTGCTCGCGGAACTTCGAACGCCGATCCGTCGTGGAGAGCTTGTTCCCTGCGGGGGCGAGGGATTTGGTAAATTCGTTCAGGAATTTTTCGAGGGTCGTATAGAGCACCTTAAAGGTGGGCTTTCTCGACAAAATGTCGTTGGCGATCGCCTGCACGAGGTGGGTTTTGCCGAGCCCTGTTCCCCCGTAAATGGTGAGGGGATTGCAGCCGTCCGCCGCGGGAGAGTTTGCAACCATTTTAGCGGCGGAATAGACGAGTTTGTTGGAAGGGCCGACGACGAACGATTCGAAGGTGAAGTTCTGATTGAGGGGAATGGCTTCGAAGTCGGAATCCTTTATCGCTCCCTGAAGGTCGGCGTTGAAGACGACCTTTCCGTCGAGCGCAAGGGCAAAGTCGGTGATGCCGACGTCCGCCTTGACGATGGCGGCGCGAAGCTTCGCTGCAAGCCCGAGCCCTTCTTCCCCGCGGCGCGCAATGGTGTCCACGATGGTGTCGCCGTGCGCCTCCAGGATAATCTTCCTTCCCGAGAGGGAAAGGGGGGTCAAGGGTTTGATAAAGGTGGCAAAGGATAGCTTGGGAATGTCCGAGTTTTCGGCAGCTTCCAAAATCTTTTCCCACAATAATTCCGCTTGCATATTTTCAGCCATTTTGTCCTCATTCCGTTTGTTTTTTTTCGTAAAATTTGTTATACTGTTTCCATACGATATTATACCACATTTTTTTCGGAAAAGAAAGCCTTTTTGACACATTTACGGCGGGAATATGCGGATTAAAACTTTAACCTTGACCAATTTCAGAAATTACGAGAGGGAAACCTTCACCTTCGGCGAAGGGCTCAACGTTCTGTTCGGCAAAAATGCACAGGGAAAGACGAATTGCGCCGAAGCGGTGTTTTTCCTCTGTACGGGAACGTCTCTCCGCATCAAGCGGGAAGGTCAGCTCATCCGAAAGGGGGAAGAGCGCGCAAGGCTTCTTGCCGTCGCGGAAAGTCGGTACGGGGAGATGACGCTCGAAGCCGACATTGCAGAACACGGCAGGGAACTCAAAATCAACGGCGTCAAGATCTCCAAGACGGTCAACTTCATCGGCAACATTCATTCCGTCTTCTTTTCTCCGGGGGAGCTTCGGCTCATTCAGGACGGCCCTGACGAGCGAAGGCGCTTTCTCGATATTTCCATTTCGCAGATTTCCCGTCCCTACTATACGGCGCTCTTGCGCTATCGGAAGATTTTGGAGCAGCGAAACACCCTGTTAAAGGAGAAAAACGACGAGCTCATTTTGGAAACCCTCCCCGTTTGGGACGAACAGCTCTGCAAGTACGCCGCCGTCATCGGAAAGGCGCGGAGGGACTACGTCGAAAAACTCGCCCCCTATGCGAGGGAAGCGCACGCCTTTTTGACGGACGGGGCGGAGGAGCTTTCCCTCTCGCTCGAGCGAAAGTACGCAGGGGACGAACAGGAGATTGCCGAAAAGCTCTTTCGGGAGATGGAAGGGCGGTACGAGCGGGACATTCGCCTCGGCTTTACTTCGGTCGGCCCGCATCGGGACGATCTCGACATTCGCATCGGCGAGCTCGACGCCAAGCAGTTCGCCTCGCAGGGACAGACGCGCACGATTGCGCTCGCCGTCAAGCTCGCGGAGGTGGAAATTTTCAAGGAGCTTTCGGGAGAGCCGCCCGTTCTCATTCTCGACGACGTGATGAGCGAGCTTGACCTTCCTCGCAGAAAAAAGCTCGTGCAGCGCATCGAGGGCTTGCAGACCATTCTGACGTGTACGCACGCCGAGCGCGTCCTCTACGGCAAGAAGGCGCAGAAGATTAAAATTCAGGACGGGCACATCGTATGAGGGCTGATCTGCACACGCACACCGTCTATTCGGACGGCGCGCACACGCCGGAGGAGCTTGCAGCCATCGCGAAGAAAAACGGGGTGGAGCTTCTCGCCGTCACCGATCACGACAATATGGAGGGCGCAGACCGCAAGCAAAGGGCGATCGAAGGGGCAGGGCTTCTCTTTACGCACGGCATTGAAATTTCCGCCTATCTCGGCTGTAAAGTCCACGTGACGGGGTATGCCTGCGATCCCCATTGCGAGGCGTACCGCGCCTATTTGCAAAGCAGAATCGACGGAAGTTTTTTACGTGCGCAGGACATTATAGACAAATGCCGTAAGATCGGTATTTCCCTCTCCATGGAGGAGGTGCTCGCGGAGCGGCAGATGCAGAGCGCGCCCATTCACACCATGCACGTCGCGCGGGCGATTCATAAAAAGGGGATTTGCGCCGACGCGGGGGAAGTGTATGAGACCTTGCTTTGCCGAGGCGCTCCCGCCTATTCGGACATCGGACGCCCCACGCCCTTCGACGCAATTTCCTTCATTCACGCTTTCGGGGGAATCGCCTGCCTTGCGCACCCCGGAAGAATCGAGCTCGACGAAGGAGAGCTGAAAAACCTCGTCGACCGTATGAAAGAATGCGGTCTAGACGGGATAGAATGTGTGTACCCGTCACATACTGAGCGTGAGACAAACTACTTTTTCAAGCTCGCGAAAGAACGTTCTCTTTTCGTTACAGGCGGGTCGGATACCCATATCGAAGGGGCGGGGCGATCTGTCGGCAGTCCCGTTTTCGAGCCGTCCGAGGAGCTTTTGGAAAGAATTTGTCCTATGGGAGGCAAATGAAAGGACAAACGATCGCGTCCGTCTTCCTTGCGGGCGCCTTTTTTTTCGGGGTGGATCAAGGGGTGGTCATCGACGGCGTAGACGTCGGAGGAATGCCCTATCAAAGGGCGGAGAAGATGCTTCGTCCGAATGAGGAGGATTATCCCTCTCTTACGATCGGCGCAAAGGGAAGAGAGTACTCCTTTTCCTATCCTGAAATCGGCTATACGGACAACCTTTTCGACCTCGTGCGGGGAAAGAAGGGGAGCTATCAATCCTCTTCCTGCTTTTTTCTGAACGGGGAGAGCGACGTCGTCGATCGGATTGCGCGGGACAACCACCGCATTCCCGTCGATGCGGCAGTCACCTTTTCGAGATACGGCTTTGCCTACACGGGGGAAAAGCACGGGGAGAGAGTGGACAAAACGGAGCTTTCTTCCCGCATTCGGGATGCGCTTGCCACGGGGCAAAGCTATGTGGAGATCCCCTTCGTCGAGGAGAAGGCGAGCGTCACCAAGGCGGAGCTTCTCACTTATACCAAAAAACTCGCGTCTTTTACCACTTCGTTTGACGCCTCGCAGGAGAACCGATCGAAAAACATCGCCCTTTCGGCAAGGAGAATCGACGGCACGACCCTTGCTCCCGGCGAGGTGTTTTCCTTCAACGGCACGGTGGGGGCGAGGAGCAAGCAGAACGGCTTTTTGGAAGCGACGGTCATCTCGGAAGGGGTGTTCGTCAAGGGCGTCGGCGGCGGGGTGTGTCAGGTCAGCACGACCCTCTATAACGCCGTTCTCTTATCGGGACTTACCGTCACCGAGAGCAGGGCGCACTCCCTTTCGGTGAGCTACGTTCTGCCTTCCTTCGACGCCATGGTCTCCTCCGCTTCGGACTTTCAATTCCGCAACGACTTTTCCTATCCCGTCTACGTGTCCATGAAGACGGGGGAGGGAACGGTGACGGCGACCGTGTACGGAAAGGAGACGGGGCTGGAATACAAGCGGGTGAGCAAGGTGCTGAAAAGAATCTCTCCGCCCGAGAGCAAGATCGTCGAAGGGGAAGAGGATTTGGTTCTTCGTCTCCCCAAGGAGGGCATGGTGAGCGAGGCGTATTTAGACGTATTTCGGGACGGAAAGCTTATCGAGCGGAGAAAGCTCCGCAAGGATCGATATGAACCCGTGCAGGGAATTGAGCAAAAAGCCGTGCAAAGTGATTGACCTTTTTCACAAGACGTAGTATAATAGACTACATGGAAGAGATCACAAACGAATTTAATGATTTTCAAAAAAAGATGTCGGAATTTCATCTTCCGCGGACGAGAGAGCTTCCCAACGTGGAGCTCTATATGGATCAGGTTTTGAGCGTTTTGACGGGCGTTCTGTCCCCGCTCGAAATCGAGAGCCAAGAGACGATTACCTCCTCGATGATCAACAATTACGTCAAGCAGGGGTTGATTACCCCTCCGCGCAATAAAAAGTACGATAAGACGCAGGTTTGCTTTCTCATCGTCATCTGCGTGCTGAAAAAGGTGTATGCGATCGGGGAAATCAAGACCCTTCTTTGCACCTCTTCCCGCGGGAAGACGCACGAGGAGCTGCGCACTGCCTATCACAGCTTTTGCGAGTGCATCGAAAACGCCCTGCACTGCAAGCCCATGAATCCGATCGATTGGGGACACGAGCTGGACATTCCCTTCGGCATTCCCCTCGCCCTTTCCGTCGGTATGAAAATTTATGAGCAGAAGATCATTTCTCTCAAAAAGACGCTGTTGGTCGAAGAGCAAAAGGAAGAATCCGGCAAAAGCCCCGAAAAGAAGAAGGAGAAATAAGGTCGAAAGGCGTACGGCGCAGAAAAAATCAAATGCAAGAGGAGCGGAACGAGAAGTTCCGCTCTTTTTTTGGGGAAGGGAAATTTGTGAACGATCGGCGAAAAACGTATGCGCAGATGATAAAATCATGAAAAGAGAATAAAATGTAAAAAACGCCATTCGATTTCTTTGACAGAAGGAGATTTGCCGTGCTATTATGCTAACAGTATTAGCGAGTTTGGAGGAAATTATGAACGAAGATGAAAGGGCAAAAGAGTTTTTGAGGAAGCTGTACGAGGGAAGGCCGAGGAATTTCGTGAGCAAGGTCGACGAAAAGAGCAGGGGAATTTATGCCATATTGCTGTATTTGTCCCGTGCCGAAGGGGACGTCTGCGCGGGAGACGTCAGCCGTGAATTCCATATTTCGACGGCGCGCGCCTCGGTCGCCTTAAAGGCGCTCTCCCAAAAGGGATTGGTGACATCCGTTCCCTCCGAACAGGACGCCCGCAAGCGCGTCGTAACCATTACGGACGCGGGCAGGGCATGCGTTGCCAAGGGAGAAGCGGAAATTTTGTCGTGGATCAAGTATTTGATGAAGGAAATCGGAGAAGCCGATCTGGATGAATTTTTGAGGATTCTCGCCGTCATCAACAGGCTCGTCGAGCAAGAACGCGATTGAAACGGTCGTGACTTTTCCCTTTTTTATACTTATTTATCTAATACTATTAGCGATTTGAAAGGAGATCGGAATGTTAAAGCTTTTCAGGTATTTCAAGACAAAGGATTGGCTGTCTGCGCTTCTCGTCTTGGGGCTCGTCGTCGTGCAAGTCTGGTTGGAATTGCTCATGCCAGAATACACGGCGAAGTTGACGGAGGAAATCGTAAACGGCTCGCCCACGATGGAGGCGATCTGGACGAACGGCGGGTATATGCTGCTTTGCGCTCTCGGAAGCGTAGTCGCGTCGATTGTCTGCGGCTTTTTTGTGGCGCGGATCGCCGCAAATTTCGCCAAGACGCTGCGAAACGAGATGTTCGGCAAAATTCTCACCTTTTCCAACGAGGAGATGAGCAGTTTTTCGACGCCGAGCCTGATCACGAGGACGACCAACGATGTCGTTCAGCTGCAAATGCTCATTGCCATGGGCTTGCAGGTGCTGGTGAAGGCGCCCGTCCTCGCGATTTGGGCGATCTGCAAGATCTCGGCGACGAGCATCGAGTGGACGACTGCTACCTTGATTGCCGTTGCCGTCATCGTCGTACTCGTCGTTACCCTCGTTCTGGTCTGCTATCCGAAATTCAAGGAAATTCAGAAGCTGACCGATCGGCTCAACGACGTCACGCGCGAAAACGTTTCGGGCGTGCGGGTCGTCCGCGCCTTCAATGCCGAGGCATATCAGGAAGCGAAGTTCGAAGCTGTCAACGAAAAGGTGACGAAGAACAACCTGTTTACGTCAAGGACGATGGGATTGATGATGCCCGTGATGAATCTCTGCATGAACGGATTGACGCTCGCGATTTATTGGATCGGGGCAATTCTCATCAATCGGGCGGAAGCGCTCGAGCGCGTCGCGCTTTTGGGGGAGATGACGGCGTTTACCCAATACGCCCTGCAAGTCGTGATGGCGTTTATCATGATCATCGTCATTGTCATCATGCTGCCCCGCAGTCTCGTTTCGGCGAAGCGCGTGTCGGAGGTATTGGAGACGACGCCGCGCATTTTCGGCGGAACGGTCGCCGAGGGAAAGGGCGAGAATGCGATGCTGGAGGTGAAAAACGTCAGCTTTTCCTACGCCGAGGGGGAAGAGCCGACCCTCTCTAACGTGTCCTTCTCCGTAAAGAGGGGGGAGACAGTCGCCTTGATCGGGGCGACGGGAAGCGGAAAAACCACCCTCGTCAATCTCATCGGACGGGGTTACGACGTGACGGAGGGAAGCATTCTTTTGGACGGCGTGGACGTCAGGGAGTATACCGAAGAGGCGCTTCACGACAAAATCGCCGTCGCGCCTCAAAAGGCGGTACTCTTCAAAGGGGACGTGCGCTCGAACGTCGCCTATGGCAGTCGGGGCGAGGTTTCCGAAGAAAGAATACAAGCGGCGCTTCGCGTGGCGCAGGCGGACTTCGTCTATGCGCTCGAAGGCGGACTTGAAAGCGAGGTCGCCCAAGGGGGGACGAACTTTTCGGGCGGACAAAAGCAGAGGCTCTCGATCGCGCGGGCGATTTACAAGGACGCCGATCTCATGATCTTCGACGACACGTTCTCCGCGCTCGATTATCGGACGGATCTGCTCGTGCGACGGGGAATCAAAGAGCACTGCGCGTATTCCACCGTGCTCATCGTGGCGCAGCGCATCGGAACGATCATGAATGCCGATCAGATTATCGTTTTGGACGAGGGAAAAATCGTCGGCATGGGCAAGCACAAGGAGCTTTTGGAAAGCTGCCCGACTTATCGGAGCATTGCGCTCTCACAACTTCGCAAGGAGGAACTCTGATATGAAGAAAAGACCGTTGAACTCTACGAAGGAAAAGGCGGATCTCCGTTCGTTTGCAAAGCTGTTTGCCTATTGCAAGCGCTATCTGATTGTCATTTTGATCGCCTTGGCGCTTGCCGTCGTCGGCGCGGTCTGCACCATTATCGGCCCGGAAAAGACGAAAGAACTCACCGACCTCATTCAGGAGGGAATCTTTTCCGGCATCGATCTGGACGCCTTCGTCAAAATCTGTATCGCTCTTCTCGTCATTTATGGCGCGGGCGCGCTGCTCAATTACGGTCAGCAGTTCATTATGGCGACGGTGACGCAAAAGGTCTCCAAAAATTTAAGGACGGACATCGACGCCAAGCTCAACAGGCTTCCCTTGGGTTATTTTGACAGGACGACGAAGGGGGATATTTTGAGCCGCGTCACCAACGACGTCGATCTTATTTCCCAAACGCTCAGCCAAAGCACGGCAAGCCTCGTCAGCGCGATCGTCCTCTTCGTCGGCGTGATCTCCAAAATGTTTGAGACAAACGCCGTTCTCGCCGCCGTGACGATTGCTTCCTCTCTTTTGGGATTCGGGCTGATGTCCTTCGTCTTGGCGCGTTCGCAAAAATACTTCAACCGCAAGCAGGCGCAGCTCGGCGAAATCAACGGACAGATCGAAGAGGTGTATACCAACCATACCGTCGTCAAGGCGTTCAACGCGCAGGGGGAAGAGCGGGAAAAATTCGAGTGGGTGAACGACAAATTGCACGAGAGCAATTGGAAGTCCCAGTTCTTTTCCGGACTCATGCAGCCGATCATGTCCTTCGTGGGCAATCTTTCTTACGTTCTCATTTTCGTGGTCGGAACCGCCTTTGTCTTAAACGGGAACGACGGCGTGACGATCGGCACGCTCATCGCCTTCACGATCTACGCCCGCCTGTTTTCGCAGCCGCTTTCCACCATTGCCCAGTCCATGACGTCCGTTCAGCAGGCGTCCGCCGCTTCCAAGCGCGTGTTTGAATTGCTCGAGGGCGAGGAAATGAGCGACGAATCGCACAAAACCGCCAAGCTCAAACGGGTGGAGGGAAACGTGGAGTTTCAAAGTGCGGCATTTTGCTATACGCCCGACAAGAAGATCATCCGTAATTTTTCGGCAAGCCTCAAAAAGGGACAAAAGGTCGCCATCGTCGGCCCGACGGGAGCGGGCAAGACGACCGTCGTCAATCTTCTGATGCGCTTTTACGAGCTGAGCGGCGGAGATATTCTCATTGACGGCGTGTCCATTCGGGAGATGAAGCGAGAGGACGTGCATGATCTCTTTGATATGATCTTGCAAGATACCTGGCTCTTCGAAGGCACGAT
>JAGATP010000035.1 GCA_017621155.1 Clostridia bacterium
CTTTTGCTTTAACGCCTGCGGCTCCTCTTCCCACAAATCTTTTGCTTCGCAAAACATTTGCGGGAGCCCTGAATTTTAACACGACGCATTTTGCACAAACCGACAGATTTCTGTCGGTTTGTTGCTTTTTACGTCGGTTTCTCCTCTTCCCAAAAAACTTTCTCCGAAACTTTTTTGGGAGCCCTAAACGACAGCAAGGCGCATTTTCAAAAGATTGTCCTCTCGGACAATCTTTTGCTTTAACGCCTGCGGCTCCTCTTCCCACAAATCTTTTGCTTCGCAAAACATTTGCGGGAGCCCTGAATTTTGACACGACGTAGCCATCAAAATGAGCGTGCGCAGGTGCAGTATGTGATCCTGCCATGCCGAGTTCTCACATCCGCAATTGAAATATCATTCGGATGATCCTGTCGGGTATCACCATACAAGTTTCAACGATAAAGATTGTCCGCTCAACGATATTTAGGCATTACATGGCGAACTGAGACAATCCTATCTTTTCTTAATTCCCAAAAGGTTGCCTGAATATAACGTCCTTTGCAAAACCAATCACTCTCATACGGTTCAATATCAAATATTTGATTCCAGGATTCAACTTTAACGATACTTTTTCTTTCCTCGGGCAAATGATCAAACGCATTCCAATCCGCTTCGGTTTCTGACAAATATGCGTCGTTTAAAACGATATGCCACGAGTCTTCGTTACTTAAAAGAACGTTCTGCTCAGAAATCTCAATTTCAATGCAAACCATTGGCTTCGAATACCAAAATTCTCTTAACCTTAGATCTGGTTTTTTGTGTTTCCAGTCAACGGTATGCCATGCCCACACAGGATATTTGACCCCGTCAGGCGGATTCCCAATTCGTTTTTTCATTTCCGAAACAAGCCAGTCATATGCTTTGTAAAATTGAAATTCCCTGATGTTTTCCGAGCGTTTCGGATCACAACGAAAAACACCGTCACTCAGCAACTTTCGATACACAACTTCAGGTTGAAATGTCCACAGCCTCATTTGTCACCTTTCTTCGACATCACATGAGCGCCTTCTATCCGTTTTATCTCGGCAAAATACTTAAACCCGCTTGTCGCCGGTACGCCTGCGCTCTCTTGCCTTGTCTGCTTCCGCCTTCTCTTAAAATCGCGTACTGCCTCCGCGCACATTTTTTGCGATGATTTGTGTTTGGAGCGACCGAATCGTATCGGGTATTGGGCGCAAAGCGCACAAATGCTGCCGCGTGGGAGAGTTCAGATTCGGAATGCTCCGATTATCAAGTTTCCAGCTCTTTGAGCCAAAGGGAAGCGACCGCGTCGGAGGGCATTCTCCAATCCGCCCGCGGAGACAGCGTGACCGAGCCGACCTTGATTCCGTCGGGCATGCAGGAGCGCTTGAACTGCTGCGAGAAAAATCTTCGGTAAAAGTTTACGAGCCACTTGTGAACGGTCTCCCGATCGTATTTTCCTTCAAAGGCAGCGTTCGCGAGGAACTCCACCTTCTTGGGCGGAAATCCGAAGCGGATCGCATAGTACAGGAAGAAGTCGTGCAGCTCGTACGGCCCGACCAGATCCTCCGTCTTTTGGGAGATCTCCCCCTCTTTGGTGGGAGGGAGGAGCTCGGGGGAAATTTCGGTGTTGAGAATATCCGTCAAGGTCTCCCGCGCGTCATCGGAAAGGCTCTTCGCCTCGTGCGCGATGAGGAACTTGACGAGCGTCTTGGGAACGGAAGCGTTGACGCCGTACATGGACATATGATCGCCGTTGTAAGTCGCCCAGCCGAGCGCGAGCTCGGACAAATCCCCCGTGCCGATGACGAGTCCGCCCGTCTTGTTCGCCGTATCCATCAGAATGAGCGTGCGCATCCGCGCCTGCGCGTTTTCGTAGGTGACGTCGTGATTTTCGGGATCGTGACCGATGTCCTTAAAATGTTGAAGGACGGAATCGACGATACTGACCGTTCGGGAGGTCGCCCCCATTGCCTCGATGAGCTTTAACGAATTGCGAAAGGTCTTGCCCGTCGTCCCGAATCCCGGCATGGTGATGGCAATGACATCCTTTCTGTCCTTGCCGAGAAGGTCAAAGGCCCGGCAGGTGACGAGAAAGGCGAGTGCGGAATCCAGCCCGCCCGAAATGCCGATGACTGCCGTCTTGGCGTTCGTATGCTCCAACCGCTTTTTTAAACCCGCCGCCTGAATGGAGAGAATGAGCTCTGCGCGTTCGGCAAGTTCTTCCCCCCGCTCGGGGACAAACGGAAAGCGAGAGGGCTTGTGCGAAAGCACGCATTCCCTGACAGGAGTCGAGAAGCAGACCTCCGTCCCCTCGTCCTCGCCGCCGAAATCCGTGAGCTTTTTGCGCTCGTAGGCGAGCTTATCGACGTCGATTTCCGCCGAGATCGACTCATCCGCAAAGAGCTTGCTCTCCGCAAAGAGAACGCCGTTTTCGGCAATCAGATTGTGCCCGGAATAGACGGTGTCGCTCGTGGATTCTCCGCTACCCGCCGAGGCATAGACGTAGCCGCAAACGAGCCTTCCCGAGGTCATGCGGACGAGATCGCGCCGATACTCGCGCTTGCCGATCACCTCGTTGCTCGCGGAGAGATTGACGATCAACGTCGCTCCCGCAAGCGCATGATCCTGCGATGGCGTTTCGGGCACCCAAAGATCCTCGCAGAGCTCGCAACCGACCTTGCAATGCTCGTGATTGCGATCGACAAAGATCAGACGGGAGTCGAAGGGAACTTCTTCTCCGCAAAAGGAAACGCTCCCCTCGATCCAGCGACCGGAGGCAAAGTGCCTCAGCTCGTAGAATTCGTTGTAATTGGGAAGATTGATTTTCGGAACGAAGCCGAGCGGCTTGCCGTCTGAAAAGGCGAGCGCGCAGTTGTAGAGCTTTTTCTTAAAAAAGACGGGAAGTCCGACAAAGACGAGCATTTCCATTCCTTCGCTCGCCTTGACGATGCGTTCCGCCTCTTTCTTGCAGCCGTCGATGAGCACCTTTTGCTGAAAGAGATCGCCGCAAGTGTAGCCGCAAAGGGACAGCTCGGGAAAGACGAGCACCTGTACTCCCCGCTCAAACTGCCTTTTGCACTCCGTTATGATGTTGTCCGCATTGAACGCAACGTCCGCAACCCTGAGTTTCGGCGTCGCCGCCGCAACTTTGATAAACCCGTATTCCATACAACCCTCCTGTTGATCGGCTTTATTGTAACGTATTTTGTTCGGATTGTCAAGAAATCAGACTTTTTGAGTCAGTTCCCAACGATTCAAAATCCGCTCTAGTCCTTTTGTAGATAAACGCCATACGCTTTTTTCAAGACTCTTGTTGCATTTTTTAATCCGATTTTTTTGGCAACAGCATATAACTCTCCTTTATCGATTTCAGGGCGATAAGTCCGAATGACTTTGGCGAAAAAAATGCGAAGAGCAAATCCGAAGAGCTTAAACGCCCTCTTTACGCCGAGCGCCTTGGCAAGTTGATTAAAATCCATATCGACCAAAGCGAGAGAATTGTTTTCTTCGCTATTTCTCCCATCCGTCGCATTTCGATCTGAAATCTCGTTAAAAACTCTGACCAAAAAGCCCTGTCTTTCCGCAACGAACGCAGGCATCCGCTCAATGGCATGAGCAAGCGTCCCGCCCAATCCGATGGGCTCTTTCGGAAAATCTTCGTAGGATAAATTCAGGTCGAATAACGGCTGCAAAGCTTTGGGGCGGTACCACATCATCGTTCCGAACGAACACAGCAAATCCTTTCTCACAAAGGGATCCTCCGTCTTCATTCTCTTCAGCAAATCTGCAATCATCGCCTCTTCCCCGCATTCACCAAATAGCGATGTGTTGTATTTCATGGACAAATCGTAAATACCGGAATAACACGCAGGGAAAATAAGCCCCATTCGCGGTTCTTGAAAATGAGCGACAATATCCAAAGCCGCCCTCTCTTCAATCAGATTGTCGAAAAAATATCTTCTCCACTCCGTTCCGAAATTTCCACCGTACTGAAGGGATTCCTTTGCATGAATGTGGCAAAAGAGATCGTACTCACTTTGCACATCCCGCGTCTCAATCAGCCAAGGAGCGACGTCGCGTCCTCTGTTCGGATGTAATTTGACTTCCAGCTTTTGTAAATTCGGAATGATCGCTTGTGAAAAGATCAAGCGGGAAACAGGTTCAAAGCATTGCTTTGGCGTCGTCAGATATAAGTCGAAAGGATAGGGAAAGTTTTTCAAATAGCTGACAATTTCATCATATAAGTATAAGTTATACAGGTGTAGATGAACACCGATTCTAGGCGCTTCCGTCAACTTCGGAATGCCCGGGAAAGACAAGTAGACATCTGGATTTTCAAACCCCGTCCCGGAAAAAGGAGTTTCGTAATAACTCATCTTTTGGAAGATAAGAATTACTTTATTCGTAAGCGAATGGGCATATCCTGATAAGTGGCCATCGACAAAGCGAATCCGATCAAAGATTTTAAGTTCTGCATACGGGGAACGAATAAAAGCCACCTCGGCAATGTTGCGGTAAATCGAGACGTCACACCCTCGAAACACATGCAAATACGGAGCAAAAAGGGCTTGAAACTCCTTGGCAAAGCGAATGCACTCCTCATGGAGCTCCGTTAAATCCTGCATCATCTCTTCGGAAAAGCACGAAGAGTCGAGATGAGGAACAATTTGCTCCTCCTGCGCTCGAAAGCCTACACAAGAGCCTTGAAGGGGGGAGAACAACTCCTCGAGTATGATATTTAATCCGGGGAAACATTCATCGGGAAAAAAACATACCGTTTTCGTCCCTTCCCGTTGATCGCTGTAGCGATTTTCCTCTGTTTGCCATAAATAGTATTTATCGAACAATTTGCCGCAAGCACGATTGAGTCCGACGGAAACAGACCCGCTATAGCCGCAATCGAAGATCAACTTTCTGCGCTCATCCTGTCCGAACAGATCAAAATAATACTGCTTGGAATATTCCCTTTGCTTCGAAAAATACCCTTCTAATTCCACCTCGAACGGCTTCAAGCATTTCTCGCAAGAAGAGACGTCGGCGCAAAGATTGGAATTTTTTTCCGCGTCCGTCAATTGCCCCAAAATGGAAGCTTTTAATTCCTCATCCAAAAGAAAAACCTTTAAAAAATCCGCAAGAGAAAAGTCATTTCCTTCCCAAGTGCTTTTTTTCAGATAATCGAAAAAGCCATCGAAGGAAGAAAAACAGAGCGCTTGCCGAGAAGCATAGACATAGCGCGAAGGAATCGCCCTTCGCCCTTTGGAAAGAATATCGTAAATTTTCTGCGGAAGATAACCGTCCCTTGCGACAAAATTCATTTCTTCATAGCAATTCTGAATTTCGCTGTTCCCAATCAAATCGGAAGCGATTTGAACGAGTAAGGGGGCAAGAAATAATTTTCCGCAATCGTTCAAATTCCGAAAATACCTACGCTCTTGCACAAAAGAAGGGTTTGCGTTATATGCGCGCAAAAAGGCAAACGCAAATAAAATACGGGTATAGGGATTTTCGGAAATATTTTTCTTCGAAAAAAGCTGTTTCCATGGGGAATGATCCTGCAAAACCAAGCTGTATACACTCGGATAAAAGACGGCAAGGATGCCTTTTTCCAGGGGAATTTTGTAATCGGAGCAAAAATTATCGCCGATATGGACAAGCTCAAAGGGATTCACCCCTTCTCTCTCCAAGACAAGATCGTACAACTTACCGCTGTCCTTTCTCTCTCCCCATTCGCAGGAAACATACACTTCGGAATAGCCGACATACCCTTTCCTTTTGAGAATATCGGACAAAACGTCCGAGGTCAGGTACATATCCGAAGTGACGATAACCTTCTTACCAAGTTTCAACGTGGCGTCAAAGAGCTCCTTGGCATCCCTTCGAACGGTCAGCAAAGAGGTTTCCAGATCGATTTCTCTTTGCTTCAAGACAGAAACGACGTCCTCGGACAAGCGGTGCTTTTTGCCGATAAAAGCCCAAAGTTCATGAATGGTCGCATTGGCTTTTCCAAGCTCTTCTTCTGCCCTCCCCCGAAGAGCGACGAAATCCAAGCCGTATTTTTCTTTGACCTCTTGTTCCAAAAGCACAAAAATATCTTTAGGCTCGAAAGAAGGTCTCACGAGCAGCGTATCAAACAGATCAAAGCTGACGACCTTGACCTGCTCGTTTTTAATGATGCTCAGCGTTTGCTCGTTCGTCAGATGCAACTTGGGAATGGTCTCCTGTTTACTCATTTCTTTCATTCCTTGTTTTTCAATTCGCAAAATTGCCGTTTCTCCACAATTAGAGTCAGATTCTATAATGTAACAGTTTCAACTCCACGTCGGGATCGAAATAAGGGTCTTTGAAATCTCCCCATCGATTTGCCATCTTCAAAATAGAATCGTTCAATCGCTTGGAATTTTCGATTGCCCTGCGCGTCATAGATTCGTAGTGATACAGGCAAACCTGTCCCATATATAAATTCCGATACCCCGCCCGAAGCGCCTTCAAGCAGAGATCGACGTCGTTAAATTCAACCGCTAGCGACTCGTCAAATCCGCCTACCTCTTCAAATACGCGGCGTCTCATCATCAAACATGCCCCCGTCACGGCAGAGACGTTGCGATTAGTCACATACCTGGGATCATACAAAACTTTCCTTTCATCGATTCGATAGCCCAAATGAACGCCCACTTCAAGCTTCCCAAGCAGCACGATTCCCGCATGCTGAATCGATCTGTCCGGAAACAGGAGCTTCGCCCCCACAGCGCCGATCTCGCACCGCGTCGCCTCGCCCGCCATGTCAAAAAGCCAATCCGGAGAAATCACCTCAACATCGTTATTCAAAAACAATAAGAGATTTCCCTTTGCGATTTTTACCGCTTCGTTATTCAACGCCGAATAATTATAGGGAACATTTTGCGTCAATACGCAAAAATTGTCATATTGCTTTTGATAATGCTCAAAAAGAGCAAAGGTTTCCGGCTCCGAACCGTTGTTGTTAACGACAATGATCTCATAGCTTACCCCTGTCGTCTTCTCATAAATCGAGCTAAGACATCGATCAAGCACCCTTGCGTTGTCCTTGGTCGGAATGATGATAGATACAAAATCATCCTCTTTCGGACGGAAACGAACAAAGCAAGCGCCTGCCTCCTCGATTTTCTTTAAATCCGCACGATAGCCGCGACGCTTCATCGCATCCTCAACGACAGAATAGGAACTATTTTCCATCACCTTTCTTCTGTGATACAAAACCTTTGGAATATGATAAATACAATCCGTCTTCTCCGTAAAACGAAGGGCAAGATCATATTCGTCCCGAAACGCACCGATTTCGCGGACAAGACTCGTCCGATAGACAGCAAGGTTGGAAATATAGTGATAAGAGAGCAAAGTATCGGGGGAATAATCCGGCTTAAAAAGGGGACTTCCCCTATCTTTTCCCATGACGTCTTCATCGGAATAGATGAGTTCCGCATCGCGGTGGGCGTTGAGTAAGCTTACCACTTGAAAAAGAGCATCGGGAGAAAACGTGCCGTCTCCCCTTAAAAAAACCACAAACTCCCCCCTAATCGCATCGAGAGCAGCCCCTACGTCATCATTCTGAATGAAAAAAACGCGCTTGTCCTTCCATTCCCCCATCGACTCGGCGGCAAGCACGCATAGTTCAAAGTTCTGATAATACTGATTCAAGATAGAATCGACGCATTCCGATAAATGCGTTTGATCTCCTTTGGCAAGCAAACAAACGGAAATGAGCGGACGATAAACAAAGGCTTTCAGTGCGCGACGAAACGAAGAAAAATTCCCCTTCTCGTTCTTTTGTCGCCATATTTGATAGCGCTCTTCAACATCCGCTCTTTGCATACGAACGCGAAAATAAAAATCCTTTGCTGTCCGCGCTAATCCGCATAGTCGAACACTCCGATATAATTTTGAGAAAGAATACTTCATAATGCAAAATCAAAGGCGGTATGCATCGCATACGTCCTTTGTGTCCCCGATCATTCTGATATGTCCACTGTCAAACCACGCGACGCGATTGCACATTTCCCTGATCTTAGCGAGGTTATGAGAGACAAAGAGAACGGTCGTCCCTCCTCCCATAAGCTCCATCATGCGCTTTTGACTTTTTTTCTGGAAGGCTGCGTCGCCGACAGCCAAAATTTCATCGACAATCAAAATTTCGGGATTAACGACAGTTGCCACAGAAAAGGCAAGGCGCATAAGCATACCCGATGAATAATTTCGGATTGGCGTATCGATAAACTTTTCAATTTCGGAAAAAGCAACGATCTCGTCATACTTGGACTTGACGAATTTTTCGTCGTATCCCAAAATTGCCCCGTTCAAAAAAATATTTTCCCGCCCCGTCAGATCATAGTCGAATCCGGAACCGAGCTCGAGCATAGGGACAATCCTCCCGCGACTGATCACCGATCCACTCGTTGGCTTCATAATACCTGCGATGATCTTGAGCAAGGTACTCTTTCCCGCCCCGTTTCTTCCGATCAGCCCGAGCGTTTCTCCCCTTCCGACGGAAAAAGAAATGTCCTCCAAAGCCACAAATTCATTGTAATGCAGCTTCCCTCGCAATGCGGTCGTTACAAATTCCTTCAACGAAAGAATTTTGTCGTTGTTGTATTTAAAACGCATGGTGACGTTTTTTACTTCAATCATGGGTTCGTTCATCTCCGCCTCACAGATGCATAATGAATTTATCCTGCGTCTTTTTAAAGACCAAGGCGCCGAATAAAAGCATAATCAGCGCAAACAATGCACTCCAAAAATAAGCACTCGGTTCGGGTGAAACGCCGCCTAAAATGCAAATTCGAGCATTGTTGATAAAGTGGTACAGGGGATTGCATTGAAACAAAAACGCATATTGTTCGGGAAGAATGCTCGGAATCCAAAAGATAGGCGTTGCGTACATCCACATCATACTAAGGACACGCCAAATGTACTTCGTATCCTGAAAAAATACCATCATGGAAGAGAGCAACAACCCAAGTCCCATGCAAAAGACTGTCAGACAAACGAAGAAAAACAGCGATAAAATGACCGAAATCTTAAAATGCACCCCCGTGATGATACAGACAATCAACATGGGAATCAAAGAAATTCCGAAATTAATGATCGATGACATAACGGTAGTCATCGGATAAATGTATTTCGGGATGTATACCTTTTTAATCAGGCGCGAATTACCTGAAATCGAAGTCAGCGCCATGGAACAGGTTTCGGAAAAGAAGTTGAAGCAGACAACGCCAACAACGAGATAAGCGGGATAATTTTCGATGGCAGAATGGAACAAATTCGAAAAGACGAAGTATTGAACTAACATCGTAAGCAGAGGATTCATAAAGCTCCAGAGAACGCCCAGAACGGAACGCTTGTACTTCCGTTTGAAATCACGCGCGACGAGCTGTTTGATCAAAAAGCCGTACCCTGCAAACGACTTGACTGCCGTGACGGTATAGCTCTTTTTTCCGCTTGCATGAATCAACCAGATTCCCGCCAAGACGAGAGCAAATACCGCCGTGCTGATGCCGACGATCGTCCAATAATGAGTACCGATCCAGATATAATCTGTCCCCGTCGCCGAAAAGCACAGCGTTCCCGCGATTCTCTCTCCGTTGACAAAGAGTTCTCGTCCCGCCGCCTCGGCAGAGGACATCATCGGCGTAACGGCAGAGCCGTATTCGGAAGTTGCCGAAAGCCTTAGGCAGAGGGCTTCGTTGACGATCGCCTCGCGCATGGGATCGGACGGATCAAAGGACATGGAAACGACGTCTCCGTCCTTCAAAGCGGAAACGTCAAACGTCTTGGAGAGAACGACCGCGCCGTTGCTGCGCGTAATGAGCTCCATTTTCGCCGTCCCTTCGTTCGGACGGTTGTAATACGTCCCCCATACGACGGAAACGGTATCATATCTGTGAATGAATGCGGAGAAATTTTCCTCGATTACGGTGTCATAAGTAAGCTCGGCGACGTTTGCCTCCGCAGCGGGCATTTCAATGTTGCTTCTGGAATCCCGATACTTAAACGCATCTCCCGCAATGAAATAAATTCCCGCCACAATCAGAACATACGCGAGCAAAACCCCTATCATGATTTTCGCCGTCTTAATTGTCGCAGGTGTAAAAAGCGTCTTTTTCATGAATATCCTTAAAACTATTATGGTGTGCTTCTCTGTTATTATATCTTATTCGACCTATTTTGTCAAGATATTTCCGAATTTTATTTTCATAGAAGAAATGCGAACTAAAATGAGTTCGCATTTCTTCAGCCTTTTATTTTTTATCGGGCGCTACGGAAAGTTCCGTTATTTTTCTGCCGTAACGAATCCTCCTCGGCATATTATCATCGTACAAATAATAACGAATCAGCTGGGCAATGTGTCGAAGTTGGGCTTCCTTCATTTGATCCGTTACCCCTTTTTCGAGCATGCGTTTTATTTCCCCTTCCATCTTCTCAGGTTCAAACGCTTCATAAGTACATCCTTTGCCCTTTAACTGCATATATCCGCACAGCAAAACCGGTTTTTCGCGGATGAGCGCGACATATGCGGTTTGAGATAAGATCGTAATCGTCAAATCCGTCAAATCGACAAAATCATTGATATCCCCGCTGTTCAATACCGTAACCGATTTCGGAAAAGACTCCGTCACATCCTTCATCAAAGGGTGAGGCTTATAGATCACATTCCAACCGTTTTTTAAAGCAATCTTTCCGAGATAGCGCGCACATGCATCGCTAGAATGAAAAGAGGGAGAATGAAATTGTTCAGTACGTTCGGTATAGGGATACAATCCAGATTCGTAATCGTTCTGTCCCGCATAGAACAGAATGGGTTTCCCTGTCTTACGCAGACGGGCAACCAAATTCACCAACTCACCACTGTCTGCCTGTTGATTCCGATTTAATCGACTCTCCTTCATGTAATCCCATACTTCCCGTGCTTTTACCAAATCGGAGTCATTGACAGGCAATGCGAGAAATTTTTCCACTTCTCTAGCGGGATAGCTTTCTCCCATTTGTCCTACCGTATCGAATGCAACAGTACCTGGAAGAGAGCCGAATTCCATAAAGCGAACGGAAATGCCCTGTTCCTTTGCAACGATTTCAAGCACCTGATGAAGTGCATGAAATTGATTCCAAAGCACAAGAATTTCAGGTTTCAAAATAGTGAAAGCCTCTTTAAAATACAAGTATGCTTCCGAAATTAAGAATTCCGGATAATTCCGAGGCATATCGGGATGTCTCTTTCTTAAATTTTCAACTGCAACATTCAAGCAGGGGACGGATTCCAGTATATCGATCAGTGCCTTTGGCATATTGATCTCGGCATTCTTCTCAAATCTGTTCTTCCCGAACAGAGCGGGGAGAACATGAGAAGGAAGATGATATTTATCGATCGTTCTCCCAGTATTCAGCCAGATTGCTTCCGAAAGCACAATCCAATCGTACTGCCGATTCACCTCGGATAAATCCGAAAGAAAGCGGCACATCCCCTTGTCATATGAAGCGGTATCCCCACAGAAAACCGCTCTATTTCTGTCATCGAAAATCTGAAATCCTCGGAGTTGATTCAAGGATGTTTTCAAAGCAAGTTCCGTCTTTTCCACAAAAGTAGGGCTATGCTTCCGTTCCCCTTTCCGCGCGGCTTGCTGTTGTCTTTTTAATTTCTTCCGTTCACAATGATCTGAATACCTCGCCCACATCGGATCAAAGAAAAAAGCCAATTTCCGATAGACGAATTTTGCTGCACGCCAAAGATGAAGCTTTAAGAGGACAGCTCTAATTTTTTCCGCCTTCCCGCCCTGATAGAGAGTGGAATGGGTGCTTGACATCGTTGAGTTTGCAGGCGACGAATAACGGAGGTTGAACCATTTCTCATAAATATTCTCTTTATCGCTGCCACAAATCATAAACGCATCGTTAAATTCGAGCTCCTTGATCGTCAATGCGTCTCTCTTAGAAGGTCTTTTCAATAACTTTATCAAAAACGAAAATTCGTTATATGGATCAAACTCCATATCACAAATAAAATCGCCTAACAAATCTATGATTTTTTCGCAATAACTTAGAATTTTATCCTGAATAGAGCAAATAAGCGGTGTGGAGGCATCTGCCGTTTCTTCATAGATTAACTCAAACTCCGTTTCTTTTTTTCGAATCGCCTTAGGGCTGGGACAAGGATCGCTGATAATTTGCTCCATCATCGGATGCAGTATCATTGCAGCAGCTTGTTCAGAGTAGCTATATTCGATATACGGTTTCAGTCGAATCGTACCATACGAGCTTCTGACGGACGGTGTAGCGAAAATTTGATATCCTACTGTGTTTTCGTGTGCAATCTGTTGTTGCAGGAAGCGAGCGACGCTTCCACGATAACCGATATCAAATACTGCCACTTTGTTTGAATCGCCAATCAGACTACTACAATATTCTTGAATAACAGCAACCCTGTCTTTTGCATTTCTTTCAAAATAGGGCTGCAAAGCATTCGTCAGACGATAAACTCTTTCCCGATTTCCGATTTTATCGTTCATAGAAACGTATCCGGAACGATTAAAAATCCGAAATACTTCTTCCTTTTCTTTGGAATCGGAAACCAAAAGTCTGTCGGCAATGAAGTCACCTACCGTCATATTTTCCGAAAAAGGAGGATCCCCCACCATCAACGGAACCTTTTTATCAACCAAAAACGGATAGCGAATCGTTCGATTCAAGTATAAATGCTCGGACGGAATGTTGAAGTCATACAAAGGCGCAAGCATTTGAACGATTTTTTCGGGCAGATATCCGTCGCGATAGGCATACAGTAATTTATCGACTTTTTCTCTCTTTAAATCCTCAATCATCCACTTAGCAAAAGAAAGCAGGAAGGGTGCAACATACCAGGAAAGATTGGTCAGATCGCGATTCAGAACGGTGTTGACATCAAACGAAACGAACGGATCGTCAAACAATTCATTTCCCAAAAAACCAATCAAGAACGTATTATCGAATTCATTCGCACGGCTCAAAAGAGAATCGAAAACCTTTTTCGACCTCATCATTGTCATTGCGCGAGGCAATATCGTTGCATGATACCCGGCTTTTTTTGCCTGTTGAATATCTGCATAGGGATTATCGCCGATATGGAGAACTTCATTTGCAGAAATACCGCAAGCCTGAAGGTCGTTCGCCGCACGTGCATACAACCGACCGCTCCCCTTACTTTCCTTCGTCGTACAGGAAACGTACAGCCTATCATAACCGATATATCCGTTTTTTTTGAGCACTTCCGCCAAAAAATCTTCCGGTAAATACATATCGGATAGAATCATTACTTTTTTTCCCAATTTAAGCGCGGTATCAAACAAAATCTTGGCACTTTTTCTGGGATAAAGGAGTCTCCTTTCAACCTCCAATTCCGTTTGCCGAATTATTAAGGATTCCTCATGAGAAATACCATAACAATTTTCCATTTGACTATAAATATCGTCAAACGTAATATCGTCATCTCCGAACGGTCTGCAATCGCGGGCTTCGCGCTCTGCCGAGGTACGCATCTGAATAAACTGGAATTCATAATAACCGTGAATTCTGCCTACCAGGCGAAAAACATCAACCGGTTCAATTACCGGTCGTAATAGAAGCGTATCGAAAATATCAAACGTAACCGCTTTTATCTGAGGATCGCTAATTTTCTCTATAATCTTCTGTAATCCTTCACTCATTTTTCTCTTCTTTCCTTATTTACCAAACTTCCAGATACTTGATCCTTGATTGAGAGGCACTTTTTCTCGAATACAGAATGCCCTCCGCGATGTTCCAGTCTTCATCGGTATCAAGATCGGCACATTCGTCCTTCGGGATTTCAAACAATCCCATATTCCCGCCGAAAATCGGACATTCTCCCTCTTCCTGCATTCGGATAAAGCAATCTCTCTTCCACGCCGTCAATGCCCATACGATGTATTGAACAGCTCCTAAGTTCTGGGAAGGAACTTTAGATTTTCCATCGAAATTAATCTTTTTCCCCGCGTAAAATGCCTCCGCTTTGACGCTTTCTACGGACATAACGCAGTCAAATTCGTTCTCTCGCACAAAACTCAAGAAACGGTTAACGGTTTCCTGTCGAAGCGTAGGGGAAGTCGGATTGATCATAACGACGTAATCGCACGCATGTTTTTTTAAAAACTCATACGTAAAATCACGGTTTGTCGCTTTATCGTCGGCGAGCTCGGCAGGACGCTTATGAAATTTTGCGCCAAGGTTTTCACAAATTTTACCGAGTTCTTCACTTTCCGTATTAACCCATACACTATCAAACGCTTGACTTTGCAGCGCAAATTCGATGGGATATTGAATC
This sequence comes from Clostridia bacterium, assembly GCA_017621155.1. Classification (GTDB taxonomy): domain Bacteria; phylum Bacillota; class Clostridia; order Christensenellales; family Borkfalkiaceae; genus RGIG8762. The sequence continues at coordinate 14,348 of JAGATP010000035.1, forward strand.
AGAGGTTTATCCAACATATATCGGATATTCTTTTTGGGAATCCGTTTCGAGCCCATTCTTGCCGGAATCATGGCAATCAATTTATAATCATGTTTCATCAATCATATTTCCTTCAATGCATTTTCCGCATTTTTGTACTTACGGTATTCGAAAAAGCATAGATTCATCCTATACCACCATCTTTTATAAATCGGTAAAAACGCAGCCGTTCCATAATTCCAAAATAAATTCGGTATGTTGGCTGCCTTTCGATGAAGTAGTTTCCGAACGATCTTCGGAAAAATGAGATATGCCTTCAGCTGAGCGATTTGCGCTTGATCCGCAAGCGGCATTCGATAGGCTTCGGTAATATCGTCACAAAAGAGAAACCTGCCGAATAATTCGGCTTCTTCTCTTGTCGGATAAACAACGCAATGTTTCAAAAGTCGTTCGACCGAGCGAAAAGACTTCGTCAAACTGTAGTGCTTATCCTTTTGCAACCGCTCCTCCGCATAGGAAAGAGCGCCTTCCGTCTGACATCGGACAAGCTGCGTCATCTCCTCCGACAATCCTTCTTTTTGGATCGGAACAATTTTTCCTTCTCTCTCTTCATAGCCTATCGTCATTCCGTAATCTGTAGAAAGCATACACTCGAAAAGATTGTTGTTGAACAGAGCCTTTCTTCCCGCTCCCGTTTTTGCGTCAAAATAAAAGCAACGATAGACACCGTCCCGCTCTTCTTTTTGAAGACAATACATTCCAAAATAAAAGCCGTATACTTTTCCGCGATAACCTTTCGACTCCAAAAGCTGACGAATGGTACGTTGCATCGAACCTGTCCAACCGCTGTCCACGAGCGCAACGGTTTCTTCCTCAAATAGTCCCTCTTGCTGAAAATAGCCGATCGCCATACGATAGGATTTTTTAGACTTTTCCAAAACGATCTCCCGATAAACGGCGCTCTTTCTGAGCTTGGCGGTAAAATCTTCGAACGCTTCCGAATCGAGTTTACGATTTTCATCCGTTATGCAAATCTCCGCATAAACCTTTTTTCTCTCTTCCTCGTTGAATCCACCCCGCTCCAAGACAGAGCAAGGGGTAGCATACAGACTGTACACGAGCAAAAGATCATACATTTCATCGCCTATCAGATGGTACGACGGCATTCTGAGCGCTGTTCTCGAACAATAAAAATACTTACATTTGATCGGAATGTTTTCTTTTTCGCATATCTTCAACGCAATCCGATACAAAAGGTAAGCGTCTCGCGCTAAAAAATAAAGACTTTGAAATCCCTCCCGCTGCGCTTCTCGCAAAACCCATGCGGTATATTCATACATAATAGGCCCAACATATTGCCGCGAATACGATTTCATGCGTGTAAATTGTTTGTTTTGTTTTGATTGGTTCATTTTAATTTATATAATTTATTTTAACACAACGATCTGTTCTTGCAAAATAAACGCCCACTATAAAATATTGTCACATTGATACGAGATTATTATAGAGAAAAGGGAGAAAGCTGTCAAGCTATTTTAATTCTCTCCGACAAAAAAGGACAATTTAACAAAAAAAGAGGCAAATTCTGCCTCATTTTACATCGTTATTCGGATAGAAACGGAAACTTCTTCCTGCTTTGGGAATTATTCTGCTTCGGAAGCGGGCTCTTGCTTGGGTTTGACCGCTTCGCGGATCTTCATCTCGATTTCCTTGGCGACGTCGGGATTTGCCTTGAGATACTCGCGCATCTTTTCTCTTCCCTGGGCGACCTTATTTCCCCCGTAAGAGAACCATGCGCCGCTCTTGCCCACGACTTCGTACTGCACGCCGAGGTCGATGAGACACCCCTCCTGTGAAATGCCCTGTCCGTACATGATGTCGAACTCCGCCTGCTTGAAGGGAGGCGCAAGCTTGTTCTTCACGATCTTCGCCCTCGTTCTGTTTCCGACGAAGCCCTCCGAATCCTTCAGGGTATCCGTCCTTCTCACGTCGATTCGAATGGAGGAATAGAACTTAAGCGCCTTGCCGCCGGGGGTCGTTTCGGGATTGCCGAACATGACGCCGACCTTTTCGCGGAGCTGGTTGATGAAGATGACGCACGTCTTGGACGTGTTGACGATGGCGGTGAGCTTTCTCAACGCCTGAGACATCAGTCTTGCCTGCAAGCCGACGTGAGAGTCCCCCATATCCCCTTCGATTTCCGCCTTGGGCGTAAGCGCCGCAACGGAGTCGATGACGATGATATCCACCGCCGAGGAACGGACGAGGGAGTCCGTAATGTCGAGCGCCTGCTCGCCGGTGTCCGGCTGAGAGACGTAGAGCTCGTCGAGGTTGACGCCCAAAGCTTTCGCATAGACGGGATCGAGCGCGTGCTCCGCGTCGATAAAGGCGGCGATGCCCCCCATCTTCTGCGCCTCCGCGACGACGTGCAGTGCGACCGTCGTTTTACCGGAGGACTCCGGGCCGTAGATTTCGATCATTCTTCCACGGGGCATACCGCCGATGCCGAGCGCGAGATCGAGGGCAAGACAGCCCGAGGGGATCGTCTCGATGGAAGTATCCCCGGCGCTGTCCCCCAAGCGCATGATCGCGCCCTTGCCGTAATTTTTCTCGATTTGCAGCAGAACCGCGTCGAGAGCCTTCAGTTTTTCTTTCTCCATAGCTATACTCCTCGTATGATTTTACTTGATTTGCTTATAGGCAAGAAACAGGGCGTGATTGATCGCCGTTTCGGTAATCTTCTTCCTGTCGCCGTCAAAGATAAATTTATAGATGTAGATGCCCGTTTTGAGTCCGATCGCGATGTAGCACAGCCCCACGGGCTTTGCGGAAGAATCGGATTTCGGGCCCGCAATGCCCGTCGTGGCAATGGCAAGGTCGCACTTGCCCGTATTGATGAGCCCGAGCGCCATCTCGTAGGCGGTATCGTCGGAGACCGCCCCGTAAGTGCGAATGGTATACGGATTGACCTTTAAGCGCTCCATCTTGGAATCGTTGGAATAGGAGACGATGCCCTCCTGCAAAACGCCGCTGATTCCGGGCACTTCGACGAGGCGCTTGGCAATGCCTCCCCCCGTAAAGGACTCCGCCACGCTGATGTTCATCTTGCGGACACGGATTGCCTGATGAAGGCGTTCCGCCAGAGTGATGTCCTCGAGGGCGTAGATGTATTCGGCGAGCCGCACGGCAAAGACGCGCATGACGTCGTCGACCAGCATCTTGGGGGTATTCCGATCGTAGATGATTTCGATGCGGAAGTCGTCGTATTCGGAGCTGATGTTGTAATTGAGCGCCTCTCCCGAAAGGCTTTTCGCCTCCTGCACGGCGGAAGAAAGAAGCTCGTGCGGAACGCCCACCGCGCGCACGACCATTCTCGCGCAGCGCTCGCGGTACTTTTTATCGAGGAAGGGAAGGGCTTCGTCGCCTACGATTTGTTCCCCTTCCGCTCCGCAGGGGAACAAAAACGCCGTCTTTGCCCCTCCGTCCAAAATCGTGCGCGTGGAAAATCGAGTGTTGTAGCAAGCCTCCAGCTGCTGCCGAACGGCAGAAAAATAAGGAGGGTCGCAGATGATAGCCAGAAGGTCGGAAAAGTTCTTCCCCTCCGCGATCGCCTGTTTGAATGCACCTGCATCGTCATACGACAAAAATTCCAGCTTGTCAAAGTAATACCCGCCGGATAAAAAGGCGTTCAATACCCCCGCGGTACGCTTGGGGTCGAGCGCGCTTCTTTGATTGTACAAGACGATACAAGTATTTCTCATAAATCAGGATTTTAGTACTTCCTTATTGCGAATGATATAGTGACAGCCGGAAACGACGGTGAGAACGGTGGCGACAGCCAAAGCGACCAGTCCGGTCCACATCAGCACGTTACCGAGCGATCCCGAACAAGCGCCGCTGACTAAAATTACGATAATCGCGACGTCCTGAAAGAAGGTCTTCCACTTGCCGAGCTTATCCGCCGCGAGGACGAGCCCCGTAGAGGCAGCGACCATGCGGAATCCGCTGACGATCAGCTCCCGCGCCAAAATGAGAGAGGCACACACGCCGAGGCAGGGCATGACGATCCCTCCGGGAACGTAGAAAGAGTAAAACTCGGGAACGGTCAAAAGCAGAATGATTGCCGTGGAGACGAGCACCTTGTCCGCAATGGGATCGAGGAATTTTCCGAGATTGGTGACGAGATTGTACTTTCGCGCAAGATACCCGTCCAGAAAATCCGTGCAGGTCGCAACCGTAAAGACGATCGCCGCAATGAGATAATGAAGGGGAAAGTCCCAGTAAAAGAGCACCACGAAAACGGGAATGAGCAACAGTCTGACAACAGTCAATTTATTTGGTAAATTCATTTAATCCTCCGCAACAGTTCCGAACAAATCATAACCGTTCGTCCGCTTGATCGTCACCCGATAGCGACTCCCCTGGGACGCTTTTTCTCCCGTAAAGTAAACCTTGCCGTCGATGTCGGGCGCCTGAAAGTACGCCCTGCCGACAAAGCATTGTCTTTCGTAATTTATTCCGTCGCAGAGGACTTCAATCTCCTTTCCCAAAAAGGAGGACAAAAAATCCTTTGCAATCTGCTTTTGCCTGCGATACAAAAGGCGCACCCGCCTGTCCTTTTCCCTTTGCAGGAGATGTCCCTTCATGCGAAACGCGGGCGTGTCCGGCTCTTTGGAATAGGCGAAGAACCCGCAGTTTGCAAGCTTTGCCTCTTCGAGGAAGGAGAGAAGCCCCTCCACCTCTTCTTCCGTTTCAGAGGGGAAGCCCGCAATGAAGGTGGAACGAATGGCAATGTCGGGAATCTCCCTTCTCAGTTTCTGCAAAAGCGCGAGATTGGATTCCCGGCTTCCGCGCCGATTCATCAGCTTCAGCACCCTGTTTTCGCTGTGCTGAAGGGGAATGTCCAGATAGTGCACCACCTTGGGATTCAGCTTGATTTCTGCAATCAGCTTATCGTCGATCGCCTCGGGATAGCAGTACAAAAGGCGGACGGAAGAGATGTTTTCGAGGGCGGTCAACGCCCGAATGAGGGGAACGAGCCTGTTTTCCCCGTAAAGGTCTTCGCCATAGCGGGTGGTGTCCTGCGCGACTAAAATAAGCTCGGCAAGCCCCCCCAAAGAGGATGCCTCCTCCACGAGCTTTTCCATGGGCTCGCTTTTATACTTTCCCCTGATTTTGGGAATCAGACAGTACGTGCAATGGTTGTAACAGCCGTCTGCGATTTTCAGATAGCCGTAATGAAGCGGGGTGGAAAGCACCCTGCCCCCTTCTTTCCGCCGACCCTTTTTAACCGCGTTGACGCGCTCGCCCGTATAGGAGCGTTCGATCGCCTCGACGAGGAGATCGGAATCGGAAATTCCCAAAAACACGTCCGCTTCGGTGAGCGCGGGGAAGAGCTCGTCGATGAACTTTTCGGGAAGACAGCCCGTGACGACGATCTTTTCGAGTTTGCCGTTTTTATAAGACGCGCTGTCGAGAACCGTCTCGATGGATTCTTTGCGCGCCGCATTCAAAAACGCACACGTATTGACAATGAGGATCTGCGCCTCGGAAAGCTCGCCCGTGCGTTTTGCTCCCTTCTCCTCGAGAAGGGCTATGAGGCGCTCGGCGTCCACTCTGTTTTTATCGCATCCGAGGGAGATGACCCCGAACGTCTTTTGTTCTATCACGCTTTACTCCTCCGTGCCGTACTTCTGTTCAAATTCTTCCTTAGTGAGGAGCACCTTTCTCGCCTTTGCCCCTTCAAACGGAGAAATATAGCCCATATTTTCCATCCATTCGATGATCTTGCCCGCTCGGTTATACCCGACGCTGCAACGGCGTTGAATCATGGAAATCGAAGCCTGACCGATGGTGACGACGTAGCGAAGAGCATCGATGTAGACGGGATCGAGCTCGCCGTCGTCCATTTCCTCTCCAACCTCTCCCTCATCGTCGGGTTTTGCCGCGTTGTTGAGGTATTCGGTGATCGAAGCGTCGAAGACAGCCTCGTTGTTCTCCTTGACGTATTCGACGATGCGCTGTACCTCTGCCGAGCTGACGTAACCGCACTGAACTCGGTAAGGAGAGGGCATTTCGGAGGTTTTATAGAGCATATCGCCGTTTCCGAGCAGTTTCTCCGCACCGGAATCGTCGAGAATCGTCCTCGAATCGACTTCCTGCGTGACGCGGAGAGCGACTCGCGTGGGAAGGTTGGACTTGATAATGCCCGTGACGACGTCCACGGAAGGACGCTGGGTGGCGATGACGAGATGAATGCCCGCCGCTCTCGCCTTTTGGGTGAGGTTCTGGATTCTGTCCTCGATCTCCTTCTTGGCGCGAAGCATCAGATCGGCAAGCTCGTCGACGACCATGACGATTTTGGGGAGCTTCTGCTCCCCCTCGCCGAGCGAGGCGTTGTATTCGTCGATGTTGCGCACGAGCGCCTGACCGAGCTGAAGGCGGTCTCTGAAGAGCGCATAGCGCCGATTCATCTCCTCGATCGCCCAATTGAGGATGTTGATTACCCTCGTCGGATCGCTGACGATCTCGTTGATCATGAGGTGCGGCATGTCCTTGTACACGACAAACTCGACCTGCTTGGGATCGACGAGAATGAGCCGCAGCTCCTCGGGGCTGTACTTCATGATCAGGCTGACGATCATCTCGTTCAAGAAGACGGATTTACCCGAGCCCGTGCCGCCCGCGACAAGCATGTGCGTCATCTTAACGATGTCGCCGAAGATGGCCCTGCCCTCGACGTCCTTGCCCATGGCAAAGGTCAGAGAGCCGGGTTTGCTGTTTTGGAATTTCTTGTCCATAAGCATGGACGAAAGTCCGACCGTCGATCTCTTTTTGTTGGGAACTTCGATGGAAATGTATCCGCTCTCGAAGTTCGGATAAATGGTGACGCCACCCGTCACGTGCAATCTTCTGGCGAGATCTTCGTCGTAGGCGGAAACCTTCTTTGCCTGAATGCCGCGCGGGATCTCGATGTCGTATCGCGTGACGGTAGGCCCGACCGTCACCTTCATGACCTCCGCCTCGATGCGGAAATCTCCCAGCGTACTGACGATGACGTCGGTATTCTGCAAGACCTCATCCTCGCTCGTGGCAGACTTTTCGTCGTACTGCTCGAGCATTTCCATGGGAGGCTTATGGTATACCCGTCTTTTGCGGGGAGCGGGCTTGGGTTCGGGTTTGGGCTCGGAAATTCTCTCCCGTTCGGGCACGCGCCGCTCGATCGCGCGATCCATCGTTTCCTCTGCGCGGCTGGACTCGTCGGGCATGGGGTCGTCGAAGAGATTCGCCTTGCTGCGCATGGGCGAACGGTCTACAAACTTCCTGTCTTCGGGAAGCATGGAAGCGTCGATTCTCGTTCTGCCCGTATCGTTGCTGCGCGAGGAGAAAATGCTGCTGATGGAAAGCGGGTTATTTCGACCTCTCTCGGGAACGTTCTCCGTGCGGGGGCGCTCGCTTTCAGAGCCTCTCTCCTCGCTCGAAGTCATTCTGTCAGAGGGCTGTTCCGTGCGGTCGAACGAAGAGATCAGAGGCTCTCTTCTCTCTTCGGAAGGTCGGATTTGTTCCGTGCGATCGAAAGAGGAACGCTGCTCCGTGCGATCGACCGAAGGGCGAATGGGCTCTGTGCGTTCGGAAGAAGGTCGATATTCCGACCGGTCAAACGAAGGGCGCACAGGCTCTGTTTCCCCTTCGTTCGTGCGAAGGTTCTCCCAGGAAGGATTCATCGGCTCGTAGGACTCCGCCGAAGGGCGAACGGAAGACTTATTCGCCATCGAGGGACGGACGAACGAATTTTCCACGCTCGTCGTGCGCCCTGCTCGTTCCATGCGGATGGCGTCCGACTTGTTGTATTCTTCAATGGAAGGACGGGTGAAAAGATCGGTCGGCGGCGAAGTGCGCTCGGTAGGAACGGGCCGATATTCCGTCGAACTGTCCGTGTGGCGGAAGGGATTGGGTACGGGACTGTCCCCGCGATAAGGCGTCCTGCCATTGAAGGGAACGCTCTCGATCGTCCTGTTTCCCCCATTCCCGTAAGAGCTCCGGAAGGTGGGAGAATCAGCCGTGGCGTCCGTGACGATCTTGCGGGGCATTCCGTTCGACTCTTCGAGGGAAGAGACATAGCTGTCCCCGTACGAGACGACGGGCTTATAGCCCCCCTTGGCGCGGGCGGGCTTCGTCCTCCTGTTGTTGAAATCAGAGCTGTCGTTGAAAATCAGATTGCGCTGATAGGAATTTTTCGCATATTCTTCGGAGGGGTATAAAATCGCCCTCCCCTCTTCCGCATCCGTCGGCTTGGGAAGATATTCTTCCTGCGGCTTGTGATCGGCAAAAAGGTCTCTGTTTTTCTGAGGCTGAGCCGAGCGGTTGACAACGCGGTTTGCCATCTCGTAAAACGCTTCGTTTCTGCGCTGGAAATCGCTGTCGGGAGAGTCCGTCGCGGGGCGATACATCGAGGCGTTCTGCTCCTGACGGGCAAGAATCTCGTTCACCTTGTTGTCGAAATTAGCGACCGAACGAAGGTAAGCCTCGCTGTGCTGCATCATCGGGGGCGCGTCCTTTTCCTGCACGGTTCGGACGGTAGGACGGGGATAAGTCTTGGGCAAGGGCTGAGGATCGGGTTCAGCCGCCTCGTAAGTCTCCCGCACGCTTTCGGGAGGGACCGCCCCCTCCATCGTATAGCGGGGAATGGGGGCTTCCTGAGGAGGCTCTTGCTTCTTCGCAAAGGGATGGAAGCCCTTTTTCTCCTTCGGCGGAGCGGGATTTGCCTTCGGCTGTAAGAAGGGAAACGCCGTTCCCTTCAGGAGAAAGAGGAAAAGAAGGGTCAACAAAATTGCGACCGTCGCAAAAATAATGCAGCTGCCGACCGCCGTCGTATAGCGAAGAAGGGGATACACGGCAATTGCCGTGACAATGCCTCCGAGCGGCGCTTCCGCATAGCCGTTCATGCCGTGGCGGAAGCAATCGGCAAGGTAAGGGAAGAATCCCGTAAGATCGTACTCCCTGCTCATCAGGGTGTGCACGAAGGCGACAACGCAGTACACGATGCCGAGGATAAGCCAAACGTAGCGCAAGGGCGCTTGCAGGGAACGATCCCGAATGAGGCAAACGCCCTGCAAGATGAGGTAAATACAGGCGGGAAAGACGAGATACCCGACGCTGCCGAGAAGAAATCCGACGATTCCTTCCCCTACCTTTCCCAAGATCAGATGCCCGAACAGCATGATGAGAACGACCAATGCGCCGAATAAGCACATGGTCATGCCCCACGTCTCCTTTGTCCATATTTTTTCTCTATTTTCGTTTTCCTGCTTACTCACGAAATGATACTTCTCCATTCTTTTAATGTTTCTATTATAGCATTTCTTTTCGAAAAAGACAACCCTTTCACCATAAAAACCTCAAGAGATTTTCAGGGAAAACGCATGGCAAAAAAACGACCTCTTCGAAAGCCCGTGAGCGTGCAAAAAAGACGGACTGCCGTGCAATCCGTCCTTGCTTTTTACGATGCTCTTATTTGCCCATCTCTTCCTTTTCGATGGAGTTTTCGTCGTTCCAGCTGTAGAGCTTGCGGAGCTCTCTGCCCACTTCCTCGAGCTGATGAGAAGCTTCGAGGTTGCGCTTTGCGATGAAGTGCGCTCTGCCGTTGTTGTTTTCGGCAATCCACTTGGAAGCGAACGTTCCGTCCTGAATCTCTTCGAGGATCTTCTTCATTTCCTTCTTAGTCTCGTCCGTGACGAGGCGCTTGCCCGTCTCGTAGTCGCCAAACTCCGCGGTGTCCGAAATGGAGTAACGCATGAGGGAGAAGCCGCCCTTGTAGATGAGGTCGACGATGAGCTTCATCTCGTGAATGCACTCGAAATAGGCGTTTTTGGGGTCATAGCCCGCCTCTACGAGCGTTTCGAAGCCCGCCTTCATGAGAGCCGTCACTCCGCCGCAGAGCACTGCCTGCTCGCCGAAGAGGTCGGTCTCCGTCTCGCACTTGAAGGTCGTCTCGAGGACGCCCGCTCTCGAGCCGCCGATGCCTGCCGCATAGGCGAGCGCGATGTCGAGCGCCTTGCCCGTATAATCCTGCTCGATGGCGACGAGGTCGGGAACGCCCTTGCCTTCCAGATACTCCGAACGAACGGTATGTCCGGGGCCCTTGGGAGCGATCATGAACACGTCCACATTGGCGGGAGGAACGATCTGCTTGAAATGAATGTTAAAGCCGTGCGCGAAGGCGAGCGCCTTGCCCTCGGAAAGGTTGGGCTCGATGGCCGTTTTATACAGCTTTGCCTGCTTCTCGTCGGGAACGAGAATCATGATGACGTCGGCTGCCTTCGTCGCCTCTTCCGTCGTCATGACGGTAAGTCCTGCCGCTTCCGCCTTTTTCCAGGACTTGCTTCCCTGATAGAGGCCGACGACCACATTGACGCCGGAATCCTTCAGGTTGAGCGCATGGGCATGTCCCTGCGAGCCGTAACCGATGATGGCTACCGTTTTGCCGTTTAAGACGGCGAGATTACAATCGGACTGATAGTATATCTTTGACATAAAGATGCCTCCTATTTGTTTTTTCGATGAAACGATTTTCATCTATTATATTACTCTATCGGGCTTAAGTCAAGCGCATGGCATATTTTTCTCATAAAATATTTTAATTTTTTCTTGCATTTTCGAGCGACGTATACTATAATATCAAAAAAAGAGAGAGGCTTTTATGCAATTACAATCCCTGACCATTTTCAAGCGCCTCGAAGAGGACGCACTCGTGCGCGCACTCCTTGCCTACCGGGCGGAAAAGACGGATCGCCGCTATGCCGAGCTCGTCGCCGCGATATTTCGGGCAAACGCGCAGGAGAACGTCGCTTCTTACGTCGCTGACCTCGTGTTAAGAGACGAAAACGCCTTTTCGGTGACTGCCGCCGCCAAAAAGACGCCCTCTTCCCACGCCGTTTTTGCCATGAAACACGATTTGCTCCTTCTCTACGAGTTGCTGTTTTTCCTGCAGCCGAGCGATTTTTTCGCCGTTCTTCCCCCCAAAAAGCTCTTCTACGGAAATTGGGGCAATCAGGAGACGGTTACGGCGCTTTCCGCCTATTACGCCGCCAACGGGTACGGCATCTGGCTCGGACACGCGGCGTTCCGCTTTGAGGGAAACATCTCCCCCGTAGACACCCTCTCCCCCATCAGGCTTTCCGATTTAAAAGGCTACGTGCGGGAAAAGGAAATCGTCGGGGACAACATCCTCTCCTTTCTCACCGCTCTGCCCTTTTCAAACATGCTCCTTTACGGAGACAGGGGCACGGGAAAATCCTCTACCGTCCACGCCATGCTCAACGAATATGCGCCGATGGGGCTTCGCCTCGTGGAGCTTCCCAAAGAGCATCTCACCGAGCTTGCCGCCCTGCGCAAGAAGCTTTCCGCTATTCCCCTGAAATTCATCGTCTTCATCGACGATTTGTCGCTAGAGGAAAACGACCCGCAAATCTCCACCTTAAAGGCTGCGCTCGAAGGCTCCGTCACCGACGCTTCCGACAACATCATGATCGTGGCGACGACCAATCGGCGGCACATCGTGCGGGAGAGCTTTGCCGAGCGGGAAAACAGCGTGCACGCGAGCGATCAGCTCGAAGAGCAGCTCTCCCTTTCCGACCGCTTCGGGCTCTCCGTGTACTTTGCGACGACGGGAAAGCTCGAATACCTCGACATCGTGCGGCGGCTCGCCGACGACATGGAGCTAAACTACGACAGAGACGCCCTGTGCGCCCTTGCGGAGCGTTGGGCGCTCCTCAAGGGCGGCAGATCCCCCCGCCGCGCCAAGCAGTTCGTCCAGCTCGCCTGCGCCTACGTATCACAGGGAAAGGAGATTAGAATTTAAAACAACCTTAAAAGGCGTCTTTTCGTCGCTTTCCGCACGGCGTGCCCTCGTAGCACAAAAATCAACAGAAAAGACGCTCTTTAAGACGCGCAGCGGTTTTAACGGAACAAATTTGTGTTCAAACAAGGAAAAGTCCGCAGGCAATCCACGGACGGATTGGCAAGGGCTCTGACGCAGTATGGGCACAAATTTGCCCGCTAAAACTTGTTCTGAATGATTACAGTTTGCCTAGTATATAATCCGCTTTGCGACGTCGTAAACGTCCCCCGCCCCCAAAAAGAGAACGGTCATATTGCCCTTGACCTCTTCCTTCATCAAGCTTTTGAGTTCCCGCTCGCTGTCCGCGTAGCGGGAATTTTTGATGGCGAGGGAAAGGGTCTTGGCGCTGCCCGCCTCGTCGTACTCCTCCCGCGCAGGGTAGGTGCGGTAAAGGACGGGGCGAAAGCCCTCGAGCGCGTTTACGAAGTCCGAAAAGAGGAGCTTCGTCCTCGAATAGGTGTGCGGCTGGAACACGATGAAGAGCTTTTTCTTCCGCTTTTCAAACGTCCTCAAGACGGCGGAAATTTCCCGCGGATGATGGGCGTAATCGCAGATGACCTCCGCGCCCCGATACGTTCCGATCTTTTCAAAGCGGCGCTTGACTCCCCGAAAGGCTTCCAGCCCCTTCTTGACGAACAGGGGAGAAATGCCGTACTGCCGAGCCGCCGCGCACGCGGCAAGGGCGTTCAAGACGTTGTGTCTGCCCATGACCTTCAGCCGAACGCGCACGAGGGGCTTGCCGTATTCCTCGATGAGAAAGGAATACCGCTCTTTTCGCTCCTTCAAGCGGACTGCCCGATAATCCCCTTTGCCGATGCCGAAGGTAATCCCCCCTTCCAAGGGAAGATCGGCAAGGACGATCGCGCGCTTGGCTTCCCGACAAAAGCGGAAAAAGGTCTCTCTGAGGTCGTCCTCTCCCCGATAGCACTCCATGTGATCCCGATCGACGTTTAAGAGGATCGCCGTTTCGGGAATGAGGTTTAAAAGATTGCGCTTGTATTCGCACGCCTCGGTGACGAAAAACACCCTGCCGTAATTGGCAAAATTGCCCAGCTCCGCATCGTCCCCGCCGATGTGGGACGTGAAGGACTCTCCCCCCGCCAGAAAGATGTGCGAGAGCATGGCGGTGCAGGTGGTTTTTCCGTGGCTTCCCGCGACGCCCACGCTGTGCAGATAGCGCGCCATAATATCGTGCCACGCCTCCGTCCTCGAAAGGACGGGAATCCCCTTTTGCAGCGCATAGCAGATTTCCTCGTTGTCGGGCTTGACGGCGCTGGAGACCACGACGACCTCCGCCCCCTCGACCTGTTCCTTATGATGTCCCAAGAAAAACCGAACGCCCAACTTTTCGAGTTCTTCCGTCCGTTCGGAACGCTGCAAGTCGCTTCCCGATACGCTGACCCCTTCTCCCGCCAAGTACTTTGCGAGGGCGCTCATGCTGACACCCCCGATTCCCACAAGATGACACCGTTGAATGAACCGTCTTTTTTCCAAAACCATGCTCTATTTATACGCTTTTTTTATATTTTCAGAACTTTCCTGCGGAAAACAAAGATTTTTTCTCAGAATTGCTTGATATTCTTCCCGCATTGTGTTAAACTAGAAATGAGAAATGTGGCAAAATAAAAAAAGGATGGTGCTATTTATGAAAATTTCAGACATCAGAATCCGAAGGATTCAGAAACAGGACGGTATGTTGAAGGCCGTCGCCTCGATCACGATCGACGACTGCTTCGTCATCCACGACATCAAGATCTTGGAGGGAGAGAACGGCATCTTTATCGGCATGCCCTCCAGAAAGACGGCGGAAGGAGATTACAAGGACATCGCTCACCCTCTCAATTCCGAAACGAGAGATATGATTCGCGACGTAATCCTGACCGCCTATCGGGAAACGGAATAACTCTCCCGAAGCCTCAAACAAAATCGTTTGCAAATGAGTTCGGTTTTTTGCCGAACTCATTTTGTCTTGCAGCATTGTCCAAAAAAATCGCCGCCCCGACAAACGTCGGGGCGGCTTTCCTATCGCGGTCGCCCGATCAATAGGTGATTTTGGAGAGGGTGTAGAAGGTGCCCGACCAAAGGACGGATTCCGTCGTTGCGGGCGTGACGTACGTCCCGTCTCCGAGCGCCGTCAAGCGAACGTAAAACTTCGTGGTCTCGTCTTTCTTGATCAGCGTCTTGGTGACGACCTCTTTCTGCGTACAGCTGATGACGAGCTCTTCCGTCATGACGTTATTTTTCAACGCCTCGTCCGAAAAGACTTCTACTTTCAGCTTTGCGCCGTTGAGCGCGTCTTTGTTCGAAAGCGCGATCACGATGGGCGCGTTGTCGCCGTAATTGTTGTCGTAGGCAATGCCGCCGCTGACGTTTTTCTGCTCGCCGAACGGCATTTGCACGATTTCTTCCTTGTACTCCTGCACCTGCGGCTGTTCGATCGTCCCCTCTTTGCCGTAAGTCGCAAACGCCCTGTAGGAATGATCGTAATCACTGCCCGTCACGGGATAGGCGACGACCTGCACGCTGTAATAGCCGGGGTCGGTAAAGGAGAGGTCGGTCACGATGTTTCCGCTGTAAGTGCTTTTGCCCGAGACGTTCGCGATTTTCTGCAATTTAAGATAGTCGCTGTCCGGCGTGGCATCCTCCGCGCGATAGATCGTGAGGTAATAGTAATTGGCATTTTCCACTCCGTCGAAGGAATAAGAGCCGTCCTCCGTCAAGGAGAAGTTGGTCGGCGTCGCCAGGGGATTTTCAAGCTCCTCTTCCCGACCGACGTTTACGTTATCCGTTTGCCCGCATGCGGCAAAAGTCAAAGCCGTTCCAAAGCAGCAGACGGCGCAAAGTCCTGCAAGAAAGCGTTTTACAAACCGATTGTTCATCTTACGCCTCCTTTTTCCGCAGGAAACAGCAGACGATTCCGACGACGATTTCGATGAGAAAGGCTGCGGTAAGGACGATGACCGATTCGAGACTGCCGCGAGAACCGTACATATGGAAGCCGCTGATGCCGTCCTGCCAGACGGGCAAGCTGATATAGCCGAAAAAGGCAAAGGCAAGCGACCCCGAAAGGACTGCCGCAAGGGGCAGAAAATCCAACTGCGGCTTTTCGGATGCGAAATAGAGTGCGGAGCATGCGATTGCCAAAATCAGGCAGATCAGCGTTCCGGGATTGAAATAGGCGTTGACGCCCGCATAAATCGACCAGCCGATCAGCACCGCTAAGTCAAGGACTGCCGCCGTAAGGGAAAGGATTGCTCCCTTTGATTTCCCTTTCACGTTCAAGTTCATATTTTTACCTCCAAATCAGGCTTCCGCCCGTTTTTTTCCGAATGCAGAGACAGCGTAAAGAGCGAGACAGACAACAGCTCCCAACCCCACGCAGACGTCTGCTGCAATGACGGCGATCTGCCATGCCGGCGTAACCGAGATCATCCTCGTATTTGCCGAAAGTCCGTTGACGGAAATGGTGTGCAGATCGACGTACAGTGTATACTTCGCCGCGCGGCGCATCTGTTGCAGGATATACCCGTCGCCGCCGTTGATCGCAGAAGTGATCGCCGCAGGACCGGCAGTCTGCTCCCAGCAAGTGTAATCGATGCCGGCAATCAGCTGTTCGAGATAGTGATCTTTGACCGCAATTCCCGAATCGGCATCCGTCGTGAAGTGTCCCTTCCAGCCCCATTCCTGACGCACGACCTTCGTCATCAGGTTATAGTCGGTCGGACAGAACTTCAATCCCATGCGGTTGAAGCCCATCATGCAGCCCATGCCGCCCCCTTCGATCATCGTTCCCTCGAAGGATCTGAGATAGATTTCGCGGACGGCCTGCTCGTTGCAGAAGGTCGCCGTGGATTCACGGTGCGCTTCCGTGTCGTTCAACGCCATGTGCTTGATGCTGTAAGCGACGCCCTTGGCTTGCAGAGCCTTTGCTTCGGCTGCGCCTTCATAGTAGGCAAGGACGGCGTCCTCGGAGTAATACTGCATATTTCTTCCGCCCCAAGGGACTTGGTGCATATTGCCGCCGCCCCACCAGATTTCCTCGCAGTCGGAGAAAATGGCTTGCTCGGCAACCATGCTGCCGTGATCGGCATAGCGATCTACATTCCAGGTGCAGGAGACGACGACCTGCGAAGGCCATGCAAGTCCGTCCGTATCGTAAGCCTTCAAATGTGCCTGCAACACGCACGTTCCGTCGTCGCCGCGCGTCGCTGCGGGAACGGCGAGAGCCGCAACTCCGGCATAGCCGTTGTTATCGGGATAGAGGGAAATTAGCTCTGAAACCGTGAACTGATCGAGGAAGGCGTTCCAAGCCTCGTCGTCGTCAAATGCGACGTCCTTCATCTCGATGAACTTTTTCGTCACGTCCGAGTTGTCCGAAGCGTGAGAGGTCGTCTGATTGAAGTCCGAAACGCTGACGCTTTCATGCGCGCCCTGCGTATCTTTGTACCAGTCGCTGGTCGTATCCTTCGTCTGATACCAATCGCAATCCATATCGTTTGCCATTTCCGCGGTCAATTCGACCTGCATCTTTTCGATCGTGGGATAGGTATTTGCCCAATCCTTTCTCGAAAGATAAGTATAGCTCTGATTTTCATAGCTGTTGATGTCCACGTGATCGAAGCGGTTGGTGACTTCCACGCCCGTGCCGTAGACGGATTCATTGTAAGAGGAGAGGTCGAGATCGGCTTGATTCCAGGTGTAGACCTTGGAAGCATCCCCCGCTTCTAAGTTCCCGAACAAGTCCGTCATGCCGGATTTCCCCTGCTTGGCAAGGACGTTGTTGATCGCGTCGTGCGCGTCATCGCCGATGGAAAGATAGTAATCGCCCGCGCTGAGGAGATAGCCCTTTGCATTGTTTGCATCGTAAGAGGCGAGGAAATAACGCTTGACAGGAATTTCCACCGTCACGGATTCATTTTCCCCGAGCACGTCCGTCTTGGCAAAGCCGACGAGCTGAATAGCGGATTTTTCCACGTTGTTCTGCTTTTCATACACGCCGTAAGGGGTCTGCGCATAAACCTGAACGACCGATCGACCGGGATAATCCCCGATGTTGGAGACCTTTACGGAAACGTTGTATACGTCTTTTTCAGCGTCGTATTCCACCTTTTCGAGGGTCTGCTCGAAGTTCGTATAGGAAAGTCCGTAGCCGAAGGAGAAGGTGACTTCGTCCGCATAATTCCAGGAAGCCCCGCTCCGATAAGAGCCAACGGAAGACAGCGCGCCCGCGTCCCCCGCGATGCAATCGGCGTAGCGGGATTCGTAGTACTTATAGCCGAGATAAATGCCCGCTCCGTAAATGGAGTACTA
>JAGATP010000036.1 GCA_017621155.1 Clostridia bacterium
CCCTCTCTTCCTTCCCCGACGGGGTCAAGGGAAAGATCGTGGGCTTGAACGCCTCTTATGACGGGATGGAAGAGGGCTCGGTGCTTCATCTTCTGACCGAAGCGGGCGTGCATTACGTCGTCAGCTTTTCCGAAACCTATGTCACCCTGAAAGGCGAAAAGGGAGAGAGGGGCGAGAGAGGCTTCCCCGGCGACAAGGGCGATAAGGGAGATCAGGGACTTCCCGGTGACAAAGGGGATAAAGGCGACAAAGGAGACAGGGGGCTTCCCGGCGATAAGGGCGACAAGGGGGACAAAGGCGACCCCGGCGCGAAAGGCGACAAGGGAGACAGAGGCTATCCCGGAGCAAAGGGCGACAAGGGCGATCAGGGCGAGCGCGGGCTGCCCGGCGATAAGGGCGACAAAGGGGACAAGGGCGACCCCGGCGACAAAGGCGATAAGGGAGACGACGCCAACTTTATCATGACGTACAGCGACGGCGTCCTGATGATTACGGGGAGCGGAACATGATTACGTACAACGGAAAAAAAGTACTGAAAATACTGTTCGGGGGCAAAGAGGTGAAGAGAGTCTACTTTCGGGGAATCCTCGTCTTTCAAAAGGATTTTGCAGCCGCTTCGCTAAACGAAGAACAGGAGCAAAAAGAAGTGCAAGCAAAGGAAGAAGCGGAAAAGTAACGGACTGAAAATGGGCGGCGCTGCATTGCGTTTGCAATGCAGCGCCGCCTGAATTTTCGTTTTGGTAAGTTTTTGTTCCGTTGGCATATTTTGAAACGCCGTGAAGAAATAAAGTGCGGATCTGAAAAAAAACCATGCAAAAAGATTTGACAATCGTCGAAAAATATCCTATAATAGACGAGCATTCAGCTTTTTAGGGGAGTGGCTCAACGGTAGAGTAGCGGTCTCCAAAACCGTAGGTTGCGTGTTCGAATCGCGTCTCCCCTGCCAAAAAAGGACATCCGAAAGGGTGTCCTTTTTGCATGGGAGCAAGATTCGAATAAAAGGAGGGCTCCCGAAAAGATTTGCGGAGCAAAGCTTTGTGGGAAAAGGAGGAACTGCGGAAAGAAGGTCGTTTTTCGAGAGAAAAAGGCCTAAAAAGGAGCAAGTTCCGACGCAATCGCGTCTCCCCTGCCAAAAAAGGACATCCGAAAGGGTGTCCTTTTTGCATGGGCATTCGAATAAAAGGAGGGCTCCCGAAAAGATTTGCGGAGCAAAGCTTTGTGGGAAAAGAAGGAACTGCGGAAAGAAGGTGCGTTTTTCAAGCGTTTGTTCTGGAAAAGCAATACTTCTTCGGTTTCGGTAGATTTTTTTTGAAATGCGTGGTATAATTTAAGGCGAAATCGGCTTTTGCGAAGAAAAAGCAGGAGGAATTGCATGGACAAAACATTTCAAAGGTTTTTAAAGCTCGGGATCAACCTTGCGCCCGTCGGAATCGAGGCGCGAGAGGACAATACGGCGTATTTTTGTACGCCGAAGGGGGCTTGCATTTTCGGATGGGCGGGAGTAGACGGCATTCATTATTGTTTTATCCGAGGCTTCGGCAACATGATTTTTGCAGTCAGTCCGATGAACGCTGCGCCCAATTACGTGCATCCCATCGCGGAGAACTTTGAAACGCTTTTACGCTTATTGCTCGCTTGCGGTGATGCGGCGGCGTTGGAACAGGCGTGGCAATGGAAGGAAGAGGATTTCAACGCATTTTTAGCGGAAAATCCCTCGACGGAAGAGGGAGAAGGTATTCTTAAGGAGATCGTCAAGAAGTTGAAGTTATCGCCGATGGAGCATCCCTGGCAATACCTTCATGCCTTGCAGGAATCCTTCGATTACGGTAAAATCAAATACACCGAGGACGTGATCGATCCCGATAGCAATGTGCAGGCGGAAGTCAGCGCTCCCGAATGGAAGGTCTATTTTGACGGCAACTTTTGGGGACACCATGGAAGAGCCCGTGCGGGAAAGGAAATTCCCATCGGGAAGGGATTCGATTGGGCGGGGCGGCATTGGCTGATTCCCGCAGCTTATTCGTGCAGTAAGGGCTTAATCGTCGATTTTTGTATGCGGGTGGAGGCGGAAGCCATACGCGCCTTTCTCAAAAAATGGAACTTAAGTGAGGAGAACGACGGTATCGAGCATTTCACGAGAGAAGAGCAGATGGAAATGGAATGCGACAATCCGATGTGCCTGCAATTTATTCCGCAGCTGACGATCAACGGAAGTAAGGTGAGATACTCCCGCGGCTGTGCGGTCAGTTACAATCCCTGTCTGCCGGACGGGCTCGTCTGTGAATGGGAAGCAAAGTGGGTGCTCGAGCATTACGGATTGGATGCTGCCTGCGGTTGGGTTGTCTACCGATATGTTTTCCCGTGGAATCGGAGACCTTCCGAACTCAAAACGCTTTCCCTTGCGCTGGAAGAACAGCCCGAACGCATCCCCGGTCCGCATTTCAAAGTCCGCGCGCCCGGAGATTGCTTCCGTTTCGTCCACCCGATCAGCTTGACGGAATACACGCTGACGGTACGGGAATTGGAGCGGCAGACCTTGCCGGAGAACTGCTTTGCTTCCGATCGCTTCCAATTTCCGACGTACTGCACGGTGATGAGTTATACGCTCTCACCGAAGACTTCCGAGTCGATTACGATTGGCGATGCCGACGATGGAGATCAGCCGATCGCCGTTCCTTCCTCGGAGCGCTCGTTTTCCCCTTCCGCCACCGTCGACGCCGCCTGTATCGGCGTGATTGGCGGAGCAGACGGGCCGACGACCGTCTTTTTCGGAGGAAGCCAAGGGGCACTTTGCACCGCGTGTTCCGCACTGCGCTTTGAACCCGATCATAACGACGTCGAATGGCGCATTACTTTTCACGAAAAGTTATTTGCGGATTTTTCCGTGATATTGCGATAAGAGCAATCAAAACGAGACGCCCCTTTTTCAATAGAGCGAAGCGGAGGCAAAAGCTCCGCAGAAACTTGGGCACAGAGCCGCTGAAGTTGCAAACTTGCACTTCATCGGCTCTTTTGTTATACCGGGAATCGACGGAATGACGCTTGCCGCAAAAATCAGAAAATCGATTCAGAGGGGTCCTTGGGGTTCGTCACGGATATGGCGAGATATGCCCTGAAGGAACATTCCATCAATACGGCGTGATTTTTCGCCAATCCTCTTTCCGATTGCCCAAAAGAGGGTATAGAAACGGAGAAACTCCCGATACTGTCTTTATGAATAAATTGATGGTAAGGGAATATCTGAATGTGGCGATTAAGCGGAATTATCTCCCTTTTCGCTTTGCAACGCTCTTTCGCGGACGGATTAAAAGGGGGTATCCGCCGACGGTTGTCAAGCGATTCGAAAAAGGGGAAAAGTGGATGAAACGGGAAAAGGGGGAGCGCGTCTATACGACTTCCTTAGGCGACGTCCTGACGGGACATCTCTTCGAACGGGAGAATGCGAAGCGGCTCGTTCTTCTCTTTCACGGTTGGCGGAGCGGTTGGAAGATCGAGTGCCTCTATCCTGCCGAGAAGCTGTACGAACAGGGCGCTTCCGTCCTCATCGTCGAGCAGCGGGCGCACGATAGAAGCGAGGGCAAGTATATCGGTTTCGGCCTCTTGGAGCGGTTTGACTGCCTTGCCTGGTGCAACGAAATGGCGTATCGATTTCCGCAGCTCGATCTCTATTTGATGGGCTTTTCGATGGGGGCTTCCACCCTGCTGTTATCCGCCGATCTGCCTTTCCCGAAGACGGTCAAGGGCATCATCGCGGACAGCGGGTATCGCTCACCGATGGACATGGTGCGCCGCTTTGCCAAGGATAAGCTCCACGTGGAGAGCGACGAGCTCATCGGGGAAGTCAACGATCTCTGCGGAAGCGAAGCAGGCTACCGCTTTACGGACAAGACGGCGCGGGAATGCCTGCAAAAGGCGACCCTGCCCATCTTTTTCGTGCACGGAACGAAGGACACGATGGTGCCTTACAGCGACAGCGTTCAGAACTTCGAGGACTGCGCATCGAAAAAAGAACTCTACCTTTTAAAGGGTGCGGGGCACGGCGAAGCCTTTTTTCGCGATCCCCAGACCTATCTCGGAAAAATTACCTCCTTTTTTGCGTGGGAATAGAAGCTGCATTTGACAAGCTTGCATAAATGCGCTATAATGAGCGTATGATGAATCGGACATACAAACTCGGAATTGTAGGCAGCGGAGAGATGGCGCACGCCATTTTGGAAGGCGCTCTTGCCTGCGGCGTACTTTCGCCTGATGAGGTGATTTGCAGTGCGCGGAGAGAAGAATCTCTTCAAAAAATGGAGGCGCTCGGCGTCCAAACGACGCTCGATAATGAGAGCGTTGCCCGTCTTTCGCGCTACGTCCTGATCGGGGTGCGCCCGCAGGATTTTCCCGCGGCGGCTTCTTCCGTTTACGGACTTGCAGGCGACGTCATTTCCATCATGGCGGGCATTCGTTCGGAAAAAATTCGCGCACTCACGGGTGCGAAGCGGGTGTGTCGGGTCATGCCCAACCTTCCCTGCCGCATCGGTTACGGAGCGTGCGGCGTGGACGTCTCCGCCTTTGACGAAGAGGAAGGCGCATTTCTCCTGCGCCTCTTTGGAGCAAAGGGAAAGGCGGTTTCCGTCAAGGAAGAGGAACTCGACGCCGTCACGGGCATTTCGGGCAGCGGGCCCGCTTACGTCTATTTCTTTTTGCAGAGTCTGACAAGGGCGGGCGTCGAGCAGGGGCTTTCCGAAGAAGTTTCGCGGACGCTTGCGATTCAAACGGTCATCGGTGGCGCGAAGATGGCGGAAAGCTCGTCTTTGCCCTTTGACAAGCTCATCGATTCCGTCTGCTCGAAGGGTGGAACGACGATTCGGGCAGTGGAAAGCCTTCAAAGAGAGGACTTTTCGGGGCTGATCTCGCGTGCGGTGAACGCCTGCGTCGAGCGCTCGAAGGAGCTTTCACGATGAAACACGTCGATTTGTATACGGACGGCGCATGTTCGGGCAATCCCGGCCCGGGCGGCTACGGCGCGATTCTTATTTTTAAAGGAATCGAGAAGGAGCTTTCGGGTGGTTTTCCTGAAACGACGAACAACCGCATGGAAATATACGCCGTCATCGTGGGGCTGGAACAGCTCAAAGAGCCGTGCGAAGTGACCGTCTATTCGGATTCCGCCTATACGGTCAACGCCTTTTTGCAGGGTTGGCTTGCAGGTTGGAAGAGAAACGGCTGGAAAAAGGGGGACGGGAAAGCGGTTGCCAACGTCGATCTGTGGCAAAGGCTTCTCGCATTGACCGAAAAGCACGACGTGTCCTTCGTCAAGGTCAAGGGACATGCCGACAACGCCTACAACAACCGCTGTGATCTCCTTGCGACCACCGCCATCAAACGCTTATCCTCATCGGAGGGAACATGAGTCAACAGGCTAAAACAATTCTCTATCTTCTACTCTCTCTGCTTTTGGCGATTGCCGGAAGCGTCGGCAGCTGTTGGCTCTTCTTCCGACAGACCTTTCCCCTTCACGAATTGTGCGGCATTCTGATCGCCGTACTCTTCGGAGCGGCTTGGGTGCTTCTCTGTATCTCCGCCCGGAAGGGTTGGGAAAAGACGATGAAGTTCACGCTGACGGGCATGGTGTTTGCGGCAATTCTCGTCGTCGGGGTGGTTTCGCTCGAGCTTGCGGGCGCGTGGGAGCTTCTGTTTGACCGCGAGGCGCTGCAAGCGTGGATTGCGGGGACGGGCGTATGGGCGCCCGCCGTATACATTCTGTTGCAGTTCGCGCAGACCGTCATCCTCCCCATTCCCACGGTCATCGCAATCGCGGTGGGGGTTTACATCTTCGGCGCGCCTCTTTGCGCCCTCTATAGCTACATCGGCTGCGTGACGGGCTCGCTCGTCGCCTTCTGGATCGGGCGAAAGCTCGGCTACAAGGTCGTCTCCTGGCTCATCGGCAAGGAGACCCTCGATCTGTGGCTGAAAAAGATTAAAGGCAAAGACGCCTTTATTTTGACGGCGATGTTTTTGCTTCCCTTTTTTCCCGACGACGTTCTC
Organism: Clostridia bacterium; assembly: GCA_017621155.1. Taxonomy (GTDB): domain Bacteria; phylum Bacillota; class Clostridia; order Christensenellales; family Borkfalkiaceae; genus RGIG8762. The sequence continues at coordinate 6,034 of JAGATP010000036.1, forward strand.
TGCTTCGTCGCGGGGCTTTCCTCCATGTCGGGACGCTTTTTTCTCTGCATGATCCTCATCTCCCGCGCCATTGCCATTTCGACAACGGCGTTTCCGCTCGATCTCATTCCCTTTACGACGTGGTGGGGAATCCTCATCTGGGTGCTCATCTTCGCCGTGGTGATCGTCGCCATGTACTTTATCTATCGCCATCAGGAGAAGATTCTTTCCTATTTGCAAAAATTCAAAAAAAAGAAGAAGAAATGAACGGATTGCCCGAAAGCTTTGCTTTCGGGTATTTTTGCGGAAAAACAGAACTTCACGCGCAAAGGATAGGGAAAAGCTTGCATAAATTGTCCGTTTTATTTCGTGAAATGTAAAAAAGTAAAAATTGCAAACATCGAAAAAAATTTGCAATGTACTTCTTGAAGAGATTCTGCTATCATAAAAGCGGATTCCCGAGGGGATCGTTTTTGCATGTTTCCTACAAACATTGGGCAAAATACGGTCATCGGAAAACAATTTTGCTATAACCGGAACATTCTAAACCCGAACTCTATTTTAAGGATGGCGGCTCATACTGTGTGAAACCCGCTTGCCGTACCGGGACATACACCGAGCGGAGCTGCGAGCGCAAAGCGCGCAAATGCTGCCGTAAGGGAGGGCTCGGATTCGGAATGCTCCGGTAAAGGAGGAATGGAATGAACAAAGAGACCAATCGAAAAAAGAAGCCTTTGCTCTGGTTTATCTTAGCCGGAGTCAGTTTGGCTCTCGCTCTTGTGTTCTCGGTCAGTTGGATCATCACGAGTCGGTTCACAGACGTCATCAACAAGGCGTTCGGGCTGAAATCGAGCAAGGTCATCCGACTGGAAGAAGATGAAAAAGAGCAGCTGTTTGTCAGCGATTACGAGGATTCGGCTGAGCTCAAAAAGGCGGACATGGAAGTGGCGGAGCGCCTGACGGAAGAGGGTGCGGTGCTTCTAAAGAACAACGGAGCCCTTCCCCTTGCCGACAATGCAAAGGTCACGCTTCTGGGACATGCCAGCACGAATATGCTCGTCTGCGGTACGGGTTCTGCCGACATCGACGCAACCCTCGACACGAAGAAATACGGCAGCTCTTTGGCGAGTATCAACGGCTATCTCACCTTGAAGGCGGCAATCGAAGAGCGTACGGGAATTTCCGTCAACGAGCCCGTCTGGAACACCTACATGAATTGGACGGTCAAGCGGACGTACGTGACCAATCCCGAAAAGGGGGATAACTCCATTCGCGGAGGAAACGGCAATACGGGCATGTATTCCGTCAACGAAGTGCCTTGGGCGACCCTCACCGCGCAGAGCGGCGTCACCTCCTCCTTCTCCTCTTACAAGGATGCGGCAATCGTCGTCATCGCCCGTCTCGGCGGCGAAATGTACGACATTCCCGCAAGCCCCGAAAGTCAGGGTAATCCCGACGAGACGGTGAACGGAAGCGGCAACGCGCTCGAACTTACCGTCAACGAAGTCGAACTCATCAAACAGGCAAAGAAAGAGTTCGGCAAGGTCATCGTCCTCATCAACTCCGCCAATCCCTTGGAGTGCGACTTCCTCACCGCTGAAAATTCGGACGTCGACGCGGCGCTCTGGATCGGCTACACCGGTCTTGTGGGGCTTTACGGCGTTGCAGATCTTTTGGTCGGAAACGCTACGCCTTCGGGCAGGCTCGTCGATACCTATTGCAACAACAACCTGACCTCTCCCGCCATGATCAACTTCTACAGCGAGCAGTGGACGAACGCTTCTTCCTGGGGCAAGGACATGACCGGAAAAGCGGGCGGCGATCTGGACGGCAACCAGTTCTACAACGTCTATCAGGAAGGCATCTACGTCGGCTATCGGTATTATGAGACCATCTACGAAGATTTCGTCATGGGAAGAGGCAATACGGGAAGCTACAACTACCTCGCAGACGTCGCCTATCCCTTCGGCTACGGGCTTTCCTATACCACCTTCTCCTATTCCAATCCCACCTATACGAAGGGTGAGGACGGCATCACGGTCAAACTCACCGTCACGAATACGGGCGAATATTCTGGCAAAGACGTCGTCGAGGTCTATTTCCAGTCCGAATACACCGATTACGATCGTGCGAACGGCATTGAAAAGGCTGCAATCGAGCTTTGCGGATTCGCAAAGACGGATTTGCTCGAAAAGGGAGAATCCGAGGAAGTCGAAATCTTCGTTCCCAACAAGGAATTCAGAACGTACGACAGAAAGGGCTACGGCACTTACATCATGGATGCGGGGCAGTACTATCTGACAATCGGCTGCGACGCGCACGACGCGCTCAACAACGTGCTCGCAAAGAAGGGATATTCGAATACCGTCGTTGCGGGAACGAGAACGACTTCGAAGGGCAATCCCGATCTCGTCTTCGATTGGAAGGTGATGGAAATCGATTCTACGACCTATTCCAAGTCCTACGAGAAGGACGAAGAGGGATTCGACATCGTCAATCAGTTCGACTCCGCAGAGCTTTCCTACTACGGCGGAGAGGACATCGTCTATCTTTCCCGGAACGATTGGATGGGAACGGCTCCCACGAAGCAGAAGCTCGAGCTCAACCAAAAGATGCACGACGAAATGACGGGCATCAAGAAATACGAGCCCGTCCAAACGGACGAGCCCATGCCCACCATGGGAAGCAAGGAAACGAACTATCGGCTTTCCGACATGACGGGGCTTTCTTACGACGACCCCAAGTGGGAATCTCTCCTCAACCAGATTACCTACGCCGAGCTCTGCGAGCTTGTCGGCGTCGGCTATCACGGTACGAAGCTCGTAGAGTCCATCTCCAAGCCTCAGACCTCCGACGAGAACGGGCCTCAGGGATTCAGCGGCAAGCTCACTTCCCTGACGGGTGCGGACGTTGCCGTCTGCGCTTACACCGATGAAAACATCATGGCGGCAACCTGGAACGTCGTCCTCATGAAGGAGGTCGGCGAGCACATCGGCGAAGACGGACTGCACGGCGGTTATTCCGGTCTGTACGGCCCTGCCATGAACACCCACCGCACCCCTTATTCGGGCAGAAACTTCGAGTACTATTCCGAAGACGGCTTCCTCGGCGGTAAGATCGCGGCGGCAGAGGTCGAAGGCATTCAGTCGAAGGGCGTCTACGTGTTCATCAAGCACTTTGCCTTAAACGACGAAGAGACGAACTGCCGTTCGATTTCCACGTTTGCCAACGAACAGGCAATCCGCGAAATCTACCTTGAACCCTTCGAGCACGCGGTGGTAGAGGGAGGCGCGTATAACGTCATGAACGCCTTCGCGAGAGTCGGCGTCATCTGGACGGGTGCGCACTACGGACTCATGACCAACGTTCTTCGCAACGAATGGGGCTGCGAAGGCTTCGGCATCTCCGACTATACGACCACGAGCTACGCGACGACTTCGCACAAGCGGGGCACGTACGATGCGTTCCTCGGCGTCATCGCGGGAACGGACACCTTTGACAGCAGCGATACGGCTTCTCAAGCGGCGTTCCTGATGGAATACGACTACACGAAAGATCCTCATCTCGTCAACTGCATGAGAGAGGCGGCGCACCGCATTTGCTACGTCGTGGCAAACTCCAACGCCATGAACACGTCCGGCGTTGCGGTCAAGATCATGAACTGGTGGCAATTCGTGATCATCGACGGCATCATCGACTTCGGCATCCTTGCTATCGTCTTTGGCGTAGTCGGTCTTGTCAAAATGAAAAAGCAGAAGAAGGAGGATTAAGGCGTTGTGAAAAAGTTTTTGAAAAAATTGTTCCTTGTGGCTGCCGCCTCTACCGTTCTTGCCGCAAGCGTTTCCTTGAGCGGTTGCAGCTATCTGGTCTACACCATCTGGGATAACCAACGCGTCAATGAAATTTTAGCACAGCTGCAAAAGGAAAAGGATGAAGCGAACAAGCCGCACGAGGAAAGCAATTACCATCGGCAGGCTTACGCCATTCAGAGCGTCGAGGAAACGGGAGACAAAACCGTAAGGACGTATCAGATGCTGACCTTGGTCGATGAGACGACTTACGCCCTCGACTATTACGACAGGGTTTCGGTGGGCGAATCTTCCTATACGGCAAAGTATTACCACACCGAAGGCGAATATACGAGGGAAGGCAACGTCGTCACCGTTAAGCCGGGCGTCGGCTCTCTCTCCGAATGCAAGGACGCGGGAACGACTTACGTCTATACCAACGGACAGACGGAGGACGCAAGAACTGCCATGTACGAGGCGGTTTTCGGTTCGAATCAGAGCATCGCGCTCATGAAGGACGGCTCTTTCCGGGTCGGCGGTACGAGCGATTCCTCGGAAGAGCTGACCGCTCCCAACGGCGCGCGCGTGTTCCGCTATACGGATACCGCTTCCAGACCCACCTATCGTACCCTCGCGCTCTTTCCGGACGGAGTTTATATCGTCACAAACCACTCTCTGCATTCCCAGACGCCAGATCTGACGGTCGGCAGCTTCATCGCCATCGGCAGATACGACGTCGATGAGGAAGACGTCGATGCCAACATCGAAGGGCAGGAAGGGGAGCATACCTACGATCTCGTCACCCTATCTGCCGGCAGAGGCTTTAACTACGCTAACAACAACGGCTCGGACATGATGTTCGACCTGCAATCGGACGCTTCCTTTCAGCAGTGGTATCAACTCAGCGTCGGCTCGAGCACGCAGCTCACCGTTTCCGAGACGGGCTATACCTATCTGGTCGGCGTACGCGAGGTGAAAATTCCCGCATGGGGCTTCTACTTCCCCGTCACGGCAGAACCCGAGCCCGAACCCGATCCCGGCGACAAGGCAATGCTTTCCCTCAAGGGGGACGCGAACGAGGCGTTCACGCTCGACTTCTACGAGGACGGAACGTACCACTTTGAATTTACAACGCATAAAGCCGGAGAGGACGGCACTTGGGCGATGACGGACGGCAAGCTGACCTTGACCTGTCAGGACAGGGTCAACGTGTTTGAGCAAAATGAAGACGGCTCGTACACGGTCAACTACATCTCCAAAAAGAGCGAGCAGATGACTCAGCATTACACCATGAGTGCGGAGCAGTACAGCCTGTTCTGCTGCGTGTTGCTTTCCCTCAAGGGGGACGCGAACGAGGCGTTTACGCTCGACTTCTATGAGGACGGCACGTATCACTTCGAGTTCACGACCTATCACGCGGCAGAGGACGGCACTTGGGCGCTCGTGGGCGGCAAGCTGACTTTGACCTGTCAGGACAGAGTCAACACCTTCGAAAAGAACGAGGATGGCTCATATACGGTCAACTACATTTCGCAGAAGAGCGAGCAGATGACCCAGCATTACACGATCAGCGCAGAGCAGTTTAAGCTCTTCAGCAATCAAACCCTTTCCCTCAAGGGGGATGCGAATGAGGCGTTCACGCTTGATTTCTTTGAGGGCGGCACGTATCACTTCGAGTTCACGACCTATCATGCGGCAGAAGACGGCACTTGGGCGCTCGTGGGCGGCAAGCTGAC
>JAGATP010000037.1 GCA_017621155.1 Clostridia bacterium
AGCCTTACATTCAGTTTAGCACATAGGAGCTTTTTTGTATATTGTTACAAGGCTTGAAGCTAAAGCTTTTTCAGATCCACCGGCATAGCCGGTGGCTTTTTAACGGCAATCCTCTACGAGCCTTGCCGTTATCCTCTACAGGAAAAAATCGCACGGAAAAATCCATGCGATTTATTTTCGTTATCTCTGCACTCTTCCGGAGCCGCTGCCCTTTGCGAGCTTTTCGACCTCGTCAGCGCTGACGAAGTTGTAGTCTCCCTCGATGGAATGCTTCAGAGCGGAAGCCGCTACTGCAAACTCGATCGCAGACTGAGGATCTTTGCCCGAGCAAAGCGCATAGATCAAGCCGCCGCCGAAGCTGTCGCCCCCGCCGACGCGATCGACGATGTGAAGGTGATAGAGCTTGGAATAGTAGCCCTTGCCCTCGCTGTAAAGCATCGCGCTCCAATCGTTGTCGTTTGCGGAGATAGACTCGCGCAGGGTAATGGCAACTTTCTCAAAGCCGAATTTTTCGGTGAGCTGACGGGCAACGCTCTCATAGCCTGCCTTGTTGAGCTTGCCGCTGTCGATGTCGGTGTTTTCCGCTTCGATGCCGAACACGTCCTTTGCGTCCTCTTCGTTGGAAATGCAGACGTCGACGTATTTGCAAATCTCGGTCATTGCAGCGCGGGCCTGCTCTCTCGTCCAGAGCTTTCCTCTGTAGTTGAGGTCGCAGCTGATCTTCACGCCGTGCTCTTTGGCTTTCTTACAAGCCTCGATGCAGATTTCGACGACGTTGGGGCCGAGAGCCGGCGTAATGCCGGTAAAGTGGAACCAATCCGCGCCTTCGAAGATGGCATCCCAATCGAAGTCCTCTTTCTTCGCTTCCGCAATGGCAGAGTGCGCACGGTCGTAAATGCAGAGGCTGCCGCGCTGAGAAGCGCCCTTCTCGAGGAAGTAAATGCCGACTCTGTCGCCGCCGCGGGTGATTTTAGAAGTATCGACGCCGTACTTTCTGAGGCTGTTGACCGCCATCTGACCGATTGCGTGCTTGGGAAGCTTGGAAACGAAGACGGAATCCGCTCCGTAGTTTGCAAGGGAAACGGAGACGTTGGCTTCGCCGCCGCCAAACGTAGCCTCGAAAGAATCCGCCTGCAAGAAGCGAAGATAGCCTTCGGGTGCAAGGCGTAACATGAGTTCGCCAAAAGTAATGACTTTCATTTTACATTCTCCTTTCAGTTATTCGTTCAAAAGATCGGTGATCGCACGGCAATTCGCCTCGATGTCGCCCTTCATCATCCAGCTTCCGCCGACGGCAATGATCTTGTCGAAGGCGAGGTATTCTTTCAGATTGGACAAATCCGCTCCGCCCGTGGGGAGGAATTTCACCTGAGGGAAGGGGCCGGAAAGCGCCTTTAACGCCTTCAGTCCGCCGAATACGCCTGCGGGGAAAAACTTGATGATGTTATAGCCCAAAGAAAGCGCCTTCATGATCTCGGTCGGCGTCACGCATCCGGGAAGGTAGGGAATGCCGTGCTTTTGGCAAACGAGCGCCACCTCTTCGGAAAGACCGGGGCCGACGATGAACTGTGCGCCTGCGGCAATTGCCCTTTCGCACTGTTCCCCGTTGATGACCGTACCTGCGCCGATGCACATATCGGGGAGTTTTTCTCTTCCGAGCTTGATCGCTTCCGCCGCGCAAGCGGTACGGAAAGTAATTTCAGCCACGTTGACGCCGCCTCTTACCATCGCTTGGAGGGTAGGAAGGGTATCTTCCACTTCTTTGATGACAACGACCGGGACAACCTTGTTGTTCTCAAACAATTCTTCGTACATAGTTTACTCCTTAAAAAAGATTGTCAAATATTGAAATAAGAAACGGCGTTGTAATAGCAGACGTCCTGTACCATTTTACCGACAAGCTCAAAGTCCGCCGTAATTTCCCCGTTCTCCATCATTGTGCCCAAATAATCGCAAAGAATTCTTCTGAAATACTGATGACGGGGATAGGAGAGGAAGCTTCTGCTGTCTGTAAGCATACCGACGTTGGTTGCAAGGTGCCCGAGCGCCGCCAAATCTTCAATCATCTTGCGAATGCCGACCTGATGATCGTTGAACCACCATGCGGGTCCGAATTGAATTTTACCCTTTGCCTCTTCGTTTTGGAAGCAGCCCATCAGACAGACGAAAGATGTGTTCATTTTGGGATTCAGATCAAACACGATGACTTTGGGAAGATGCCCCTCGGTGTTTAAGCGATCGAACAGCTTTTGCATGAGATCGGTGCTGTCCGCTTGAGACATGGCGTCGAATCCGGTATCCGCGCCAAGACGACGGAACATGACGGTGTTGTTGTTTCTGGTCGCACCCAAATGAAGCTCGGCGGAAATACCGTGCTTGGCACAGAGCTTCAAGAGGAAATATGTCATATAGCCCTTGAAAACGCCTGCGTCGGCATTGTCGATCGACTCGCCCGCAATCGCTTTTTTCAAAACGCGATCGGCTTCTTCCTGCGTCGATACAGGATAAACTTTGTCGGGCGCAATGTCGCTCGCGCGACATCCCACCTCGATGAAGGCAAGAAGTCTCCGTTCCAACGCCGCCTCAAGTTCCGCAAGGGAAGAGATTTTTCCCTCGATCGCCTCGATCTTGGAAAGAGAGTTCAGATAATCGGGCGCATCGATGTTCATCATTTTATCCGCACGGAAGGCGGGATATACCTTCAAATCGGGGTATTTTTCCGCAAGGGCAGGAAAGGTCGTCAGATCGTCGAACGCCTCGTTGGTTGTAAACACGCAGGTGACGTTGCTCATTTTGATGAGATCGTAAGGACGAAGATTGTGTTCCTTGATGTACCCGTTGACCGTATCCCAAATCGCCTGCGCGTTTTTTTGGTTGATTTCAAGGGTGCAACCGAAGAACTCCTCAAGCTCGACCTGAGACCAGTGGTATAAAGGATTTCCGAATGCCGTTTCCAGCGCTTTGCAGTAGGCAAAGAACTTCTCTTTCGGCTCTGCGTTCCCCGTGATGTACTTCTCTTCGATTCCGAAGGAGCGCATCAATCTCCATTTGTAGTGGTCGCCGCCAAGCCAGATCTGAGCGAGATCGGTGAACGGCTCGTTTTTGAGAAGTTCCTTTTCGCTCAGATGGCAGTGGTAATCAAAGATCGGCATCTTGACGGCATAGTCGTGATAAAGCTTTTTCGCGGCGTCCGTCTTTAAGATAAAATCTTTGCTGTAATAGCTCATAGAACGCCTCGATTATACGCCGGAATAGGAAGAGAATCCTCCGTCGATGGGAAGAACGACGCCCGTGATGAAGCCTGCGGCTTTCTCATTGACAAAGAAGAGCACGGAGCCGAGAAGCTCGTCCACCTCGCCGAATCTGCCCATGGGGGTAGCTGCGAGGATTTTACCCGTACGGGGTGTAGGGGTGCCGTCCGCATTGAAGAGAAGCGCTTTGTTCTGCGCGGTGGCAAAGAATCCGGGAGCGATGGCGTTGACGCGAATTCCGACCTTGGAGAAGTGAACGGCGAGCCACTGCGTAAAGTTGGAGATGGCTGCTTTTGCGCCGGAATAAGCGGGAATCTTCGTAAGCGGCGTATAGGCGTTCATGGAAGAAATGTTGATGATGTTGCATCCTTCTTTACCGATAATATCCTTTGCAAATTCCTGCGTG
>JAGATP010000038.1 GCA_017621155.1 Clostridia bacterium
AAAATAAACCGCCGCGAAAGCAAAATGTGGAAGAAATATATGCAGTGCTTAGGCATAAAAAAATCAGTCACTCCACGAAAGAAGTGACTGACGGCTGGCCTGCCTGATTGGAGTCGAACCAACGGCGTTCCGCTTAGGAGGCGGACCCTCTATCCTACTGAGGTACAGGCAGATATTTGATATTTTAGCACGATTTGAAAGTTATTGCAAAAGATTTTACAATACCGAAACAATACCTAAAACAATACCAAGTATTACTTTCTAAAAGCCAAACCACAATATTTAGTTGTAAACGCTATATACAAACTCAATATGTTGTGTTTTTAACCGAGTTAAGCACTCCCTTAGGAGGGGCTTGTTATATCCATTTAACTACGGAAGCAAATTACCGTTTTATTATAGTCTATCTTCCCGAAAAAAGCAAGGATTTTTTCGCCATTTTTGAAAAGATTCCCCCGCCCCGCGCGATTTTTTCACTCGAAAAAGAGGCTTTCTACGAAGCCTCTTTTTCGGTTTTTTTCGGCCTTGCGCCGAGCGTCGTATACAAAATCACCTTGTCGAAGAGGGCGAGGATCGCGGGAAGCAGGAATACGATCATGAGCATGGAACAGAGCGTTCCGATTCCGATGAGAAGCCCCACCGTCGCAATGGAAACCTGCTCGATGATGAAAAAGATGAAGAAGCCGCAGCACATGAGGACGAGCCCCGAGCTCAAAATGGTGGGCATGGCGGCAGTCACCGCAATGCGGAGGGATTCTTCCCGTCCCTCTTTTTTGCGCGCATTGACGTAGGTGGACGACATCAAAATGCCGTAATCGATGGTCGCCCCCATGAGAATACAGCTCGCAACGATGTAGCTCATGAAAAACACGGGACTTGCACTCACCACGAAGGCGGAAAGGCAGATCCAGATCGAGCCCTGAATGACCAAAACGAGAAGCGCGGGAACGGACAGCGAGCGGAAAGTAAGCAGCACGATGAGGAAAATAGAGACGAGGGTAAAGACAGAAATGAGCAATCTGTCATGAGAGAAGGACTCCCGCAGATCGTAAGTAGACATGATTTCTCCCGCCATATAAGCGTCCCCTCCGAAAATTTCCTCCGTCAATTCGTTGACGTAGGCGGCAAACGCATAGGAATGTTCGCTCTCCGTGGGAAGATCGACGTTAAAGATCACCCGCGTGTAGTGCTCGCCCAAAAAGAGCTCCTCGGCATCTTCGATCTGCGCCTCAGCGTCGTCGATTTTCTGCGCCATCTCTTCGGTAATCCGATCGGACAGAAGTTCGTTCGTCTCCCTGTTGTCCTGAATGAAGCGCAGCAAATCCTTTGCAGCGATGGGCGTCTTGTCGTACGTGCCCGCAAGGATTTGCCTCTTTAAATACACGCCCGAAACGAGGTCTTCGGAAATTTCCTCGGAAAAGCTCTGAGAGGTAATCTCCCGTTGCAGGGATTGAATGCGTTCCGCCATCAGAGGATAAGAGCAGGCAGTTTTGTCGTCCAAAAAATTCCAGACGAGCTGCGCGTCTTTCAATGACGCCGCAATGGAAGAAGAGACGTTCTCAGCCAAAAATTCGCTCTTTTCCAATTCCGAAAGGACGGTCTCGACGAGGTCGATTCCCCGCAGAGAGAGCGCGGGCATTCTCCCCGCGTCGTAGAAGTAGAGAATGTACAGCTGACGAACCGCTTCCGTTTCCACGTCGATTTCGGGCGCTGTGCCCGTCAAATCTTCGACGACGGAAGAGAGAACGGGGAAGAAGGTTTCATAGGTACAAAGCCCCTCTATGCGCTCGTAAACGCCGTTCAGGGCTTGAATTTGCTCGGAGAGCGCCTGATCTTTGACGAAGCCCTGTTCGTCGAGGAAGGCGAGCATGGGAAGGAAGGGAACGGTCTCGGGCACGGTAAGTCCGCCGTACAAACGGAACAAAAGCGAGACCTGCGCGGAGCTCAGCGCCACGCCGTAATCCCCGGCGAGGGTCTCCTTAAATTCTTCCTGCGTGAGCGGCTTTGCCGCCTCCCCCACGAAGGTTTCGATCCCCTCCTGCAATTTGATCAAATCCTCTTTGAGCGAAGGATCGACGAGCCCGGAGACGAAATCGTTCGTCTCGGAGCTTTCGATGAGATAGGAGAGCATCTCTTTGAGGGAAACGCCCTTGTCCCGCACTTTGTCGTAGGACGCCATGCCGTACGCCTGACGGACGTAAAACTCGTCGACGTCGAGAAAGCCCTTCATCTCCTCGGCGGTCAGCTTTTGATAGAGGACGTCCGCCGTCTGATAGGAATCGAGCATTTCGTAGATGGAGGCAAGGCGGCGAACGGTGAGCGACGTCTCCTCGCTCGCCATTTGCTTTGCGTCCTCGTCTTCCCGCAAGAGGTACTGTGTAAAATTCAGAAACTCCGTCGGGCGCATGGCAATCCCGTCGGGATTTTGATGCAGGTGATAGAGCGCAAAGAGGTTCTCCGCATCCGATTCGGTAAGCTCCAACTTTTTGACCATCATGGGAACGTCGTACTCCTCGAGGACGGTGTTCGTATAGGCGGTATAGCTCTTGAGGACGGAATAGCCGTCAATCGTGTAGTCCTCGAGCTTTTTCACGAGCAAATCCTGCTTTTCCCTTGTCCCCTCGCCGTTCTGATAGACGAGGACAAGCGCGCTGTTGTCGCCGAATCGCTCGACGATGGGCCCGATGTTTGCGCTCTGATCGGAAAAGGTGTATACGCTGAAGCTCTGCACGACAAACCCCGCCGCAATGAGAAGGCAGGCAAAGATACTGACGGGAATGCGCCAACGGTTAGAGGCAAACGCCAGCTTCTCCACGGGGGAGTGTCTGACCTTTTTTGCCTTTTTTCTTTTAATTTTCGTCCGATCGAGGAAACCCGAACAGAGCAAAATGACGCAGGGAAAGAGGGTAAAGGCGACGATCGCGGAGATGACGATGCCCTTCATCAGCACCATACCGATGTCAAAACCGATGGTAAAGGACATGAAGAGCAGGGCGAGAAGCCCCGCCATCGTGGTGAGCGCGCTTGCGGAAACGGGACGCATACTCTCGGCGAGCGCCTCCGTCATCGCCTCCTTGGCGGAAATTGTCTCCTTCTTCTTGTGATACGAATGCAACAGCATGATGCTGTAATCGAGGGCAAGCGCGAGCTGCAAAATGGCTGCGATCGAATTGGTGATGTAGGAAATGCTGCCGAAGATGAGGTTTGTCCCGCGATTGATGAAGACCGCGACCCCTGCCGTCAGCAAAAAGAGAATGGGTTCGAGCCAAGACCCCGTCGTAAAGACAAGAATGATGTAGGCGATGAGAATGCAGAGTGCCAAAATAATGGGAATCTGAAAGGTAATCGTCTCCCGCTGTTGGGTTTTATCCACCGTCGAGCCGCCGAAGAACGCATCCTCGGCAAAGAGAGACTTCACCTCTTTCACGATTCTCGTCCCCTCCGCGGAGTAGTCGTCCCCCTCGGTAATCAGGACGAAGAGCGCCGTCCCGTCCCGATAGGAGTTTTCGTCCTCCGCGTCAAAGCTGACGGTGAGGACGCCCTCGATTGTTTCGAGCTGTTTTTTGACCTCTTTCGCCTCTTCCGGGGAGATATTTTCGAGCATGACCTGAATGTTGCCCGTCAGCGAAAACTCCTCTTCCATGACAGTGAGGGCTTTTTTCGTCCCCGTGCTTTCGTCGAGATAATCGGAAATGTTGTAATTGATGGAAACCTGTCCCATCAGAAAGAGGGACGCCACCATGACGGCGAGAATGACCCCCGAAATCCAATATCTGAATTTTACGATAAACGACGCGATTCGCTTCATAAAAACCTCTTTTCGCTCTATTTCCCCTTCATTATACTATCAAACCCCGCAAAAGTCAATCTCTCTCCGTGAAAAGGGCATAAAAAAAGCCCTCATGAGAGAGCTTCGTCGAAGCGATAGGAAGAGACGAACGTCTTGCCGTCCGCCTTGAGTCCCGTTTTGTGCAGGGTAAGCTCCTTGGCAATCAGGCATTGCCGCTTGCAGGCGTGCGCCGCATTCCCCCGATTGTCGCCGTACTTTTCGTCCCCGACGACGGGACAGCCGATGTGGGCGAGGTGCGCCCTGATCTGATGGGTTTTGCCCGTATGCAGGATGACTTTGACCTTCGTCATGTCCCCTATCCGTTCGAGCACGACGTACTCGGTGACGATTTTTTCTCCCTTGGGCGTATCGAAAATTTGCACCGTCGCCTTCCTTTCGTCCTTGACGAGATAGGCGGTCAGTACGTCCCTTTGCTTAGGAAACGTACCGAAACAGAGCGCCTCGTAGCATTTTTCGACCGTACGGTCTTTAAACGCCTTCAAAAGAGCTGTTTCCGCCCTCTTCGTCTTCGCAAAGACGAGAAGCCCCCGCGTGTTGCGATCGAGCCTGTGAATGAAATAACAAGTCTCCCTTTCGAAAAGGGCGCAAAAGACCGCCTCCGCGTTCACGCCGCTGTCCTTATCGACGAGCAAGATTTCCTCGTCCTCGTAACAAACGCGGAAGAGCTGTTTTTCCTCCTGTTTCGCACTCGTATAGTAGGAGACCTTATCCCCCTTCTCCAGCATGACGTTTTTGCCGACGCGCGCGCCGTTGACCTTGACGTCCTTTTCCTTGAGCAGACGACTTAAATAGAGCGAACCCTGCGGATAGGAACGATCCGTGAATTCTTTCAAAGATTGTCTTTCGTTTACGGTAAATTCCTTCAATGAGCACCCCCATTAGCGGTAAGCAAAGCAATATCGGATACAAACACAGGGCGTAAGTCGCATATCCGAACAAAAAGCCGAAGAGTAGCTGCCGAAAAAACCAGGCGACCGCCCTTCTCTTTCCGACCATTGCGGAGAGCGAAGCCACCGCCGACACGCAGGGCGCCGTCGTGAGCATACACACCGCAAAGGCGAGTAGGGAGGGAAGCGGAAGCCCCGTTCCATTCGGATAGAAAAGCTCTAAGAGTCCCGCCACGTTCTCCTTGGCGACGACGCCGCCCAAAAAGGCGTAAGCCATCTCCCAATCGGTAATCCCCATGGGATAGAACAAAAAGCGCAACACCTTGCAGACGGAAGCCAGCATGGACTGCTCCCTCGCCACAAACTGCATTTGGAAGTTGTACGAGGAGAAAAACCAGCTGACGAGGAGAAAGGCGAGAATGACGCCCGCTACCTTCATTATAAAGCTTTTTGCGGAAAAACACAAGGATTTTAAGAGGTTGTTTGGGTCTGGAATGCGAAGAGGCGCAACCTCGGACACGGCGGAAAGGCAGTCGCAGCTTTGCTTCCTCGCCGAAAAGAAGAGCGCGAGCGCGCCGCCCGAAAACGTCAAAAGAAGCACGGGCAGAAAAGGACGGGGAAACAGGGAGGAAAACAAAGTGACGTAAACGGGCATCTTCGCCGAGCAGGACAAATACGGAAAGAGGGAAAACAGGCGGTTTTGCATCTCTTTTTCGTGCGCTCTGCACGTCTGAATGGCGGTTGCCGTACAGCCAAACCCCATCAAAAGGGAAAAGACCGCCCGCCCCGAAAGCCCTATTTTGCGGAAAAAGCCGTCCCCCGCAAAGGCAAAGACGGACAAAAAGCCGCTCTCCTCCATGAGGAGCAGAAAGAGCTGCAAAAGGAGAATTTGCGGCAAAAAGGAAAGGACGCTTCCCACCCCCAGCAAGAGCCCGTCGCAGACGAACGAACGAAGGGGCAAAAGAGAGATGCTCTGCGAGAGCAAAGAAGAAAGAGAGGCAAAGGCGTACTCCACCAATCCCTTCAGGAAAGCGCCGACGCCATACTCCGAAAAGGTCAGAAAAAAGGCGAGGGCGACGAAGGACAAAAAGAGAGCAAAGGAAAACGCGGGCTGAAAGCAGAGCGCTTCGAATTTGCTCTCCCGATACGCGCCGGGGCGAAAGACGGAAGCGGGAATTTCCGCAACGTGCGGAACTTTGGGTTTCGTCCCCTTGATGAGGGCGAGCAGCTCCCTTCCGCTCTTCCCTTCCGAAAGGAGAACGGGCGTTCCCAAAAGGGCGGAGAGCCCCTTCTCGTCGAGAAAGCCCCCTCTCTTTTTGAGCTCCTCCGTCATGGTGACGATCACGATGACGGGATATCCCTCGCGGGAGAGCTCTTTGGTGAGGGCAAGTCCGCGCTTTAGAAGGGAAGCCTCGATGACGTTGAGCACGACGCAATCTTTGGAGAGCGTCTGCACGGAGGCAAGCTCCTCGGGAGAGGTGACGTTGAGAGAATAGAGTCCCGGAACGTCGCAAAAGACGTCCCCTTTGACCTCTTTTTCCGCCTTGTCCACCGTCACGCCGTGCCAATTCCCCGTCTTTTCATGGGAAGAGGTCAGGGCGTTGTAAAGGGTCGTTTTGCCGCTGTTGGGATTGCCGAAGATCAGGTAGCGCATACTTCCACCTCGATTGTTTCCGCCGTTTCGATGCGGATGGAGATTCTGCCCGTACACTCCACGAGAAGGGCCGTGCTACTCCTGCGGACAAGGGTAAACTCCCCGCCCTCGAAAAAGCCCATTCCCTTTAAGCGAAGCTTTAAGCCCCGATCGGCGTCGATTTTTTTGACCATCGCGCGCTGTCCCGCTTGAACGTCGGATAATTTCATGCTCTACTATATGCGAGAACAAAAGGGGCTATGCCCCTATTGCAGAGCGCAAGCTTTTGCACAAAAAAACCGCCTCGGGCTATTAAAAGCCCGAGGCGGTTTGGGATCGTATGAACATACTCTCTAGTCAATTTCGTCGAGATCCTTTTCCTTGGGATCGATGACGATGACTACGACGATGCCGATGAGGGCAACTGCCGCGACCGAGAGAAGGACGATGGAAGCGATGTTGTCCTGAACCCAGGTCGTTTCGCCCTTGATGATATCCTGCTCGGCGATGATCTGAATGGTCTGGTAGGCATACGCGCTGACGCCGTAAAGCTCTGCGTCGATCACCTCGACCTCGACGATGTAGAAGCCCGTCTTTTGCGGGACGAAGGAGCGGGAAGACGTGCTCCACTCATAGGCGTTGTCCGTGGAGCTCCACGCCTCGTCCTCTTCCTTGATCGCGCTGTTGTAAGGGTCGATTTCGTCGAAATAATCCTTATAAGCGGCGGGGTCGGCGGAAAGCTGCTTGCTGCCGATGTATTCGCCCGTCGCCTCGTGATAGGCAACGTTGTCGAAATAGTAGAGCTTGTACACCGCGTCGTAGCCGCTGACCGCGTTGATGGTAAAGGCGGATGCGGAAATCGTCGCGTCGATGTAGCCCGTCTTGACGGTGGTGACGTTCTCGACGGAAACGCCGTAGTTGTAGACCGTATACGTAAAGACGGGAATGGAATCGAGGTCAAACACGTTCGAAGCGGTGACTTCCACTTCCTTGCCGTCCTCGTCCGCGATCATCGCATTGCCCATTTTATCGGTGACAACGACCTTCACCGCGTACTTGCCGGCGCTGGACGCCGCAAGGCGAAGCCCGGAAGAAGTGAGGGAAGTCGCAGAGGACACGGAAGAACCCGTCTCCGTCTTATAGTAAATCGTGAATTTGAAGTCTTCGTAAGCGGTATCGTCATCCTCGATGAGATCCTTCATGGAGGGGAAGTTGACGTAAGAGCTCGATCCGACCGTGACGCCGTCGGCAGCCTTTTCAATGGCTTCCTGATAGCGCTCGTACTGCGCCTGCGTGCCGACGTATCGCGCGCCGACCTGATTGCGGACGACGGAGAAATAATCCTTGCCGTCGAAATTCTTGACGTCGGAAGGACGGGCATACCAAGCAAGGTCAAACTCCTTTTCGTTGCCGCTCTCGTCGGAAACCTTAGCCGTGACGTTTAAAAACTCCGCTTGGTAGGTATCGTACACGTCCGTCTCGAAGATAATCGTGGAAGAAGTGAGGGTCGTCGCCTCATCCTTACCGTATTGCAGGCAGGAGAGCGTCTTTTCCGTCGTCTCGTCGCAGACGTCCAGAACAACGTAGTCAAAATCGACGGTATAGCCTAAAAGGAAGCTTCTGACCTCTTCGTTGACGACGAAAACGGGAGCCGCATTGTCGGTAATTTTTCCGTCCGTCAAAGAAAAGCTCTGACCGTTGAGGCTCTTGACGAGCACGGTGCCGCTTCCCTCGGAAGCAAGGGTCAAGGGAACGATAGGCGTATCCGAAGAGGAGGAAACGTACTTTGCGTACTTCCTTCCGATGTTTTCAAACGTACCGACCTCGACGCCGTTGACGATGACCTCGTAAGAGCCGGACTCCGTCCCCTCCGCGAGCGAAATCTTCACGTCGGAGAAGGACATGGCGACCTCTTCGCCGCCGTTGACGGAAACGCCGCTCTTCGTAAAGGTAATCTCGTTCGTCGTCTTGTTGTCCGAGGTAATGCTCTTCTGTTCGCTCTCGATCGCCACCGTAAAGGAATCGAAGGAGAAGTCCGCAAAGCCGAGCTCGAGGGAGAAATACCCCTTTTCGGAAGCGCTTTCCATCCATTCGAGCGCCATGGACTGCTTGTACTCCGCTTTGGAGTCGTCTGCAAAATCAACGGCAAAGTAAGTCGCACCGTTTTCCGTCCCCGTCGTAAATTCGGCGTCCGTCACGACAAAGAGATCGGAAGAATTGTACGTTGCCGCGCTTGCCTTCACCTCGGAAAAGGGAAAAGCAAAAGCGGAACAGGCGATTGCCGTCGTTGTGAGTGCTGTAATGATTTTCTTTTTCATGCAATATTTGCTCCTGCAACTTGTGTTAGGATACTTATTCTATTTTACAACAAAACGGAACGGTTTGTCAAACCATTCTTTGTCATTTACGAAGATTACTTGAGATTTATCGCCTGAGAAAGGTCAAAAGCCTTCCAGGGGATTTCGTCCTTGGGCGGTTCGAGGAGAAAACGCAAGCGTTCCTTGGTGACGGGATGGGTAAAGGCGAGGGAATACGCCCAAAGCGCGAGCCTGCCCTTTTGCGCCTCCGGCCCGCCGTAACGCATATCGCCGAACACGGGATGAGAGATACCCGCCATCTGCACGCGGATCTGATGACTCCTTCCCGTATGCAAAGTCACTTCCGCAAGGGAGTACTTGCCCTTGCTTTCGAGCACCTTGTATTCGAGGGACGCCATCTTTGCACCGTCCGTCGTCGGAGGACAAAGATAGACCATATTGTTGACGGCGTTCTTTTTCAGATACCCCACGAGAGTCTTTCTCTCCTCTTCGGGCGTGCCGCAAAGGACGGTCAGATATTTCTTTTCGAAGTCTCCGCTGCGCATCTGCTCGGAAAGGCGGGAAGCCGCCTTCGAGGTCTTGGCGTAAACCATGACCCCGCCCGTGGGACGGTCGAGCCTGTGGACGAGCCCTACGTACACGTTGCCGGGCTTTTGGTACTTCTCCTTGATGTAAGCCTTGATCTGATCGAGCAGGTTATGATCCCCGCTCTCGTCCCCGCAGGAGGGAACGTTCTGCGGCTTCATGACCACGATGATGTGATTGTCTTCGTATAAAATGACGAGTTCTTCATTCATAAAGGAACATGCCTCCCGCACCGCAGGGAAGAGGAATCCCCTCCTCGGTCATAATGCCGACTTCGTAAGCCTCTGCGCTTCCCCTTCCCCGAAAGAGAAGGGTGAGAATATTTTGCAACACCATGGGCTGTAAGCCCGTCGTATAGCTGTTGATGAGAAAGAAGAGAGGGTGATCGGAAAGGACGTTTTTAGAAAGCTCCACGAGGGAGTAAAGCTCCGTTTCGATCTTCCAGACCTCGCCGTTTGCACCCCTTCCGTAAGAGGGCGGATCCATGATGACGGCGTCGTACTTGTTGCCCCTGCGAATTTCACGCTGAACGAATTTTTTGCAGTCGTCGATGATGTAGCGCACCTTCCCGTCCACGCCCGAGAGCCTGACGTTCTCCCCCGCGCGCTCCACCATGCCCTTTGCCGCATCCACATGGGTGACGTCCGCACCCGCCTTGGCGCATGCGACGGACGCGCCGCCCGTATACGCAAAGAGGTTGAGCACCTTGACGGGGCGATGTGCGCCTTCGATAAGACTGCGCATTTTGTCCCAATTGACCGCCTGCTCGGGGAACAGACCCGTATGCTTGAAGCCCATGGGCTTGACGGTAAAGGTCAGATCGCGATAGGAAACCTGCCAGCTTTCGGGCACGAGCTTTTTAAACTCCCATGCACCGCCGCCCTTTTCGCTCCTATGATAAATTGCATGGAGCTTCGGATAGGAAAACAGATCTGTTTGCGACTTCCAGATGACCTGCGGGTCGGGGCGAAGGAGATAAATATCCTTCCACCGTTCCAATTTATATCCGTCTCCCGTGGCAATGATTGCATAATCCTGCCAATTTTGCGCAATTCTCATAACAGTCCAATTATACAAAATGATGCAAAAAAAGTAAAGTGAATTTGTCCTTTTTTCAAAAAAAACGCCGAAGCTCGGCGTTTTTTCAGGGATCGTTCTCTATTGAAACTGTTCGCGCAGGGTCTGCTCCGTCTGACGGAGGGTGCGCAGATAATCGGAAAGCGCCTCGTTATACCGTCCAAACAGAACGACGTCGTTTTCAAGGAACTGATTTAGCTCCTGTCCCTGCGTTCCTTCATAGCAGGGCGGCTTCGTCCCGAGATAAAAGCACTCGTTTCTGCGGATCGCTTCGGGGCAAAGCGTAAGCGCAGGAAACGCTTCCACGGTGAGAGAAGAGGAGACCTTTTCTCCTTTCAGATAGGGAATCGTCTTTCCGTCTACCGTCATCACTCCCGTAGAAAGACGGGAAGCAATCGCCTTTCCCCTTTCATTCCCTTCGTTCAAAGAGACGCTTGGCTGTGCGGAAAGGGAAGCGACCGCTATATACAGTCCCCGATAGGTCGTCCCCTCAAAGAGCTCGTAGCTCGCGTGGGATACTTCCGCAAGGGAAAGTCCCGCAAGGAGAGACAGGGTATCCGAAGCATTCGTCGATTTTAACAAGAGAAGAGCGTGCGCTTCGCCCAAGCCCGCTATTTCCGTCCGTTCCTTCAAAGAGAGAAGATAGCCGTAATCCGTCTCGACGAGAGAGCCTTTTCCTAAGGGCGAAGAAGCATAGGCAACGCTCTTCCACGTCTTTTCGGTGCGCGTCGTCAGCGAGACTTCCTCCCCCCTCACGTTGAGAGAGGGCGCGTCGCTGTCCCGATCGGGCACGAAGTACGCCGTAGCGTCGATGCCGAAGTGCATCCACGAGCGAAGCTCGGGATTGGTCGAGCCGTTGCTCCACTTCCAGAAGCGATAGCCCTCGTTGGCATACGCCTTAACCGTATAGAGTTCCATAAAATCGTCCACGTAGACGGTCGCCTGATACCCGCCGTCGATATAGCCGAAGTCGGCAGAGACGCCGAGATCGGACGAAACCTCGTAATATTCGCCGTTCTCGTCGATGTCCCAAAGGGAAACGCTGTATTTTACCTTCATCAGCCGATAGGTAAACAGGGAGAGCGTCCCTACCAAAAGGAACAGGGCAAGCATGATTGCCACAAAGGCAATCCGCCTCTTTTTCGTTGCAAACAAGAAGTTGAAGTTCATGCGTCCTCCCGATAGAGTTCGTCGAGCACCGTCTTTCTCTCTCTCAGCCAAGCAAGGAGAGCATCAACGTGTTCCCGATACGTATATTGCTTGATTTTGCCGTCGTAATACGCCCATTCTTTGACGCGCATTTCGTTGGAAACACTGTAAAAGGGATACTTTTCCTTGTCGGCGGACAGCTGTCGCTCCGCCCTTTGCGAGAGCGCCTCCGCCTTTTGCAGCGCCGCCTCGATTTCGCCGGAAGCGGACAGCGCGCGCCACCGCTCCCCAACTTTTGATCGAAACCAATCGAGCTTCGAAAGCCCGTAGAGAATGTACTGCGGATAGCCGTATTCTTCGTTTTGCTCTTCCCCCGTCGAAAGGGAAATATCGTAAAGAGATCCTTCCACCCCCGTCCTTCTATCCAAGCCCGCGGAAAGGGTAAAGCACGTCTGCGCAAGAAAATAGATCTTTCCGTCCCGATATTCGAGCAGCACCCCCTTTTCTCCCGCCGAGGTGTTCTTCATGTACTCCGCAAGGAGATAGCAGTCGATCGCCGAGGGCAGATCGAGGACGGCGGAGACAAGCTCCTCCGACCCGTCCGAAAAGATGCAGTCGTAAAGGTAGGGAATGACGACGTTTCCCACGTAGGGCTGCGATTTGTTGATTTTATAGTAGTGATCGGGAAGCCCGTACTGTTCGCCGGAGAGGAGAATCGCGCCGTACACCTGCGCATCCAGCGTCTCCAAGCCGATGCTCTCTCCCCTGCCGCTCTCGAAGGCAAAGGCGGAATCGGGCAAAAAGTTCGGCGCGAGCAGGCAGACGCCCGCATACTTCCCCTCTTCGAGGAAGAGGACGAGATTGCCCTTCGTCGGAGTATTCTCGTTTAAGACAGAGGAAAGCTCGTAGGCAAAGAGATCGCGAAGGAGCGTGGGGTCTTCGGAAACGGGAAGGAGCTGCCACTCCACCGAAGAAGCGCCGTAATAGCTTCTTGCGCAGTCGAAGGTCAGGCGATAGGGATATTTATAGGCGGGGTAGCCCGTTTTGACCTCTTCCTTTCTGACGGAGGCGGGATAGGTCGAAAGCACTTCGCCCTCCTCGGAGACGAGGGTCAGGTTGCCCTCTTCGAAGAGGAGAAAGGGAAGCGCTCCCAAGTCGTAGGTAAAGTAGGCGGTGTATTCCTCGTTTTGAAAGGGTCTGTCCGTCCTTGCAAGGGAAGTCTTCCCGTCCGACCAGCCGAGAAATTTATAGCCGTAGCCGTTTTTTGCCGCAACGCGGCTGCTCTCCCCGCCGAGGGAGAGATACTGCATCGGCGCGCCCTCCAAAAAGGAGGCAGAATCGAGCGCACTTTCCTCCTTGATGTTGCCGTCCTCGTCCGTGAGGACAAACGCGCAATGATATTGTACGGAGAGCCTGTTCCAGACCAAGGCCTCCAAAAGCACCAACGCGCCGACGAGAAAAGCCAAAATTCCCGCGAGGGCGAAGATGCGCATCGTATTCCGTTTCATACCATCAGTATACCATGATTTTTTTCGTCTGTCAACGGGAAAACAAGAAAAACACCCGAACGCAAGCGCTCGGATGTTCGTTTCTCTACTGTTTGACGACGGTGAGCGTCACCTTTTCGCCGTTGACGTCCCACTCCTTGGTATAACCGTCTCCTCTTCCTTCGGTGACGGAAAGGGCGAGGACGTCGGAGGCAAACGCCGCGGAGGCGAGCACTTCTTTGGCTCTTCCCTCTCCTTCATAGAAGACGGCGATGCGGTCAGTCACCTCGAAGCCCGCTTCCTTTCTCATGGTCTGAATTTTGGAGACGAGCTCGCGCTCGATGCCCTCGGCAATCAGCGCTTCCGTGAGATTGGTGTTGAGAGCGACGGTAATGCCCGCATTCACGGCGGAGACAAAGCCGGGCTTGGACGCCGTGGAGATGAGAAGGTCTTCCTCCGAAAGGAACACTTTGCTTCCCTCCAGCTCCGTCTCGAAGATACCGCCGTCCTTGACGGCTTCGACGACCGCGCGCGTATCGCACGAAGAAAGGAAGGTGCGGATGGCGTTGACGAGCTTTCCGTACTTTTTGCCGAGCGTCTTGAGCTGAGGCTTGAGCTGATAGGAGATAAATTCGTTGGCGTCTTTCCCCTCTTTGAAGGACTTGACGTTGAGCTCGTCCGCAGCGATCCCTTTGAGCTCGTCGTTTAAGTCAAGCTCTCTGTCGGTGACGACGAAAAGCTCGGAGAGGGGCTGACGGTTCTTGACGTTGCCCGCGTTGCGTGCGGCTCTGCCCGCCACGACGATGTCGAGCACGCTGTCCATTCCCTTTTCAAGCTCCTTGTCCACCTTGGACAAATCCGCCTCGGGGAAGGAACAGAGGTGAACGGAGATGGGTGCGTCTGCAAAGAAGGGCGTGACGAGGTTGCAGTAGATCATCTCGGACATAAAAGGCGTATAAGGAGCGGAAATCTTGGCGAGCGTCGTGAGAACGGTATAAAGGGTGGTATAGGCAGCCTTTTTGTCCTCCGTCATCTCGTTGCCCCAATAGCGGTCTCTGCCGCGGCACACGTACCAATTGGAGAGCAAATCGGTAAAATCCTGCAATGCGCGGGAGCTTTCCGTGATCTCGTAAGCGGCAAGGTGACGATCGACGAGATCGACCAAGGTGTTGAGCTTGGACAAAATCCACTTGTCCATCAGGGTCAGCTTGCAGTCCTCCAATCGATATTCGGCGGGGTTATACCCATCGATCTCCGCATACAGCGTGAAGAAGGCGTAGGTGTTCCAGAGGGTGCCGAGGTACTTTCTCTGTCCCTCGGAGACGTTCTCTCCCGAGAAGCGGGAAGGAAGCCAAGGCGCGGAGGAAGTATAAAAATACCAGCGGACGGCGTCTGCGCCCTGCACGTCGAGGACAGACCAGGGATCGACGACGTTGCCCTTGTGCTTGCTCATCTTAATGCCGTTTTTGTCGTTGACGTGTCCCAGGACGATGCAGTTTTTAAAGGGCGCACAGTCGAAGAGAATGGTGGAGATGACGAGCAGGGTATAGAACCAACCTCTCGTCTGATCGACCGCCTCGGAAATGAAGTCGGCGGGGAAGGTCTCCTTGAAGACGTCCTGATTTTCGAACGGATAATGATACTGCGCAAAGGGCATGGAGCCCGAATCGAACCAGCAGTCGATGACTTCGGGCGTCCGCTTCATCTTGCCGCCGCAAGGGCAATCCATGGTGAGGTTATCGAGGTAGGGTCTGTGCAGTTCGATGTCCCCTTCGACGTGGCAAAGCTCTTTGAGCTCGGCTTTCGAGCCCATGACGTGGATTTTGCCGCAATCGGGGCAAACCCAGACGGGAAGAGGCGTTCCCCAATAGCGATCGCGGGAGAGCCCCCAGTCGATGACGTTTTCGAGGAAATTGCCCATTCTCCCCTCTTTGATGGTCTCGGGCATCCAATTGACGGAACGGTTGGCGGCAATCAGCCTGTCCTTGACCGCAGTCACCTTAATGAACCAGGAAGAGCGGGCATAGTACATGAGCGGGGTGTCGCACCGCCAGCAATGGGGATAGTCGTGCTCGAAGGGGATGACCTTAAAGAGCTTTCCGCTCTCCTTCAACAATTTGAGGACGACGGGGTCTGCCTTTTTGATGAAGAGTCCGTCGAGCGCAGGGAATCTCGCGTCGAATTTGCCCTGCTCGTTGACCATGGAGATGACGGGAAGGTCGTATTTTCTGCCGACGTTGTAGTCGTCCGCACCGAAGGCGGGGGCGATGTGTACGACGCCCGTGCCGTCCGTCAAGGTGACGTAGGTGTCGCAGACGACCTCGTACACCCTCTTCCACTCGTTTTTCGAGGCTTCGAGGGTGGACTTCGCTTCGGTAAAGAGGGGCTCGTACTTCGTGCCTTCGTACTCGATTCCCTTCTTTCTGTCCACGACTTTGAACTGCTCGAAATAGGAAGGGACGAGAGCTTCCGCCATGATGTAATGCGTGCCGTCGTCGACCTCGATTTCGACGTAATTTTCGTTCGGATTCATGCAGAGCGCGACGTTGGAGGGAAGCGTCCAAGGGGTCGTCGTCCATGCGAGGATATACTTGTTCTCCTCCCCGACAAGCTTGAATCTCGCCGTGCAGGAGTTCTCCTTGACGAGCTTATAGCCCTGCGCCACCTCGTGAGAGGAGAGCGCCGTCCCGCAGCGAGGGCAGTAGGGAACGATCTTGTGTCCCTTGTAGAGAAGTCCCTTTTTGTGAATCTCTTTGAGCGCCCACCACTCGGACTCGATGTAGTCGTCGTGATAGGTGACGTAGGGATTGTCCATATCCACCCAATAGCCCACGCGATCGG
Organism: Clostridia bacterium; assembly: GCA_017621155.1. GTDB lineage: Bacteria > Bacillota > Clostridia > Christensenellales > Borkfalkiaceae > RGIG8762. Next base: position 15,828 of record JAGATP010000038.1, read on the forward strand.
ACATCTTTTTCCACTCGTCCGTGTACTTCCAGACGGATTCCTTGCACTTCTGAATGAAGGGCTCGATGCCGTACTTTTCGATGTCCTGCTTGCCGTCCATGCCGAGGAGCTTTTCGACTTCCAGCTCGACGGGAAGTCCGTGCGTGTCCCAGCCCGCCTTACGAAGAACGTGCTTCCCCTTCATGGTCTGATAGCGGGGAATGATATCCTTCATGACGCGGGTGAGAATGTGCCCGATGTGAGGCTTGCCGTTGGCGGTCGGCGGGCCGTCATAGAAGGAGAATTCGGATGCGCCCTCGTTCTTTCTGACGCTCTTGCCGAACACGTCGTTCTCGTTCCAGAACTCGATGATCTCTTTTTCTCGCTCGACGAAGTTCATGGATGTGTCAACTTTCTTGTACATAAAAACCTCCGGAACGTTTCGGGATAAAAAAAACCGTGCGTTTTGGAACAACACACGGGTTTCTGACCACCAAAACAAACTGACATTTGCCGCATGGGATAACGGGCTGCGACCCCGTACGAGACTACTTGTCTTTCGCCCCGTCGGCTCAAAGGGGATAACTCTTTTCTTCTTTTTCTTCCCTCTCACCAAACGGGAATTCTCTGTACGAAAGATGGGAAAAAAGCCGTGTCCTTCTCAACGCCTTTTCTGTTTTTTCCTATTATATCCTGTTTTTTTGGAAATGTAAAGTGATTTTCGGTTCAAAGAATCAACTTGCGCCATCTTTTTTTGCGCTTTTGTCCCCCACACTGTCGATTCGCTTCATAGGGGCTCTTCTAGTTGTATCGATTTTCCATTTGCGCTCGTTTAAATGATTCCTCCCCCAATCTTACAATTTGCCTTTTCGTGCAAATTCTTATATATAAAGATTGCCTTTTCGTGCAATTTCGTCATGATACAACTTGCCTTTTGGGAAATATGCTATCAGAAAAATTCTTGTGTGTGGGCTTATCCTTCATCTCTCTATCTATATGACAATGTTCCTGTAATCATCTCGCGGCATTTTTTCGTCCTTGCCAAAGAATATGCCTTCTAAAATTTAATTTTTTCTAAACATTTTCAACGTAAAACGCGTATGATAGGCTTATTATTTAAAATTATCCTGCGTTTTATATCGATTTTGCAGGATTTTATCTTGCGTTTTATTAAAATGGATAGCTTTTTGCTTATAACCGCTGATGCGCGGCTATTTTTTTCGAAAGCACGCCCGACAAAAAACGGAGCGCCCCGAAGCTTTTTGCTTCGGGGCGCTCGAATGCTTTTTCCTTTTGGGAAAGTCTCTATCCGATTTTCTTTAAGATGCGTTATCTTGTTTCTTCGATTTCTTTTCGCCCTTTTGCTTTTCTTTCTTGTTTTTTCTACGTTTTCGCCGTTCGGGAAGGCGCAACAGCATGACCTGATCATACTTCGGAGAGTATAAAATATCCACAACCCGCCCCGCATAGTAATAATAGATTCCTCCGAATCCTCCCTCCGTCATCAACTTTCCCTTTCTTCTTCTCCCGCTGTATACCGTCCGCCGTTTGCCGTCGTAGCGAAACCGCACTAAGATTTTATAGCCGGTGCCGGATCTTCCAATGCGCGATCTACTCATCTCCTCGCATTTTGCCTCTAAATGCACGGCATCTTGTAGCCATAGGTCTACCTTGCGATTCCATCGATAGTACCAAATCAGAAGATAGCACCCGCATGCTATCGAAAAAGGAAGAGCTATAAAAACAGCGATCATCATATCCTCGACTTCATCCGCCTCGAGCGACAGGGCACCGCAAAAAGGAAGAATGCCTAAAAAAATTCCCAAAATCACTAACATCCATCCACAGACTACACCCAGCATCGGCATACGCTCGCCGTATTCCAAAGAGGCGACGACATCTTTTTTGGTATAAATTTCTTCTTCCACCGAAACACTCCCTAAAATTTCAAGCAACCTGCTTCCCCGTCGTCCTTGTTTCGGCGAAAAGGATGTTTTATGATTTCGCATTCGACCGACTGCGCAACAATAATGATCGGATTCTCACACTCATCTGCATGAATTTGAAAGACGAAATCCCCTTCTTCTAAACCCATTTTTACATATTTTGCAATTTGCTCTTGCTCCTCCACCAATTCAATAAACGGAAGGTCATCTGCTTTGGAAAAATAAAACGTCGTTGAAATGTAATGCGGGCACACAAATTTAATCTTTATGGCGTCTTCAGGAAAGGATCGATCTATGCAGCCGAATAATTCAATCAAATAATCGCATATGATTCCATAATCAAAATCCATCCATAAACACTCTTCCAAGAAGGTATTTATCTTTAAAAGCTCTTTTTTTACGTCCATGCTCCCTCCTTTGGGCTCTTTTACAAGTACGCATTGACAACAAGTTACAACACATCTTTCCGTACGAGAAAGTTCAAGCATATTATCGCACAGGATTGCGTTTCTGTCAAGAGGGAAACGAAAAAAAAGCTCTCTTTCAGGAATACGCCCGTAAAAAAAGACAGGTTGAAGTTTTCAAACCCAACCTGCCGTTTTTCATTCAAAGAGTTTCGAGGCGCAATCCCCTTCGTTTGCAATTGAAAGCGTTCCTGCCTAGAAGGGCGTTTTCGCCCGAACAATCAGAGCAAGAAGGAGAGGAAAAAGTCCTCAAACGCCTTCAATAGGGGTGGGACTTGCTCTTTTAACAGCGCGGCGACTTCCCCGTACACGGCGGAAAAATTCTCCGCGACGAGGGAATAGAGTCTTCCCGTTGCTTTCGTCGTGCCGAGGGCAATGTTTCCGACAGCCACGTCGCCGATCGCAAGATAGACCCCGTTTGCGTATCCCCCGCGGGCAAATTGTCCGAAGGCAGCTCCGCCGATCGCGCCGATCCCGACGGAAAGCCCCCCGAAGGAGAGAATCCCCACCGCGACTCCGCCGAACGCCACCCCGCCGATCGCGATGCCGCCTGCGGAGACGAGTCCCAAAGCAATGCTTCCGACGGCGAAGAGGGCGATGGGCAACACCCCGACGGCGAACAAGCCGATGGGAAGCAAGCCGATCGCAATCACGCCCCTAGCCGTCAAGCCGACGGCAATGATGCCCTTTGCGTTTTTCCCCACGCAGACGAGCGGAAGATTGCCGATTTTTTTCTTGCTCTGATAGGAGAAATGGGGATAGTACCAAGTTCTTCTCCCTGCATTCTCCTCTCTGCCGTTTAAGAGCCAATCGACCGTCACCTCGAATAGTTCGGACATGGCGATGAGCTTTTCCGTCTCGGGATAATTGAGTCCCGTTTCCCGTACTTAAAGATATTGGTTATGTACGAGTGCCTACGCCCATTTGCATAGGCACTCATATCCTTGTTTTTACTCAATTTTGCCGATAAAGCGGTAGTAGATGTCAATATTCTGCTCACGCATACCGTCCAC
>JAGATP010000005.1 GCA_017621155.1 Clostridia bacterium
CATCGGGTCAACAACACCGTGCAGAAGGTCGTCAAGCCCCGCGACGTGGTCAAGCTCGGCAACTTCTTCGAAGTGGAGTTCGTCGGCGTCAACCACTCGATTGCGGGCGCGCTCGCGCTTGCCATTCGCACGCCGTGCGGCGTCGTTTACCACAGCGGCGACTTTAAAATCGATTTAACTCCCGTGGCGGGTGAACCCATCGACCTTGCGACGATCGCAAGGCTCGGACGGGAAGGCGTTCTTTTGATGCTCGACGAGAGCACGAACATCGAGCGCCCCGGGTATACCATGAGCGAAAAGGTGGTCGGAACGACCCTTGACCATCTGTTCAGCGAAAACGGGGACAGGCGAATCATCATTGCGACCTTTGCCTCCAACGTCCACAGATTGCAGCAGATCATCGATCTCGCCGTCAAATACCGGAGAAAGGTTGCCCTTTCGGGCAGGAGCATGCTCAACGTCGTGGACGCCGCCGTCAAAATCGGCGAGCTGCACATTCCCGAGGGGGTGCTCGTGAACGTCGAAAAGACCAAAAACCTCTTCGATCGCGAGCTCGTCATTCTCTCCACGGGAAGCCAGGGCGAGCCGATGAGCGCCTTGACGCGCATGGCTGCGGGAGAATTTAAAGAGGTGACGGTCGGCGCGAACGATACTGTCATCGTCTCCGCAAGCCCCATTCCCGGCAACGAAAAGATGGTGTATCGCGTCATCAATCAGCTCTATCAGCGGGGCGCAAAGGTCGTCTACGAAAGCCTTTCGGCGATTCACGTTTCGGGACACGCCTGCATCGAGGAGCATAAAATTCTGCATTCCCTCTTAAATCCCAAGTTCTTCATTCCCGTTCACGGGGAGTACCGCCACTTGAAGCGGCACGCCATGCTCGCGGAAGAGCTCGGAATGCCTGCCGAACACATTCTCATTCCTGAAATCGGCTGTACCGTCGAGCTTACGGAAAACTCCATGAAGTACGGCGAAAAGTTTGCGGGAGGGGCAAGGCTCATTGACGGGTCTGACCTCGAAGACCTTGCCGATTCGGACATCTTAAAGGACAGAAGGCGAATGGGGGAGGAAGGAACGGTCATTCTCGCAATGGCGGTCTCTTCGGGCTTCCTCGTCGGAGAGGTGAAAGTCATTTTACGCGGCTTTTTCCACTCCGATAAGATCGATTACGAGCGCGACATTGCGGAAATCGTTGAAAACGTGGTGGATTCCAATCCCTCCGTTTCGGCGGGAGAGCTCGCCGCCGCCGTTCGCAAGACGGTCAAGAACTATATCTTCAAAAAGACGAAGCAGTCTCCCCTCATCGTACCCGTCGTACAGGAAATCTGATGAAGCTGACTTTGGTTCCCGAGAGCGACTTCTTTTGGGTGAAAGAGCTTCCCGGTCTTACGCTAAAGGGAGAGGACGAGGAAAGCGTCAGGGCGTTTTGCCGCTTTCTTGAAATTCCCTGTCCGAGCGTCGCGTTTTCCTACGGCTCGGAATTTGACGACGGGAGCGGAGGGGAGCTGTTGCCCCGCTTTGAAGAGGCATACGCTCGTTTGTCTCAGATCCTTTCTCTCCCCGCAATCGGAGCGCGGCCTTGTGCGAGAAGGATCGATCTTCTGTACCGCACCGCAAAAAAGAAATACGAAGAAGGTCTGGGCGTTTTCGGAAAAACAAGCCTTCCCAATCCCTTTTTGTTTGGGCGCTGTTTGCCCCTGCCTCTTTCCGAACGGCTTGCGGCGGCGCGCGTTGCCGCGCTCAGAGAGGGGATTCCCACCATGGAGGACGACGGGCTCTCCTTCCTGTTGGAGCGGGTTGCCGCCCTCAAGCCTGAACGCATTCTCGAAATCGGCACGGCGGTCGGTATTACCGCCGCCGCCATGGAAGAGGCGACGGGTGCGGAGATCGTCACGATAGAAAAAAACGCCGAAAGCGCAAAAAGGGCGAACAGGCTGTTTGCAAGCCTCGGTTTTGATCGAATTTCCCTGCTGACGGGAGACGCGGCGGAAATTCTCCCCACCTTGTCTCATCCCTTCGACTTTATTTTGCTGGACGGGCCGAAGGCGCAATACGTCAAATATTATCCCCATTTAAAACGGCTTTTAAGACAAAACGGCGTGCTGTATGCCGATGACGTTCTGCTCTACGGCTGGGTCAACGGCAGGTACGAGGTTCCCAAAAAGCGAAAAATGCTCGTGTTGCACCTTCAAGAATATCTCGAAACCGTGAAAAACGACGGGGAAATGAATACCGAACTGTACGAAATCGGCGAGGGAGTCGCCGTCAGTCAAAAGCTATGATCGAATTACTCGCCCCTGCGGGCAATGTTTCCAAACTCAAAACGGCGCTCTACTTCGGCGCGGACGCCTGCTATCTGGGGGGAAAGCTCTTTTCCCTCCGTTCGCTCGCGGATAACTTTACCGACGAGGAGTTAAAGAATGCGGTGGACTATGCCCACACCCTCGGCAAGAAGGTGTACGTCACCGCCAATATCTTTGCGAAAAACGGGGATTTCGCCGCTCTGGAACGGTATGCGAAATACCTTTCTTCCATCGGGGCGGACGCCGTCCTCGTCTCCGATCCCGGCGTCGTCTACTGCATGAAGAACGCCGCACCCGCTCTGACCCTTCATCTCTCCACGCAGGCGAACACGACGAACGTCATGGCGGTTAAATTTTGGAAGGAGCAGGGGATTTCCCGCGTGGTGCTTGCGAGGGAGCTTTCCTTAAAAGAAATCAAGGAAATTCACGACGCCGTTCCCGACGTCGAGCTGGAAGCCTTCGTGCACGGCGCGATGTGCATTTCCTATTCGGGCAGATGCCTGCTTTCCGACTATCTGGACGGCAGAGAGTCCAACCGAGGGGCTTGCGTGCAGGCTTGCCGTTGGCAATACGATATCCGAAAGAGCGGCGTCGGGGAGGACGGCGGCTATCTTTCCGTCGAGGAGACGGAGCGGGGAACGTTTTTTTTAAACAGCAAAGATCTGAATATGGCGGCGCACCTGGACGAGATGAAAGAAGCGGGAATCTGCTCGTTTAAAATCGAGGGCAGAATGAAGAGCGAATATTATTTAGCGACGGTAGTCAATGCCTATCGGAGAGCCTTTGACGAGGGATATTCCGAAGCCGTTGAAAGAGAGCTTCTCTGTGCGGCGCACCGCGATTATACCACGGCGTACCTTTTGGGAGAGAACAAAAAGACGGTCAATTATTCGGACTCTCAATCCAAGGGAACGTGCGCCTTTATCGGTACGGTCGTGGGAAAAGAAGGGGACTGCGCGCTCGTCGAAATGCGAAACCGCTTTTTCTCTTCCGACGTGCTCGAAGTGCTCTCTCCGACTAAAACGGGTCGCTTTTCGGTCGGAAAAATTGTCGCTCCCAACGGAGAGACGACGGAGGACGCAAAGCTCGTGCAGGGAATTTACAGGATTTATCCGCCTTTTTCCCTCGACGTGGGGGATATTCTCCGCAAAAGAGTAAAATAATCGCAGATTATGTCAAAAAATAATTGCAATGTTATGAATTTTGTATTATAATAAAGATTGAAGGAGGCGTTATGGGTTATATCGCTTGGATCAATCGTTTGGATTGGAGGTGGAGGCTCGTCCTCGCCCTTCCCGTGCTGGACGGAATCTTTTATTCGATCTATCGAATTTGCCAAAAGACGCCGAAAAACGTCCTTTTGGGAATCGTATGGATCCCGTTTGGCGCGCTGATCGGTTGGTTTCCCGATATGATGAACATCGCTTCCGGAAAAGAAATATTTATGTTATAGGAGGCAGCTTCATGAAAGATTTGCTCAAGGCAATGGATGATCTTCCTTGGATCGTAAAGCTCATTCTCTGCATCCCCGCTCTTGACATTGTATGGGCAGTTTACCGTATTATTTACGGTGTAGCGAACAAGTCCGTCGTCAACCTTGTGGTAGGTATCCTTTGCATCATTCCCGGCGCGTTTTTCGTGTGGATTATCGACCTTGTTTGCGTCATCGTCAAGAAGAAAATCTGGATTTTCTAAGGAAAAAAAGAACCTTTCGGGGTTCTTTTTTCTTTGCCGCTTTCCAAAATACATTCATAAGAGATAGTTATATTGCACATAAAAAACCGCAAAAGAAGAAGTGCGTCGATTTGTTTGACGAATGAAAAAAAAAGTGCTATCATAGGGACAGTCAATCGAACGGCGATGCTTTTACAGCGCGAAGAGAGAGTAAATTTGTTAAAATTTCATTTTTGAAGGAGAAAAATAAAGAACATGGACGTACCCGCAATTTTCGGATCCAACGTATTCAACGACTCGGTCATGCGTTCCTCCCTTCCCAAGGAAGTGTACAAATCCTTGAAGAAGACGATTGAAACAGGCGCGGCGATTGAAATGTCGATTGCAGGCCCTGTAGCACAGGCGATGAAGGACTGGGCAGTTTCCAAGGGCGCAACGCACTACACCCATTGGTTTCAGCCGCTTACCAACCTGACCGCCGAAAAGCATGACAGCTTCATTGAGCCGGCAGACGGCGGCAAGGTCATCATGCAGCTTTCGGGAAAGAGCCTGATCGTCGGAGAGCCGGACGCTTCTTCTTTCCCCTCGGGCGGTTCTCGTTCAACGTGTGCGGCGCGCGGCTATACCGCATGGGATCCCACCTCTCCCGCATTCGTCAAAGAGGGAACCCTCTACATTCCCACCGTATTCGTATCCTATAAGGGTGAGACCCTCGACAAAAAGTCTCCCCTGTTAAAATCCATGAAGGCGCTCGACACGCAGGCGAAGAGAATTTTGAAGCTCTTCGGCATCGAGTGCAGCAAAGTTTCGACGACTGTCGGCCCGGAGCAGGAGTACTTCCTCATCGACGAGGAGGTCTACGAAAAGAGAAAGGATCTCTTTTTGACGGGCAGAACGCTGTTCGGCGCTCGTCCCACGAGGGGACAGGAGCTCGAAGATCATTACTTCGGCACGTTGAAGACGAGAATTTCCGAATACATGAGAGATCTCGACGAGACCCTTTGGTCTTACGGCATTCTCTCCAAGACCA